>NZ_CP016616.1:2017500-2650000 GCF_002741015.1 Microvirga ossetica | reverse complement strand
GCTTCGTGCCCCTCTCGAAGACCGGGGCGGAGCTGCTGTTCGAGCTGATCTCGCGACGCTACGAACGCGGCGCCACCCTCATAACCAGCAATCTGCCCTTTGACGAATGGACCGAGACCCTTGGCTCAGAACGCCTTACGGGCGCACTTCTCGACCGACTGACCCACCATGTCAGCATCCTCGAGATGAACGGCGAGAGCTACCGTCTTGCTCATAGCCGATCGCGCAAACGGCAAACATCGTCCTGAAATCAACCCGATGACAATTGGCCCAGGGGGCCAATGCGCCATGGCACGCGCCAGCTATGTGGTCAGCGCGCCCGCCACTGGCCCAGTTTTGCGCCGCCCCGTGGTCGACTTTTGAACCGCCGTTGACAGGAATACTCAGATCACTTTGCATCTCGCGGTATGATTTGAACCTGTTCTTGCTTTTCTTGTGCTGTCCTGCCTCGACATAAGCTCTAAAGACTTCGCGCAGTTCGCTCTTCTTGTATGAAACGCCGTGTTCCATATTTGCCTTTGCTGCCAGCCAATAGGCTTCCTTCTCAGTGGCTTCTAAGACAGTCGCCTCCACCTCGACCCTTCCTAACTGCCCCATCGCCTCAACCCTGTGCCAGCCATCAATCAGCACAGGAGCGCCATTCATGTAGACAATCTGGATAGGGGGCATGGCGTTGCCCGTTTTAAGAACATCAATGTATCGGTTGATTGCCGGTTGATGCAGCCTCCGTCTTACTTGGAACTTAGGATCACGGATCAGGTGAGAGAGGGTAATCGTCTTGGTTTCTTGTGATGCCCCTGTACTCATTGAGCATCTCCAAACTGTTCGTTTATGTAGTCGAGTGCTTGTTGAAGCTGTTCGTTGGTAAGACGCTTTATGATCGCCTCAAGCCTCGCGTGAAGATTGTCTGACGCATGCCGCGCTTCACTCACAAGGTCCGAGTGCTGATGTTCCTGAACAATTTCACCTGACTGTCCGTTACGTGACGGTCGATTCTTGTTCTTCTCACGGTGTGCGCTCTGTCTTGCAGCAGCGTCAGCCTTCATCTCTTCAGCAGTCTTGCGACCGTTAGCAATGGCCATCAACTCGTATGACCTGCTCTTACCGATGCTAACGTTCTGAGCAAGCCATGCAGGCCAGCTTAATCCCTTCGTGCGGGAGACCTTTTCAAGAGCTTCCTTGAGATAAAGGCCAGCAGAGAGGTAGTGCTGCTCTGCCTTGTCCATTGCCTGATCTCCTTTAATTATGTGCGCTCTGGCCTGAGCACCGATCTGCTCCAGCGGCATAGTGCCTTCACTCACTGGAGGTCTCCCAAGGCTTGGTTATGCTCTATCAACTCCATCTGCTTTCGCTCATGATCCCGCTTCTCAAGGTCAGCAATCGTGACCCCTGTTGGACCGAACGCCATAACCAGCTTGTGAGAAAGAGCGTCAACTGCCTTCGCGTTTAGCTCCCGATAAGCAATCTTGGTCTTACCTGAACTGCTGTCTCTCCAAGTCCCAGCATTTTGCTTCGTGAGTCCCCTGACACGCCGCACCATCTGAGTGCGGAACGCCCTGTCCGACTTGATCTTTCTCGGCTCGTGATCTTGCAAGAGATAGATAGCCAGCACGGTGTTGATGACTGCTTCTGCTTCAACCGTGTTTGACAGCTTCACGAGTTCAACAGCCACTGTCCTCTTCCATGAAGGCATAGGCGTACCTTTGCGTGACTGCTCCAGTGCCTCTTGCGCCTCTTGGACGATCACGCCCCATCGCGCCTTAAGCTGCTGCCAAATTGCTTTGTTCTTGTTCTTTCCAATCCGATCATGAACAAGCTGCTCATAAATCTTCAGGTCAGCCTTGCTGATGGCATCTTGGTTTGCTTCACCGTGTCGCCTTTGCCGTGACCGATGAGCATTGCAATAGACCCCGTATCGAGTTGCCGCCCTTTCGCAGCAGCCAGGAGCCTTACACATATAGTTGCTCAATGATTTCTCCTTATCGACGCCATACCCCCACAGGCAGGCAGGTCACAAGGATCAATAATCGACACGAATATTGCTAGACTTGATCTTAATTATTTTTCAGTTTAACTATAGTCTTACAATTCCTTACGCTACCGTAAGCATCGTTATTCTACAGTGGCTTATCAGGCTTCAATCATGCGCTTGATCGACATTGCAGCGTATGTCTGACCATTCGCACCAACGAATCCTTGTGCAGCCAGCTCAGTAGCGATTTCCCTCAAGGATCGCCTCTTACTGTTCACCGGATACCGATGAAGCTTCTTCGCAAGAGCAACCATGTCAGGGTTTAGCTCTGCATGGCTCTTTCTTCCTTCCACCTTCTCGCCAGTAGCTCTCTTGCGATCCCTTGCAGCCTTGAGCTTGTGAACCAGCCGAGCCTTCTCTAGCTGAGCAAAGACACCAGCCATCTGACGCATAGCCACCTTGTAGGGATCGTCAGTCTCAGTGAGGTTGTCGCCCGATGCGGTAAGGACCATTACGCCTCGGTCATTCAGTGCCAGGATACCCGCCTCTTGAACGCTGAGCTGCCGTGCAAAGCGTGAAGCGTCCTCTACCAGCACCACTCTCACGCCATTGCTCTCGATCCGATCAAGCAAGGCAGAGAAGCCAGGACGTGTCTCGATAGGGTCGGCACCACTCACGGCCTCGTCATAGTAGGTATCAACGACCCGATACCCTGCTGACCTAGCGTAAGCCTCGACAGCCTGACGCTGACGCTTCTCACTGTCCTTGTCTGCTCCGACATTAGCTGCTGAGGATGTTCTCAGGTAGGCCACAGCCTCTGTCTTGCCCTTGCTAGCCATGATGTTCAGCCCCATTCGTGTAACGATTTCCTGAGAATACGTTACAATTTACGTATCTCTCCCGCAAGCCTTTTCCTGAACGCTGCACACGTGTGACGAAAATCTCGCAACAGATTTGACAAGTTCCAGCGTAATATGAAAGTATTCATAAATTAAATAACGGGAGAGCAAGGTGAAAATTAAGCTAAACGGCCTTCGTAGGGATATGGGTTCTAAGGTAATAATCCCTGAACTGATGGGATGGAGCGCAGGAGCCGGTCACTTTACGGTTGGACCTAGAGTAACTAAAGATGGGAAGGGAGGAATTGTTCTTGAAATGCCTACAACAACGTTCTCGGCAAATGGAGATTACTGGATAACTATAGGTATTCCCCAGTATCTCCTTGAGGAAATGAACCGAGAGGCATCAAAGGACGAGTAGGCTAACCCTCCGCTATTCCACAATGTTCATGTGTGAACGGAGGGCAGGGTGAGGCGGTCGGGGCTGTCTTGGCAGTCCGGCTCTGATCGCCTCCCTAATTTCTACGGATACCTTGCTGCTCTTTGAGCCAAGGGCCAGCAGGTATTTCAAGAAGTCGGCCAGAGGTCGATATTATTGATAAGCTTGTACCGCCTCTCACAAGGGCAAGGTTCTTTGATAGCGAGCAGGATGGAGGAAAACCGATGGGATTTAGAGCCGGAGCTGCCGCCGCACTTCGTCAATCCGTATCTGCCGACGGCCTGGAACGAGCCATTCTCCTAGCGCGGCGGGATGCGGTAATTGAGTGTCAAACCGGATGCGATTGTCTCTAAAAGCCTTCTCCACCTTTGTATGGTATGCAATTACGTACTTCGGCTTCCACAACTCTATCTCTTCTTTGAGCCAGTTTACCCCAATTTGGATTGCCTCAGCCCCAGGTGGCCGATTTCCAGTCGTTGTGCAGCGGACGAGATTGGTGAACATGAATTGCTTAGCACAATCGTCCTCCGGCAAATCTAGCAGGAGGGAAGCGTCCCGCCGCAGAACGGAAAGCGTCTTAGAATAATACTGACCATCCCAAACAGTCCCGCTGTAATGCCACAATGCCTTGGCTAGCTCCTGGCCCTCTAGTTTGCCCTCAATACGCAACTCATCAGCATTAGGCTGTCCAGGATTGAGCAGAACAGCCATCACTCTCACTGCACCTGGCTTAGCGCGAGTGAAGGTTCCGCGTGGCCGATTGCCAGGCTGATTGTTAACGTTTGAACCGTGATATCCCTTAACGACCCGCGTGTAGAAATCCGGGAACAGCAACTCCTGACTGGCCATCGTTATCTTCCTTAGATGCGAACGCTGGCAATACTCAGGCTTGTTTTTGGGAAGAGCAATCTGCGCATTCGGGCCACTCCGGAGGGGGAAGCCACTTCAAACAGCATTAGCGAATAGGCTCAGACGGTTTTGCTGAATTTTTCCAAACAGCCCCACTTTGCGGGAACGCCCAACTGAAGGGACTCCTGCTGATCATGGTCGGGCTAGTATCAAATGATGCCCTCGCAACTATGTATGAGCTGCGGTAAGCGGCATCTGATTACAAAGGCGAGGCGATCTTAAATCGCCCTCTACCTACGCCGCGCCCGATGTTCTAACACGGCTTCCGTTCCCCAATCTGGAGTCGTATCTCTCTCCATCTGCGATAATACTCTCGATGCATACTGGGCAGGAGTTCTCGCCTCTACATACCTTCTGAAAGCAGGAGAGCATGAAGTGGCCACTACTCTGCCTACAGCGTCCGCTGGACTAATCCCATCATCAAGCGCAGCCGCCTTCGAGGCCATGCAGAGCTTATAGGCACTCATTAGAGGAGCGGCCTCCTCTTTACTCATGGATGCTGCGTTGAACTCAGGTGACGGATTCGCGGTGGTATTACAGGCTCCAAGCAACAAGGGGAGAGGAGCAGCAGCAAGAATAAGCTGACGCAAGCTACGGCTCATTGCGGAACTTCCCTTGTTTGATTTGCCCCTGTCGCAGCCCACCGTGGCGTGTGTAACTGCGAAGCATTTCGTATTTATCTTGGGGAGCAAGGTATCCAAGCAGCGGCGCGTTTGCCATCCGGTGTGCCACACGTTCCTCATCGATCCACAGGAGTTACTTATTCGTTAGAGCCAATCGGGATTGCCCTACGACCTAGACAAATCTCGGTGAGGTTTCGCCGTTATATGTCTCCACATTGGCACAAAGCTCTGGTACAAACAGGGTGAAGAACGTTTGGCCTAAGTAGTTGATAACAAAGTCTTTAGCGCAAAGAAGGGGCTAGTCCTCTCCTGGGCACCAACAACACCCTAAGGTGTTGATCCGCTTAGAAATCCAGCAAAATCAGTGGCTTCAGACTGCCCGAGTGGTACACACGGGCGGTACACATGGCCCTTTCAACGCCGTGTCCCTGGAAGCATCCCAAGACCGGCGTCTACTGGCTCCGCAAACGAGGACCTGCATTTTGGCGTGAACTCCGTCCTTGCCGCTGATCCCGCCGGCCTTGCGGGAGCAAAGTGACCATGCAGTCAGCCTAGGAAACGCACTGGGGCTCTTCCTGACTTGTAGGATTTGTGGCTCTGGAATGCCCTTAGTCCGGGTGCTTGTGGATCGGGTCGACCCAGTAGACCTCCTCCGGCCGCTCGACCGGGTCCACGTCGGTAATGTTCACCACTACAGCTTCGTTATCGCTGCGCACGAGAACGCATTCGAGGGGCTCATCCGGATTGGCGTTGATCTCCTGATGGGGCACGAAGGGCGGCACATAGATGAAGTCCCCGGGTCCAGCCTCCGCAACGAACTCCAACCGCTCACCCCAACGCATGCGAGCTTTGCCTCTTACGACATAGATGACGCTCTCCAACTCACCGTGGTGGTGCACTCCAGTCTTGGCGTTTGGCTGTATCGACACCGTGCCTGCCCAGATCTTTTGTGCCCCTACCCGCGCATGATTTATTGCAGCCTGCCGAAACATGCCCGGGGTCTGAGCGGTATTCGAGTCCAGGCGGTCACCCTTGATCACTTGAACGCCATGGTGCTTCCAATGCTCGTGCTGATCATGAGAGTTGTCTTGGTCGTCTGTCATGGCGCTCTCCGAAACGGCTGCCGTCTATCCTAGTGCTGGATCGCAAACGAGGCAGGGGGTTTCATAAGATCGGCTCAAGCCCCGGCTTGACGTCGTACTGCTCCTCCGTCACGTGCTCCATCCGAGTGCAGTAGCGGCACGTCTGGTTATTGGACGCAGCACTAACACCGAAACTCCTGCTCTGGATGTTTGACAGCTAGCCGGCAACAAGGTGGCGTTTGGTGTAGTCAGTCCAAGGATGCTTTGATCTGTGCCAGTCCCTCCTTTGTCAGCGGGTCAACCCTGAGAAGATTGTACCCTCCGGACGAAACTCGTTTCGAGAAGACGAGGCGAACATAGTCAGCGCCCTGGAGCGGGAGGAAGTAGAGCCCATCGCACTCTCCTGCCAGGAAGCAGCGCAGCCCAACGTAGAAGCTTTCCTCGTACCCTTTGATGGCCCGGCAAATGGTCGGGTGGATCACAAGGGTCGTCTGCCTGCTCTCACAGACTTCTTCAACGGCATCGAAACTCAACACTGCTGAACCCCATCTCTGAACGGCCAAGCGGCCTATGACAGCTCAACGCCGCGCACAAGAATACGGTTCAGCTTCTCTTGAAGGATGTGCTTGCCTGAACCGGGGCATCAGGCTATCAACTCGCGTTAGCACTCCCATGCGTCGAGTGCTAAACGTGCTGCTCGGCGCAGACGAGTGCCCCCAATTCTAGAACGAGGAGGCTTGCCCATGAAGTTCCGTCCGCTGCACGACCGCGTCGTCGTCCGCCGCATCGAAGCCGAAGAGAAGACGGCCGGCGGCATCATCATCCCGGACACCGCCAAGGAGAAGCCGCAAGAGGGCGAGATCGTCGCCGTCGGCCCCGGCGCCCGTGACGAGAGCGGCAAGGTCGTCGCCCTCGACGTGAAGGCCGGCGACCGCGTGCTCTTCGGCAAGTGGTCCGGCACCGAGGTGCGTATCGATGGCCAGGATCTCCTGATCATGAAGGAATCCGACATCATGGGCGTGATCGAACAGTCCGCCGCGGCTCAGAAGGCAGCTTAAACAGCCCAGCCCGAACAGATAACAAATAACAGGAGTTCAGCTCATGGCTGCCAAAGACGTAAAATTCTCCACTGATGCACGCGATCGGATGCTGCGCGGTGTCGATATTCTGGCCAACGCCGTAAAGGTCACGCTGGGCCCCAAGGGCCGCAACGTGGTGCTGGAAAAGAGCTACGGCGCTCCGCGCATCACCAAGGACGGCGTCACCGTGGCCAAGGAGATCGAGCTCGCCGACAAGTTCGAGAACATGGGCGCCCAGATGGTGCGCGAAGTGGCCTCGAAGGCGAGCGATGTGGCTGGTGACGGCACCACCACCGCGACCGTTCTGGCCCAGGCCATCGTCCGCGAGGGCGCCAAGGCGGTTGCCGCCGGCATGAACCCGATGGACCTCAAGCGCGGCATCGATCTTGCCACCGCCGAGGCGGTGAAGGACATCCAGTCCCGCGCCAAGAAGGTGGCTTCATCTGAGGAGATCGCTCAGGTCGGCACCATCTCGGCCAATGGTGATGCCTCCATCGGCGAGATGATCGCCCAGGCGATGCAGAAGGTCGGCAACGAGGGTGTCATCACCGTCGAGGAGGCCAAGACCGCCGAGACCGAGCTCGACGTGGTCGAGGGCATGCAGTTCGACCGCGGCTACCTCTCGCCGTACTTCATCACCAACGCCGAGAAGATGATTGCGGAGCTCGAGGATCCCTACATCCTCATCCACGAGAAGAAGCTCTCTTCCTTGCAGTCGCTACTGCCGATCCTCGAAGCCGTGGTGCAGACCAGCAAGCCGCTGCTGATCGTGGCGGAGGATATCGAGGGCGAGGCTCTCGCCACCCTCGTGGTCAACAAGCTGCGTGGCGGCTTGAAGATCGCTGCCGTGAAGGCTCCCGGCTTCGGCGACCGCCGCAAGGCCATGCTCGAGGACATCGCGATTCTCACCGCCGGCCAGACGATTTCTGAGGACCTCGGCATCAAGCTCGAGAATGTCACCCTCGACATGCTCGGCCGTGCCAAACGTATTCGCATCGACAAGGAGAGCACCACGATCATTGATGGCGCCGGTGCAAAGGACGCGATTGAAGCTCGTGTTCAGCAGATCAAGGCGCAGATCGAGGAGACCACCTCGGACTACGACCGTGAGAAGCTTCAGGAGCGCCTGGCCAAGCTCGCAGGCGGCGTCGCGGTGATCCGCGTCGGCGGCTCGACCGAGATCGAGGTGAAGGAGAAGAAGGACCGCGTGGACGACGCGATGCATGCCACCCGCGCTGCGGTGGAAGAGGGCATCGTTCCCGGCGGCGGCACGGCTCTGCTGCGCGCCAAGGCTGCGGTTGCGAAGCTCACGACCGACAACCCGGACGTCCAGGCCGGCATCAAGATCGTCCTGCGCGCGCTCGAGGCTCCGCTCCGTCAGATCGCCGAGAACGCCGGTGTTGAGGGATCCACAGTGGTCGGCAAGATCAACGACAACACGAAGTCCGACACCTACGGCTTCAACGCTCAGACGGAAGAGTTCGTGGACATGCTCCAGGCCGGCATCGTCGATCCGGCCAAGGTCGTCCGCACGGCTCTGCAGAACGCAGCGTCTGTGGCTGGCCTGCTGGTCACCACCGAGGCCATGGTTGCAGAGACGCCAAAGAACGATGCTGCTCCGGCGATGCCTGGCGGCGGCATGGGTGGCATGGGCGGCTTCTAAGTCCCGTTCTCTTTTAAGAATGGAAAGGCCTCGGGGAAATCCGGGGCCTTTTTCATTGGTGCGGAAGCGAACCCACGAGCACCGAGAGATCTTGAACAGCGAGTTCCCGCGCGACCGCAAGTCCAACGACGCCCGTGCCGATGACGATCGCAACGAAATGGTCCATAGGACCCGATCCGTCGTGTTGATCGATCTATGAGGCGGGCAAGTCACAAAGGAATTGGCCGCTCACTACATCAAATCCAGTAACCGGCGGCGTGTTGATGGCGCAGGCCTCGAACCGGGCTCGCGCGAGGAGGCGGCCGTGCCCACCTGCAGCGAGGCGCTCACCCTCGCGACAAACAGCCGTGCCGCGCGCCATTGGCCAGCCTGTCTTTACGGAGCTTCGACCTGCCGAATTGCGTTCGCTTAGGTGGCATTAATCGAGAGTGGCCAAGGAGTTCGGATCAGGCTTGGGGTTCGTTCCTCTGGGTTTGCTTTAAGAGCCTCAGATAGTGGGTTGTGCGGGAGTTCGATCGCACCGACTGTATCCACCCAATCAAAACGCGGGCGTAGCGAAAGATAGGACGGAAGGTCTGGAAATGGGATTGGGATCGGGGTTTCAGAGGCGATCTGCTCTTGTGAACTCTGAGGCAGAGTCGGTTCAGCCGGTTCCGGAGGTGGGGACATCAACGTGGCCACTGGGAAACTCGGCTCGGCGGGATCGGGAGGCGGTGGGATTCCGGCCTCCGGGGGCGCCTCCGGCAGGGTCGGTGTGGCTGGCTCCCGCGCCGATGATAACTCGATGGCTGGCGACGTTGAGGGGAAGGTCGGCTCGGCGGGTTCCGGAGGTGGGGGCATCAGCACTGCGACCGGAAAGTTGGGTTCGGCAGGTTCCGGGGGTGGAGGAAGCGCCACAACCGCAGGCGGTTCGCGCGAAATTGGGGTCTGCTCTGGCTGTTGGGATACTTGCGGGAGTGGAGCCTGAGGTTCGGGTGACGGCTCTGGCCTCACGCTGGTGCGTGGATCAACCTGACGAGAGTGGATGGCCGAACGCTTTCCGGTCTTCTCTGCAATCGTCTCAGCCCGATGCCTCGCCTCCACATTGTTAGGCCATGGCTTGGGTGCGGCTTTCGGTGGGGTTGGCTGGGGCATAACAGCCGGATGCACTATTCTTTCAGCGCAGGATGCGGTGATCCAACTCAACGTAAGGGCGGCAAGCACCCCAAACTTATGCATGCCCTCGCAATCTCCCCTTGATCTGCTCATCAGGTTAGCGAAGAAAAACGATACGGAGGAGGTCCCGCGTCAATTTGCGCTCCGAATGAACAGGATTATCTGAAAGTAGTTGCGGGATGCCGGTCTGATGAAACGGCATTTCATCTTCGTCCCGGAGCCGTCTGGAATATGCGGTGACCTAAGAATTCAGTCATCTGGCTTGCCGCTACCCCGTCTGTGATAGACTGGATCGCGTCGGCTCCTAACTGACATTCAATCGGCAGGATCAAGCCGCCGCAGCCGCCGCAGCCGCCGCAGCCATCGCACGGCGCATGACCAACGTGGTGTGGATCTCCCGGATGACCTCAAAGCCATGTCACACATAGAACCGAAAAGCAGGATTATTCTCTTTGCCGTCTGACCTGTTGGTTCAGCAATCGCATGATCTGCGAGCCAATGCTCTGTCGCTGATACTTCGGCGTGATATAGAGTTTCTTCTGAAAGAGTTCGTCACCTATGCGTCGAAACTCAACCCAGACGATTTCCTGACCATCAAGGACAATGATCTAGTGGATCACGTCTGACGCCTGATACCCTCTAGGTCGGCCGCCGGAGGGGCCGCAACCGACCCTTTTGCGATCAGCCGCGCGGATCGCGAACATCCCTTCCGCCGAATTGCGTTGTTAAGATTTGCTTCGCTGCGTAGCGTAATGCTTGGCTCCAATTTAGGGGCCAGACGAGGGAGGACTTCATGCCGACCGTAATAGCCCATCACGATGTCAAAGACACGAAGCACTGGCTCGCCTCACCGAAGCGGAAAGAGATTTTCGAACCGATCGGCGTAACGAACATTCGCACATTTGTTGATCCCCAAAAGCCGAACCGCGTGGGCTTAGTTATGGAGGTCGCTGACATGGATCGGTTGGTGGCCTTTATGAAGACGAAGCCTGCGGCCGATGCGATGGAGCATGACGGCGTGTTGCCAGAGACCTTGGTCATCCTCGTTCAATCATAGCGAGCCCGACGGTCCGAGACTCACGCGCGACGCATTCGGTCGCGCGTGACACCCTGGCTTATTACGACAACAGATTAGATAGAGGGTCGTATCATCGCGAACGTGAGCCCTTTCGAGCATCGGTCCGTCCTACGCTTCCCGTCTCGTCAACGTCTTTGGTGTTAGCCGCAAGCTTGCCGCCAGACCTGATTGCGTCCGTGTTCCACGCAACGTTTTCTCCTGGAAGGAGATGGGCGACAAGCTTGCGGGTTGCACGGGAAAGGTGCTTGCCTGCCTGGGCCAAGGGTTTGAAGTCCGCGAGCTTGTGTGAGCCTCCAGGGCGGCCTGTGAACACCCGCAACCCATCCGGGAACATCACCATGTCTCCTGGGCACAAGGTGCTGTCGGCGAGAAGCGCCGGAACAGGATTGGCAATTTCTCCAACCGGCTTCGGTTCTACCGGCTTCTTGATCTCAGGCTGCTCCACAGCCACAGGCGTCGGGCGTGGCCGAGCTTTGCGCCGGGGCGGCTCAACCCCCGGATCAGGCTGATACCCGAAGGGCTGGGGTGGTGGGGTCGGTGCAGCAGGTTGGGAGAAGGCCCTGAAGAGCCCAAAGATGCCTTGCGCCTGGGCAGGAACAGCAGTGATCGTAAACGGAAGGATCAGAGCTATGGTCAGGACACTGCAAGGTTTTGCCAGTAATGTGAGCGCTGTTCCAACCTGTGCCAATCCCGCCTCCCTTGATGAGGGAAGCAACGTGGCCAAGCTTCTCCAGTTCCTTCTTCTTCGTTGCACTTAAGAAATAAAGATATGTTAGCAAAACGTGACCGTTTGGCCGGAACGTAAGACGACCTTCCTCGTTGATATCCACCTCCAGCAAGAGCAGACGGGAATGCCTGATGGGCTGTGCAGCATCCGACGATTGGCTGGAAGACTACATCGTCGTTGTTCCCCATGCCTGGAGAGACGATGATCTCTGGAGAGATATCCAGTCTGAGACACAAGTGCGGATCGGCACGACCTTGCGCGAGATGTATGCCGAACTGGATGGGCTTCCTCTCTCACCACGTTTGATGCTCCTCGCCCGTCAGATAGAAGCACACCGAGGGGCTCCCACCGCAACCGGTTGAAGATTGCCTGCGAGAGCAGATACCGGCAGCTGTCCCAAGTCTGCGCGCGTTTGCTACCTCGCTCACCGGCAGCCGCGACCGTGCCGACGATCTGGTGCGGGACACCATTAACATCAACCGGTTTGAGCGAGGCGCTAACCTCAGTGCATGGCTCGTCACGAACTGACCACGAATGCCATCCAGTACGGGGCTTTGTCGGTCCCGGTCGGGAGCGTTCAGATCAGGTGGGACGTGGTTGAGAGTAATGCAGGTAGAAGGCTTCATCTGGAATGTAGAGAGTTCGGTGGTCCACCCGTGAATGAACCGCAGCACCAAGGCCTCGGCTCCACGCTGCTCGAGCGGGTCCTGCCCATGCAACGCAATGCCCAAGTGGAGGTCCACTACGACACGAAAGGGTTGCGGTTCCAACTGAACGCGCCGCTGGCCGAGCGGCGGCTTTTGCCCGATTATTGAGGGCTTGTCGGATAAGAGGTATGGCTATGATCAGCCTTTGGCTCTCCTTCGCACCCCTGATGCCGCTTTCTTGGATGAGCGTGTCTTGGGCGAGGACCGAGGCTTCGGTCGGGTCATCTCGTTCAACATAGCCGTCTGCTGACGGTGCATCTCTGCTGTCCAGAATCCACGAGCAGCACCAGCCCAGGTATTTGCTGCACTCAGCCAGAGGCTGAGCCACGGGTTTTTTGCCATGCTGAATTCGGCCTCCAACAGCTTTGTGGATGTCATCTCTGGGAATTGCCGAACTTGGGTTAGGCTTCGAACAGATCCGGCACTCTTCACTTCCCTCATTCACAGATGCCAGAGGAGCGTTTAGGCTCCGCTGGCTTTCTGCTCCACCACGAGATTGCCCTGACCTGAAGCTTAGATGCCCCAATAGTAGGGAGTTCTCCAGTAGTCGTGCAGTTCGCGCTCGCGCTCCCGGTCGGACCAGTCATAGTCATCGCGATCCCGGTAAAAGGACGGTGCCCCGCGTAACTGCTCTTCGGTGATGTCCGTGCGGTAGCCGCCCAGGCTGGTGTCGTAGGTCAGCTTGCTCCACGGGATGGTGTGCTCGTCCTCTCCCATGCCAAGGAAGCCGCCAAACGCCATCGCGGCATAGGCGACCTTGCCGCTGATCTTCTCGATCATCAGACGCTTGATCGAGCCGAGGTGGTTGCCTTGCGGATCATACACTGCCGTTCCCTCGACCCGATCACTCTCGATCAAGGGCTTACCCGTCATCGCGCCAGTGGCATCGCTGGTAGTGGTATCTGTCTGGGCCATACCGCGTCTCCTCTCCAAATTATGGAAGACCTCTGTGCTCCTGTTGACCTCCCATTCCGCTCTGCGGCGATGCGAGGTGTTCGTCTGGCCCACGGTTGATCAGAGCCCTCGTGTGATCAGCGTGTGGGCTTCTCTCAAAAGTTTGCAAGCAAGCTTATAGGTGCGGCTCGCCACGGTGCGGGGCATACCCACGGTTCGTTCGGCCATAATCTGGCACATCCTGCTGCCGATCTCGCCTCTTAGCGTGGATCATCCAAGCCAGGGCGTAGCCGACCGCTCCTGCCATCAAGAGCGCGATAAGCGGATTCTCAGTGGTGTACTGGTTCACAAGGCTTCCTCCCTCGCGAACATATCGCTCAGCTTGAGGGTAGTGTTCTCCTGCTTGCCGCACGTAGCGCTTGCCTCGGCTGTACACATTTCCTGCTGCCTCAGCGGCACTTCCAGAGACATCGTTGAGCGCCTCCCGGACCTGATCGAGAACACGCTCGGTTGAGCCCTGCTCCGATTGGCCCTGCTGGTCACCCGCCGATGAGGCACGGGCTTCCTGATCCGCACGAGCGGGCTCAGGCCCCTTGGTGATGGTCACAGAGACCGGATCGCTGGTCGGGAAGGTTTCCTCAATGGCATGGTCGAGCCTTGCATCGAGATTCTCCTGCGAGTTCTCGGGCAGCTTATTATCGGGGGGGCATTCCGCAGACTTACGCTCCTCTCGGTCAGGCGTGGATTGGCTGCTGATACCGGATGCATTCACCATACGAGCTCTCCAGGACATTCAGAGCAGGTTCGTCGGCAACCTGCCCCCCTGTAACGCCAAGGCTGCGAGCACCGTTCCGGAGTGATTGAACCTATATGAAGCCCTCGGCTGACGAGCTTGGCATGGTATGCTTTGTAATTCGGCGAAAGTACCATGACTGTTTGGCAGCAACCGCAAATTGTGCTGCTGGCTGAACCTTGATCCGAACTCCGTGTACCTATTCGGGATGAGGTGTTCCTTTACGGCTTAGTGTGGTTCGATGCGGAATCAACTGAAAGGAACAAGCCATGGCCGGTAAATCGCGCATGCGTCCATCATTCAAGAAGCACACCCGCCGCTATAAGGAGGTGGTCGCCCCAGCCAAGGTACTCGAAGGGCTGAAGAATCTTACCAAGAAGCGACGCTACGCCAACCGCCACGGTTAGCCGAACACGATCCCTTTCAGAGTCATCAAAAAGCCAACGTATCTGCTCTTGATCTCACGATGAGCAAACCCCCGAAGCGCCCGAGCCAACGTGATGATCTCAGACAGCAGGGTGACGCGGCTGGTGCGCAACCGCCGAAATCCTCCGCCCGCAAGCCGCGCGGGGCTCTAAAGCGCAATGCGGACACGGTTCTGGACTCCCTGACCGCTGAGATACCCAGCGGGACAATGGAAGGTCCAGAAGGGAACCCTATCTCCAGCCTCCCGTCCGAACGGGGCAATACTCTCCCCAGCGACGGCAGCTTGGGCGCTGAAGGCAATCAGAACGAGTCGAACCGGCAAAGCCCGCACAGCAGGGTCAGAGATGAAGTCGAGCAAACCGCGCAGACGATCGCATTGGCGGATGATTCTGTTCCAACAGAGCCCAATCAGGGCGTTGCGAGCGATCTACCCCGGCCCAGTGAAGGGGCAGAGATGCGAGCCCACCAGCGGCAAGGATCAATACAGCATCACCCCACGGTCCACGATCTCCAGTCGGACAGCCTTGGGAATGGCAAAAGCTCATCCCAAATTGCTCCTCAGGTTACATCGGATCGTGTGAGGAATGCCTCGGGACAGGTGACGGACTTGACGCAAGAGAGTGCAGCGCGTGGGGCTCAGACGAGCCAGCAGACAAATGAGCCGGCAAACCCCATCTACATCCTTGCTGCCATCACCCTCGGCATTCCGGCTTTGCTGTCGATTCCTTTGATCGGATTGAACCCTGGAGTCCAGGAAGGCACCTTTACGACCGTTCTGGGCTTTCTCCTTCTCTCTGCCTTTGTCACGGCAGTGGTGTTCGAGATCAAGAGGCTCGTTGATCAACCGTCTGACGAGCACCATTAACAGTGCGGGGGCGGCGCTTCGCATTCGGAAGACACAACTCCAGGCGGCAAGGGTATGGCTGGAGGATCAGACTCCTGGCACGGCCCAGACATCCAGTTCGCCTGCGCCCTCGCGCAGTTTCTTCACCTCTGCGTAATCCGGTGAATCCCAGACGGATCGGATCACATCCATCGACGGGAACTCGAATATGACCAGCCGTCGCCCGTCATAAGAGCCCTCCAGGACCTCAACTGGCCCACCCCGGACGAGATGGCGTCCGCCATGTCGAGCGAAGAGTTCAGCCACCTTCTGCCGGTACTCGGGCCAGCCCTCTTCGCGGGTGATCTTGATCTGCACGATCATGTAGGCTGCAGGCATAGTCTATTCCCTCTCTGACAATGCCATTCTCAATGCCGAGACCACTTTGGTCGAGAGACGCTCGAAGCTTCCTATCCGCAAGAGTTCTCGGGGCACCCTTATCTTTCGGCACAGTGACGGGGCTTAAAGGGTATCGGCCATGTCCAAACAGACGATCGAAGTGCCTGTTCTCTCACCGGGTGTCCGCGATGTTGGGGTTCCGCTCTCGCTGGTGACGAAGGCCAATGGCTTTGTGTTTGTCTCGGGAACGCCGCCCTTTGATCTGGAGACAGGGAAGTTCGTCCGGGGCGATATAGAAGTTCAGACCGAAGCCTCCCTCAAGGCGGTTCAGCATTGTCTTGAGAGCGCAGGCACCTCGCTCGATAAGGTGGTGATGGTTCGCGTCTACGCGAGCAATGCGGGGTTCCATCAAACGATCAATCGGATCTACGCTCGCTTCTTTCCGAAAAACCCACTCTCGCGCACCTTCGTGCCGGTCGCCTCGTGGCCGACGGAATTCGACATCGAGATCGAATGCGTCGCCATGGCTTAGATCACTATGGTAATGAACCGCTCACGCAGTTGCCTTGTTTCCGCCGCATCAGCCTGTAGCCTGAAAGGACAAGCTTAGAGGCCGACGATTCCCTATGAAGAAACTCGCCCTTGTCGTTGACGAACGAGAGTTGAGTACCATCCGTGCAGCCCTTCTCCTCCTCCAAGAGCAAGTTGATGCACTTCCCGAAGACCTCGCCGAAATGATAGCGGCGCACGGGATGTCCATGACGGCGTCCGAGATCGAGCATCTCAGCCTTCGTATTCGCGAAACAGCAAAGCCCATACGAGATTTTGCCGAACGAGAGTTGCCGCAAGCGACGAGACTTGTTGAGATGGAACGGTTCCCCTCAGCAATAGCTCCCCGAGGTCGTATGTGAGCCTCGCCACAGGGCTCAGCCTCAATGGACATCGTGCTACTTCCAAGCACCACAGAGGAGCGTCCCCGTAAGGGTGCTCGAAAGGGGTTCAAACGTGACCGCCCAAGGGACCCCGCCGATCCAGGACATGTTCCTTAAACATCTTCACGAAAGGCAGATTGAGGTAATGATGTTCCTTGTGAATGGGATCAGGCTGCTGGGCCGGATCAAACGGTTCGATAATTACACGGTGCAGCTTGTCCGAGGCACGGGTACGCAGATTGTCTACAAACATGCTATCTCGGCTATCCACCCAGCTGAGCCGGTCCAACTGACAGACCCACCTTCATTCGGGGAAGCCAGCCCTCCCACAACCCCACCTCAGGGGCCCCAAGCTTCCTAAGAAGCACTCGGTCATGGGGTGCGCACTTTCTGACTTATATCCTCCTGGGTAGAGTAAACACGCCAAATCGATCTGAAAGGAGTCCCCATGAAGAAGGCGCGTAAGCTCTATGAGAGCTCAAGCGGTGACCGCTGGTACCTGATTGCAGACCCCTCAGGCGCTGTGTTCATCCATCACGAAGCCAATCTGGCTTCAGGAGGACAGGTGGAGCATGAGGACATTGCAGCCTTCCTGGGTCGCGGCACTGGTCCGGAACAGCAGGAACTTCTGCGTCTGATCGCAACCCTTGCCGAGGAGCACCCCGCAGCTACAGGGAAGTGATTGCTTCGACCAAGGTGCTCGTAGGGCAGAAGAACCTCGCCAAGAAGCGCCGCTACGGTTAGGCGTGGAGGGCAGGCTCTAGCGCATCGTGCGGAAAAGTGGATCCGGTTTTCCGCGTTCAACGATGCGCCAGCCAAGGGAAGGAGCATCGGATTTGATCCCAAAAGTGGGTCCACTTTTGGGTCCGATGCTCTAGAGCATCGGACGGTTAAACGGACGCATATCCGGCAGCCTTAAGGTAGTTCCAGCACTCTTGTGGTTCGAACAGGTTGCAGATCTCACCGAGCGCTCGCCAGAGCGCGTCGAACGTTCGGGCCTCGGCCTTGCGCAAGTGCGCTTTGATCTTGGCAAAGGCCTGTTCAATTGGATTAAGATCAGGCGAATAAGCAGGTAAAAACAGGAACCAGGCTCCGCGTTGCTTCAGACACTGAGCGGCCTTCTCGCTCTTGTGGACAGCCAGGTTGTCGAGGATCACCACATCGCCTTTGCGCAGCGTCGGCGCGAGCTGCGTCTCAATGTAAGCCTCGAACGCCAACCGGGTGATCGGGCCATCGATGATCCACGGCGCGCACAACTCGTTGCACCGTAGCCCAGCCAGAAAGGTATGGGTTTTCCAGTGTCCAAAGGGAGCTTTCATGCGTAGGCGCTGGCCCCTGCGGCTCCGCCCGCGCAGGCGCGTCATCTTGGTGTTGACATACGTCTCGTCCAGGAACACCAGCCGGTGCGTCTCCTGGCGCATGCGCGGCTGGCGCTGGGCATGCCAGACCCGGCGCTCATCCCGCACATCGGCGCGTGCGCACTCCGCCGCCATCAGGCATTTTTTTATATGAGAAGCCGTGCCGGCACAGGAAGCGCGAGAGCATCGCGGGAGCCGCAACGATCCCATGCTCAGTCAGCAGCCTTGCGGCCAGCTCGGGCATGGTGATGGCCGGCTCGGCCTCGACCGTCTGGATCAAGAAGCTCTCATAGGGCACCAGCTTGCCGCGTCCGGGCGGACGGCCTTGCCGGGCCGGTGCCGGCGAGCCGAACCGCCGCTTCCGCTGCACCAGCTTGATGGCGAAACTCTCGCTGACGTCAAAGTGCTGGGCTGCCGCCCGGCAGGAATGACCTGCATCGACAAAGTCGGCGACGCGCACCCGCAGATCCAGGGAATAGCAATGACCCATAATCCACCTCCCAGTCCAGGCAGTGAATCACAGCTCGGCCTCGCACAGAAGCCAGGAGTCTCATTTCCGGTCCGAGGCTCTAGCCGCTCCCATGGCCATGCGGGATCGGCTTTCTCGCAGGACGGTCGGAGCGCTTCTGGGGACAGACTGAGCAGAGGCTTAGACGTAGTCATCTGCACAAGTAATACTGCTTCGTATGATGCTCCATGGGAGAGGCGTTATCATCGTGGTTTGGTGGTGATAACGGCGAGGGCGTGCAGCATAGGGGCCTCTGATTTGAGTGGTGTCGCGTCGTCAGCGAGCATTTTGGTGCATACATGTGGCGATAGCTGCATGCACAAATCTGCGATTGCGACTCGCTTCATCGAAGGTGTCTAACTGACGATAGCTTCAGCCTCGATCTCAACCGCGTATTCTCCCACCAAGCGCGAGATCTCAAGCAATGTATTTGCAGGTCTCACGGCCCCGAAGTAGCGACCATGCACTCGGGAAACTGCCTCCCAGTCGTTTGCATTGCTGAGATAGACACGCGTTCGGACAGTGTCTGCAAGCGTCCCGCCCAGAGAGGCGATGCTCGCTGCGATCTTATCCAGGATGTAGACCGCCTGCCCTTCGGCATCGCCTGGACAGATGATTTCACCTGTGCCGTGGGTGGCCGTGGTTCCGCTAACAAGGATGCGATTGCCAATCCGCACTGCACGGCTATACCCACAGATGGGCTCCCAAACGCTGCCGGAGTCAACGCGTAGGCGGTCAGGGCGCCCATCGATCGGGACTGCCTCGAACACCGGCGGAAAGCTGTCGAGGTGATCGCTGAGATCGCCGGACGCCGTAAGAAAAGGCGGGCGACGGTACTCGTCCCCGCAATCACCAGGGATGCGCCGAGTAGAACCCAAAGCCGCATCGATCCGCTGTTTGTCATCTTCGTCCAGCGAGAACGAAAACAGAGCTGCATTGTCTGCTCGATGCTCGCGCTCTCCCAGCCGAGCCCCAACGATGACAGCCGCAACGGCCGGCTGTTCGAGCACCCAGCGTGTGGCTACATTGGCAACGGACACACCGTGCTTGCGAGCAACCTCGTGCAAGGCTGCCAGAATCGTCTGGAGAGCCGACCACCCTCCGACGGTGTCGATGAAGCGCTTGTACTTTGACTTGCTCCAATCCTCAATGGACGTTGGCTCGGGCGCACCCACCCAGCGGTCCGTCAAGAAGCCGCCCCCGAGTGTACCGTAGGCCAGCAGGCGCACGCCGGCGGCGAGACAAAAAGTACTCATGTCCTCTGCGGCACGACGGTCGAGAAGGGAGAAGGAGACTTGGTTCGATACGATCGGAAAGCCGTGCTTTACCAAGAGGCGCAGGTGATCCGTATCGAAGTTCGTCGTGCCGATATGGAGGATGCGCCCTTCCTGCTGCAGCGCGACAAGCTCCTTCATGGCATCGATGTAGCCGGGGTGTTCGAACATCCACCAATGGAACTGCAGGAGGTCAATGGGTTCGACACCAAGGCGCTCCAGGCGCTGGGCGATGCCTGCCCGGACGACGTCTGCGGTCATCGGTCCAGGCGTGGGACACCACTTGGTGAAGGCGGCCGGACGCGGCTTCTCGGCCCCAGTCTGCATGCTCAAAAATCGACCGGTGATCAGCTCCGCACTGCCGTAGTGGTCGGCCATATCGAAACTGTCAAAGCCGTCGCGGGCATAGTCGGCCATAGCGGATGCTGCGGTGTCGCTATCCAAGAGGCGGCCATCCCGCTCCATATCGGCCACTTGCCAAAGGCCTGTGACCACACGGCTGATCTCAAGCCCGGGTGCGAGCAGTGTCCGATCGGGGCGAATGGACATGGTAATCTCCGGCAAAAAGGCGAAGGCTCCGCGCCCGGCGCGGAGCCTGAGTCAACGACCAGCAGGTTCTAGCGCGACGGGATCTTAGCCTTGATGGCATTGACCTCATCGACGCCCATCTGGCCGACGGTCGTGACCTCGCCATTCTGAATCCGCCACAGCCGGAAGGGGCCGGTGATATCGCCGTACTGATCGAAGGTCACAGGCCCAATGACGCCTTCGTAGCGCACTGGCTTGCCCTCTTTGATGAGCTGGAGCGCCTTCTTGAAGCCCTCAGGACCGGCATGGATCACTTCGCCGTCACTCCCGGTGACCTTACGAATGGCATCCCGGATCGCTGCAGCCTCAAACTTGCCAGCCTGCGCCACCGCAAGGCCAAGGATTGCCGCAGCGTCATAAGCCCTGTCAGCGGCGGGGGCATTGGCGTCAAAGCCGCTGGACATTGCTGGATAGGCCTTCGCGAAGTGCTCAGTCGAGGGAGTCTTGGTGGTGCCCGACGAGGTTCCAAAGGTATCGTTCAGGTAACGAGGCCCGACGTCGCGGATGAAGTCCGCGCTGTTCATGCCGTCATTCAGGAGAAACTTTGCGGCGCCGCCCTGCGAGATCCAGGTGCGTGCGATCGCCGTGCCGTCGCCGGGATAGGAGACGAGGTAAAGGGCAGGTGGATCTCCCTCGAGACCGCGAGTGACCTCCGGCGCATAGGAGGCCTGACCCTGGTTATACGGCGTTACGGAGGTGATTTGGCCCCCGAGCGCCTCGTAGGCACGCTTGAACTCCGCCACCATGTTCACGCCGAAGTCGTTATTGACGTGAATGACCGCAATTTTCTTCAGGCCTTGATCCATCGCGTACTTTGCGGCCGCTGTGCCTTGAAGCGCGTCCGAGGTGATGGTGCGGAAGAAAACACCGTTGGTCTTCCCCTCTTGCGCAGTCCGCGTGAGGGTCGGCGACGAGGAGGCGGGCGAGATTTGAACCACGTTCGCTGGCGCTGTCACCGAGGTGAGAATGGGAAGCGATACGGAGGAGATGATGCCGCCGATGATCGCCGGCACGCGCTTGAGGTCAACGAGTTGCCGAGCCTGGTCGACTGCGACGGAGCCTTGACTCTGCGAGTCCCTGAGGTCCGTTGCGAGCTGGCACCCAGCGGCGCCGCCTGCCTCGTTGATCTCCTTAAAGGCAAGCTCGATGGATTTGGCCGCAGCCTGGCCGAAGCGCCCAGCCGGACCGGTCAGCTCCACGACAACGCCGACCGTGTGCGTGCAAGGCTGCTGTGCCAATGCTGGCAGTGGAGCGAGAGCGATCGCGAGGCTGGCGGCTGAAACAATGGATGTAAAGCGCACGGTGAACACTCTCCCTTGGTCTAGTCGGCCGGAGTGGGTTCTGACGTCACTTGCCCCTCCTGGCCACAAGGCAGTGTTTCGTCTCGGCGGCCTTTTGGCAAGTGTGGCGAGCTGAAATGGTCCTCAAGGGTTCGGACCGATCCAAGTCTCGTGCAGGGCAAGCCATCGCACACGCTGCCCGCCCTCAATTGAGACTTCAAACAGGGCGGTCGATTGGCGTCGGGTGACGACGTTGCCCATTGTTTGTTCCTCCACATAGCCGAGAAGGACGAGCGGCGGTCGCAAGAGCAGAATCTCGGGCTCGGCAATGGCGATGTGGAACGAGCCCTGGCTTGCCCTGGCCCCGTGGGTTCCCCATAGCCACCCGATCACATCCGGTCGCTGAAGTCTCTGTCCACTCGGAGACACCATGGTGAATTCCTCGCCGAGAGTGCTCTCCACGCGGGAAAATACGGCGTTTGTGTTCTCGGCCTTTCCGCTGAGCCATGCTTCGAAGAAGGCATGCAGGTCGGCCACCTCTTGCAGTGCGGCCTGGGCGAGGGGGTTGTCGAGGCCCACGAGGATCACGCTTCGTTGAGGTTGTAATGCATGATGCGACCGTGCCGCCCTTCCCGGTCACGCTCGAGCGTGTAGGTATCTCCTTCCGGCCCGGTCCTGCGTGCCAGAATACTGTCAATGGCGGCCCGGTCCTCCTCATCGAGGGCAAGCCGAAACACATCGAGATTGTCGGGCAGGTGCTCGGCATAGCGGGCGCCGATGATGGCGCCTGCCACTGCGGGCTGGTCCAAGACCCACCGGGTCGCCACCGCCGTTAGGCTGACCCCGTGCTTGAGCCCGATCTCCCGCAAGGTGCCGAGCAGATTCTGGAACAAGGACCAGCCGCCGAAATCGTCGATGATGAGCTTGTACTTGACCAGCGAACGGTTGACGAAGGGCTCCTGCGGCTCCGGGATGCCGATCCATCGCTCCGAAAGAAAGCCGCCCGCTACCGTTCCATAGCATAGAAGCTTCATGTCGCGTTCCTGGCACAACGTAACAAGGCCGTTCTCGGGCCTCTGATCGAGGAGCGAGTACTGGACCTGCATCGACACGAGCGGCACCCCTGCGTCGAGCAAGGCTCGCGTGTGGGGTGTATCGAAGTTGGTGCCGCCGATCTGGTGGATCTTCCCCTCATCCTGAAGCTCCCTGAGGATGAGCGCGGTCTCGGCGGCGCCTGGAACGGCGTAGTTCCACCAGTGCAACTGCACGAGATCGAGACGCTCCGTCCTGAGCCGCCGGAGCGAGCGTTCGATGATCTCTCGCACGTACGCACGGTCGACGCGGAGAAGGGCATCCCAGTCCGGCACGAACTTCGTGTGCACCTTGAAGTTCTTCAGCGCTTCGGAGCCACGCTCAGCGAGCGTGCGCTGGCGGAAGTGCCCGATCATCTCTTCGACGCCGGTGTAGATGTCGGCACAGTCGAAGGTCGTGACCCCTGCATCCACGAACGCAGCCATGTCGGCGATCGCCCGCTCGGCCTCAATGGCACCATGCCCGCCGGCGAGCTGCCAGCCCCCGCGCAGCATGCGAGAGATCCGGTAGCCCGGGGCGAGCTCGATGGTTTCGACGGTCATGTCAGGCCTTCATTGGGCAAAGGGACCGCCGTCACCTCCGCGTGGCGAAACACGCGCTTCGCCATCCGGCTGATCCGAAGCCTGCTCGGACAATTGGGGTCCGGGCAGGCGACCTCGGCGTCGGTGGACATCCAGTCGTTCGGATGAGTGACGCGTTGCTTCGCAGGGAGGAGCGGCAAGAGCGCAGCGAGCGAATAGATCGAGAATCCCTGGCCTGCGGGTAAGTGAAGCATCTCCCCTTTGAGCTCGAAGTAGTCGCCGGGCTTGGCGCCACAATACAGCGTGGCGCCCTCTGGGGCGACGACCTCTACCCTCAGGTCGTAGAGCTCGAAGGAATCATCTGCCACGGGACAACGTCCATTGCCTGTTGCACGTGCCCATTCTCATGACGCAAAATCGCCGCCCTCGCAACATGGCCCAATCGGGGACTCCGTTCCACTCATGCTGACAGCCCAGTCGATTACCAAGACCTTCGGCGGCAATCGCGCCGTCGATGAGGTGTCCTTCACGATCAAGAAGGGTACGATCACAGGTCTGATTGGGCCGAATGGGGCAGGCAAGACAACCCTCTTCAACTGTCTGGCAGGCCTGTTCCCGCCGACTTCCGGATCTCTCAGTCTCGAGGGGGAACGGATCGACGGGCTCTCGCCGGACCGGATCTTCGCCAAAGGACTCGCCCGAACGTTTCAGATCCCCAGGCCATTTCCCGAGATGACGGTTCTGGAGAACGTTATGGTGGCGCCATTGCACCAGCGCGGCGAGCGGTTCTGGGCCAATTGGCTCACGCCGGGCCGTGTGGCCGCCGAGGAACGGACGCTAGCGGCCGCGGCCCGGCACTGGATCGACTTTGTCGGCCTGTCCCATCTCGCCGATCAACCGGCCCGCGTCCTGTCCGGTGGGCAGCGCAAACTCCTGGAGCTCGCCCGGGTTCTCGTGGCCAAGCCGCGCTTGATCCTGCTCGACGAACCGGGAGCCGGGGTCAACCCTGTGCTGCTGGATGCGATCGTCGATCGGATCGTGAAGCTCAACCGACAGGGCGTCACGTTCCTGGTCATCGAGCACAACATGGATCTGGTGATGAACCTGTGCAGTCCCATCATGGTGATGGCGCAGGGGCGCCTTTTGATGGCCGGAACAGCCCAAGAGGTACGTGACGATCCGAGGGTGGTCGAGGCTTATCTCGGCGGAGCTCCGGCATGACGGCTCTCCGGGTCGAGGCGCTGGAGGCCGGCTACGAGCCGGGGCTCCCGATCGTGCGGGGCGCGTCACTCTCGGTTGAGCCCAACGAGATCGTTGCTGTCCTCGGACCGAATGGAGCCGGAAAGTCGACGCTGATCAAGGCGATTGCCGGGCTCGTACCGATCTCTGCAGGAAGGGTTCTCCTGCACGATCGCGAGATCACCGGACGCGCGGCCCATCGACTGCCGCACGAGGGTCTTGGATTCGTGCCACAGACCGAGAACGTGTTCGTGAACCTCTCAATCGACGACAATCTCGATCTCGCCGCCTCAATCCTGAAGGTGCCGAAGAAGCGGCGGCTCGGCGATCTCTATGCCCTGTTCCCGGACCTTGCGCGTCAGCGACGTCTCCTGGCAGGTCGTCTCTCGGGCGGCCAGCGCCAGATGCTGGCGGTTGCTCGGGCACTGGTCGGCGAACCCAAGGTCCTGATGCTGGATGAGCCTTCGGCGGGCCTTTCGCCGAAGCTTGTAGGCATCGTATTCGAGAAGCTCGTCGAGGTTCGCGCTACCGGGGTCACAATCGTGCTGGTTGAGCAGAACGTAAAGGCGGCCCTTGCCATTGCCGATCGTGCCGCCGTCTTGGTCGAAGGAAGCACCCGGGTCGTTGGCACCGCGCGCGAGCTCGCGAACGATCCGCAGGTCGCTGCGCTTTATCTCGGACAGCATCGAGGAGACACCTAGTGTTGCAGCTCATCGCCGACGGCTTCGTCATCGGCTCGGTTATTGCGCTTGGAGCGATCGGCGTGACGCTGGTCTATTCGATCCTGCGCTTTGCGAACTTCGCGCATGGCGAGCTTCTGACCTGGGGCGCCTATCTCGCATGGACGGCACTCCTCGGCTTTGCTGCTGTCTGGGGACCTATGGAGCCCCTCGGCCCGTTCTCGTTCGGCTGGACGCTCCTTGCATCGCTTGGCGTTGCAGCGATCGCCACTGCGGCGCTGGCGCTTTTGGTCGATCTGCTCCTGTTTCGTCAGCTGCGGCGACACGGGAGCGCGATCACGTTAATCATGGCGAGCTTTGGGGCCGCCCTTGTGCTGCGAAACCTGCTTCAGTTCATTTTTGGGGCGGTTCCAGAGTACTACAGCCGTGAGATCCAGGTCGCCATCCGGCTCGTCCCACGGGACGTGTTGGGTGGGTTACGGATCACCCCGGATCAGCTTTTCGTCCTTGGCCTGACGGCCGTTTCGGTCGTCGGGCTCCATCTCTTTCTCACGCGCACAACCCTCGGCAAGGCGATGCGGGCAACCTCCATCAACCCGCAACTCGCTCGGGTGACGGGTATCGACGTCGATCGAGTGATCCGCGCCACCTGGATCATCGGTGCCGTTCTTGCAACTGTGGCGGGGGTGTTCTCAGGCCTCACCGTACAACTGCGGCCACAACTCGGCCTCGACCTTCTGCTTCCGCTCTTCGCCGCGGCAATCCTTGGTGGAATTGGCAGCGTCTACGGAGCGGTCGCGGGCGGCCTCATCGTCGGACTTGCCGAAAGCCTGTCGGTGCCCATCGTTGGGGCTGAATACCGGGCGGCAACCGCCTTCATAGTCCTCATAGCCATTCTGCTGATCCGCCCCACCGGCCTCTTTGGCGAGAGGACGTGATGCCCGATCTGCTCGGTCTTCTCTCGTACGGCACCTTCTTTCTCGTCTTTGCCACGATTTACGGCCTAGTGGTGCTCGGCCTTAATCTGCAGTGGGGCTTTACAGGCCTGTTCAACGTAGGCGTTGCGGGATTCGTTGCGATCGGGGCCTACACGTCGGCTCTCCTCACAGCGCCGGACTACCCAGATCAGATCGGCGGCTTGGGTCTGCCCATCCCCCTCGGTTGGCTCGGAGCGATGGCGACGTCTGGGCTCGCAGCCTTTATCGTTGGGGTGGCGGCACTGCGGCTGCGGCATGACTATTTGGCCATCACCACATTCGGTATTGCCGTGACCCTGCAACTGGTCGCGCTGAATGCTCAAGGCTTAACGGGTGGCCCGTTCGGGCTGCAGTTCATCCCAAAGCCATTCGCTGATGTCATCGCGGATAACCTCGCCTGGAATCTGGCTTACCTGGCGATGGCCGCAACGCTGCTTGGTCTCAGCTATGTTGCCCTGGAGCGTCTCGTGCGTAGCCCCTGGGGGCGCGTTTTGCGGGCGATCCGCGAGGACGAGACAGCGGCCGAGTCCTTGGGGAAGCGGGCCTTCCGGTTTCGCCTCCAGGCCTTTGTGATCGGGTGCATGCTCATGGGGCTTGGCGGAGCGCTCTACGCGCACTTTGTCGGCTACATCGCTCCGGAGGATTTTCTGCCGATCCTCACGTTTCAGCTTTGGACGATGCTGATCGTGGGCGGCTCGGGCAACAATCGCGGGGCCATCCTTGGAGTCGTCGTAGTGTGGGCCTTATGGACCCTGTCCGGGAATGTGCTCCGTGAACTCGTCCCGGCCGAGCATCAGGCCAGGGCAGCAACCCTGCAAGTTGTTCTCATTGGGCTGCTTCTGATGCTCATTCTTTTGGTGAGACCACGTGGCCTCCTTGGCGAGGAGGCCATCATTTCACGGCACACGAAGAACTCAGCCGGCGAAGTGCAAGAGGAATAGAGCTGTCGAGGCTGGATTGCACGAAGTGCGTGTTGCCTCAGGCGGGCGTTGCGTCGAACCATTTGAATTGCAGGGCACAATCAACCCTTTCAGTGGTTGAGCCGCAATGAAATCCAGATCATCAAGACTAGTTCGTCCGAAAGTGTACGGACGGGGCAGAATCCGCCGGAGTCCTTTGGTCTTGGTATGGTGTATCAACGAATGCATGAGCCCAAGTGGCGACGGGTGTCTGTTAACGGACCGCTCACCATGCCGAGCGGAAGGCGCCTTCTGTTGTGAACGCCTCCTTCGGGTTCGGGGTTAGCCAACCGAACTCCAAAGGAAGTACCCGCATGATCCCGATCCCAACGCGCTGGACACAAGCCTCCCGAGCTGAGTGCGCATGCCATGAGGCAGGCCGCACCTGCATTCTGGTGGTCGAGGATGACCTTTTGATTGGCGCTGCGGCCGCCGAGGCCTTGGAGGATTCTGGGTTTGTGGTTCTGACCGCTGCCAGTGCCGAAGAGGCCGAGATCATCCTCGGCCAGGAGATGATCGATGTCCTGTTCACGGACATCGATCTGGGTGGGCGGGATGGCTGCGACCTCGCCCACAGGGCGCTCAAAGCACAGCCTGATCTTTCGGTCATCCTTACCTCGGGGCGTTCAAGAAGGTGTCACGGCGATCGCATTCCAGATGGAGCGCCCTTTCTCGCCAAGCCTTATCGCCTGCCGCAGATGATCGCTGAAGTGCATCGTGCTGCGCAGGGAAGGTCAGTTTCGTAGGCATCAGCCTCGGATCCGCTGCGACAGGGTCCAGTCACACTTTCATACGAAGGGGAAATTCCCATGCGCTTTGCTCTCGCCGTTCTTGCCAATACGCTCCTTCTGACCATGCCCTCTGTTGCTCAGGTGCCTGCCGAGGTCGAAGCGTGTCGTCTGTCGGGATTGGCGGCTCTCAAGGAACGATCACCCTCTCTTGAACACCTGACCTTCGACATGGAGTCGTTGGCCATCTCGAAGGCGACCACCCGGGTCGAGGATACGCCGATCCGGATGGTGGTCATCGGTGAGGCTTATCTCCAGCGCGAGAAGAGCGACAAGCCGAACCGCTTCGTGTGCCTCGTCAGCGACAAGGGCAAGGTTGTTCCCACCTTCTTCACCGAGCAGTAAGGACAAATTGCGCCGCCGGGCGTGAGATTGTCTGCGACGGTAATGCGCAGTATGCCCTGGCCGTCGTTGCGGATCACCATGGCGGCCTGCGTGTCGCTCCTGACTTACTGGCAGATCCGGTAGCGATCGCTCGAGCCGTGCTGCTCGATATCGACGTGGAGATGGTCGTGGTGGGCCTCGTCCGAGCCCGGGCCGAGGATCGTCGTGAACCAGCCGCAGGCCGCGATCCTGAGAGATGCGAGCGCCGGATCCGGTGCTGCGCCGGCTTCCGGCTTGATAAAGACGATCGATCCGTTGGCGAACTCGAAGCCGGCGATGTCGATGGCAAGTCCCTCCGCGTGGGCCGAAAGCTTGCCCGTTGTGGCGCGGTTCCGATTGCGGCATTCGAAGCCAGGGCCGGTCCTGACGGCCCTCAACTCCGTTTCCTTGATGCCGGCAACCAAGGGAGCGACCAAATCTCCAATCCAGTGACCGAGTCGGTCGGCGAAGCGGCAGGACAGCACGGGTTGGTCAGTCAGGCGAACCGTGGTGCCCGGCCGGGACGGCACCGGAACCGCCTTCAGCCGGACCGGCGCTTCGATTCGGCAGCCCTCATTCGAGGAAGACGGCTGCTCCGCAGTTTCGATGTCGAAGCCGGCTGCTTTGAGTTCGGTCAGGCATGTGCCCGGTTCTGCTTGAGGTGGTGTCGCAGCTTCAATTGGAGGCCTCTCGACCTGCGGGACAGGTGTCGGCGCAGGAGGGTTCACATCACTGGGCCGCGGCGGGGGCAGGGGCGGCACCGGCTGCGCCGCTACAATGCTGCTCCACAACATGACCATCGCTGCTAATCCCTGTCGGGTCTGAACCATCGCCTCGCCTTCTCCCGAAAGGCAACGCAATGGTTACGCTTATGGTTCGCCCGGCGCCGCTTGCTGACCGAGCGCAGCAGTACACCTGAAGGCGCTGTTTCTGCCGCCACGCTGAAACCAGCCTGTGAGTCGGCGGTTGCCCTGTTTAACGCATGTCAGCCTGAATGCCCGTGTTGCTGCGGCAGGCTGACGAGAATAACCCAGGAGAATGCCGATGCCCCGCGACGCCTCAGGCGACGTGCGCCTGCCCCACGTTGCCGACGTCTGCCCGGACGTCGCTACCTTCATGATCGCCCGTGCCTTCGCCGAGGTGTATCGCGATGTGCTTGCAGAGCCTGTTCCCGAACCGCTTGCGGCCATCCTGCGGCGGATGGACAGCCGGGAGGCTCGGCATGAACACGATGCAGCCTGAGCCGCACATCGCATTGATCGTCGAGGACGATCCCGACGTCCGGGAACTCGCCACCGCCCTGCTCGAGGAGACCGTGCTCGACGTGATGCAGGTTGACAGCGCCGAGGCGGCGCTGAGTTGTCTTCAGAACCGTGGAGGTGAGGTGGCGATGATCTTCGCCGATATCCGCCTGCCCGGTACGATGGACGGGGTGCAGCTTGCCAGAGCGGCCTGCACCCTCTGGCCGACGATCCGGATCGTGCTGACCTCCGAGGCCACAATTGATGGGCTGGACGAATTGCCGGATTGCGTCACCTTCATCCCGAAGCCCTGGCGCGGCCTCGACGTGCTGGTCGAGGCGGACAAGGCCCTCCGCGAACCGCAGTCGCCGGTGGCCTGAATGAGACCCGATACATCCATCACTCCGCCGATGGTCCTCCTGGTCGAGGACGAGCCATTGGTACGCATGACCGCCGCCGATGAGCTGGACGAGGCTGGTTTCCAGGTGCTGGAGGCCAAGAACGCCGACGAAGCGCTGGCATTGCTCGAAGACCATTCCGCCGAGGTGCAGGTGCTTTTCACGGACGTGGATATGCCGGGATCGATGGACGGCATGGCCTTGGCCGAACGAGTCTACCAGCGCTGGCCGCATGTGCTGCTGCTGATTTCCTCCGGCCATGCCCGTCCGCATCCCGATGAGATCCCGGATCACGGCCGCTTCGTGCCAAAGCCCTATCGCAGCGCCACTCTCGTGCGGCACATCACCGAAATGATGCAAACTCTGCGGGGAACATAGGAGTTCGTTGATGCTCGCCGGAGATCGTCAGCAGCATTTCGGCACAAGGCTTCTGGTCGTGAGCGCATTGCCTGTCGCGGCGAAAGCCGCCGTGTTGTCGAAGATGCACCAGGTTTCGATCGCTGCTGCGGCATCGCGTGCGATCCGCTCGGCGATGCCTGCGAGAAATTCAGGATCGTAGGCAGAGTAGTAGATCCTGGGAGAGCCGTGCAGGCGATAATACGACAAGCCGCGCCAGCCGCCCGGCTCGGCAGCGCCTTCGGCCGGGGCCGGGTCGGCAGCGACGCGGGCAATCCGAAGCTCGTCGAGCAAGGCTTCGATCTCCGGCGTGAACCAGGTGGCATGGCGGGGTTCACAAACAAGGGGGCCTTTAACGCGGCTTCGCAGCTCGCGCAGGAAGGCGTCGGCAATACCGTCCCCAAATCTCAAACTCGGAGGCAGTTGAACCAGCAGCGGACCGAGCTTGGGCCCGAGGCCGCTCACCTCCGACAGAAAACGGTCCAGCAGATCGCCAATGCCCTTCAAGCGGCGCTCGTGGGTCATGGCCTTCGGGATCTTCACGGCAAAGCGAAAATGCTCCGGCACCGAGGCTGCCCAGCGCTCGTAGGTGGCCGTGCGATGTGGCCGGTAGAACGAGGAGTTGATCTCAACCGCGTTGAGGACAGCACCGTAGCGCTCCAAATGGGATCCGGTCTCCGGAAAGGCTGCGGCATGTTCCTTCGGGATGCTCCACCCGGCTGTGCCGATCCGAACTGATGCAACAGCATCGTCCAAGGATGAGCTGTGTTGTCGAGATTCCAGGTCGTTCGGCTCAGAAACGTCTCGCATATCCCTCATTCGACGAAGCCGACAGGGCTTCGTGTTTACCCGGGTGCATCGGCAGCCGCTGGTCATTCGAACAGCCCTGCGGTGCCAACGCAGGCGGCCGAGGGTGCGTTCCGCCGGTGATGACATCGGGCAGATGGTAGGAAAGGCGTGTCTGGCGACGCGCTAAGTCGAACCAGCGACCGGTTTGGGCCGTTGGTAAGTCACTTCACGGCTGTTCGTTTCTTGAAGAGAAGCAAGCGGCATTGACCTTCAGCAAGGAATGGACCCATGCCGACACCACCAGGGCAAGATGACGAGCGGACCGAAAAGGCTCAGAGTAGCACCCCCCAACTCGACCGACTTGAGAAGCTTGCAAACGCCGCTGCCTCGACCGTACAGGCCAAGCAGTGGCGGGCACGCCAGAACGGCCTTCAGGACCTCGGGGAGCCCTCGGAGGTGCGCAACCTTAACCACGATGCAGAAGCCAAGGCGCAAGCAGAAGCGGCGATGCAGCAAATGATGGCGAAACCGAAACGAAAGGGGCGCGGTCGGTGACGACCGCGAGGGATCGTTAGTCGGTTCGCACAGGAAGCTCGGTCCCGCGGCACGTCAGCACGATATCGAGGTTGATCGGGTTGTACAGGGTGTTGGCGAGGGGTTACCATCGCACCGCATGATCGAGGAGCGCCTTGAGAACGTCGCGGGGTGCGTCAGCCTCGATCTGCACGCTGATGCTGATCGTCTCGAAACCGAGGCCCTTGAAGTCCAAGTCTCCCGTTCCCCAAAGCGTCGCGAAGTCGATATCGCCCTCGAGCTCGATCACGAGCCGGCGGATCGGGATCGCCCGCGCGACCGCGTTGGCCTGGATGGTGACCGACAGGCAGGAGCCTAGGGCCGCGAGCAGCGCCTCCGAAGGACTTGGCATCATGTCGTCATTCAGCAGGCTCAAGGCTTCCACGTCACCTCCACCGCCAAACGGCATCAAGTCGCGGATGTGGTGATTTTGGCTGAACCGTCCCGTAGCCTCAGTGCGGCACCGCAGCGTCCGGGTCGAAAGCGACAGGGCTTTGCCTTTTGCCTTTGGCGGATCCTGACAAGGCGACCCGAGAAATCCGAGAGGATGTCCGGACGTTGGCGTCCTGCGGTCGGTCACTGGGCAGCCTCCTTGGATCGGTAGATGTCGAGGCTAACCCCTCCGCTCGCGTTCCGAGCCAAGCAAGATCGGTTACCGGGTCAGCGGAAATGCATGGAGCCTTAGGTGCTGGACTGGGACGACCTCCGTTTTTTCCTGGCAATCGCCCGGCATGGGAGCCTGACTGCGGCGGCACGTGATCTCCGGGTCGCCCAATCAACCGTCGGCCGGCGACTGTCGTCGCTCGAGGCCAGTCTGGGCGTCCGGCTGCTGCATCGGACCCCTGAGGGATACACCCTGACCTTGGCAGGTCAGGACGTGCTGAATCAGGCTGAACGGGTCGAAGTCGAAGTCCTCGGAGTGGAGAGATCCGCCGGTGGCCGCGACAGGAGGCTCGAAGGGGTCTTGCGCGTGACCTGCACCGAGACCATCGCGGCTCACGTCCTCGCCCCCTGCTTCGCAGCCCTGCAAGGGCAGCATCCAGGCATCCTCGTGGAGCTGATGCCGAACCCGCATGTTATCAGCCTCTCGATGCGGGAGGCCGACATCGCGGTCCGCCTCGTCCGCTCCGAGCAACATGATCTGGTCGTCCGGCGGATCGGACAGATCGCCTTTGGCCTCTATGCGTCTCCGGTCTACCTGGAGAAGCATGGCGAGCCGGACTTTGAGGCAGGCTGCCCGGGCCATCGCCTGATGACCCTGCTCGATGATGTGGAGATCGATCCTCAGGCGCAGTGGCTGTCGGACCTTGCGACACGGGCCAATCTCGGCATGCAGACGAGCAGCCACGAGGCGCTTCTGTCCGCCGCGCGGAGCGGCGGGGGCCTTGCCTGTCTGGCCCGATTCCGAGCCGACCCGGACCCCGGCTTGCGCCGCCTCGAGACGCCGCTTCCGCCGCCGGTGACCGAGATCTGGCTCGCCGTGCACAAGGACAGCCGCAGCACGCCAAGGGTCAGGGTAGCCTTGTCGGCCATTGCCGAAGCGGTGAAGGGCCTCGCGCCCGTGTTGAGTCCGCGGGACTGAGACTGCCCAGAGCGGTCATGCATCTTCGCATAGCGGGTCACCGGATTTGCACCGGATCGCCCGACCGGGAGCGGCGTTGGGTTCAATATACAGGCCGCGTCCAGCCATTGCGCCTGCAATGCGGCCCTTCCTGCCCCCAACTACGGTGATCGTCGATGTCCTTGTGCTCTCAAGGTCGGCCATCCCCCGTCCCCACAGGAGATCACGATGACGTCTACCGCATACCCTGACACTCCACGCTCGCGGGGCAACACCGACGCCCCTCACATCAGTGGGGTCACACCCACCGAGGATGCCCGCACGATCCTGATCAACAAGGTCTCGTGGGGCGCCGTTCTGGCCGGCGTGGTCACAGGCCTCGTCGCACAGCTCGTCCTCAACATGATCGGGATCGGCATCGGCGCTTCGACGCTCGATCCCATGACCGGCGACAACCCAGCCGTCAGCAGCTTCTCGATCGGAGCCGGGATCTGGTGGGCGCTGTCAGGCATCGTTGCTGCCTTCATCGGCGGCTACGTCGCGAGCCGCCTGTCGGGTCAGCCAAAGGCATCGACCGGTGGCTGGCATGGCCTGACCACCTGGGCGATGACCACGCTGGTGATCTTCTATCTGCTGAGCACGGCAGTCGGCGGTCTCGTCGGCGGCGCGTTCAACACGGTCAGCGGTGCCCTGGGCGGTCTTGGTCGCACGGCGACATCAGTGGCCCAGACGGCCGCACCGGCGCTGGCTAATAGCACCGACCCGTTCGCCTCGATCGAGCAGTCGCTGCGCGGCTCGACCGGCAACGATCCGGCCGCCTTGCGGGATACGGCCATCGCCAGCATGCGTGCATTGGTGACCGGCAACCAGGCCCAAGCCAACGATGCCCGCGAGCAGGCCGCCCAGGCACTCGCCCGTTCGCAGAACATTCCGATCGAGGAGGCACGCACCCGCGTTGCAGGTTACGAAAAGCAGTATCGCGAGACGGCGGACCGGGCCAAGCAGCAGGCGACGCAGGCTGCCGACACGGCCGCCAAGGCCGTCTCTCGCGGAGCCCTTCTCGCCAGCCTCGCCCTTCTTCTCGGCGCCCTGGCAGCCTGGTTCGGCGGACGCCTCGGTGCGGTCGATCCGACTATCACGGCGCGGTTCCTGACCACGCGGAGCACCGGCTCCTCCACCAAGACGGCATGAGCCGACAGCCATCATTTCGATCAGTCGACACCGGTGTCGACTGATCGGGTCCACACAGATCACGGAGATACCACGATGACCCAACAGACCATGACAGCCCGGCAGACGATGACGGCCCTCTTCGACAATCGCAGCGATGCCATGAGAGCCATCGACGAACTCGTCAGCGCCGGCATTTCGCGCACCAGCATCACGCTGATGCCGGAGGACGACAGCGCCTCATCTCCGGCGACGGGCTCATCCTACGACACCGACCGCGATGAGAAGGGCTTTCTTGCCTCCCTCGCTGACTTCTTCCTGCCCGACGAGGATCGCTCCACCTATGCCGAAGCCATGCACCGCGGCAGCTCCATGGTGACCGTCATGGTTGATCCGGCCCAGGCCGAGCGCGCCGAGGACATTCTCGAGGAATACGGCACCGTCGACCTGGAGGAGCGCGAGAGCGCATGGCGCGCCGAAGGCTGGCAGGGCTATACGCCAGGAACCACTGCCATGAATGTTGCGACAACCAGGGAGGCGAACGTACCCACCACAAGCCGCGCGGCGGATGCTGGCGAGGAGGTCATCCCGGTGGTCGAGGAGCAGCTCCGCGTCGGCAAGCGGGATGTCAGCCGGGGCCGTGTCAAGGTGCGCAGCTACGTGGTCGAGACACCGGTGAGCGAGCAGGTCAGCCTGCGCACCGAGAGCGTCCACGTCGAGCGTCGCCCTGTTGATCGCGCCACGGCGGTCGGGGACGATGCGTTCCGCGAGCGCACAATCGAAGCTCGAGCAACTTCGGAAGAGGCCGTGGTCTCGAAGGAAGCTCGCGTCACCGGCGAGGTGGTGGTCAAGAAGGGCGTCGAACAGCGCACCGAGACCGTGTCGGACAAGGTCCGCTCGACCAAGGTCGATGTCGAGGACGATCGGGTCGCGACGGACAAGGCCACGTTGAATCGCTCGGTCTGAGCCTTGCGGGGCGGCCCCGATCGGGTCCGCCCCCATTCACCCGATACGGAGAACAACGGTGCAGTTCCTCGATGAGGCCGCCCGCGGCATTTACGGACCATCGGCGAGCAGCATCGATCCCTCCTCGCCGATCGCGGTCGCTGTCAGTGCTCTCCTGACATCACGAGGCGGCAAGGAGCATGGCGAAGGACTCCGCCAGCTCCTCGATCGCTTTATCCACTGCGGCCACGGCGCGATCGCTCAATCCTGGGTCGGCCTGGGTGAAAACGAGCCGGTCACGCCGAACCATCTCGAGGAGGCCCTCGGTCCGGCAACGATCCATGCCCTTGCGCGCCAGTCCGGCCTTCCAAGCCAGGAACTGCTCACGGAACTCTCCCAGCACCTGCCCGGTATCGTCGATAAGCTGACGCCGTTGGGTCAGGTGCCGGACGCACACAAGACGCATCAACCACCAGAACCATGAGGACATCATGCAAACGATCAAGGACCTGCTCATCGAAGAGATGAGAGACACCTACAGCTCCGAGACCCAGATTCTGGAAGGTCTCGGCGCCATGGCCGATGCCGCCACGTCCCCGAACCTCAAGCAGGCGTTCCAAACCCATCGCCAGGAGACAGCGAATCAGGTCGAGCGCCTCAAGCAGGCTTTCGAGCACCTGGGAGCCGATCCCGATGGCAACACCTGCGAAGCCACGCAAGGCCTGATCGCAGAGGCGGAAGAGGTGATGGAGGAGGGGCTTCCGAGCGAGCTGCTCGACGTGGCGCTCGTCATGGCAGCGCAGAAGGTCGAGCATTACGAGATCGCCAGCTACGGCTCATTGAAGACCATCGCGCAGGATTGCGGAGAGAGCGAGGTGGCGGCGCTGCTTGGACAGACCCTGGAGGAGGAGAAGGCGGCCGACGAGAAGCTGACGCGGCTCGCGGAGACCGAGATCAACAAGACGGCAATCGCCGCCTCCCCATCCGCTTGATCCAACGTTATTGAAAGCAGGCGCTTCCTCGCTTCGCAGCGACGCAAGCGCCTGCTCTTCTTGAGCGAGTAAAAGGTATTAAACCATGCGCGAGCCCACCTCCGGGAGTATCGAGATGAGTGAGACCGACAAGTCCGACACGCTCGTGATCCCGATCGTCGAGGAGGAAGCCAGGATCGCCAAGCGGCAGGTGGCGAGCGGCAGGGTCATCGTGAAGACCACCGTCGACACCGAGGAGCGCATCCTCAAGGAGATGCTGTCGCTGGAAACGGTCGAGGTCGAACGCATTCCCGTCAACCGCGTCGTCGATACCATTCCGCAGATCCGCACGGACGGTGACGTCACGATCGTTCCCGTGTTCGAGGAGCGCCTCGTCGTCGAGAAGCAACTCGTGCTGGTGGAGGAGGTCCGAATCCGCCGCACCGCATCGGTCGAGAACGTCGAGGTGCCCATAACGCTGCGCAAGGAGCGCGCGGCCGTCGAGCGTCTCGATGGCTCAGGGGAACCGATCATCGAATGAATTGAGCTGGACCTACCGCTCCGAAGCGGCGCACCGCATCGGAACCTTAATGGAGATAGCGACCGGAAATGGTGCGGCATCGTCCGTGCTGCCTCCGATGTGCTTAGGTTGGCGAACAGGCAATCGGGGCGCGGGTCTGCGCAATCGCCAGAGTGCGGCCTCGTCATACGAGCGGTGGCTGCGGTCAGAGCTTTAGTTCGAAGACGGTGCTCTGTGAGCCCCGCGAGTTTTGCAATGTCTGCCAAGCGCTATACATCCCTTGCAATGGAACATCAGTCAGCCAGACCGGACGCTCTCCCATGGGACGAGGCGAAGCGCCTCGCGGCGCTGCGCAGCTACGGCATTCTCGACACGCCCTTGGAGCAGGACTTCGACGATGTAGTGCGAATCGCGGCCTATGTCTGCAATGCTCCGATCTCTGTCATCAACCTGATCGACGACGACCGCCAGTGGTTCAAGGCCGAGATCGGGCTTGGGGTGCGAGAGACGCCGCTGGATGTCTCGATCTGTGCGCATGCCATCCTCCAGCCCGGCCTCTTTGTCGTTCCTGACACCACCAAGGACCCGCGCTTTGCCAGTAACCCTCTGGTCACTGGAGAGCCGAACCTCCGCTTCTACGCCGGAGCCTTGCTGGAGACACCTGACGGGCTGCCGCTCGGCACCGTGTGCGTGCTCGACTACAAGGCGCGTGAGCTGACCGAGGAACAGGCGTTCACTCTCCGCGCGCTGGCAAGGCAGGTGATGGCTCAGCTCGAGCTGCGGCGGATCGTGGCCGATTACAAAAAGGCCCAGTTGCAGCAGCAGCTTCTCATTCGGGAGCTGCATCACCGGGTCAAGAACACCCTCGCGACCGTGCAATCCATCATGGGGTCGACGGCGCGGGCCTCGTCAACCATGGAAGAGTTCCAGAACGCCTTCACTGGACGGGTGATCTCTCTGGCGAAAACCCACTCGCTGCTTACCGAGGAACGGTGGCAGACGGTGCCGCTGCATGATCTCGTTTGCCTGGAGCTGGAGCCCTACGATGACGCGACCGGCAAGCGGGTCAAGATCCGAGGGCCGCAAGTGGAGCTCGTGCCGGAAATGGCCGTTCCAATCGGCATGGCCATTCATGAGATGACCACCAACGCCGTAAAGCACGGCGCCCTGTCGGAGTTCGGCGGCGTGGTGGAGGTCACCTGGAGCGAACTGACGGAAGGTGGTCAGCGGAAGCTGCATTTGGAGTGGGTCGAACGGCATGGTCCTCCGGTTGAGCCCCCGACGCGGAAGGGCTTTGGATCACGGCTGCTGGAGCGCGTGCTCACGGCCCAGATCCATGCGGATGTGACGACCGACTACAGGCCGGAAGGCTTACACATCCAAGTGGCGGTTCCGCTACCTGAAGAGCGGATCGGCGAGGCCCCGGGGTAGCTGGCTCTCGTCCGATCATCTCCTCAGGGGCCTGTCATGCATGGCCGCTCTGAATCTATTGAACGACCTCCTGGGAGCGGTTTTCGCCGTCTGAGGATTGACGTGCGAGATCGACCATCAACTCGTCAGCCATCGTCTGAAGACGCTGGCGGTCGGGTTCCGAGAACTGGCGCGGCTGGGTGTCGATGACGGAGAGGGAGCCGACCACCAGTCCGGAGCGCGTCCGCAGCGGAGCTCCGGCATAGAAACGGATGCCTTTCTCCAGAACGAGCGGATCATCGGCAAACCTCGGATCCTCGGTGACGTCCTCGGACACGAGCACCTCGTTCGCCGCTACGACGTGCGCGTCCAACGACTCGTGGGCTGGCTGCCCGGTGACATGAGGATCCACAGCCTCATCCCCGGGGTGGCCGCCCTCGTTGCCCAGTGACACAAGGGCAATCGGTGCGCCGAATGCCTGGGCCACTTTCCTGGACACCTCGTCAAAACGCCGTCCGCTCGCGGAGGCCAAGCCGAGGTCGTGCAGCGCCTCGAGTTGCTCCTGTTCCGTGCCGGGATGGACCGAGGGCGCCTCGGCGGAAGATGGCGCGCGGGAGACCCATGCATCCACCCGGTCGATACAGGCCTCGAGGGAGGTGAACGCCGCGTCGGCCGCCATCTGCTTCGCGAGCGCATCGGTCTGCCCAATGCCGGGCGCCGGGTTCCAGCAGCAGACGGCGAGCTTTATGTGGGGTGCCCGGCGGCGGAGTCGGCGGCAAATGTAGCGGGCATACACCTGGGGCTGTGGGTGGAGGTAAGACAGGCAGACGACATCCACGCCGTGAAGGTCGAGTTGCCCCAGCGCTCCTTGGCTGACAGCGATCGGCGGCAGGACACGCGCACCGATGCCGCGTTCGCCGAGCACCTGCGCCATCATCTCGACGGCTGCACGATCAAGTTCCGTACGCCCGGCCAGGCAGAGGATTCGCGCCTCGCCGGCAGATGGCACGCGGCCTTCGCCCGCCTGCTCTTTCGGTTCGTCACCGAAGCCCGCCTTTTCCCGAACGTGATCCTCGACCTCCCGAACGACGCAGATGGCCGTGTCGGCGACGAGCCGCCTGTAAGAGGTGTCCGTGGTGCTGCGCTGGCGGTCGTTTTCGGCCAGGCGAAGGGCAGGGATGCCGACATTGTCGTAGAACTCGCGCGAGGAATGTTCGTCGACATAGTCCTCAGCCAACTCGACAGCCTCCTCCAGATTGCCGGCGAGAAGGCGCTGATAGAGACGCTCCTCCGGCGCGAGCACCGGATCGCTGCCCAGGAGGATTCCCAGGAATTCGAGCCGCGGCACGTAGCGTCCGATCACGACGAGGCAGACTGTGAGGGGCGTTGCCAGAAACAGCCCGACCGGCCCCCAAAGGGTGGTCCAGAAGATCGCCGCCATGATGATGGCGAGCGACGACAGGCCGGTGCTGGAGCCGTAGAGCCACGGCTCGATCACGTTGTTGCTGACGAGCTCCGCCATGAGGAACAGCCCAACGACCCAGAACAGCATAGTCCAGCCGGGATCGACGGCGATCGCCAAGGCGATGGGAAACAGGGCTGCCAGGAAGGGACCGAGATAGGGAACGAACCGCAGCACCGCTGCGAGCAATCCCCACAGCACAGCGTTGGGCACCCCGATGAAGTAGAGGGCGAGGCCGATCGGAATGCCGTAGCTCAGGTTGACCAAGAGCTGCATCAGGAGGTAGCGGCTGACCCGGGCGGCCGCATCGTTGATGGCCTGTGTGCTCTTCTGAAGATCGCCTGCTCCCGCAAGCTTGATGAAGCGGTCGCGCAGATCCTCCCGCTCGAGAAGCACGAAGATCACGAAGATGATGACGAGGCCGGCAGTGGCCAGCGGCGCGAGCAGAGGGCCGACGATCGTCTGGATCACCTCAAGCGGACGGGGCCTGGGAGGCTCCAACCTGACGGTGACGGGCTCTTGCGAAGTGCCGCCGAGAGTGGGGCCAGGTTTCTGCACCGGCTTATCCTCGCCGGAGATTTCCTTGCCGAGATCCTCGATGGTGGTGGTGACCTTTTCAACAATACCGCCGCCGGGGGCGGTTTGCTGCAGGGAGCGGATCTTCTGGGTGATGGTGGTCTGGTAGGTCGGAAGGTTGCTGGCGAGCTGGACGATCTGGCGGCCGACGACGAAGCCGATGCCGCCGATGAGGATGAAGGCCAGCGTGACGGCAACGAGCACCGCGGCGATCCGAGGCAGCTTCAGGCGCCGGAGCCAGTTTACCAGCGGGGTAAGCGCAAAGCTCAGGAGGATGGCGAGGGCAAAGGGAATGAAGATGTCCCGGCCGAAATAGAGTCCCCCGATCGCCAGGACGATGCCACCGGCTGTCAGGACGGGGGAGCTCGCGGGCTGCGCGACGGATGGGGGCAGGGCCGGATCAGCCATGAGACGACGCTCCCAGCTTAGGTTGTTCATCGGACAAACACAGCGCCGGCCGATTGGATCCCCTCCCGTGCCGTCCTCCGGCAGAGTAGGGACACGCAAGGAGCGGGATATCACGGTCTATGCGCTAGGTTGCCGGCAGGTGGCTCGTTAGGCCCGTGCAAGCACCAGGCAGTCCAGAACAGCGGTATAATGGCAGGCTGCCGCGACGAGGACGAAGCTGTGCCAGATCGCGTTCTGAAAGCGCAGGCCCTCCCAGAGATGAAACAACACGCCGATTGTGTAGAGAATGCCACCGATGGCGAGAAGCCAGAGGGTGGAGGCGGGAAGGGTGCCGAACACGGATTCATAGGCCATGACGCCGCTCCAGCTCAGGAGAAGGTAGAGCAGGATCGAAAGGCGGTCGAAACGGCCTGGAAATTTCAGCTTCAGCGCAATCCCTACCATGGAGGTCAGCCATACGCCGACCAGCAGCAGGGAGGATTCTACATTGGCCTTCATTTGAGTGATGAAAGGCGTGTAGGTGCCTGCAATCAGGAGGTAGATGGCCGAATGGTCAAACCGTCGCAGCAACCATTTGACGGGCGAGACCGGCCAAAGGTTGTAGAGCGCCGAGATGGTGAGCACTGTCAGAAGTCCGGTGCCGTAGACCAGAATGGACGTGAATTCCCACGCCCCGACGACGGGAGCCGCTAAGATGACCAGGGCGATGATGGAGACGATTCCGACCATCACGCCGACAGCATGCACGATGCCATCGGCGATGAGTTCCTTTGTGTCATAGTCCCATTTCAAGGTCGTCACCGCTGGAATAGGTTAATCATCGGCAGCTGGATTAAAATAGGTCATGCCACAACGCTCGGCTAGGCGGCTCGCGCTCCGCCGGCCAATTCGCGTAGCAGGGCAATCATGCCGACATGCTGCAACAGTCCCAGGATTCAACTGCGAGCTCGGTTCGATTTACCTTCAGGGGCTTGAGCGCTGCGGACTCCAGAGGAACACCTCATCGCCGTTCTGGTCCAGGATTCGCAACGCATCCGGCTTTTGCGGCATGTCCAACGTTTCGAACAGGGATTGGGCTCTCACCTTTGCGTCGTCCAGATCAGCTGTGTCGTGCTCAACCGATGCCAGCATGGCATGAGCTTTGTCGGCGTCGCGGACCCGGAAGAACTCAATGATAAACATCACACGACCTCCGTCCTGCTGGATGGACCGACATCCGCTTCAGGCAGCGTGTTCCTGCATCCTTGGAGCTGGGGACTCATCCGACGGACACTTCAGCGTCCGAGGCGGTATCAGCATCGTTTCGCGCGAGAAGGGCCTGCAGGACCGCCAGAGCGGCCTCATCGGCCGCCGATGCCGCCAGCTCGAAGACGGCAATGGCGTAGGTTTCAGCTTCATCGGCACGCACTTCCAGCAGATGGGTCTTGTGGTGCTCTTTCCAAAGAACTCTGTCAGCGATAGAGCCAGCCCTTTTCTCCGCAAGCCATGTCTTGACCCTGATATTGGCTGCTTCGACGGTAACGCGGTTGTCATAAATGCGCTGCTCAACACGGTCGAGTTGGCTCTCGAGCAGGTCCTGCGACTTTTCAAAAGCCGCTACCCCATTTGATTTGAGCGCCTCGAGCCGGCGGTCAATACTGTGAAGTTTGATGCGCAACTCGTCACAAAGGCGGCCCATGCGCTCACTCATTCGTATCTCCTGTGAGATCGTACCATTACGGTCAAAGAGAGAGCGGATCTGGCCCTTCCGATGACTGCCACTCTCGGCTGAATTGACTGACAATCCCCGTGCTGAAGACCCTCGCTCCTGGCCCGGCAGCTTTGGCTTCCGTCACTGCGGCGTTGATAGCCAACAGGCGGGAATCGTACTCCCCATGATGTTTGCCATTCACCCGGATGCGCCAGGCGCCATGATGTCGAACGACGTAAAGCTCGGCTGCCATCAATCGATCTCCCTCGTTATCGGTTCGGATTGGGCACCCAGCCGGCGATTGACGCCTGCAGAGGGATGTTAGAACCGCTTGCCTGCCATCCAGCCTTGGACGTCGGTTCTGGCGGTCTCATACGGCAGGCTGTACCGCACTTTCACCAGTGTGATCAGCTGCTCTTCATTCTTGATCTGGGACAGGTCCAAAGAGGTCAGGCAACTCCACTGACGCTTCGCGTCGATGCGGTACCCGGTCTTGCGAGTGACGGTCTCATTGCTTTCGCCGCCCTGATATCCAAACATCGTTGCCTCCATCATTGGGGCCGGTCTCACTCGTGCAGCGACCGGCTCAAAGCTGCTTGTCCAGGACCCAGAACTCAACATCCCGAGTGGCCTGCTCATGGGAGAGACTGTATCTCTCCTCCACTCGCTCGATGAGTTCTGACGTGGTTCGCACTCCCGACAACTCTACCGCCGTCAACCGCAGCCAAGTGATGTGCGCTCCCTGCACAGCGAGAGGCATAAGGCCAGGGTCACCCTGATCCTGATAATGCTCAAGATCGAACATGGGAGTTTTTCTCAGACACATGGCGGGCCTCCTCAACAGAGCCCCATCCTCTTCCAGGCCAACCTTGGCTTGAAGCGAAATGACAGGAACGGACAAGTTCATGTAAGTTAATATGGAGATCGTTCGCAGCATTACATCAACTCCAATAAATAAAACTGAAAATAATGTGGATTTGATATCTAATGTTTTACAAGAGAGTATACTGTCGGAGAAGAAGTTATGCCAGGCGAATAGGCACTTACACCTAGCGCACGGTCTCATTTATAGGAGGGACCTCGGAATGTTGAGCCAGGCACTTTTCTCTGCGTTGCTGATTGCCGGCTGCCTCGTCGTGTACGAAATGGGCATTTGGAAAAGACCGGCGAAGCGGCTCCATCCACCGAGATAGTGGAGGGAGCCGGAGCAACGATCTACCGGTTCTCACCTTGAGAGGCTGAAGCTATCTGGCGAGGGGAATCAGCGCTCCCATTTGCCTTCGTAGCGGAATTCGGGAGCCGATTTAAGCTGCTCAAGATCGGCGTTCATCGTGGCCTGCCACTTGCCATCGGTCTCTATGTACTTGATCGAGATCGCAGATGGATCCACCGCCGCGTAGCGTCGATCAATGCCCAGGACCTCACCGATGGAAAGCACCACGCCACTGATCTGTCCGCCCTCAAAGACGACATCTTCAATCCTGCCCATGTTCTCACCAGTCGAGCTGCGGACGTTCAATCCAATTAAGCGTGAACTGAGGATCGCATTGTTGCTGATCGTGATGAACTTGGGAGCGCTTGAGGCTGGCGGCGTGCTCTGGGCGTGAGACACATCTGCCAATCCGAGGGCTGACAGAACGATAATCGCGGATGTACGCATCGAACTTGTTCCAGGATGAGAGCCTAGTACCAGTTTCCGCCGGAATAGTGGCCGATTTAGGAGGATCCTCCGCGCCGCCGCATGCAGGAGCCAGCCGCCGCCGGTTTAGCTCACCGAAATCTATTTCCGCGACAAACACCATAAGAAGCGTGAAACAGCTCCAAATAGCGAGAAGGTAATGACCTTCTCGCTTACGGATCTGGGGAGCGATCACCATATAGAGCCTTGGAGCCGCACGATGTGCTCCTCAAGGAGCGATCTATGCGGATTATGGTGGCGACAGCCCTGCTTGCCATGTTGATGGCACCTCACGCCGCAGAGGCCAAGGATAGAGGTGAACAAGAGATAGACAGCCCCAAAGTGTCTGTATCAAAGCCATATTCCGCCGAGGAATCGGCAGCGCTGGGAAGAGCGGCTCGGGCCAAGGCGGAGGCGCAAGAACGGGTCTGGGATCGCAAGATGAAGACCATCGCGAGAGGTATCTGCACAGGTTGCTGAACTGGGCGGTGAGACGAGTGTGTCGCACTCGGTCTCCGATCCTTGTGCCCATCGCTGAAGGCTGACATCATCTCTGTCAGGATTTGGCTCGAGAGCGCTAGGATTTCAGACGCGTCGATATTACCAAGTTCCGTGTCGGAAAGGCAGATCCGCTAGAGCGGCAAGCAATGCTGCGATGAGGGCCCGATCCCGGAAACGGTCATCAAAAAGTCGGGTAACTGTTGTATGCTTTTACGATGATCAAAGATCCGAAGACGTCAGGTCAGCAGCAGGATCTCAAACGGTGGGATGATGAGGGTGGTGCGCCTCGATCAGGCCACTCTTCCCACGAGCCGCCCTTCGCGCCTGAGCCGAGGGTAACGGGCCTATATTACTTCAACATTCGCACTGGAAACGCTCTCCTGGAGGATCCCGAAGGAGACACTTACTCTGACCTTCATGCGGCGCGAGGTGGCGCCATCACCAAGGCGCGCGATATGCTCGCGGAAGGCGACCGGAAGGGCGAGGATCGGCGAAGCTGGCGCGTCGAGGTCATGGACAGGGCCAACCGACATGTGCTGACAGTCGGATTCTCGGAAGCCCTTGACCCAAAAGCAAGCGGCGAAGCTGAGGCGGAATGACGGCGTCCGCCCAGGGTGATTGAAGGAAGAGAGTCAGTTATGAGCAAAAGCCATCTCAGCCTCACCCAACGCGTTGTGAACTCGGTTTGGAAAGCCGTGAGGATGTTGGAGGATCGTCCTGCTCCACTCCCGAAGGTAAAACTCAACGGACGGCGCGGCTATGGTGACCGCGATATTCCATCGCCGGATCGAAGCCCTGACAACGAATGATCCGAAGCCCAGACCCATGCTCCACGGGCTGTGCCGTGGATCAGTGAGATTCGGCGAATTCGGTCTCGAGATTGACGATCTCTCGTCGGTGGAAGCGGAATGTCAGCCATGAGGAAGAGCGCTGTCAGCACCTGGGACAGCATTACATGAACCCTAGAATCACGCCTCCGCAAAACAGGAAGGCCAGGGCCGCGACAAAGAGCGCTTCGTTCTCGAAAGAGATATAGGATCGTATTCTGTGAGCCATGATTATCTCCTAATTTAATTTAAATATACGCTCTTAAAGGTTGAAAATATATCATTATGAAAGCGCAGTGGTAATTTTTATAGCAGAAGGAACTATTTAAAACTGTATTTTATTCGATGTCTGAAAGCTTAGGCTCCGAATTATTATTTTTCGATAGTCTTTCGGGAATAGACCGGCTTGAATTTGCAAGGACCTCACGCAGACAGGGCTTGGCAACGAGGCGAGCCGACGAATATCCTGGAAGGGATTTTGCAAGAAGCTGACAAGCATCAGGCAGACCGGGCATCGAGGAGCGCAATACGATCAAGCTCCGTTCTGATCGCCAGAGCCGTCTTTACGCCAATGCCTGGGAGCCGCTCGACCTGGTCAGCAATGGCGACGAGCTGCGCGAGCGTCGTAATGTTCTCTCGATCCAGGGCATTCCAGGCATTGAGCGGAAGACGCAGACCTCGAATTGGTCCCTCACAGTCTTCAAAAAGTCCCTTATGCATCTGCTTTCCTCTCCGGTTTTCCATGTTTCGTCGTCCATCCATGATACTGCAACTCTTGCTACCGGGCGCTAGCCCGCTGACATCAACCAGCGGGACCGCTCCTTCGCACAAAGGCTGGCAATCGCTCTGTATCGTCTTCCTCTCCGGACTCGGCAGCGTCCAGGATCTCATCCAGAACATCTGCCATGTCTTCAATCTGTTCGAAGCTTGCTGTCACGGCGAGCTTGGAGCCGTCCTCCAGCTCGATGATGAGCTGGGGGTCGGCATCGGGTGACGATAAGATCAGGAAGCGTGCGAGCTTCATTGTATCAGGCATGGTGTTCTCCGGTTATCGGTCAGTCATCTGAAAATCGTGAGTGAAGCAGCCCGCTGCCTCTCACAGGCGGCGCGGTTGTAAACCGCACCCCTGCTCTCGATGCTCCACTCTTTGAAGAGCGCATCGTTGGACGCGGAAAACCGGGCCCACTTTTCCGCACGATGCGCTAGCGAGGGCCGGTGGACGCATCGCGCATTTCCACGCGCATGATCCTGTCGCGACAGACGGGTCGACCAAGGTTCATCCGGTTGTGGATGAAGATGCTATCGCTTGCCGCCGGACGGTTTCGCTGGGGCAATACCCTTGCCCTGGTTTGCGAACGGCGACGCCGCCACGACAGTCTTCGGCTTCTCCTTTTTCGGCTTCTTCGCCTCGCGGTTTCCACGTTGCTCGCCCTTGGCCATCACTTGTCTCCTTTGTCGGTCACTTGGTGGGGAAATCGGCTCAGTCGTGGGTTGCCCTGTCGAGCAGATAATCGAAGTCGGCTATCACCTGATCGATCAGCTTGCGACGGCGTGGGTCGGCTGCGTCGACGCTCCGCGCAAAGAGACCGAGCAGATAGCGCGCCTTTTCGACGGCCTCCGGCCAATCGGTGGCAGGTGCGGCCGCGAGCATATCCTCGAGCGCGGCCTGTCTTGCGCGCAGCCCTTCCTGATCGGCCTCGACCTCGGATCGCAGACGTCGAAGGTCTGTCGCCTTCTGAGCCGACATGCCGCGATGGGCATCGAGATTCGTCGGTTGATCGACCATACTCCGGTTCCTCCGCTTCCGTTCCCTGCGCATACACGTGTGAGTCGATGGCTTAAACGCGTTCGGCCAGCAGCCGCGCCAACGTCCTGGCCGGCCGCGCAGAGGGGCCAACGGGCTCCGTCGCCGCGACATGCCAATTGTGCGCTCGAAGCGACCAACCAACATCCGAAAGGCTGCCCATCGGCTCGTGCGGCCAAGCGGGTTCGCCAACAGGTGTGAGGATCATGAAGCGCTGCGACGCTGCCATGCCGACGCGGGCGACATATAAGAGGTCATCGCCGTGTCGAAGCAGCGCAACCGGGTCGTAGATTTGCGACCCATGAAAGAACGCTTCGCCGCTGGTCAAATGTCTGACGCCCGGGCGGCAATCTCGCTTTCACGCACGGCGCGCTCGCCGAAGCCGGATGATTTGATCCTGTAGGAGACCTCACCCGTCTGGTCGGCCGGCATGAGCCGCGTCACCTCGTAGATCCCGCTTGACGTTGCGCGCTTGTCGGAGAAGTTCGGATGGGTGATATGGACCAACTGATGAATCTTATACTTGTGAGACATTCATTCCTCCAGGAGCTTGACCGCTCGTAGGCAGGCAGCGGCTGACCGCTATCGGGTGTTCATGGGAACAAACAAAAAGCCGCTCCATGCAGAAGCGGCTTCAAGGCTTAGCGGCACAGGCCTATGTCCTGAGCCGAGCATCGGAGGTCACGCCGTCTCGATGTTGTCGACGGCGATCTTGCCGGAGCGACGGTCTTCGGCCGTATCGAAGGCGACCTTCTGGCCTTCGAAGAGATTGCGCATGCCGGCACGCTCAAGAGCGGTCGCATGGACAAAGACGTCCTTGCTGCCATCATTCGGTTGGATGAAGCCGAAGCCCTTCATGTCGTTGTAGAATTTCACAGTACCAATAATCATTGCGTAATCTTTCGCGATAGCAGTCGATGCGCGTGAGAAAGGGCACGCAAAAGCGCGACCTTAACCCGGTTTCTCGATGTAATGGTAAGAGAGTCCGAACGCGCGCCTGACAATGTCATAGGCGAAACGACCCGATTGTCCGGCCAAAATCCGATACTACTTATATAGATCTTACCTTGGACATTAACAAGTGCAGTCTTTAATTTCTAGCAATTCCGTTGCAGTTTCTTCGGATTCGTTGCCTCCTGACCCACAGCCGACCCTGGATATCCTTTGTCACTTCGAGAATATCGGCAGCTGTCGATCACTCATCGATGTTCCCAAAACCGAATAGCGTCGGTGATTCACCCTTCGGCCCTCGTGCCGGTACCGGGCCCGAAGCCGTGACCGAGGTCCTTGTACTCCCGGTAGTCAACCTCCGTACCGGCCTTGCGCACCGCCGTACTCCAAAGCATCCAGCGTCGGCCACACAATCGCGCCGGTCGGTTTAAGAGCTTGATCGACGACCCGATCGTCATCGCCAGCCCATCGCCGGAGCGACATGCTTCAGGATGGCCTCAATGACATGGGCGTTGTAATCGACGCCGAGCTGGTTCGGCACGGTCAGAAGCAGGGTATCGGCCTCCGCAATCGCCTCATCCGCCTTGAGCTCCTCCACGAGCCTGTCCGGCTCTGCGGCGTAGGAGCGGCCGAAGATCGCGCGCATGTTGTCGATGATGCCGATCTGGTCGTTGTCCTTGCCGTGCCCGAAATAGGAGCGGTCGCGATCGTCCACGAGGGCGAAGATCGAGCGCGAGACCGAGACGCGGGGTTCGCGGGCATGTCTCGCCTCCTTCCACGCTTCCCTGTAGCGGCGGATCTGCTTGGCCTGCTGGACATGGAAGGGCTCGCCCGTTTCGTCCTCTTTGAGGGTCGAGCTCTGGAGGTTCATGCCCTGCTGCGCGGCCCATATCGCGGTCGTGTTGGAGGCGGACCCCCACCAGATGCGCTCGCGCAGGCCCTCCGAATGCGGCTCGAGGCGCAGCAGGCCCGGCGGGTTGGGAAACATCGGGCGCGGGTTCGGCTCGGCAAAGCCCTCGCCCTTGAGGACGTTGAGCAGCACTTCCGTGTGACGGCGGGCCATGTCGGCGTCGCTTTGGCCGTCTTCGGGCGCATAGCCGAAATAGCGCCAGCCATCGATCACCTGCTCAGGTGAGCCGCGGCTGATGCCGAGCTGGAGACGCCCGCCGCTGATCAGATCGGCCGCGCCCGCATCCTCGGCCATGTAGAGAGGGTTCTCGTAGCGCATGTCGATGACGGCGGTGCCGATCTCGATGCGGCTCGTCTTCGCGCCGATGGCCGCCAGCAGCGGGAAGGGCGAGCCGAGCTGGCGCGCAAAATGATGGACGCGGAAGTATGCGCCGTCGGCGCCGAGCTCCTCGGCCGCGACGGCAAGGTCGATGGATTGGAGAAGGGTGTCACGGGCCGAGCGCGTCTGTGACTGCGGCGAGGGCGACCAGTGCCCGAACGAGAGAAAGCCGATCTTCTTCATGAGGCGATCCTATGCCAATGCCTTCATTTGATTCGACACGATAGCAGGGAGTTCGGCTGGTTCGTGCCATAGCTTCTCCATGAGCGTTGCCACGGAAGATCGATCCTGCCGCCGCCGAGTTTCATATCACGACTCGTGCAGGCCTGCCTGCCGGGCTCCGAACCAGCTGAGCCGTAGCAGGTCCAGGTTGACGAAGATCGCGCCCGCCGCAGCCATCAGCGCCAGAGCGCTCCAGGTGAGCGCATAAACGAGATGGTTGTTCGAAAAGGCGATCACCGTCAGTCCTGCGACAGGCAGGCCGCTTTCGCCGGGAGAACGTTCGGCGTCGATGAAATAGGGCGCGATCTTGTCCAGGCCGCTCGACGCTGCGATTGCAACCACGTCGCGGGAAAACCAGCGACTTTTTGCGGGGTCGTTCGCGCGCAAAAAGGCGCCGCCCGGCTCGGACATGCGCAACAGGCCCGTCACGGTGACGGGTCCTGGGCGCAGCAGCCGCCAGGAGGCCGGGTTGCGCTCGGCCGCGGGAACGAAGCCGCGGTTGACGAGGATCGTCGACCCGTCATCTTGAGCCAGGGGCGTCATGACCCAATATCCACCGCCCAGCTCCGTTACGGCTTGGACGAGCGTCGATCGACCCTCAAGCCACCTGCCCGTCGCGACCACGCGACGATACTCGTCCGCTGCAGCCGAGATGCCAGCCCAACTTCCCCAACCTGGCGCAGGCGTCGGTGCCGCATGAACCCGCGCCTCTACGCGCGCGATCAGATCGAGCTTATAGGCGCGGCGATGGACCTGCCAGACGGCGAGCGCAGCGAGACAGGCCACAAGCAGGATCGCCACGAGATCGAAGGCGATCAGCGCGGCAATTTTTCTGCGCGTCACGGCTTTTGCAATGCCTCGTGCGGCGACATCGGCATCATGTTCTGGTCCATGTGGTACATGACCCATATCGAGCCAACCAGCGTGATGACAACTAGAGTGAGGGTGAACAGCAGGGCCAGGAAGGTCCAGCCGCCCTCCGACTTCGTGTTCATGTGCAGGAAGTAGATCATGTGGACCACGATCTGCACCGCCGCGAGCGCCATGATGACGATGCTCGTCAGGACCGTGTCGTTCAGGACATTGCCCATCACGAGCCAGAACGGAATGGCGGTCAGGATGACCGACAGGACGAAGCCGATCATGTAGCTTCTGAACGTGCCCTGCGCGTCATGAGAATGACCCCCGTGCGCCTCGCCGTGGCCATGCGGCTTCCCGGCGAGTCCGGGCTCGGTGACCTGGCTCATCGCATGGCCCCCATCAGGTAAACGAAGGTGAAGACGCCGATCCAGACCACGTCGAGGAAGTGCCAGAACATGGAGAGACACATGAGCCGGCGCTGGTTCGCCACGATCAGCCCGCGCTGGCGGACCTGAACCATCAGCGTCACGAGCCAGACGATGCCGAATGTGACATGCAGCCCATGCGTCCCCACCAGCGCGAAGAAGGAAGACAAGAAGGCGCTGCGCCGAGGGGTGGCGCCCTCATGAATGAGATGTGAGAATTCGTAGAGTTCGATTCCGATAAAGGCCGCTCCGAACAGACCCGTGACCGCCAGCCAAGAGAGTGTCGAGCCCACGCGGTCCTTCTGCATTTCCAACATGGCAAAGCCGAAGGTCATCGAGGACAGCAGGAGAAAGCCCGTATTGACAGCGACGAGCCGCAGGTCGAACAGATCGGCTCCCGATGGGCCCGCCGCATAGTTGCGGCCGAGCACGCCGAAGGTGGCGAACAGGGCCGCGAAGATGAGGCAGTCGCTCATCAGATAGAGCCAAAAGCCGAACAGCGTCCCCCCATCGCCGTGGGCGTGCCCTTCCTCGTCGTAGAAGACAGGCGCCGTGGCGCCGGGCGGAGGAGTCGTTTCATGCATCGCCTCAAGCTCCTCCCGCGAGTTGCGGTGCTCGGTGGCTTTCAATCCGGACGACGTCCTCGGCCGGGATGTAATAGTCCCGGTCGTAGTTGAACGTGTGGATGATGGCGACCGCGAGGACACCGACGAACGACAGAGCGGCCAGCCACCAGATGTACCAGACCAGGGCGAAGCCGAGCACGGTGCTGAGCCCGGCCAGGATGACGCCCGTGCCTGTGTTCCTGGGCATGTGGATCGGTCTGAAGCCTTGCAGAGGCCGGTCGTGACCGCGCTTCTTCATGTCCCACCACGCGTCGAGATCGTGGACGACCGGCGTGAAGGCGAAGTTATAGGGTGGAGGCGGCGAAGTGGTCGACCATTCAAGCGTCCGGCCGCCCCAGGGATCGCCGGTGGTGTCGCGCAGCTGCTCGCGTCGGAAAAAGCTGACGACGAGCTGGATCACGAATGCCAGAATGCCGGCCATGATGATGAAGGCGCCGATCGCGGCGAGCGTCAGGAAGGGCTGCACGGCCGGGTCCTCGAAATGCTGCGTCCGGCGCGTCACGCCCATCAGGCCGATAATATAGATCGGCATGAACGTGATCCAGAAGCCGATCAGCCAGCACCAGAACGACGCCTTTCCCCAGAACGGGTCGAGCTTGTAGCCGAACGCCTTGGGGAACCAGTACTGGACGCCCGCAAGCAGCCCGAACACCACGCCGCCGATGATGACGTTGTGGAAATGAGCGACCAGGAACAGGCTGTTGTGCAGGACGAAGTCGGCGGGCGGCACCGCGAGCAGCACGCCGGTCAACCCGCCGAGCACGAAGGTCGGGATGAAGCCCATCACCCAGATCATCGGCGTCTCGAACCGGATCTTCCCGCGATACATGGTGAACAGCCAGTTGAACACCTTCGCTCCCGTCGGGATCGAGATGATCATCGTCGTGATGCCGAAAAAGGCGTTGACGTTGGCGCCCGCCCCCATGGTGAAGAAGTGGTGCAGCCAGGTCAGCCAGGACACGAGGGCGATGACCGCTGTGGCGTAAACCATCGACGTGTACCCGAACAGACGCTTGCCGCAGAAAGTGGATACGACCTCCGAATAGATGCCGAAGGCGGGCAGGACCAGGACATAAACCTCCGGATGGCCCCAGATCCAGATGAGATTCATGTACAGCATCGAGTTGCCGCCGAAATCGTTCGTGAAGAAGCGCGTTCCTACGTAACGGTCGAGCGCCAGGAGTGCCAAGGTCGCGGTCAGGATCGGGAAGATCGTGACGATGATGGCGTTGCTGGCAAGTGTCGTCCAAGTAAAGACCGGCAGCTTCATCATCGTCATGCCCGGTGCGCGCATCTTCACGATGGTCGCGATCAGGTTGATGCCGGACAGCGTGGTGCCGACGCCCGCGATCTGAAGGCCCCAGATGTAGTAATCGACTCCGACGCCGGGGCTGTAGGCGGCCCCCGACAATGGCGGATAGGCGAGCCAGGTGGCCCGCGAGTACTCGCCCACGAAGAGGGACATCATGGTGAGGACGGCGCCTCCCACCGTCATCCAGAAGCTGAAATTGTTCAGGAACGGGAAGGCCACGTCGCGCGCGCCGATCTGCAGCGGCATGATGTAGTTCATGACGCCGGTCACGAAGGGCATGGCCATGAAGAAGATCATGATCGTGCCATGCGCGGTGAAGACCTGGTCGTAATGATGCGGAGGCAGGTAGCCCTCCGACGCGCCGACCGCAAGAGCCTTCTGCGTAATCATCATGATCGCGTCGGCGAAGCCGCGCAGCAGCATCACGATGGCGAGGATGATGTACATGATGCCGATCTTCTTGTGATCGACGCTCGTGAACCATTCCCGCCACAGGTAACCCCATTGGCCGTACCAGGTAACGGCTGCGAGCAGGGCCAAGCCAACCACGGCCACGACTAGGAATGTCACGACCAGGATGGGCTCATGGTAGGGAATGGCTTCCAGGGACAGGCGCCCGAAGAGGAATTGGCTGAGATCTGAGTTCGAGAACATGGGCGCTCGTCCGAATCAGTGTTGGTGGGTGCCGGTGGGCAGATTGTTCAATTGGGCGGGCGCGGGGCCACTGCCCGAACCGGGCGGGACACTGCCCCGCTCCTGGGCGCCTTGCCCACCGTCGCGCGGTATCACGCCTTCGGGCTCTTCTGGACTGCGGGGCGTACGACCCGAGGCGGGGAAGGTGGCGCCGGATGGCTCGTCGCCTTCCTGGACCCGGCGGCTGTCGTATTCGAGACGCTGACGATTCGCCTCGCTGGCATTCGCCGCGCCGCCGGTCCTGTCGATGTGGTGCATTTCGTGCACGCACATCTGACCCGGGGCGACGCACAGGCCGACAGCGGCGTCGAAGAGGCCGCCCTCCACCGAGCTGAAATATCGGACCGGCTCCGCCTCGCTCGGCTTCTCGAGCTTGAGATAGGCCTCGCGGTCGAGGGGTGTTCCGGCGGACTTCGCCTTCGCCACCCAATCGTCGAAACCCTGCTGTGTGAAGCTTCGGAAGCCGAAGTTCATGCGGGAGAAGCCCGCTCCGCTGTACATCCCCGATAAGCCGGTGAAATCCCCCTCGCCGTTCATGACGGCATGAAGCTTCGTCTCCATGCCCGGCATGGCGTAGATCATGCCTGCGAGGGCGGGAACGTAGAACGTGTTCCACACGGAGGACGACGTGATCCTGAAGGAGATCGGCACGTTCGCGGGCGCGGCCATCTCGTTCAAGCTCGCGACGCCGTATTCGGGGTAGATGAAGAGCCACTTCCAGTCGAGCGCGACAACCTCGACCGTCAGGGGCTTGACGTCGGCCGGCACGGGCTTGTCGGGCGCGAGCCGAGAGAGCGGCCTGTAGGGGTCGAGCGTGTGCGTGCTGACCCAGGTCATGGCACCCAGGGCGATGATGATGAGCAGGGGTATGGTCCAGATGACCACTTCGAGCTGGGTCGAGTGGTGAAAATCCGGGTCATAGGTCGCATCCGTATTCGATGCACGATAGCGCCACGCGAAGAGGAACGTGAGCGCGATCACCGGCAGGATGACGAGCAGCATGAGCGCGGTGGACGCGATGATGAGATTGCGCTGCTGGACTGCAACGTCGCCAGAGGGGTCCATGACGACCATGCCGCAGCCGGTGAGCAGCCCCGAGACGGCGAGCAATGCCAGGATCCGCAGGGATTTATGCGCCGAGGTCCCGCGTGAGAGGCGGGCAGCGCGTCGGTTCGGGGACAGAATGGCCATGGCTGTCAATTCATGCTTCCCGGGAGCAGCGAGATACATTCCGGTGGGATGGGTGCATTTCGCCTCCGCACGGCTCAAACCTGCCGGATTTCCGAGCGGGACAGGCTGAGCGCCACAAGGGTTGTGACCGCCCCCGACAGCAGATACAGGCCGACGCAGGCGAGCCCGTAGCGGGCAGACAGGAACAGAACGATCAGCGGCGCGAAGCCAGCCCCGAGCAACCAGGCAAGGTCGTTGGTGAGCGCAGCGCCGGTGTAGCGGTAGCGTTGATCGAGCTGCGACGTCACCGCGCCCGACGATTGCCCGTAGGACAGGCCGAGCAGCGCGAAGCCGGCATTGACGTAGATTGTCTGGCCGATCGCGTTCTCCTCGACGATCAAGGGAGCGATGATGCTGCAAATGGCGAAGACGGCGATCAAGCCTGCCGAGATCATGAGGAGCATGCGACGGCCGATCTGGTCAGCGATCAGACCTGAGGCTACAACCGCGCCCGCGCAGATGAAGGCCCCGGAACATTGTATCATGAGGAACTCGCCCGCCGAACGCTGCGTGAACAGGGTGATCCAGCTGATGGGGAAGACGGTCACGAGATGGAACAACGCGAAGCTCGCCAGCGGAATCAGGGCTCCGACCAGGAGAACGCCCGCGTAATCCCGGATCAGCGGGATGATGGGCGAGGGTTCGAGCCGCCGCCGTTCGAGAAGGCGCGAGAACTCCTCGGTGGCGACGAGACGCAAGCGCGAGAACAAGGCGACGACGTTGACGGCAAAGGCGCAGAAGAAGGGATATCGCCAGCCCCAGTCCAGGAAATCGGCTTCCGACAGGTTGAGCATGAAGTAGGCGAACAGCACGCCTGCCACCATGAAGCCGAGCGGAGCGCCGAGTTGCGGGATGGCGGCGTAGAAGCCGCGGCGCTCGATCGGCGCGTTGAGGGCGAGAAGAGAGGCCAGCCCATCCCATGCTCCGCCCAGGGCCAAGCCCTGCCCGATCCTTAAGATGCCGAGAAGGTACAGGGACCAGGCGCCGATCTGCGCGTAACCGGGCAGGAAGGAGATCGCCATGGTGGAGAAGCCGAGCAGGAAAAGCGCGATGGTGAGCTTGACGCCACGACCGTGCCGGCGGTCGACCGCGGTGAAGATGATTGTTCCGATCGGCCGGGCAATAAAGGCCAACGAGAACATGGCGAACGAGTAAAGCGTCGCCGTCACGGGTTCCGCAAAGGGAAAGAACACCTTGGGGAAGACCACCACCGACGCGATGGCGAAAACGAAGAAGTCGAAATACTCTGCCGCCCGGCCGATGATGACCCCGATGGCGATCTCACTTGGCGCGACCCTATGGTCGGTGGACACCAGGCGGGCGTCGCGCTCGAGCTGCGTGGAGGTAGGCTGCGGTCCTTCAACCTGATCCATCGTCATCTGGGCGATCGCCTCCAGTGAGAATAGTTCAGCCCGGTCGGCAGATCCGGTTCAGGCCCATGACGGCCTGTCCTCAGCTACGCGATCTGAGGCTTCACTGCCGTAGTCCAGGTTTACCTTGACCGCAATTTTAGGGTCGCTGGTCGGTTCAGCAAGGCGGTGCCCGAGCATTTTGGTGTGGGATCTCCCCTTCGAGTGCTGGAACAGGATCTGACCGGCCGGCGAGAGAAGTTGCAGCGGAGGCAGCCTTCACGGATTGTGTTTCAATCCTGTAAGGGCCTGACTTAGGAAGATCTTGTGTGAACGATAGGGCAGCGGTCCGAGACACTGCTTCAGGTCAGTCCGTAGAAACGCCGCGCCGTCGTGCCGAAGAGGGCGTCCTTCTCGTGGGCGGAGAGCGAGTCCGTGAGTTCCTGCGCCCATCCCCACCACTCGGCATAGGTGCTGCGCAAGGTGCAGACAGGCCAGTCGCTGCCGAACATGAGACGCTGCGGTCCGAACAGGTCGAGAAGGATCTGAACGACCGGTGCCAGATCGGCTTTCGAGGCCGATCCCCGGCACTCCGTCACGAGCCCTGAGAGCTTGCAATGCACATGCGGAATCGCCGCCAGAGCCGCCATGTCCTTCTGCCAAGCGTCCAAGCTCTCACCGATCTGCGGCTTGGCGCCGTGGTCGATGACGATCGGCAGGTCCGGATGGCGCTCGATCAGACGCAGGAGATTGGGCAGATGCCGGGGCAGAACAAGCGCGTCGAAGCGCAGGCCGAGATCGACGACGGCGCGATAGACGGGGGCCAGCTCGGGCCTGAGCATCCAATCGTCGTCGGAAATGTCCTGCAGCATGGGGCGGATGCCGCGGAGCAAGGTGTCTGAGGCGAGGCGCTCCAGCTCGTCGACGGCATCGGGCGAGAGCATGTCGATCCAGCCGACAACACCTTTGACCCTCGGTTCGCTGTTTGCCACCGCCAGAAGATAGCGGGTTTCCGCCACCGTCGGAGCGGCCTGGACCAGGACGGCGCCGTCGATGCCGGCCTCGTCCCAGGAGGCGCGCACATCGTCGATGCCGAAATCGCGGTAGAGGGGCACAAGCTCCGGCGTGAGCCAGCCGTAATCGCCGCGCGACAATTGCCAGACATGCATGTGGGAATCGATGCGCGGAGCGTGAGCCATCTTTCGCCTATCAATGCATCCTGCCGGCCAAAAATGCGGGCCTTACGATTCGTGCCAGAGATCGCAGGCGATGTCGACAGGGGATCCCCGGTCAGGTCCGACGGCCGAGCACCATGTAGGCGGCGGCGGTCCAGGAGAAGGTATCGCCGCCGAGGCCCTCGCCCGTGGTCGGATCGAAATACTCACAGAAGCCGGCCTTTTCGATCGCCTGCACTGTCCCGCGCTCGATGCGGCGGGCAAGATCGTCGGCCCCGTTCAGGCGCAGCCCGTCCGCGATGAGCCAGTTGACGACGGCCCAGACCGGGCCGCGCCAGTAGCGCTTTGGCTCGAAAGCGGGCGAGAAGGCGGGCGCCGAGGGAACGCCGACGACCATGCCGTCGAGCCAGCGCTCGATCTCCGCGGTGACGGCGGATCGCTGCGCATCATCGAGCGTGAGCGCCGCGAGCGGGATGAAGGCGGCCTGGGTCGGCGTGTCGATGTCCTGGCCTGAAATCAGGTCGAGATTGACGAAGCGGGAGAGTTCCGGCCGCCAGCGGCGCGTGAGACCCTCGAGCAGCCTGTCGTGCATGCGCGAGAGCTCGCTCTTTTCGTCCTCCGCGCCGAGGCTTTCGGCGAGATGCATGAGATCGGCGGTCGAGCGTGCGAGGATGGCGGTCATCTGCACGTCGGCGATCTTGAAGGGTGCAGCCGCCCATTGCCGCTTCGGGTCCCAGCCGCAATCGCGATAGGTGTCGACGAGATGGATGAAGCGCTGGTAATCCTCGTCGCGTGGGCGCATGGAGGCATCCACATGGCCCGTATCCTTGCGGCGGATCGTGGTCGTCGTGGTGGTCGGCACGCGGGCGAGCGCCTCGTCCCAGGCCGGCGAGTTGTCGCTGCCGCTCTCCCAAGGGTGAAGGATCGAGACGAGGCCGAGCCCTTCCGGATCGCGCGCCGACAGCCACCAGCGATGCGAGCGCAGAGCGGCCTGGAACAAGGCCTTCGTGCGCTCCGTCGCACCGTCCAAGCCGCTGGCGACAGCAGCCTCATGCACATGGCGCAGGGCCATGCCGAAGACCGGCGGCTGGGTGATGCCCGAGGTCGGGATGCGATGCCGCGTGCCCCACACGTCAGGGCCGGGAAAATAGGTGTCGCTCGGGGCATGGAACACGATGTGCGGCATCATGCCGTCGTCCCACTGCCCTTCGATCAGGCGCTCCAGCTCGCGATAGGCGCGGTCCACGTCGAAGAGGGCAAAGCCCATGGCGACGAAGGCGGAATCCCAGTTCCATTGGAACGGATAGAGCCGGTCGGTGGGCACCGTGTAGCCGCCGCGATCGTTGCGCGCGAGAATGGCGCGCGCGGCCTCTTCCTTCGGAAGCGTGGTCATCTCGAATATCCTTCACTTCACAAGTCAGGCCCGGGCGATGGCGCGTCCGGTGCCGCCGTCGATCCAGGTCACGCGGGAGGGGTCGACATTGAGGCCGACGCGCTCGCCGGCATTCACTTTTGCCGTCGGCGGCGCGACGATGCGGGCGAGCTGCCCGTCGATGGCGCCGGTGAGGAGCAGATGCGATCCCATCGGCTCGACGACGCGCACGTCGAAGGGAATGCCCGAGCCGTTGGGGCTCAGGCTCGCATCCTCGCCGCGAAGCCCGAGCTCCAGATTCTGGCCCGTGGCCGGGCATGGCATTGCGGCCTCGCCGATCCGCGCCGTGCCTCCGCTGCACTGGACCTTGATGAAGTTCATGGGCGGCGAGCCGATGAAGCCGCCGACGAAGCGGGTCGCAGGCGTGGCGTAGATCTCGAGCGGCGAGCCGATCTGGTCGATCTTGCCGCCATACATCACGGCAATGCGGTCGGCGAGGCCCATGGCCTCGGTCTGGTCGTGCGTCACATAGATCGTTGTGGTGCCGACCGCGCGCAGCACCGCCTTCAGCTCCGTGCGCATCTCGAGCCGCAGCAGCGCGTCGAGATTGGAGAGCGGCTCGTCCATGAGCAGCACGGCAGGCTCGACTGCGAGCGCGCGCGCCACCGCCACGCGCTGGCGCTGGCCGCCCGAGAGTTTGGCCGGATAGCGGTCGAGATAGCTCTCGATATGGAGCAGGGCCGCCGCGCGCTCGACCTTGCGCTTGACGTCGGCCTGCGATGCCTTCTGCATGCGCAGGCCGAAGGCGACGTTCTCGAACACGGTCATGTGCGGGAAGACGGCGTAGTTCTGGAACACCATCGCCAGCCCGCGCTTGCGCGGCGCGAGGTCGCTCACATCCTGCCCGCCGATCACGACGCGGCCGGCGGTCTGCGTCTCGAGGCCTGCGATGATGCGAAGCAACGTGGTCTTGCCGCAGCCGGAGGGACCGAGCAGGGCGACGAACTCGCCGTCGTTCACGGTGAGCGACACCTCCTGCAGGGCGCGGAACGAGCCGAATTCCTTGACGACGCGATCGATGACGATATCAGCCATGGGACGATCCGTTACTTGCTGGCAATGCCCCACACCGCGAACAAATATCTTCTGACGGCGAAGATGAAGAGCACGGAGGGGATGATAAGGATGAAGCCGCCGGCGAAGCGGTAGTGAAGCGGGCTCTCGGCGAGAATTCGGAGCAGGTAGGCGGTGAGCGTCCGCTCGCGCACGGTGAGGATGGAGGCCGCGAAAACCTCGTTCCAGGAGATCACGAAGGCGAAGATGGCAGTCGCCGCAAGGCCCGGCAGGGCCAGCGGCAGGATCACCTTGATGAAGGCCTGAAAGCGTGTGCATCCGAAGACCCAGGCGGCCTCCTCGTATTCGCGCGGAATGCCCATGAACAGGCTCTGCGTGACGAGCGCCGCGAAGGGAAGCGCCAGCACTGTGTGGATCAGCGAGACGCCGAAGGGCGTGTCGTAGAGCCCTAAGCGGATGAACGAGACGGTGAGCGGCAGCGCCAGAATGGCGAGCGGGAAGGCGCGGGTGAGCAGGACGAGCAGGCGATAGGCGTTCTGCCCGCGGAACGTGTAGCGCGCCAGCGCATAGCCTGCGGGCGCGCCGAGCGCGATGGAGAACACCACCGTGAGCCCCGCGGCGATGAGCGAGTTGAGCAGGGCGTTGAACACGCCCTCGATGGCGAGGAACTGGCTCATGGCCGCAAAGGACAGGTCCGTGGGCCAGATCGATTTCGGCCAGCGGAACACGCCGAGTCTGCCGCCGAAGGCGCCAAGCGCCACGAGATAGATCGGCACCAGCACCCAGGCGATCAGCACCGCAAGCCCGGTCCAGAGCAGCAGGCGCCGCGCGGAGGGAAGAGCCATGGTCCGGTTCTTCGCAGTCGGGGTGAGTTCGGCGGCGCTGCTTGTCATGGGAGCTGCTCCGGATGCGTTCTCAGCACGCGCAGGTAGACGGCGGTCGCGGCGAGCGAGATCGCCATGATGAGCACCGCATAGGCCGCGGCGACGCCGTAGTTCTGGTTGTCGTTCTGCCAGACATAGGCCTCACCGGCGAGGACGGGAAAATTGCGCCCGCCGAGCGCGTAGACGACGGCGAAGACCTCGAAGGCGAGCACCGTGCGCAGGATCAGAGCCGATTGCAGGCTCGGCTTCAGAAGCGGCAGGGTGATCCGCGTGAAGCGCGTCCAGGGCCTGGCCCCGAAGATCTCGGCGGCTTCGGCAAATTCCTTCGGGATCAGTTGCAGGCCGGCGATCAGGATCACCAGAACGATGGCAGTGGCGCGCCAGAGCTCGGCGAGCACGATGGCGAAGAACAGGGCGACCGGCGTCTCCTGCGAGAGCCATCCGACGGGGCCTTGGATGATCCCCAGCGCGTAGAGCGCGGAATTCAGATAGCCGGTGTTCTGCAGCAGGGCGAGCCAGGCAAGGCCTGCTGCGAGATCCGAGATGCCGAGCGGAATGGTGAGCACCCACAGGACGAGATCGCGGCCCTTGTCGAGCTTCGTCACCATCGTTGCCATAGCAAGCGCCAGCACGACCTGGAGCGGCACGACCACGAGGGTGAGCAGGAACGTGTTCTTGACGGCGAGCGAGAAATTCAGGTCGCTCGCCATGCGCCGGTAGTTCTCCAGCGACAGGCCATCTCCCGCCGAGACCGACAGCCACACCGTCTGCACCAGCGGCACGAGAAACAGGGCGCCGAGAAAGAGGACGGACGGCGCGATCAGCGCATAGGGAATCCAGGATGTGCGCGCAGGCATGTAAAGCCGCTCCCCTCGCGATGGATAGGCCCGGCGAAACGCGTTTCGCCGGGCTTTACGTATCAGGTTACTGAACCGCGCAGGCGCCCTGGCTCGGCTTGTCCGGAGCCCAGCACGGCGCGCCGGTGTCCTTCATGAGCGTGTCGAGTGTCTTGGCCTGGGCTTCGAGCACGTCCTTGACCGGCTCGTTGCGCAGCACGATGCGCTGGAACGAATCCATGTAGACCTTGTTGAACTCGCCGCCCTTGGCGCCGAGGCCCACGGGCAGGAGCGAAACGAGCGCATCCTTCGCGTTCTGCGTCGCCGCAACCGCGCCGGCGAGCGCTTTGATGCCGGGCGCGAGATCCGTCGGCAGTTCCGCCTTCACGACCGGGAAGAAGCCGACTTCGGCGGCGGTGGCGAGCTGCGTCGCGGGCTTCGTCATGTGCTCGATCACCGCCACGGCACCGGCGCGGTTCGGCGCATCCTTCGGAATGGCGAGACCGGCGATCACCGGCATGTAGCCGCGTCCCTTCGGGCCGGCCGGCGCAGGAAACGCGACGAACTGGTCGGGCTGAAGGGTGAGCGCTTCCTTCACGCGGGCGATGTGATCCCACGCGATCCACACCTCGCCGGCGAGCAGCGGCTCCTGCATGAAGTTGTAGTTGGTGGAGTTCGGGTTCGACACTGCCCACAGATCCTTCAGCGCATTCCAGCCGGCTTCCGCATCGGCGGACTTGAAGGTCGTCACCACGCCGCCGGTGAAGGAGGGATAGAAATAGCCTTGGAAGAAGCGCGGCAGCAGGCCCGTCGGGCCGGCCGGGAAGCCGAGGCGGCGCTGGCCGGTCTTGTCGACGATGTTCTTGCCCCATTGCTGCAGCTGCGCATAGGTGAGGCTGTTCACGTCGGCGCCCGCAGGCAGGTATTGCAGCGCCTGCTTGTTGGCGACCATTACGTAAGTCGCCTGCATCCACGGGATGTATTGCTGCTGGCCCGTGCCGAGCTTGCCGAGATCCATCAGGCTTGCGGGGATGCCGCGATCGGTCAGCTTCGCGGCGACATCATCGACGGGCTGGAGATCGGCCGGCACATGCGGCTGCAATTCGCCATGCAGCGCGCCGACGACGCTTGCCGTGCGCTTGCCGGCCTGCGTCTCGGCCTTCATGCGGACCGCGAAGGCGGGCGGCTCATCGACCACGTAGGTGACCTTGCCGGGGATCCCTTTCAGCAGGACATCGCGGACCTTGGTTGCCTCTTCGATGGGGCGGAGCTGCGTCGAGTAGAAGATGGTTTCCTGCGCCTGCGCGACGGTCATCCCTCCGAAAAGGGCTGCCGCGGCGACAATGGCGCGAAGCGATACCGGATGCGTCATGTCCTTCCTCCATCGGTCCCTTCTTGGTGCCGCTCGACCCGGGGCCGGAAGGTCGAGGGCATCGGGTTCAGTTGGCCGGTCCGTGGGTCGCCCGCGGAACCTGCCGAACCGGCAGAATGGTTTGCAACTCGCCGGCCTCGCGGCCACCAAGCCGTGCGATCAGCATCTCCGCCAGTTGCCGGCCCACATCGGGAGCTGCGATCTCCATGCTCGACAAAGGCGGGTCGGTGAAGGCGGCAGAGGGCAGATTGTCGTGCCCGATCACGGCGATCTCGCGTCCGGCGGTGAAGCCGCGTTCCTTGAGGGCGCTCAAGGCGCCGATGGCCATGCTGTCGGTGGCGCACAACAATGCGGTCGGTGGTGCGCTCTGCTGAAGCAGCCATTGCGCAGCCTCATAGCCGCCCGCTTCCGTCGGCTGCGCCGTGTATTCGATCGGCTCCCCATGACCTGCTTCTTCGAGACCTTTCAGCCAGCCCTTGCGGCGCAGATGGGCGAAGGTCAGATCCTGCGGAGCGGCGATGTGAGCGATACGCCGGTGGCCGAGAGATGCGAGCTGTCGGACGGCGTCCCGGAAGCCGGCCTCGCCGTCGCCGTCGATGAAGGCATGCTCGTCGGGCCGCGCGGTGCGGCCATGGGTGACGAAGGGGATGCCGCGCTCCTTCAGGAAGGCGACGCGCTCGTCGTCGAGACGCGTACGCACCACGATCACCGCATCGGCGCGCCGTCCGTCCAGGAGCCGCCGGTAGGTATCCATCTCGCCGGCGCGTCCGGCGGTCGGCAGCAGCATCAGGTCGAGGCCTTCCTCGGCGAGCCTCTGGCCGCAGGCGGCGAGCATGTTGAGGAAGATCGGAGGGCCGAACCGCCCCGGCTCCGTCGGCAGGGTCACGGCCACCGCCTCGGCCTTGCGCCGCCGCAGGCTACGGGCGGCGGGATTGGGCCGGTAGTTCATCGCCTGGGCGGCTGCTTGCACGCGCTCGCGGGTGGCCTGCGCCACGTCGGAATAGCCGTCGAGCGCCCGCGACACCGTCGTGATCGACAGGCCTAGGGAATGCGCGAGCAGCTTCAGGTTCGACACGGGGTTCAGACCTCCCTAGTGCCCCAGATCATTCTCCAAAACGTTTTGGGAAGTCAATATTCCCAGCCTTGATCCTTGGTATAGGGTTAAGGGGTTGTGGGATGTCCCCCTATCGAAGCAGGCGAGAAGTGGAGCCCCGATCCCTCTCACGTCATCTCCGGGCCTGATCCATCCTCCCGGTCATCCCCGGGCTCGTCCCGGGGACCCACATCTTTGCAAGGCGGTGGGTCGCAAGACGTGGGTGGCCGGCATGAGGCCGGCCATGACGTGGGAGGGATGGGAGAGGACGCGCGGGCAACGTTATGTTCTCACTTTGTTCTTGACAATAGTCCCAGCCTGGGCTATACCCTTGCGCAAGATCTGCTCCTGACGAGGGGCGCGCTCGCGAGGCGTCGCAGTGTGGGAGCAGGCACGGTCCCGTGCACGTGCCGATACGCAGGTGCGTGTGACGGGAGGCCCAGGCTGTGTGCTGCTGAATAGGGATTGGTCCCAGGCCCCCGCTGACGTTGCGGTTCCCGCCTGGCGCAGTCACCGAACCGGCACCGCCTGTCCGCCTAAAAAAGCCGTGCGCGAAGCGGCCTCCCGGCTCTTCCATTTCACACCATGCATCAGCGAGCCGGGCCGCCCTTCGCGCCACCCTCGCTCTCCACAAGGCTCGGAGCCCAACGGCTCCGGGCCCCACGGTGCTGGCTGTTTGACATCGACTGAACAACACATCTCCGCTTCAGGGCCGGACTTGGTCCGGCCACCCACGTCTTAGGACCCTCTGCGCTGTCAAGACGGGGATCTCGGACCAAGTCCGGGGATGACGGCGAGGCTCCGGCACTGATCCTGCGCTTGATCCCAGGCTCCCGGATGATCCCCGAATCAAGCTCGGGGACGGTGATGACGGGGGCGGGTTCTCCGCCAGACTTTCAGGGTGCTTCCGCCTCGGCAGAAGGCAGTCCCGTCGTCGACAGCGTCCATGGGCTCGGCGGCAGAGCGGCGGTGGCAAGAGTCACGCCAAAAACTTCGGCGAGACGCGCCGGCGTGAGCACCGTCTCGGGTTTTCCGCGCGTGACGAGGCGGCCCCCGTTCATGAGGACCAAATCGTCACCGACCCCTGCGGCGAGCTGCAGGTCGTGCAGCACGGCCACGACCGCAAGGCCGCCCCTTGCAAGGCTCTTCGCCGTCTGGAGCAGGGCGAGCTGGTGCTTCAGGTCGAGGCTCGCGATGGGCTCGTCGAGAAACAGCACTTGCCGCGTCTCGACCGTCCGCCCGGCCTGCAATTGCGCCAGCACCCGGGCGAAGTGGACCCGCTGGCGCTCGCCGCCCGACAGAGTCTGGTAGTTGCGGTGGACGAGATGGGCGACGTCTGCCTGTTCCAGCGCTGCCTGTGCAAGATGCTGGCGGTCGCGTCGCGACAGGCCCCGGCCGATCCCCTCGACGCCGAGGCTCGCGACCTCGAAGACCGTGAAGGGGAGGCTGAGATCGGAAGCCTGCGGCATCACCGCCCGGCTGTGCGCGAGGCGCCAGGGCGCGATGGAGCGCAGCGGACGGCCGTCGAGCCGCACCTCGCCCTGGCTCGGCGCAAGCTCGCCGGAAAGGATGCGCAGCAGCGTGGATTTGCCGGCGCCGTTCGGGCCGAGGACGATGGTGAAGGTGCCGCCGCCGATGGCGAGATCGATGCGGTCGATCAGCAGGCGCCCGCCGCTGCTGTGCGAGATGCCGCTCGCTTCGAGAAGAGCGCTCATAGCACCACGCCGCCCTGGCGGCGCAGCAGGAGCCAGAGGAAGAACGGCGCGCCGATGGCGGCGGTGAGAATGCCGATGGGCAGTTCCGCCGGCGCCGCGATCGTGCGCGCCACCGTATCGGCGGTGACGAGCAAAGCCGCTCCGAGCAGGGCGGAAGCCGGCAGCAGCATCTTGTGGTCGGCACCTGCGATCAGGCGCAGCACATGCGGCACGACGATCCCGACGAAGCCGATCATGCCGGCAGCGGCGACCGAGGCGCCGACCGCCACCGCGACGAGCAGGATCGTGACGGCCTTCACCCGCTGCACCGGCACGCCGAGATGAAAGGCTTCCGCCTCGCCGAGCGACAGGGCGTTCAGGCCGCGCGCCAGGAATGGCATCGCTAGCAACGTCGGCAGGATGAAGGGCGTCACGGCCATCACCTTCGTCCAGGTGGCACCACTCAAGGAACCGAGGGACCAGAACGACAGGTCGCGCAATTGCCGGTCGTCGCTGAGATACGAGAACAGACCCATGACCGCGCCCGCGAGCGCGCCGAAGGCGACACCTGCCAGAAGCATGGTGGCAATCGAGGTGCGCCCGCTGCGGGTGGCGACGACATAGAGCGCGAGCGTCGTCAGCAGGCCGCCGGCAAAGGCGCCGACAGGCAGCGCGCCGAAGGGCAGCGGGCCGATGAGCGGCGCGAGCAGCCTGTCGCCGAGCACGATCGTTGCGGCGGCCGCTAGCGCTGCGCCGGCCGAGACGCCGACGAGGCCGGGATCGGCGAGCGGGTTGCGGAACAGTCCCTGCATCAGCGCGCCCGTGGAGGCGAGCGCGGCGCCGATGAGAAGTCCGAGCAGCAGCCGCGGCAGACGCACCTGCAGGACGATGAGCGCATCGCCGCCGGACACGGCGCGGCCGGTGAGCGCGTCCGCAAGGACGGCGAGGACGCGCGACGGCGGAACGCCAGTCGCGCCGAGGCCCAACCCGACAAGGCTGACCAGGACGAGCAGACCCGCGAGCGCGAGCAGCAAAAGCATCCTGCGGTCGCGGATGGCGGCGCGCAGGTCGTCCCTGTCCAGGGCGAGGACGGTCATGGCTTGACTGCGACGACCTGATCGGCATGAAGCGACGCCATCAGGTCGCGCGCCGCATCGGGTGTGCGCGGGCCGAAGCCGAGCAGGTAGAGCGAATCCATGACGATCACGCGCCGCTGCGCCGCGGCCGGCGTCGCGGCGAAAGCGGGATAGGCGAAGGGATCGGACGCCGCGCCGCCGGGGCCGTGATTCATCATCACGATGGCGTCGGGCGCCGCCGCGATCAGTCCCTCGTCGGACAGGGGCTTCCAGCCGGTGAGGGAAGAGGCGACATTGGTGGCGCCGGCGAGCGCGAGCATGGCATCCGCTGTGGTGCCCTGGCCGCCGACGAGCGGGCGCCCGTTCTGCAGCGAGAGCACGAAGAGGGCCTTGGCCGGCCGCGTCACCCGCGCCTTCGCCTCGGCCAATTGCTTAAATCCCTTCTCGATCTCGGCCACGAGCGCGGCGCCCCTGTCCGGAGCGTCCACGGCCTTGGCGACGGTCTCGACCCGCTTCGCGATTCCGGCCGCGCTCGGTTCGTCCGTGACGCGGACGATCGACACGCCCGCCTGCTCGATCAGGCGCAGGGAATCGGGGGGGCCTGCACCCTCCGAGGCGATGACGAGCGTCGGGTTGAGGGACAGCACGCCCTCGGCGCCGAGCTGGCGGACGTAGCCGACATTCTTCTTCGTCTTCAGCGCCTCTTCCGGAAAGAGGCTCGTTGAATCCACGCCGACGATCTCGTCCTGCCGCCCCAGGCGATAGAGGATCTCGGTCACGGCTCCGCCGATGCTGACGATCCGGTGGGACGGATCGGCGCGCAGATGCGATGCGCAGAACAGGAGAGGCGATGCGAGAAGCAGGGTGCGACGCGACAGCATGGTCATGGTTGGGCCTGAGACGTGAACGGGATCGGATCGCTCGTCGCTGCACCCGGCAACGAGAGCTGGTTTCACACGGAAATCTCTAGTTTTTACTTGTTCTAAATTAGAATTGACGCATCATGACTATGAATTCGTAGTTTAGAACTCTCCAAAACTACATCCATCAGAGCCAATATTGACGCAGTTACTTGATTTGGCTATCGCGTGTAAACCCTCCCGTATCGGGAGGGAGGGCGATGCCAGGCTGTCGCCACCATCATCGTGAACGAATCGGAAGACATGCAGGATGGGCTTTTGGCGCGCCCGGCTGCATCGAGGCCGGCTCGGCAAAAGGAGAGCGCCATGTTCATCGCCATGAACCGCTTCAAGGTTCTTAAAGACGCCACGCAGGATTTCGAGCAGCTCTGGCTCTCCCGGGAGAGCCGCCTGCACGAGCTCGACGGCTTCGTCGAATTCCACATGCTGCGCGGTCCCGAGCGCGAGGACCACGTGCTCTATTCCTCGCACACGGTTTGGGCCTCGCGGGCGCATTTCGAGGCCTGGACGCGCTCGGAGCAGTTCCGCGCCTCGCACAGCCGGTCCAATACTGGATCCAACAAGCCGCTGACCCTCGGCCATCCCGAGTTCGAGGGCTTCGAGGTCATCCAGACCATCGGCCGCCACGCGACGGCCGCGGAGTAGCATCGTGATGCAGAGTGCAGAAGACCTCGTCCAACAGGATCTCGCCGCCAGTCCCGACGGCGTCCTGGAGACGATTGCCGAAACGCGCGACGTTCCCTTCCAGACCGTGCTCGATCGCCTGCCGCAGGGGACGACATCGCGCGTTCCGGGCGCGCTTTTCGAGGCTATCTGGAGCGACCTCACCGGCTGGGGCGAGCTCACCTTCGTCGTGCATACCCAGGACGGGTTCTTCGAGAGCGAAGGCACGATCGTGCCGGGCGAGTTCGGCCACGGCTATTTCAACGTCCACGGCGACAGCCCCATCGGCGGGCATTTCCGGATGGATCGCTGCCGGTTCATCTATTTCGTCGACCGGCCCTATTTCGGCACCCGCTCCTGCTCCCTGCACTTCGTCAACGAGGAGGGCGGCGCGATGTTCAAGATTTACGTCGGCTACAACAAGGACCATACTCTCAAGGCGGATCAGGTCGCCCGGTTCGAGGCGTTGCGCGCGCGATACCGCGACACCGAGTAACTGAGCGGCGAAGCGGAGAGGCGACATGGCAAAGGATCCGGTCCTGCCCGTCGACGACGAGGCCCGTGCGCTGGCAAAAAAGCTGATGCGCACCGCGCGCTCGGGCGCGCTCGCCACCAACGATGCCGAGAGCGGCACGCCGTTCGCGAGCCTCGTTCAGGTGGGAACGGATCTCGACGGCTCTCCGGTCATTCTCACCTCGCAGCTTTCCGCTCACACACGCCTGCTGGAAGCCGATCCGCGCTGCTCGCTGCTGCTCTCCTCCATCGGCAAGGGCGACCCGCTGGCGCATCCGCGCCTGACCCTCGTGGCGCGGGCTGAGCGCCTCGAGCGTGAGAGCGACGAGGCGGCTGATATCCGCCGCCGCTATCTGCTGCAGCATCCGAAGGCCGAGCTTTACGTCGACTTTCCGGACTTCGCCTTCTGGCGCCTCAAGGTTCTGTCCGGCAGCCTCAACGGCGGCTTCGGCAAGGCCTATCGCATGGCGGCGGAGGATCTGCTCGCCGATGTCTCCGGCTTCTTCGACTTCTACGATTTCGAGGCGGGAGCTGTGGAGCACATGAACAGCGATCACGCCGACGCGATCGCGCTTTATGCGACGCAGCTCTGCGGGGCGCGCGAAGGCGCCTGGCACATGATCGGCATCGATCCGGAAGGGATCCAGATGGCGCTCGGCGACGAGATCCTGCGGCTTGCCTTCCCGAAGACGCTCTCCGGCCCGCACGAGGTGCGCCCGATGCTCATCCGCCTCGCCAACGAGGCCCGCAGCAGGCAGTCGTGACCTACGCGCCTATTCGGGAATACCGGCGATCTGGAGCGCATCGAGATAGCGCTGCCCGAAGGCTTGGTCGCGCCAGGGATTGATCTGCCGCTGCAGGGTCAGCGTGTAGGTCGGGAAAGCCTCCATCAGCCGGTCCGCCGCGACCTTGGCCTCGTCCAGACGCCCGAGCCCCACGAGGGCACCGATCACGACCCGATAGGACGAACCGTAGCCGGGCATTTCGCGCAAAGCCGTCTCGCCCCATTTGAGCGCATCCTCGAACTGCTCGAGCATGAGGTAGCTCATGCCGATGCCGGACAGCGCGATGCCCTTCTCCGGATCGACCGGGCTTAACCGCATCGCCTTGTGGAAATGGTCGATGGCGATGAGCGGGCGGCTGGCATGGGTGTTGACCCATCCGCTGCTGGTATAGCTCTGGGCCGAGTTCGGGTTGAGGAAGAGCGAGCGCTCGATGGCGCTGAGCGCCGTCTCGTAGTCCTTCGCGCTGTAGGCGAGCACCTGGGCGGCGAAGCGCAGGCTGGTCGGGTCGTCGCGCGCTTCCGCCATCACCTCGCGCGCCATCCGGATCGCGACGCGGATGTCGTCGGGCTCGTGCCAGCACTGGCTCACCGAGATGCTGCGGATATAGGCGCCGAGCGCCTTGGCGAGGGTGAAGCCGGGATCGACGCTCAAGGCCTCGTTCGTGAGCTTGCGGGCATCGGCGAAGCCATCCTGGGTCATCCTGTAGAAGCCGGGCAGAGCGCGCAGGTAGAGATCGTAGGCCGTGACGGAGATCGTCGGCTTGTTGTGCGCGAGCCGGATCTCCTCGAACCGGATGCTCGGCTCGACCGCGCCGACGACGCTTTCCGTCACCCGGTCCTGTAATTCGAAGATGTCGCTCATGTCGCCGTCGAAGCGCTCGGCCCAGACATGATGCCCGGTCATGCCGTCGATGAGCTGGCCGACGATACGCACGCGAGATCCCACCTTCCGGATGCTGCCCTCCAGCACGTAGTGAACGCCGAGCTCGCGGGAGATCTGCCGGACATCGACGGCGCGGCCCTTGTAGGTGAAGGACGAGTTGCGGGCGATCACGAAGAACGACCGCACCCGGCTCAGGCCCGTGATGATGTCCTCGACCAGGCCGTCGGCGAAATATTCCTGCTCCGGGTCGCCGCTCAGGTTGGTGAAGGGAAGCACGGCGATCGAGGGCTTGTCCGGCAGCGGCAGAGTCTTGGCATGATCCGCACCTGCCGATGTATGATGGCCGGACTTGACCGCATACGCCCTGACCGGCTCCTCCATGTTCTTCACGCGCTGGAGCCCGAGATCGCTGAACGTGAGGGGCAGGAGCTTGCGCACATAGGCATAGGCCACCTCCGACATGCAGACGGATCCGGGATAGGCCAGCTCCTGCAGGCGCGCCGCGACATTGACGCCGTCGCCGAGAAGGTCGCCCTCCCGCACGACCACGTCGCCCACGTGCACGCCGATGCGAAACCTCAGGTTTCGGCCCTCCGGTTCCAGGTCCAGCCGGTCCTGGATGTCGACGGCGCATTGAACCGCATCGACCGCGCTCGGGAATTCGGCCAGGATGCTGTCGCCCGCGGTGTTGGCGATCCGGCCGCCATGCTCGTCGATGAGCGCGTCCATGATCTCGCGACGGGCCGTGAGCGCGCGCAGGGTCCCCGCCTCGTCGGCCTCCATCAGCCGCGAGTATCCTGCCACGTCGGCAGCGAAGATGGCGGCGAGCCGCCTCTCGACCTTCCTCTGCGGGCTCATGCAGCTCCCGGCACCCCGCCCGATGTCCATTCTGCGGCCTCTCGGAAGGGTAGTCCAGACAAGTGTGACGCAAGGGAAGTGGTCCGTGAGGTTTTACACCGGGAAGCGCCCGTCCCGGTGTGAGACATATTGGGCCTTGTCATCGCGTGCTGCGGATCGCATCAAGAGGTCGGATCGCGCAGGATCGTCCACCTCGCTCGATCTGCCGATCCCTCCCGCCGGACCGACGATGCGCTTCGCTCCCTTCCTTCTCCGCGCCCGATCCGTCCTTGCGGCCGTCGCCCATGCCGGCCGGAGCTTTGCGCGCAACGACGGCCTGGCCATGGCGAGCCATGTGGCGCTCTCGCTGGTGATCGCGCTGTTTCCCTTTCTAATCTGCGTCGCGGCGCTCGCGGCCTTCCTCGGAGCAGGGCGCATCTCGACCCATATCGTCCATCTGCTCTTCGACTTCTGGCCCGAGGGCGTGGCCGGCCCCCTGGCGCGGGAGGCCGACAAGGTTCTGATCCCACGCCGGAACGTGCTGACGATCAGCATCGTGCTGACCCTTCTCGTTGCCACCAACGGGGTCGAGAGCCTCCGGGTCGCCCTGTGCCGCGCCTATGGCGTGCAGCGCTTCCGGCCCTGGTGGCAGGCGCGGCTCATCGGCGTGGCTTTCATCCTCATCGGCGCGGGCGCCCTCGTCGCATCGTCGGTGCTCGTGGTGCTGTGGCCGTCGATCTGGCGGGCGACCGTGAACTCGATGCCCGATCTCCGCAGCCTGGGCCTCACCTACGACGTGGTCCGCTACGCTCTCGCATCCGTCGTGCTGGTGCTCGGCCTCGTCGCGGCGCATCTCTGGCTGCCCGATTCCCGGCCCCGCTCATGGGACGTGGTGCCCGGCATCGCGGCAACCCTCGTCCTGTGGCTCGCCGGCGCGAGCCTCTATGGCGAGTTCCTGGCCAACATGACCCACCTGAAATCCACCTATGCCGGTCTCGCGGGCATTCTGACGGCGCTCATCTTCCTGCAGATTTCAGCGGCGATCTTCATCTTCGGCGCCGAGGTCAATGCCGCACTGCGCCAGCGCAGCGAGACAGGCGAGAAGGGCGCCCGTTCAGCCCTGTCCGACAGCGGAACGCCCGCGCCGCAATCCTAGGTGCCGACGCCCTCGTCGCGATTCCTCTCGCAATCCCGCCTCGGCGTTTGCTGCGGAGCCTGCTTGTCTTGGGCGACGACGGTCTCGCCCGCGGGCGTCTCCGCCGCAGAGGATGGAACGGTAAAGGCTGTCAGGACGACAAGGGAGAAGATGCGGAGCATGGCCTATCAATCCTCGGTCGATGTGGGGCCGATCGTAGGCCGTGACGAACCCTATGGCCAGCCGTTTCGGCCGGCGGGCATCGTGCGGCGATCAGGGCGTGGAGTGCATCAGGAGCGCGGCCTTGATGAGACGATCGGGGCCGAGATCGTCGCTGGCATCGAATTTCAGCAGTTCGGTGAGGCGGTTGCGGGCCCGGTTGATGCGACTCTTGATGGTGCCGATATTCGTGCCGCAGATGCGCGCCGCATCCTCGTAGGACAGGCCCTCGGCGCCGACGAGCAGGAGCGCCTCACGCTGGTCGACGGGAAGCTTGCTCAGGGCCTTCATCATGTCGGTGAAATCGAGATGTGCGCCCTGGTCCGGCATCACGGCGACCTTTTCGGCCCAGGATCCTTCCGGATCTTCGACTTCACGCTTTCTCCGGCGGGTCTGCGTGAGAAAGTCGTTGCGCAGGATCGTGAAGAGCCAGGCCTGCATGCTGGTGCCGGGCTGGAACTTGTCGAGGTTGCTCAGGCCCTTGAGAAGAGTGGTCTGAACCAGATCGTCGGCCCTGTCGACGCTGCCGGAGAGGGAGATGGCGAAGGCCCTCAGGTGCGGAATCGAATTGAGCATCTGCTGCTTGAGGGAGTTTTCGACCGTCAATCTGCCAACCCCATGCGATTCGAGCTTGCAAGAAGAAGCCTCCCGGCGACCAGGCGCATTAACCTATGCGAAGCTTGGCCATATTCCATGAAAAGAACCGTGGAGTCATGGTCGGAATCGCGAGGGGGGAGAGAAAAATTTCCTCTTCTGGAGCGTGCCTGGAGGAGAATCCGGAGGATCCGCACGTCGGCAGGCCCTATCCGAACGGTGACAAAGGGGGAGCGTCGGGGCTTTGACGGCCGTTGTCACTTAAGTCCAGCTTCAACCAAGTAACGAAAAGCCCCGTTGGCCGCGGGCTTTTCGATTCTCGAAAAGTGCATTCCACTTTTGGGTCCGATGCTCTAGGACCATTCTCAGCGCAGTTTCGGATTTGCCATGACAGCACGCTTCCATCGCGGCGATCTGCCCGCGACCTACAGGCCCGGTCCCGCGATCGCCATCGATACGGAGACGCTCGGCCTCAATCCCCACCGGGACAGGCTCTGCGTGGTGCAGATCTCGACTGGGGACGGCACGGCCGACGTGGTGCAGATCCTGAAGGACGGGCCGCTGCCGGCGAACCTGATCCGCGTCCTCTCCGACGAGAGCGTGCTCAAGATCTTCCACTATGCCCGCTTCGATCTCGCGGTTCTGTTCCACACCTTCGGAATCATGCCGCGCCCGGTCTACTGCACCAAGGTCGCCTCAAGGCTCGTGCGCACCTATACCGACCGGCATGGCCTGAAGGATCTGGTGCGCGAGCAGCTCGGCATCGAATTGTCCAAGCAGCAGCAATCCTCCGATTGGGGCGCAGACACGCTCACGCCGGCCCAGCTCGACTATGCCGCCTCGGACGTGCTCCATCTGCACGCGCTCAAGGACAAGCTCGACCGGATGCTGGAGCGCGAGAACAGGCTCGGCATTGCGCATCAATGCTTCGGCTTCCTACCGACCCGGGCCCAGCTCGATCTGCTCGGCTGGGAGGACACCGATATTTTTGCCCATTCTTGACGCGCACTTAAACTTTCCCGCATAAAACCCATATCCGTCATAACATCGCCATGACACTCCGGCATGGCGCCGTGCCGATGGTCAGGCGGAAGGGGTTGCACGAAGTGACGGGAATCCAGGGCATCGCCATGCGTGAGAGCCCGGCCTTGAGGCCGGCCGAACGGTCGCGCGCCTTCCGGAAGGCCCGCCGCCACTCCCGCTGGGTGCGATTCGCCAAGGTGGCCATCCCCCTCGGCGCCCTGATGGGCATGGCCGGTGTCGGCGTGGTCGCCTATTACGATCCGTTCCGGAAGATCGAGAACCTGAGCTTCGGCTCCATCGGGGTGAGCGGGACCAACGTCACCATGGAAAGCCCGAAGCTGACCGGCTTCAAGAACGACAACCGCCCCTACGAGGTGACCGCCAGCGAGGCCACGCAGGATGTGCGCCGGCCCGATCTCGTGAATCTGAAGAACCTCAAGGCGCGCATCGTGACCGACGAGCGCGGCGGCGTCGCCCGGCTCAAGGCGGCGAGCGGCGTTCTCGACACCAAGAGAGAGCAGATGCGGCTGCGTGATGACATCGTGGTCACCACGGATTCTGGCTACGAGGTCAAGCTCCGCTCGGCCTTCGTGCGCTTCAAGGCCGGTTCGGTCGTCTCCAACCAGCCCGTCTCCGTTTCCTTCGGCAACGGCACCATCGATGCGGAAGGGCTGACCGTCGAGGATAACGGCAAGGTCATGAGTTTCAAGGGCCGCGTCCGCACCGTCATCGAGCCTTCCTCCTCCGCCCCAGACGCAGCCGGCACGAGCTCCACGGCGAAGTCCCCGGCCCCCGCGCCCCAACAGACAAGTATCCGTCCATGATGACTTTCTCACGCGCTGCCCTCGCCATCGCGCTCCTCTCCTGCCTTCCTGCAGGAGCAGCCTTCGCTCAGGCAAGCAAGGAGCGCGCCGTCGGCTTCGGCAATTTCGGCTCCAGCAAGGAGCCGATCAAGATCGACGCCAACAAGCTCGACGTGTTCGACAAGGAAGGCCGCGCGGTCTTTACCGGCGACGTGGTCGCGGTTCAGGGCGAGAGCACGATGAAGTGCACGATCATGACCGTGTTCTACGAGCAGCGTGACCAGAATGGCGGCCAGGCCGCACCTTCGACACAGGCTGCCGACGACAGCGCCATCAAGAAGATCGACTGCAAGGGGCCGGTCACCATCGTCTCGCGCACGCAGGTCGCGACCGGCGAGAACGCCACCTTCGACCGCGGCTCGAACAAGATCATGCTCGTCGGCAACGCCACCTTGAGCGACGGCCCGAACGTGACCAAGGGCGAGCGGGTGCTCTACGACATCAATACCGGCGTCGCCAATATCGAGACCACACCCGGCGGACGCGTGCGGGCGCTGTTCGTGCCCGGCAATGGCGGGCCTGCCCCGACCGGTGCCGGAAACGCCGCGCCGGGGGCAGGCACCGCCAAGCCCAAGCCGCAGCAGAAGCCGGCGACGAACTAGGACGGGGCTCTTCCCGCTCGATCATTCCATGGACAGCGATCAGCCTGTGAAACCGCTTTTCAACCGTTCTCAACCCGGTTCCTCCCATGTGAGCCTTCTCGACGCCCGCCCGGCCGGGACGGCTCCGCACGTCGTCTCCCGCGGCGAGAGCGAGGCCGTCTTCGGCGGCCCCGGCATCCTGGCGGTCAAAGGCCTGCAGAAGAGCTATCGCGGCCGCACCGTGGTGCAGGATGCCGGCCTGAACGTGCGCGCGGGCGAGGCCGTGGGCCTGCTCGGCCCCAACGGCGCCGGCAAAACCACCATCTTCTATATGATCACCGGCCTCGTCGGCGCGGATCGCGGCATCATCAGCCTCGACGGTCACGACGTGACCGGCCTGCCCATGTATCGCCGCGCGCGGCTCGGCATCGGCTATCTGCCGCAGGAGGCCTCGATCTTCCGCGGCCTCAATGTCGAGGACAATATCCGCGCGGTGCTCGAGATCGTCGAGCCGAGCCGCAAGGAGCGCGAGCGCAAACTCGACGCGCTGCTCGACGAATTCAACATCACCCGCCTGCGCAAGGCGCCCTCCATCGCGCTCTCGGGCGGCGAGCGGCGGCGCTGCGAGATCGCCCGGGCGCTCGCAGGCGAGCCGACCTTCATGCTGCTCGACGAGCCCTTCGCCGGCATCGATCCCATCGCGGTCGGCGACATCCAGAACCTCGTCCGTCACCTGACCCGCCGCGGCATCGGCGTGCTCATCACGGATCACAATGTCCGCGAGACGCTGGGCCTCATCGACCGCGCCTACATCATCCATTCCGGCCGCGTGCTCACCGAAGGCGCGCCGGAGGCCATCGTGTCGAACGAGGAGGTGCGCCGCCTCTATCTCGGCGAGGACTTCCGGCTTTAGCGCATCGCAGGCCCCGGGTTAGGATTATTGCCCTTTTGACGTCAGTGGAGGGAGCACGGTAGAAATACCGAGGCATGCAAAAAGCATGCCTAATCTATCCGAGGTGGGTTCATGGGTGCGATGCAACGGCTGGAGCTGCGCCAGGGCCAGTCCCTGACGATGACTCCCCAGCTCGTGCAATCGATCAAGCTGCTGCAGCTTTCACATGCGGAGCTTGCCGCCTATGTGGAGGCCGAGCTCGAGCGCAATCCGCTCCTGCAGGAGGGCGAAACCCCGGCTGATGCCCCCGTTCCGAGCCTTGCCGATTTCCTGCGCGCGAAGCAGCGGGCGGAAGCCGCAGGTCCGCGGATGGTGCCGGGCCCGCCTCCGTCGCGCAGCGAGGCTGTGCCGGCCTCTTCCGGGCAGCCGGCCGGCTCCGGCCACAGCGAGCTCAAGCCGGAAATGGAGGCGATGCTCGCCCAGGCGACGAGCCTTGCCGGCCATCTGGAGGCACAGCTCGATCTCGCTACTGGCGATCCCCGGCTCCGCAGCATCGGCGAGCACCTGATCCACAATCTCGACGAGGCCGGATATCTCACCGAGGACCTGGCGGAGATCGCGGCCCGCCTCCAGGTCGCGCCGGCGGAGATCGAAGCTGCGCTCGGCCTGATCCAGACCTTCGAGCCGTCCGGAATCGGCGCACGCAACCTCGCCGAATGCCTCGCGATCCAGCTCAAGGAACGTGATCGGCTCGATCCTGCCATGCAGGCCCTTCTCGCCCATCTCCATCTCGTGGCACGGCAGGATTTCGCGGCCCTGCAGAAAGTCTGCGGCGTGGATCGCGAGGATCTCGCCGACATGCTGTCCGAGCTTCGCAGTTTGGAGCCCAAGCCCGGCCTTGCCTTCACGCCGGCATCCATCCATGTGCTCGTGGCGGATGTGCTGGTCCGGTCGGCCGCCGACGGCGGCTTCGCGGTCGAGCTGAACCCGGACACCCTGCCCAGGATCCTGCTCAACCGGTCCTATTATACGGAAGTGGCGAAGGTCGTGCGCAAGGACGAGGACAAGAGCTTTCTGTCCGATTGCCTGCAGACCGCGAGCTGGCTTACCCGCAGCCTCGACCAGCGCGCCAGGACGATCTTGAGGGTGGCAGCGGAGATCGTCCGCCAGCAGGAGGACTTCTTTCGGGAGGGCGTCTCCGGCCTGCGTCCGATGACCCTCAGAAGCGTGGCGGAAGCGATCGGGATGCACGAGTCCACGATCTCGCGCGTCGCAGCGAACAAGGCCCTCGGCACCGAGCGCGGCACGCATCCGATGCGGTTCTTCTTCAGCGCCGCCACGGGAGAAGGCGAGCATTCCGCGAAGGCGGTGAGGCACCGAATCAGGCAGCTGATCGAGGCGGAGAGCCCGAAAGCGGTGCTCTCGGATGAGGCAATTGCCCAGAAATTGAAAGCGGCGGGCATCCGGGTCGCCCGGCGCACCGTCGCCAAGTACCGGGAGGCGATGCGGATCCCGTCATCGTCCGACCGGCGCAGGGTTCACCAGGCCAAAGCCTGACCGGCTCGGCTCGGTATTTCAAGACTTGCATTGGCTTTCATTCGGATCATCATCGGTCTCAAGCGCCGCCCATCGACGATCGCAACCAAGCGACGGCGCAGGGGAGGAGAACACGATGACATTGAGGGTGTCGGGGAAGAATCTCGATATCGGCGAAGCTCTCAGGTCTCAGGTTCAGGCACGGATGGCGGGAGCGCTGTCGAAATATTTCGACGGCGGCTATTCGGGCCACGTGACCGTCACCCGCGACGGAGCCGGCTTCCGCACCGAATGCGTGCTCCACCTGACCTCCGGCATGACCCTGGAAGCCTCCGGCGCCGCCCAGGATGCCTATGCCAGCTTCGACCAGACGGCGGGCCGAATCGAAAACCGCCTGCGCCGCTACAAGCAGCGCCTGAAAGGTCGCTCCGGCCCGCCCGGCAGTCGCGTGGAGGCCTCCTACTCCGTCCTGGCGGCCCCCGACGACGAGGCGATCGTGGAGGAGGGCTACCATCCGATGGTGATTGCAGAAACCACGAAGCCGCTGCACGCGTTCTCGGTCAGCGACGCCGTGATGCAGCTCGATATGACCGGAGTACCCGCTCTTGTGTTCATCCACGCTAGCACCGGACGCGTGAACGTCGTATATCGCCGCGGCGACGGGGCGATCGGATGGGTCGATCCGCCGCTCGCACAGCCTTGACGGGGTTTACCCCTTCTTGGCCCGGTTCTTGCGTGGAACGGTGAGAGGCCTTCCAGGCTTCACATCATATTGCAGCGTGATCGATGCCCTTGCTGGATTTTCTAGACCCTCAAGCCGTCCTGCCCGCTTTGCGCGTCAACGGCAAGAAGCAGGCTCTTCAGGAACTGGCCTCCCATGCGGCCCGTATTACGGGTATCACCGATACCGCCATCTACGAGGCGCTCCTGCAGCGCGAGCGCCTCGGTTCGACGGGGATCGGCGAGGGCATTGCCATTCCCCACGGCAAGCTGCCCGGCCTGACCCGGATCTTCGGCCTCGTCGCACGGCTCGAGAAGCCGGTCGATTTCGAGGCCCTCGACGCCCAGCCGGTGGATGTGCTCTTCCTGCTCCTGGCCCCCGAGGGCGCCGGAGCCGATCACCTGAAGGCCCTGGCGCGGGTCGCCCGCGTCCTGCGCGAGCCGGGGCTCATCGAGCGCGTGCGGGCGACGCGGGACGCCAACGCCCTCTACGCGATCATGACCGAGCTGCCGAAGGCTGCCTGAGCCTCGAATTCTAACCTAGCGTAAAGCCCTCCTTAACCGGTCCGCCCCAATCTTGCCGCAAAGTCCTAAAGGGGGATTCGGGGCATGGGGTCTTTGGCTCGGTTGAGGCGGCCGTCGGTTCGGCTGCGCGTCGCCACGTTGAGCGGCGTGATGGTGCTCGGCTTCGCGGTCATCGGCGCGGTGTTCCAGACCGGCCGCCACGAGGTGGACCGGGCTCTTTCGGCGCAGCAGACCTATTCGGCCCTCGCCGAGCAGGCGAACCAGTTCCGCGGCCGTGCCGATGCCCTGAAAGTCACGGCCGGCGAATGGACGTCAAGCCGCCTCGGCCATCACGGCCAGGCCTTCATCGACCGGCACAAGGCTCTGGCCGCCCAGCTCGACGAGATGGGTTCGGCCTCCGGTGCCGACCTGATCGAACCCGAGATCGCGGCGCTGAAGCAGCACGCCTCCGCCCTCATCACTCAGGGCAATGCCCTCAACAAGCTTTATGTCGCCGTCGGCAGCAAGCCCGACGAGGGGGCCCAAGGCCGCCTCCTCAAGGCGGAGGCCAATCTGGAAAAGCTGGTGCGGCCTCTCACTGGCAGCGGGGAGACCATTGCCTGGCGCCTCTGGGCCTCCATGCTCGGCATGTTCAACCAGGAGGCCCGCGCCCGCATCCTGCTCGAGGAGAGCATTCTGGGCGCCTTCGAGGTCGAACAGGGGCGGTTCACGCGAGCCCTGGCCCAGCTCTCGGCCGATCCCAAGGACAAGTCGGCCATCGAATCAGCGAGCATCACGTTCCAGGAGGCCTTCCACGCCTGGAGCGAGCTCGAGCATCAGGTCTCCGGCCAGGGCGAGAAGCTGATGGGGCAGTTCGACCTGCTCGTGCCGGCTCTCGACCAGCTGCTGACCAAGGTGCGCGCCGAGGCGCACAAGACAGAGGAGCAGCTCACCGCCTCGCAGAACCGCACCTTCTCCCTGATCCTCTGGGCGATGGGCGCCACGCTGCTGCTCGGCCTTGTCCTCAATTTCGTTGTCGGCCGCTCGATCTCCCTGCCGCTGACCCGTCTCCAGCAGGCCATGCGACGGCTCGCCGACGGCGATGCGGCGAGCGAGATCCCCTCGACCGGAGCGACCGACGAGATCGGCGCCATGGCGCGCACGGTTCTCATCTTCCGCGACAATGCCCGCGAACGCGAGCGGCTGACGCAGGAGCGCGAAGGCATGGCGGCCGTCGATGCCGAGCGCGCCCATGCGATTTCCCATGCGATCGCCGCCTTCGACGCCTCCGTCGAGCAGATCCTCGCCGAAGTCCGGGAGGTCACCGGCGATCTCGCCAAGGCCTCCGGGCAGCTCGAGGGCTCGGCCCATCACGTAACGGAGCAGGCGCAGATAGCGGGACAGGCCTCGACCCGCACCGCGCAGAACATGTCGGCGGTGGCGAGCGCAGCCGAGGAGCTCGATGCCTCGCTCGCCGAGGTCGCCACCCAGACGAGCGCCTCTGCGAAAGCCTCAGAGCGCGCCGTCGCCGAGGCGCGCGGCGCCTCCGGCAGCATGTCGACCCTGTCGGCAGCGACCTCCCAGATCGGCGAGGTGGCTGGCCTCATCCGCTCCATCGCGGCGCAGACCAACCTGCTCGCGCTCAACGCCACCATCGAGGCGGCGCGCGCGGGCGAAGCCGGCAAGGGCTTTGCGGTCGTGGCCAATGAAGTGAAGGACCTGGCCGGCCAGACCGCCAAGGCGACGGAGGAGATCGCCCGTCAGATCGAGGCCGTGCAGGCGGCCTCCCGCGAGACCCTGGTGGCGCTCGGCACCGTCCAGGCCTCGGTCGAGGATCTGGCGGGGGTCGTCTCTACTGTGGCCGGAACCGTCGGACAGCAGACGGCCGCGGTGTCCGAGATCGCCCATTCGGTCGCTCAGGTCTCGACGGAAGCGCAGGCCGGCACCTCCGCCATCCAGACGACGCAGGGGGTCGCCGTCCAGTCCCTCGAAGCGGCGCGCAACGTGGCGGACCTGTCCGTGGCTCTCGAGCAGCAGGCCGGGCGCCTCGGCGCCGAGATCGGCCAGTTCCTGAACAGCGTCAGAGCAGCATAGGGGACGGCTTAGGGCTTCGGCGCCATCTCCCAGACGAGCTGGACATTGGCGGTGTAGCGGATCGTCGCCGGCGGCACGATCGGGACCGATTCGGCGCCCTTGGCCATCGCCATGGACATGCGCATGTCCGGCTGCGGCTCGAAGGGCTGGGCCGAGCCGTCGCGGATTTCGATGAGACGGCCCAAACCGACTCCAGCCGCCGTTGCATAGACCTCGGCCTGACGGCGGGCATCGCGGACGGCTGCCTCGCGCGCCTTGTCGCCGCCCTCCTCCTGCTTGTCGAGGCCGAAGGCGACGGACTGGAAGGTCATGTCGCCGCTCGCCAGGATCTCGCCGGCGAGACGCCCGACCCCGTCGAGATCACGGGTGGTGATCTGCAGCCGGTGATGGGCCGAGAACTTCGGCGTCTTCACCTCCTTGCCGTCCGGCCCGACTTGTTGAGGGGTCTGGAAGACCTGGAAATTGGCGGTGCGGATGTCCTCGCGCTTGATGCCGAGGCTCTGGATCCGGGCGAGAACCCGCTCGGTTGCCGTGTTGTTGGCGCCGGTCGCCTGGGCAATGGTCTCTCCCTGGGTCGCCACGGTCACGTTGACGCGGGCGAAATCCGGCTTCAGCTCCGCTTCGCCCGTTCCCATGACGCTGATCGTCGGCGGTCGTGGCGGGAGGGGCTGGGCCGATGCCGGCGAAGCGAGGGTCAGGGCTGCAAGGGTGGCAGCAACGGCAAGGCGCATGGAGAAACGTCCTTCTTCAAACAAAAAGCTCCGCCAGAAGGCGGAGCTTCGTGGGTGCGCAGAATGTGCGCGACCGAACCTGAGCGGCGGATTAACGGCCGGTCTTCACCTTGGTCCAGAGCCGGGTGACGGTGCGCTGGGAGCGCTCGTCATAGGCGGTGTTGGTGAAGAGGCGTTTCATGGTGGCCTCGTCCGGATAGATGCCGGGATTGTCGAGGATGTCCTTGTCGATATGCTGCTTTGCAGCGAGGTTGCCGGAGGCGTAGGACACGTAGTTCGTGTTCATGGCGGCGATCTCGGGACGCAGCATGAAGTTGATGAACTCGTGCGCTTCGGCCACGTTCTTGGCATCCGCCGGAACGACGAAGCTGTCGAACCACATCAGCGCGCCCTCGCGCGGGATGACATAGCCGACCTCGACATTGTTCTTGGCTTCCTCGGCGCGGTTCTTGGCCTGGATCATGTCGCCCGAATAGCCCACCGCCACGCAGATGTCGCCGTTGGCAAGCGCGTTGATGTATTCGGAGGAGTGGAACTTCTGGATGTTGCCGCGGATGCGGAACAGGGCATCACCCGCCCTGTTCAGATCCTCTACGCGCGTCGAATCCGGGTTGAGGCCGAGATAGGCCAGCACGCCGGGGAAGAGATCTTCAGGTGAATCCAGCATGTAGATGCCGCAGGCCTTCAGCTTGGAGGCGATCTCCGGCTTCAACACAAGATCCCAGGTGTTGAGCGGCACGTCGCCGAGGATGTCCTTGACCTTCTTCGTGTTGAGGCCGATGCCGGTCGTGCCCCACATGTAGTTCACGGCATATTGGTTGCCCTGGTCGAACACGGCCAGACGCTGCGTCACCTCGGGCCATTGATTGGCGAGGTTCGGCAGCTTCGCCTTGTCGAGCTTCTGGAATACCTTGGCGCCGATCAGACGCTGCACGAAGGGGCCGGACGGCACCACGATGTCGTAGCCCGACTTGCCTGCCAGAAGCTTGGTCTCGACGATCTCGTTGTTGTCGTAGGTGTCGTAGACGACCTTGATGCCGGTCTGTTTCGTGAACTCGTCCAGCGCCTTCGGATCCACATAGTCGGACCAGTTATAGACGTTGACCACACGCTCCTGGGCGGTGGCGGCGGTGATAAGGCCAAGGCCTAAAGCAACCGAAGCGAGAAGACGGAACATTTTGGGGCTTAAACTCCTGCGGATAGAGTGACAACGGGGGCAGGCTAGGAAATTCTGAGCAAAGAAACAATGTCCAAGTTGTTGGCAGGCCACTCATATTTTAGGCGGCCCGCTTGATCGCCTGCGCCAACCGCTCCAGCCCGCTATCGAGGGTGGAATCCTTCTTGGCAAAGCAGAAGCGCACCACGTTCTTCACCGCGCCTTCCGCATAGAAGGCCGAAACCGGGATCGCCGCGACGCCGTGCTCCGTGACGAGGCGACGGCAGAAGGCGACGTCGTCGGTCTCGCCCAGGGCTGAGATGTCGATGTTGACGAAATAGGTGCCCTGGCTCGGGATCACGTCGAAGCCCAGCGTGTTCAGCCCCGCCGTGAAGCGGTCGCGGCTGCGGGCGAAGTTTTGGCGCATGTCCTCGAAATAGCCGTCATCCTTGCCAAGCCCGTAGGCCACCGCGACCTGCAGGTTCGGCGCCGTCGTGAAGGCGAGGAACTGGTGCGACTTCGCCAGCACCTTCATGATGGCGGGCGCAGCGCAGACAAGGCCGACCTTCCAGCCCGTGAGGCTGAAGATCTTTCCCGCCGAGCCGATCTTCACCGAGCGCTCGCGCATGCCCTCGAGCGCCAGGATCGTCCGGTGGCGCCGGCCGTCGAAGACCACATGCTCCCAGACCTCGTCCGAGATCGCGATGGCGTCGAACTTGCGGCAGAACCGGGCGAGGAGGTCCAGGTCCTCGTCCGAGAACACCGTCGCCGTCGGGTTGAGCGGGTTGTTGAACACGACCGCCTTGGTCTTGGGCGAGAAGGCCTTGGCGAGCGCCTCCTCGGTCAGCCGGAAATGCGGCGGCTGCAGGGTGACGAATTTCGGCACGCCGCCGGCGAGCCTCACCAGGGGCAGGTAGGCGTCGTACATGGGCTCGAACAGCACGACCTCGTCGCCGGGCTCGACGATGCCGAGGATCGCGCCGGCGAGTGCTTCCGTCGCGCCCGAGGTCACCATCACCTCCGTGGTCGCATCGAGGTCGACGCCCTGCCAGTGCTTGTAATGAGCGGCGATGGCCGTGCGCAGCTCCGGGATCCCCATCATCGAGGGATATTGGTTGTAGCCGTTGAGCACCGCCTCCGCCGCCGCCCGCCGCACGTCCTCGGGGCCGGGATCGTCCGGGAAGCCCTGGCCGAGATTGATCGCGCCGGTCTCCCGGGCCAGGCTCGACATCACTTCGAAGATCGTGGTGGGCAGGTTGGCGAACAGACGGTTCATGCCGCTCTCTCAATGGTTGTTGTTCGGGTTGTTGCCTGGGGCGCTGGCGTGCTTCGTATCATGGAGCGGGGGAAGATCGAACCGGCATTGTTGTCTCTTTCGTCATCCCGGACGAAGCGTAGCGAAGATCCGGGATCGCGTGCAGGATGGAGCGCTGTTTCCCTCCCTCCTTGTGAGGGGAGAGGGTTGCCAGTGCCTCATTCTGAAGACGATCCCGGATCGGCTCTGCCGTCCGGGATGACACGATGAGGGACGACTTTGTCATCGACGCATTTCGTGCTCTATCCGGACGAAGCAACGAAACCGCCACCATGTCCCTCGCATGTCTTTCGCCCGGTCGCCCCTCATCCCCGGCCTCATCGCCCTCATCGGGATCTTGAGCCTGGCCTCCCTCGTCATCGGCCCGGCGCCGATCGGGGTGACGGAGGCGCTCAAGGCGCTCGCGTCGGATCGGGGGGCGGCGAGCATCGTGGTGCGGGAAATCCGCCTGCCGCGCACGCTTCTGGCTCTCATGATCGGCGGGGTGTTCGGCCTCTCGGGCGCGGGGTTGCAAGGCCTGCTGCGCAATCCGCTCGCCGACACGGCCGTCTTCGGCGCGCCGCAGGCGGCGGCCTTCGGGGCCGTGCTCGTGATCTATTCCGGCCTCGTCGGCACCCTGTCCTGGGCCCTGCCCTTCGCTGCCATCGCCGGCGCGCTCCTTTCCGTCGCCCTCGTGGTGGCGGTGGCGGGGCGCAGCGCCACCATCGTCGGGCTCGTGCTGGCCGGGCTCGCGGTCGGAAGCCTCGCGGGAGCGGGCACGTCGCTCGCCATCAGCCTCTCGCCCAATCCTTTCGCGGTGACGGAGATCGTCTTCTGGCTGCTCGGTTCCTTCGAGGACCGCTCCATGATGCATGTGCTGCTCGCGCTCCCCTTCATCCTCCTGGCCTCGCTCCTGATCCTCTCGGCGGCACCTGGCCTGCGCGCCCTGGCGCTCGGCGAGGACACGGCGCGAAGCCTCGGCATCCATGTGTCGCGACTCAGAGCGCTCATCGTCGCCGGCGCCGCCATCGGCACCGGCGCATCGGTGGCGGTGGTCGGGTCCATCGGCTTCGTCGGCCTCGTGGCGCCCCATCTCGTGCGCCCCTTCGTCGGCTACGACCCGGCCCGAACCCTCATGCCGGCAGGTCTCGCCGGAGCGGCATTGCTGCTCGCGGCCGACATCGCGGTGCGGCTCATTCCGTCGCAGGCGGAGGTGAAGGTCGGCGTGCTGACGGCCCTGCTCGGCGTCCCGTTCTTCCTGTGGGTGATCGCCCGCCGCAAGGCCGAGCTGGTGGAGACGCCCGCATGATGCAGGACGGGATCCGCCTGGAAGCCCGCGCCCTGTCGGTGGATTTCAGGGACAGCCGCGCCCTCGCCGCCCTCGATCTCGCCCTCGAACCCGGACGCATCACGGTGCTGCTCGGCCCCAACGGCGCCGGCAAGACGACCCTGCTGCGGGCGCTTGCCGGGCTGATCGTGCCAGCGGCAGGCGCGGTGACCCTAAACGGCACGTCCCTCGCGCTGATGCGGCCCTCCGTGCGGGCGCAGGTCATCGCCTATCTGCCCCAGGGCGGCAGCATCGCCTGGCCGCTGCCGGTCGAAAGCGTGGTGGCCCTCGGCCGCCTGCCGCATGGGGAGAGGCCGGATTCCCTTCCTCCGAGCGGCCGGGACGCCGTCGCGGGCGCCTTGCATTCCGTCGGGCTGCAGGATTTCGCGCAGCGGCCGGCGACGGCCCTTTCCGGCGGCGAGCGCGCCCGGGTGCTGCTGGCCCGCGCTCTCGCGACGCAGGCGCCGGTGCTCCTCGTCGACGAACCCGTCGCTGCCCTCGATCCACGCCATCAGCTCGTCGTGCTCGACCTGCTGAAGGCCCGGGCCCGGGCCGGCGCCACGGTGGTTGCCATCATGCACGACCTGACGCTCGCCGCCCGCTTCGCCGACGACATCGTCCTGCTCGGCCAAGGAAAAATCGAGGCCTTCGGACCGCCGGAGAGCGTCATGACGGGGCCGCGTCTTGCGGCCATCTTCGGGATCGGCACGCGGATCCTGCGCGAGGTGGGAGGCCTCGTGATCGTCGCGGAGAGCCCGCTGCCGGAAGCCTGACAGGGATGCGCTACGGGCAGCGATGAAGTCATAGCGTTACATTGACAAAGACATGAGCCCGACCGATACCCCCTGGTAGGGCATGGCAAAGTTATGAATCGGCAGGGTCTCAAGAAAGCGCTTATCGTTGTCCACGATCTCGCTGTGACGGGTGTCGCCGTCGTGGCGACGTTCTTCGTGCGCTTCGAAGGGCCGCTCCTGCAGGAGCGCCTCGCTCACCTGCCGCTGTTCCTGCCGCCCTTCATCGCCTTCGCCGGCGTGATCTACTGGTTCTCCCACCTCTACAAGTCCAAGTGGCGCTTCGCGTCCCTGCCGGATCTCTTCAACATCTTCCGGGCCGCGACCATCCTGGCGGTCACCCTGCTGGTGGTCGATTACGTCCTCGTCTCGCCGCAGCTGCGGGGCACCTTCTTCTTCGGCAAGATCACCATCGCCCTCTATTGGCTGATCCAGATGTTCCTGCTGGGCGGCCCGAGGCTCGCCTTCCGCTACCTGAAATATGCCCGCTCGCGTCATACCCTGCAGCGCGATTCCAGCACGCCGACCCTGCTGCTCGGGCGCGGCAGCGACATCGAGGTGATCCTGCGCGCCATCGAGGCCGGCACGGTCAAGAAAACGCAGCCCAAGGGCATCCTGTCCTACCGTTCCGACGACCTCGGGCAATCCATGCGCGGCGTGCCGGTGCTCGGCACCTTCGCCGATCTCGATCAGGTCATCCAGGATTTCCACGAGCGCGGCACGCCGATCCGCCGCCTTCTGGCGACGCCGAGCGCTCTGACGCCCGAAGCCAACCCGGACATGCTGCTCGCCCGTGCCCGGCGCCTCGGCCTGCCGCTGGTGCGGGTCACGAGCCTGGGCGAGGGCATGCGCGATGCCGAGCTTGCGCCGCTGGAGATCGAGGACCTGCTCCTGCGCCCCACCGTGCAGATCGACCGGAAGCGGCTCGAGAACTTCATCCGCGGCAAGCGCGTGCTCGTGACCGGCGGCGGAGGCTCGATCGGTTCGGAGATCTGCACCCGCGTCGTCGCCTTCGGGGCGAGCGACCTCTTGATCCTGGAAAGCTCCGAGCCGTCCCTGCACCATATTCTCGAAAACCCGACGTTGTTGTCGAGCGACACCAATGTGGACGGAGCGATCGCCGATGTGCGCGACCGGGAGCGGGTGCTTGAGGTGATGAATGCGTTCAAGCCGGAAGTGGTCTTCCACGCCGCGGCCCTCAAGCACGTGCCCTATCTCGAGAAGAACTGGACCGAGGGCATCAAGACCAATGTCTTCGGCTCGGTGAACGTGGCCGACGCGGCGGTGGAGGCCGGCGCCGACACCATCGTGATGATCTCGACCGACAAGGCCATCGATCCGGTCTCGATGCTGGGAGCCACCAAGCGCCTTGCGGAGATGTACGGGCAGGCGCTCGATGCGGAATTCATGGGCCGCAACGGCGCCACCCGCATCATCGCCGTGCGCTTCGGCAACGTGCTGGGCTCGGTCGGCTCCGTGGTGCCGAAGTTCAAGGCGCAGATCGCCCGCGGCGGGCCGATCACCGTCACCCATCCCGACATGGTGCGCTACTTCATGACCACCCGCGAGGCGGCGGACCTCGTGCTCACCTCCGCCTCCCATGCGGAGGAGAGCCGCGCCGTGACGGAGCGGACCAACAGCGACGAGCGCGCCTCGGTCTATGTGCTGAAGATGGGTCAGCCGGTGCGCATCTATGAGCTCGCCGAGCGCATGATCCGGCTCGCCGGCTACGAGCCCGGCGAGGACATCGAGATCGCGGTGACCGGCACGCGTCCCGGCGAGCGTCTGCACGAGATCCTCTTCGCCCGCGAGGAGCCGCGCACCGAGATCGGCATCGATGGCGTCATGGCCGCCAAGCCCGTCTTCGCCGACCGTGACCGGGTCGACGGGTGGCTCCAGGTTCTCAACCTGGCCATCCGCGAGGGCGACAGGCTCCTGGCGGAACGGGCGTTCGAGGAGGCGATTCCGGAGTTCAAGCGCCGGAAGCCGGTGCCCCAGCCTGCCGCGCCAGCGCCGCAAGCGCGTCTCGCGTCGAACTGACCGGCTGCCAGCCCAGATCCTTCAGGGCCTGCGGGCTCGCGACGAGCGATCCTGCCAGCCGCTCATAGGCTTCCGCCTTTCCGGCGAGCGCCGCCGCCCCCTTCAGAACGAAGGACGGAACCGGAATCAGCCCCGGCCCGCGGCCGAGCCCGTGGCGCAAAGCCGTGACGATCTCAGGGATCGAGATCGGCTCCGGATCGGCGGCGATGAAGGGGCGCCGCAGGGGGCCTTGTGCCTTCAGCACCGTGTCGATCGCCGCAGTGAGGTTGTCCAGGGAGAGAAGCGAGCGTTTCGCGCTCAGGCCGCCGAGCGGCAGCGGCCAGGGCGATTGCGCCAGGGCCAGCAGGGCCGCCATGTTGCCTTTCACGCCGGGCCCGTAGACGAGGACGGGGCGGAGCGCCGTCCAGTCGAGGCCGAGCGCGCCCAGGCCCCGCTCGGCCTCGAGCTTCGAGCGGCCGTAAGGGTCGGTGGGCTGCGGCTCCTGTGCTTCGGTCAGAATGCCCTCGGCCACCGGGCCGGTCTGCGCGCGGATCGAGGACAGGAAGACGAAGCGCTTCACGCCGGCCCGCTCGGCCGCCTGCGCGAGCCGGATCGTCGCCTCCGTGTTGATGGTGCGATAGTCGTCCTCTGGCCGCCCCGACATGGCGTGCGCCAGGCCCGCTGAGTGGATCACCATGTCCACGTCGCGCAAAGCCGCAGCCATGTTGTGCGGCGAGGCGATGTCGCCGATCACGGCGCTCGACGCTCCGGCGGGCACCTCGGACGGGCGCCGCAGCAGCACCCGGACCCGGAAGCCGCGCTTCGGCAGCTCTGCGAGGAGATGGCGGCCGATGAAGCCCGTGGCGCCGGTCAGGGCAATCAGCGGTGCATTCATCGAACAATCTCCGGATGGGAACGGGCAAAGCGCCTGAGAACCAGGCCGACGAGAACGAGGCCTGCGGTAAGCGCCGCGATCTGCACCGCGGCCGAGGGCCAGAGGAGTGTCATAGCGGCGAGGCCGGCGAGGGCAAGGTTGAGCCCGAACACATGGGCGCTGACCTCGAGCGCCGAAAAGCCGTTGTCGGTGGCCTTCTGGTAGAAATGGCTGCGATGCGCCTCCCAAACCTTTTCGCGCCGCGCAAGGCGGCGCAGCAGGGTGATGGTGGCGTCCATCAGGTAATAGAGCGGCAGCAGGATCGCAGCAGTGAGCGCGCCCGTTCCGGCCAGCTGCAGCAGCATCCAGCCGACGAGAAGGCCGATCGGCAGCGAGCCGACATCGCCGAGGAAGAGCCGCGCGACGGGCTTGTTGAACGGGGCGAAGCCGAGGAGCGCGCCGCAGAGGGCAAGGGCGACTAAGCCTACCAGGATCGGCGTTCCGGCAACGAGCCCGAGCATGGCGATGGCGCCGGTGACCGGCACCATCTCGGCCACTGTGATCCAGTCGAGACCGTCCATGAAGTTGACGAGATTCACGAACCAGACGCCGCCGAGGATGAGAAAAGCCTGCTCCACCACGAGGGGAAAGGAATCCGGCAGCACCCGCAGGCCGCTCGTCGTCACGATGGCTGCGACCGCCCCGATCTGCAGGATGAGCCGCAGGCTGGCGGGCAGGGGACGGATGTCGTCGACAGCGCCGACGACGCTTAGAAGGATCGAGGCAGCCGCGACGATAACAAAGGCCCGAAGGAAGTGGTGCGGCAGATCAAGAATCGTGAATGCGAGCGCCATGGCTATCAGCGCGGCGCCGACAACCGCGATCCCTCCTCCTTGCGGAGTCGGGATCCTGTGGCTCGACCGGGCGTTCGGGCGTGCCAGCGCGTAGCGAACGAGGAGCGGCTTGAGGGCTACGATCAGGGTCGCCGCCAGCAGACCTGCGGCCGGCAGAATCGCCGAGAAAATGATGACGGTGAAGAAGGCGAAGGGATTGAACACGACGGAGAGCAGGTAACCCGCCAGCACCAACGCAGCCCATATGGCCAGAAGCTTGAGATAGTCCCCAGTCATCAGCTCACGCCCCGTGATACTCGCGGTACCATTCGACGAAGCGTCCGATGCCGTCCTTCAGCGAGGTCGCGGGCGCGAAGCCCACGTCGCGGCGCAGGTCGCTCACGTCGGCGCGGGTCTCGAGCACGTCGCCGGGCGGTAGCGGCACGTCCACGCGGTTGGCTTTCTTCCCCAGCGCGTCCTCGATCAGGGCGATCAGGTGGTTCACGTTTTCCGGGCTGTCGTTGCCGATGTTGTAGACCCGGTGCGGTGCGGCGCTGGTCGCCGGATCCGGCGATTCCGCGTTCCAGGCTGCGTCGGGTCGGGGCGTTCGATCGACCAGCCGCACGATGCCTTCCACGATGTCGTCCACATAGGTGAAGTCGCGCCGGACATCGCCCGCGTTGGCGACCTGGATCTCGCGGCCTTGCGCGATGGCGTGGGTGAACTTGTACACCGCCATGTCGGGCCGGCCCCAGGGGCCGTAGACGGTGAAGAAGCGTAAGGCCGTCGCGGGCAGGCCGAAGAGCGAGGCATAGGAATGCGCCATCATCTCGTTCGCCTTCTTGGTGGCGGCATACAGGCTGATCGGGTGATCCGTGCCGTCGTGCTCGGAGAAGGGCAGCTTGCGGTTGGCGCCGTAGACCGAGCTGGACGAGGCATAGACGAGGTGCTGGATCTGCCCGTGCCGGCAGGCCTCCAGCATGTTCATGAAGCCCATCAGGTTCGAGGCCGCATAGGGCTGCGGATCGACGAAGCGCACGCCCGGCTGGGCGGCGAGGTGGATCACCTTCTCGAAGCGATGCTCCCGGAAGAGATCCTGCGTCGCCTGCGCATCGGCAAGGTCGAGGCGCTCGCCGAAAAAGGTGTTGTGCGGGGTGAGCCGCGAGAACCGGGCTTCCTTCAGGCCCACGTCGTAATACGGCGTGAAGCTGTCGACGCCGACCACCCGATGGCCCTCGGCCAGAAGCCGCTGCGCCACATGGAAGCCGATGAAGCCCGCCGCGCCGGTGACAAGAATGGGAGCTGACATGAAAGTGCCGCCTGATGATGTGGCGGGCACCATAGTGGATTTTTCGGCAAAGGGGAGAGCGTTCGTCGCCGGGCAAATGATCCGGTCTTTCCCGTGCAATCCGCTCAGATGACGAAGAAGTCCTTGTACGTCACCTTGAGGTTCTTGGAGAGGGTAGCGAACTCCACCGGCTTGTATTTCGCGCCCGAGCCGTCGGCATCGTAGAAGAGGATGCCCTTGGCCTTGTCGTAGATGACGTAGTCGTTCCTGTCCTTGGCCTTAGCGCCGACGACGAAGAAGTCCTTCTTGAGCAGCACCGGCTCGCTTTCAGTCCCCTTGCCGAGCTTGGTGAAGATCTTGTTGTCGAGCCAGAGCGTGTCATCCACGACCTTGAAGTCGACAAGCTTGTCCTTGTTGGTGCTTCGGCTCGGCTTGGTGTCGAAGACGAAGATGTCCTTTCCCGCGCCGCCCTCCAGCATGTCGTTGCCTAAGCCGCCCCACAGCGTGTCAGGGCCGCTCCCGCCCGTGAAGGCGTCCCTGCCGGAGCCGCCCTTGATGATGTCGGAGGAGGACGTCCCCGTGAGGCTTTCGGAGACGACGTCCTTGACACTCACCGCGAGCCAAGCCTGGTGAGTCGCGCCCAGCTTGTCCGACACTTCGACCCTGATCCGATGCGAACTTGCCTGCTCATAGTCGAGCCTTGTGCCGTCCGTAACGGTCAGGACCCCGCTCGGGCTGAGGGCGAAACGGCCCCCGGCATCGTCGAGGAGGGTGTAGGTGAAGCCCTGATCGGTGACAAAGGCTTCCACGTGGATCTGAGCCGTCGACGATGCGCCGGATGACCCTTCTTCGAATTCGCCTCCTTCCAAACGGAGGCCGGTGGGCGTTGTAGGTCCGACCGGTCGGCCGTCGGCCGTATAGCGCTGCTGATAGATACCGTAGTCATGGCCATCCTGGCCGTGTGAATTCCAGGTGACGATCCATCCTCCGTCCTTCAACGTTGTTACGGACGCCAGGGACTGATCGCCCGGGGTGAAGGTGTTCACCCGGTTCTCGGCGCCGATCTTCTGCCCATCGGAGGCATAGCGCTGCTGGTAAATGTCCCCGGGGGAGGTCATCGAGGGACCGGACGTCCAGGTAACGAGCCAGCCGCCATCCGGCAGCGCCGTGACCGACGAATCGAACTGGTCGGCGATCGTGGTCGTATTCACCTGGACTTCCGTACCGACCTTCTCACCGTTCACGGCGAAACGCTGCTGGCGAATGCCGATGCCGGAACCGTCCGCATTGACCGAGGACCAGGTCACGACCCACCCGCCGTCCTTCAGCGCCGTCGCCGTCGAGAGGGCCTGTCCGGCCTCGACGAGCGTGTTGACCAAGGTCAGCTCCCCTACCGTCCAGCCATCGGCGTCATAGCGCTGCTGGAAGATGTCGATGTCGCCGTCGCCGTCGGAAGCGGGACCATGCCCCTCATAGGTTACGAGCCAGCCTCCGTCGGAAAGGGCAGTCACGGATGGGTGCTGCGCGCCGTATCTGTAGCTGTCGACGACGGTTTCCGTACCGATCGGAAATCCGTTGGCTCCAAAACGCTGCTGGCGGATCTCATATCCCATGGCGGTGACGTACGAGGCCCAGGTGACGACCCAGCCTCCGCCCGCAAGGGCCGTGACGGACGGCTCGGTTTGGAAGCTCGCCGTCGCCGTGTTGACGCGGATTTCATGGCCGACCTTCAGCCCATAGGCGTTGTAGCGCTGTTGGAAGATGCCGTCTCCACTTCCGTCCTGTCCGATCCAGGTCACCACCCAGCCGCCATCCGAGAGCCCTGTGGACGAGATCTGGTTCTCCCCGTTCATCGAGGTCATGTTGACCCGGACTTCGTCTCCGATCGCGAGGCCCTTGGCGTCATAGCGCTGCTGATAGATTCCCTGAGGGACGTCGTTCTGGTTGCGGGCTCCCCAGGTGACGACCCAGCCTCCGTCCTTGAGCGAAGCGACCGAAGACCATTCCTGGATTCCATTGGTCGTCGCGTTGACGCGGGTTTCGCCAAAGGTTGTCGTGGTGCTCATGACAAGCCCTCATTGTCTCTGGCCTGCCGGACCAGCTCGCGGCAAGCTATGAATATAATAATGTAACAATGAAGAGCCGACACCGGAATCATCCTGAATTTCCGCGTCGGGGCTTAAATGACGGCTGCCGCCGGGTTCGCAGATGAAGCCCTGCCTCATGCGGCCTTTCGCAGGAACCCCCGTCTCGGACGGCGTTCGGCGCAGCCGACCGACAACAGGCCTACCAGCCTGAACGCGGCATCATAAAATCCTTGAGAGATACCAGGGCGCCTGTCTCAGGCCGTGACCGCGAGCGTTTCCTGCTTGCTCGCACCCGTCACACCGGCAGGCTCGAAGGCCACAACCTGGCGCTCGCGGGCAATGAAGGCCGTGGGCATGATGGCCTGCATCTCGGCTTCCGATGCTTTCAGGGAAGCGTCGTCATGGCCGGGATAGAGGTGGAAGATCGCGAGAGATTTCACGTCGGCGCCCTGGGCGAGCTCCACGCCCTTCTGCCATGTGGAATGGCCCCAGCCGCGGCAATAGGCATATTCAGAGGCGGAGAACATGCCGTCGAAGATCATGAGGTCGGTGCCGTGGACGAAATCGGCGAGGCCGGGGTCGGGCCAGAGGTCGCTGTGCTCCACGTCGCTGATGTAGCAGACGCTGCGGCCCCGATGGTTGATGCGAAAGCCCGTGGCGCCGCCGGGATGGTTCAGGAGATGGGTCTCGACCCGCATACCGTCGTCGAAGATGAGGGGCTCGCCCGCGTGAAAGCCATGGTGCTCGAAACGGGCGGGCAGCTGGCTCAGGCGGACGGGAAAGAGCGGCGGCGCGAAGAGGCGGTTCAGCGGCTCCATGGCGCTCTCGCCTTCGAGATTGCCGCAATAGGTGCGGATCACGCGTTCCCTGCCGAGCAGGGCGGGCTTGAAGAAGGGAAGGCCGCTGATGTGGTCGAGGTGGAGATGGCTGAGGAGGATGTCGATCTTGTCGGGAGCGGTGGGGCCGAGTTCTGCACCTAGGGCGGCAAGGCCGGACCCCGCATCGAAAATGAAGAGGCGCTCCCCGCATCGGACCTCGACGCAGGGAGTGTGCGAGCCAAACTCGACGTATTGCGGGCCGGATGCACAGGTGGAGCCGCGTGTGCCCCAGAACCGGACCTGCAACGCGTCAGAGGATGCAACACGCCTTACCATGTCAGGATCATGATCAATGGAAAACCCTGCTGATGTGCGCTAGCGCACATTTGTAAGCTGCTCCCGAGCGGGCGGCCGGGTCAAGGTGGAATCCGTCAGGCACTCAGCGCCTCCCGTTGTCTGCCGCGGTGATCGACCACCGGTTCGCCCCTCTCGAAACGGATAACCGCGTCGAAGGGCGGTTGATCCATAATGGGCGAGATCGATGGCGTCACCAGGATGAGACCGCGGCCCACCAGCGCGCGGCGCAGATTGGCCACGAGCCGATCGGCGGCAGGTCCCGGCAATCCGTCGAGAGCGCGCTGCACCACCAGGATGCTCGGTCGGCGCACGAGGCCGCGCACGAGGTCGATGGCAGCGACCTCGCTCAGGGTCAGGTCGTCGCCCTGGACGTCGATGGGCGTGTCGAGGCCGATGCGCGAAACCTCGCCGTCGAGGCCCCGCTGGGTCAGGACGCGGCGCGTCACCTCCTGCACCGCCTCGAGCGCGCCGGCCTGATCGGCCGCGATGCGCCCGAAGAGCAGGTTGTCCTGGAGGCTCGCCGCCGCGCAGAAGCGCGCCTCGTCGTAGAACTCGATCGCGGATTTCAGGCTCACCGGCAGCATGCGGGCGAAATCCGCACGGGCGACGAGGATCTGCCGCTCCAGGCCGGGTTCGAGCAGGCCGAGGCGGTGCCGGCTCTCGTTGTAGCGCAGGGCGAGGCCGGTCAGGCGCTCCCTATCCCGGGCGGTCTGGTCGCTGCGCCGCTGCTCGTTCCTGCGGTCGACGAGATCCTGAAAATAGGGCCGGTCGGCGGCGGAGAAGAAGGAGAAGCGCTCGAAGAGCGGCGATCCGTCCGGGATGTCCGCGAAAATCTCGATCATGCTGGTTGCGATCGACAGGCCCATCCGGGCCAGGGGCTTGGTCAGCTCGTTGGCCTCCAGGATCGCCCACACGAAGGGGTGGCCCGCCAGGCGGTCTTCCTGGAAGGCATCGCCGATCGGCTGCCCGAACAGCAGGTTCTCGCCGATCGTGGCGTAGCGGTTGTAGCGCTCCATGCCGAAGGGATCGACGAAACGGTCGAGATTCTCGGCGACGAGCGCCGTCTGCACGGCCCGGCGGGCCTCCACGATGTCGGCGGCAAGCTTCGGCTCGCGCTCCGGATCGAGGGTGCCGGACAGGCCGCGGGCATGGGTCAGGCGGTCGAGGCCCGCGATGGCGATAGCATCGGACAGGCGGTGGTCGATCTCGCCCGCCGGCGCGACGCAGCCATAGAGCAGATTGTCCTTCAGGCTGCCTTCGATCAGCACCGTGTTTCCGGCAAAGGCGATGCGCCCGCTGCGTCCCACGGGATCGGCGGCGGCCAGATCGACGCCGCCATAGGTGAGACGGCCGAGGGAGGGCGGCATCTGGCCGCTCATGAGGGCCGCGAGCAGCCGCGGGCCCGCATCCCCGTCGCCGACGAGGGCGACATGGGACGGGAAGGCGAGGTTCAGGTTGACCGAGACGACCCGGGCGCCGCTCGTGGGATCGTAGGCGGAGACGCCCTGGGCCACGAGAGCGCCGCTTTCGGGAAGGACGGCCTTGCCCTTCAGGGCGGCACGCAGCTTCAACGGTCCTAGCCCCTTGCCGAGATCGATCAGCAGCGCCCGCGCCCGCAAGGCGAGCCGGTGCCACTGCACCACCTCGCGGGTGCCGTAGGCGGACAAGGCCGCGGCGAGCACGCAGGCCGCGACCGTGCCCGAACTGAGCGGACGGACCTGCGAGAACCACGCGCCGAGGGCCAGGACCGACAGGGGCGCGAGCATGAGCACTGCCGCGGAGGCCGCCTCGGCGAGCGCAAGGCGGTATTCTCTCAGCCTTACCGGCCGGTGGCTCAGCGCCAGGGCCTCGCGCACCCGGTCCCGTTCATAGGGTCCGGTGCCGTGGGCGCGCAGGGCCGGAATGCGCTGCTCGAGTGCGGCGAACACGCCTTCCGCCTCGTCGCCCTCCCGATGCCGCGCCGTGGTGGCATCGAAGCGCAGGAGGGACCGGCGGGCGCTGATCACGGCGCCGAAGGCAAGAACCGCCGCGAGGGTCGCGCCGAGGTGCCAGTCCATGACGAAGACATAAGCGCAGGCGAGCCCGATCATGCCGCCGAGCTTGACCGGGATGAGCAGGCTCGATCCGAGTACCCCGCTCTCCCGGGCAAGCCCCCGGGCGGCAAGCGCCGCCACCATGGCCACCTCGTCATGCGAGGCGGAGGGAACCTTCATGATGATGTCGAGCGCGGCCGCCTGGGTTTTCGCCAGCATCGCCGAGCCGATCCCGATGGTCAGCGCCTCGAGCCCGACCAGGATCAGGCCGATGAGCAGCGGGATGAGGAGGATCCCGGCGACCGAGGCGAGCGCGAAGGCCTCCGGCGACAGCATGAATCCGGAAAACAGCACGATCGGCTCGGCCCAGAAATGGCCCGGCGGATCGAGGGCGATCCGCAGGAACGGCCCCGGCGCGCTCCAGCCCCCGGCCGCGCCGGTGGCCCGGGCGACGACGACGCGCACCAGATCGAGGCCGATCAGAATCAGGAGGCCGGCCAGGGCCAGAAGGCCGAAGCCGATAAGATGGCGAAACGGAGAGGTTTTCCATGCCAGGCGAAGAGGGTCGCGCTCGATGACGGCTCCCAAGGACAACTCCAACGACGAGAATTCATGACGGAAGCGGAACCTAGCGCATCGCGCGCAAAAAGGGACCTGGTTTTGCGTATCCTATCGGCAGCATTTTGCGGCGAGGAGTGCGCTCCGGCACATGGTGCCGGATTCCGAAAGGGATTCGCGGTCTCGATTTCCGTGTCGGACCTTGCTCGGCGACCCCTCGTCGCGCCGCACTTGCCCCCTATGTCACCCTCCTGATTCACCGCCCTGCCTGTCACGGGGGATTGCGAGCCAGCCATGACATGCTCCCTGCCGCTCGATCCGGTTTTCCAGCTCGTCCTCGAGCTTCCGACCCGCAGGCCGAATTCCGGCCTGCCGCATCGCCTGACCCCGCTGTTCCGTGAACTGGCCGCGGTGGAGCCCGATCGCCCGATCGAGGAGATCGAGGACCAGATCTGGGCCTTGTGGGGATCGCACGAGGACAGGCTTGCGGAGGAGACGATGGCGGCCGCGGTGGATGCCATCGGCTCGGGCTCGCTCAGGCAGGCGCGTCCCCTCCTCGATCATCTCGTGACCAAGCATCCCTGCTGGGCCGAGGCCTGGAACAAGCGGGCGACGCTCGCCTCGATCGAGAAGCGCGATGCGGACAGCCTGCTCGACATCGCCCAGACTCTGCGGCTCGAGCCGCGCCATTTCGGCGCCGTCGCCGGCTTCGGCAATATCTGCCTGCGCCACGGTCATCTCAACGAGGCCCGCGCCGCGTTCCAGATCGCGCTTTTCATCAATCCTCACATGGACGACCTGCGCGACATGCTGGAGAACCTGTCGCCGCATCACCTGATGCTGCATTGAGGCCGTCCGCCTCCATTACGGAATCGTAATCCTCCCGCAATGCAGCGGGCAGCGCGCCATGCCTACGATCACAGCTCCATCGGCTCGAACGGAGCATCAGGCATGACGTCAATCCAGGACATGCGAGAGGACGGCGAAGCGATGGTTTCTCCTTCGGACCTGAAACAAATCAGGGATGCGGTGAGCGCATTGCGCGCCTCGCATCCCCGCAGCGTCCTGGCCGATCTGGTCGAGGAGAAGCTCCGCAGGATCGAGAACGACGGCCTGCCGCACATCGCCGTTCCGCAGGCGCCGGAATGGCGGCTTTTCTGGTAAGAGAGAACGACATCGATGGCCGATTCCGCCGTCCAAGGAGTGAATGAATGCTCGTCACCGAAGCGAAGGTTCCCACCGCCCATGCAAGCCGCTACCTGCAGCAGCTGAGTAAGCATTGGTCGCACAAGTTCGCCGTCACCTTCGACGCGACGCAAAGCACGATCCCCTTCTCCGAGGACCGGAAGGCGGAACTGACTGCTTCGCCGGACCACCTGCAGATCACGCTCAGCGTCGCGGATGAGGAGACACGCGACCGGATGAAAAAGTGATCGAGGATCATCTCAACCGCTTCGCCTTCCGCGAGACGCTGGAATACGCCTGGACCTAGAGACTCGAAAAGCCGATAAAACGTCCCCACGCCGCCGGTTCAAGCTCGGCCTTGGGATAGAAGGCCTTAAGGCAGGAAAGTTCGATCGACGCGGCGATTGTCGCAGATCGCCCGGCGACTATATTCAGCCGCTATGATCAACAGGGCTGCCCGCTCAGCCGGTTCGACAGACGAGCCGGCATCGCCATCGACATGCATCGCGCCAAGCGCGATCGTCCGGCCGCGGAGCCGCTCACGGGAAGAGTGGATGAGTACCCGTGCACGGTGACCTCAGGACGGCGCCCGCCGATTTTCTCGCCGGCGGCCGCGAGGCGTCGGCTCTGATGAAAACCTTCGACTGGGGCGCCACCTCCATCGGGCCGATGGACCTGTGGCCGCAGAGCCTGCGGACCACCATCAGCATCATGCTGCGCTCCCCGATACCCATGGTCCTTCTCTGGGGACCGGACGGGATCATGATCTACAACGATGCCTATACCGTCTTCGCCGGCGGCCGGCATCCGCGCCTGTTGGGGTCCAAGGTGCTGGAGGGCTGGGCCGAGGTGGCGGATTTCAACGCCAACGTGATGCGCGTCGGCATGGCCGGCGGCACGCTCTCCTATCGCGACCAGGAACTCACCCTGTACCGCAACGGGGTCCCCGAGCAGGTCTGGATGAACCTGGATTACAGCCCCGTCATCGACGAGACCGGCAAGCCGGGCGGCGTGCTGGCGATCGTCGTGGAGACGACGGAACGCGTCATGGCGGAACGGCGGCTCGCGGCGGAGAAGGATCGCCTGCGCGAGCTCTTCCATCAGGCTCCGGGCTTCATGGTCATCTACAGCGGTCCCGACCATGTGTTCGAGCTCGTCAACGAGGCCTATTACCAGCTCGTCGGCCGGCGCGAGATCATCGGCAAGCCGCTCCTCGAGGCCCTGCCGGAGGTCGCTGGACAGGGCTTCGACAGGCTGCTCGACAAGGTCTACGAAACGCAGGAGCCTTTCGTCGGCCGCGGTCTGCCCGTCTATCTGCAGCGGGATCCGACAAGGGGGGCGGAACAGCGCTTCGTCGATTTCGTCTTTCAGCCGATCCGCGATGCGCATGGCCGGATTACCGGCGTCTTCGCCGAAGGCAGCGACGTCACCGAGCGGGTGCGCTCGGAGGACCATCAGCGGCTCCTGCTCAACGAACTGAACCACCGGGTCAAGAACACCCTCGCGACGGTGCAGTCGATCGCGTCGCAGACCTTGCGGAATGCGGGGTCGACCGTGGCGGCGCGCGAGGCGATCGAGTCGCGGCTCTTCGCCCTATCCCGCGCCCACGACGTGCTGACCCGCGAGAACTGGGACGGCGCCTGGATCGGCGAGGTCGTCGGCGAAGCCATGTCGCCGTTCCAGTCGACGGGCCAGAGCCGCATCCATTGCCACGGCCCGGCCATCCGTCTCCCGCCCAATGTGGCCCTCGCCCTCGCGATGGCGCTGCAGGAACTCGCGACCAATGCCGTCAAGTACGGAGCGCTGTCGAACGAGAGGGGCGAGGTCGAAATCGCATGGCAGGTGGACCGGATGCGGGAGGAGCCGCATCTGCTCCTGCGGTGGGAGGAGCGGGGAGGCCCGCCCGTTTCCCCACCGTCGCGCCGTGGCTTCGGCACGCGGCTCGTCGAGCGCAGCCTCGCCCAGGGGCATCTCGGCGGCGAGGCGAGGATCGCGTTCGCTCCGGCAGGCGTGATCTGCACTGTCGATGCACCCCTGAAGGCCGCCGAGGACGAGAGCGAAACGGGTGCCCTGATCTGACCCGCCTTCGCGTCGCCAGCGCGACAACCGTACCGTTGCAGGCCGGCGGCGAGGGCGTAATTTAGGGGCCATGTCCGATTCGCCCGCCACTCTTTCCCGCCCCATCGTCCTGCCGACGGACGGCCGCCAATCGCTCGTAGCGGCCGGGATCCAGCGCGGCGTGCGCCGCCTGTTCTCGGAGCTCGGCCACGTCACCCTGCCCGAGTTCACCCTGGCGAATGGCCGGCGCGCGGATCTCATCGCGCTCGCGCCCGATGGGGCGCTCACCATCATCGAGATCAAGTCGAGCGTGGTCGATTTCCGGGTCGACCGGAAATGGCCCGATTACGAGGATTTCTGCGACCGGTTCTATTTCGCCGTGCCGGAGACGGTGCCCGTGGACATCCTGCCCGAAGATCGCGGCCTGATCATTGCCGACAGCTTCGGCGCGGCGATCATGCGCCCTTCCGCCCACCGCCCGCTCGCCGGCGCGCGCCGCAAGGCCGTCACCCTGCGCTTCGCCCATGCCGCCGCCGCCCTGCTGCACGCCCTGGCCGATCCGGACAGGATCGCCGACGGACGGCTTTGATATCTCTTCGGTCGAGCGACAGCCTATCAGGGTGTAGCGCGGGTTCACCTCTCCCCACTGGGGAGAGGTGGGCGGCTGGAGCCTTCGCGCCTATTCCTCATAATATGGCGCCGACATCCTTCCCGGGATGACAGCGAAGAGGTTTATCTAAAGACATGCCTGGCCATAATCCACGGCACACAGAGGCTGTGACGATAGTGGGACAATCATGAGACAGGTCATCATCTTTCTGCTCAGCAATTTCACGCTGACGCTTTTCGTCATCGGGCTGATCGCATCGCTCGTCGCGCTGCTGCGGCGGCCGCGCCCCTGGGGCCGTGCCGCGGTGGCGGAGGCGCTTCTGTCGTGGTTCCTGTTCTTCTCGCTCGGGGTCAGCTTCCTCTACAACTTCGTCATGCACGTCTTCTTCTCGGAGATGGCGGCCTCCTTCATCGGCTGGCAGACGAGCCCGTTCCAGAAGGAGGTCGGCTTTGCCAGCCTCGGCTTCTCGGTCGTGGGATTCATGGCCTTCAAGGGCAGCGACGGCCTGCGCCTCGCCGCGATTGTCGGACCGGCCTGCTTCCTCTGGGGCGCTGCCATCGGCCATGCGGTGCAGATGGTGCAGGCGCACAACTATGCCCCCGGCAATGCCGGCGTGATCTTTTATACCGACATCCTGCTGCCGCTGTTCGGTCTTGTCATGCTGTGGATGCGGCGCAAGGCTGGGGATTCGAGCGCGTTGCGGCCGGCCTTCCCGCGCTGAGATCGGGCGCCGGGCGCGATCTAGCGCGGCGCGCGCTTGGCGAGGATCCGCTGCAGGGTGCGGCGGTGCATGTTGAGGCGGCGTGCGGTCTCGGACACGTTGCGGCCGCACAGTTCGTAGACCCGCTGGATATGCTCCCAGCGTACCCGGTCCGCCGACATGGGGTTCTCGGGCGGCAGGGCACGTTCCCCGGGCTGGGCCATCAGGGCAGCATGGATCTCGTCCGCATCGGCGGGCTTCGCCAGATAGTCGAAGGCCCCCATCTTCACCGCGGTGACAGCGGTCGCGATGTTGCCGTAGCCGGTGAGGATGACGCCGCGTGCATCGGGACGCCGGTTTTTGAGGCGCTCGATCACGTCGAGCCCGTTGCCGTCGCCGAGGCGCATGTCGATCACGGCAAAGGCCGGCGGCTCGTTCTCGATCGCGGCAATGCCGTCAGCAACGCTTTCGGCCACGCGAACCAGGTAGCCGCGGCCTTCCATGGCGCGGGCGAGGCGGGTCGAGAAAGGCCGGTCGTCGTCGACGATCAAGAGACTCTTGTCGGCGCGATCTTCGAACGCGGCAGGCGCATCGGCCATCTGACCATCTCCTTGCATCTCGAGGCTGAACTCCTTGAAGCGGTGAACCCGGGGGCTCCCCTTTCATATGGGAATTCTTCCCCTAACCTTTGAGAGCGAGTTCGCCCTCACCCTGCGGCGAAATTGCCGCACCTCGTTCAAACGCATGACGGGGCCAAACGATCCGCGCGATGGCGCCGGAGGCGGGCGGCGCAGTGTTCGTCAGGGTCAATTCGGCCCCCGAACGCTCGATCAGGGTCTTGGCGATGAACAGGCCCAAGCCCAGTCCTCCGCCCTCCTCGCTGTCCTTCGTCCGCTCGGCCGCGCTTCGCGTCGTCACATACGGCTCCCCGACTCTCAGCAGAATATCGGGAGCGTAACCGGGGCCGTCATCCCTGATCTCGATGAAAACCTCGTGAGGAGACCAGCAGGCGTCGATCGTGACCTGGCTCTCGGCGAAGTCGGTGGCGTTGTCGAGGATGTTGGACAGGCCGTAGACCACCCCCGGATTGCGCCGCCCCGTCGGCTCGGGGCCGTCGCCCCACGCCGTCACCTTCACGTCGAAGCCGACCGCGCGCTGCGGCTCGACGATCTCCTCGACGAGGTGGCTGAGCGAGATCGTCTCCAGGAACTCGGCCTCGTCCTCCTGCCCCATGGAGGTGAGCTTGGTCAGGATCGTGCGGCAGCGCTCCACCTGCTCCTGCAGGAGCTTCAGATCTTCGCCGACCGCCCCCTCCTTGGGCATGGAATGGCTCATTTCCTTCGTCACCAGGGCGATGGTGGCGAGCGGCGTTCCGAGTTCGTGGGCCGCCGCCGCCGCCAAGCCGTCGAGCTGGGACAGGTGCTGCTCGCGGGCGAGCACCAGCTCGGTCGCGGCGAGCGCCTGGGCGAGCTGGCGCGCCTCCTCGGCCACCCGCCAGGCATAGATGCCGGTGAACGCCGTCCCGAGGACGACAGCGGTCCAGATCCCCGTGACGTAAAGGAATGGGAGGGTGAAGCTCTGCCCCGGAAACCAGGGCAGGGGCTTGTGGGAGAGCACCAGGAAGGTGGCGCAGCCGATTGCGAGAAGGCCGAGCCCGAGCGTGCGCTCGGGAGTGAGCGCCGTGGCCGAGATCAGGACCGGTGCCAGGAACAGCATGGCGAAGGGGTTTTCGAGCCCGCCGGTCAGGTAGAGGAGCCCCGCTAGCTGCAGGATGTCGAAGGCGAGGAGCGCGGTGGCGATGTTGTCACTCAGCCTGTGGCTTGCCGGATACTGGATGCGCAGGAGCAGGTTGACCCAGACCGAGATGCTGATCACCAGGAAGCAGAGGGCGAAGGGAAGGGGAAATCCGAGGCCGAAGCGGACCCCGGCCACGGCCGCCGCCTGGCCCACGATGGCGAGCCAGCGCAGGCGGACGAGCGTGTCGAGGCGCAGGTGCCGGGCGTGATGCGTCAGGCTCTTCTGGTCGATCTTGGACATCCTCGAACAGAATAGGGCCTGCCCATCGTTCGCCAAGCATTCGCTGCCAGCCTATTTTCCTAGATCCTCGGGCTGTCCGATGCCGATTCGTGAACGGCGCAACCTTGGCTGCAGAAAACCGGGCCTACTTTTCTGAACGATCCGCTGATTCCGCCTGCCGGATGCCCTGAAACCAAAGTAGGTGATCCGTTTTCGTAAGGAAGCAACTAGGCTGTTGCATTGGATTCGAGGAACTTTAATCTTAAAATTACGGTTGAGGATAAAGCCTACCGCAGGCTGCGAGAACAGGCGCCCGGCCCTTGGGGATACAGATGAACCTTTCTTACGTTTGGTACGATACCGCGCATTGGCTCTTGAGCCCTGCCCGCGCGGCCTCCGATTTGACGAAGCATTTCTTTGACAATCCCGACAATCCGCTGACGCACACCCCCTACGGCCGGACCGTCTCGGCGGCCTGCGAATTGTTCGAGCGCACCACGCGACGCTACACAAAGCCCGATTTCGGCTTCGAGACGACCCTCCTCGGCAACGAGGAGGTCGCGGTCACGGAGCGGATCGTGTGGGAGCGCCCCTTCTGCCGGGTCATCTCCTTCGAGCGCGATTCCGAAAGCGCCGCGGACCAGCCGAAGCTGCTGATCGTGGCGCCCATGTCAGGCCATTACGCCACCCTCCTGCGCGGCACTGCGGAGGCCTTCCTGCCCACGCACCAGGTCATGATCACCGACTGGGCCGATGCCAGCCTGGTGCCCCTGGCCGAGGGCCGCTTCGACCTCGACGATTATATCGATTACCTCAAGGCCATGATCCGGGATCTCGGCCCGGACCTGAACGTGATGGCCGTCTGCCAGCCGGCGGTGCCCGTGATCGCGGCGATCGCCCGCCTGGAGGCGGAGAACGACCCCTTCGTCCCGCGTTCCATGGTCCTCATGGGCGGCCCTATCGACACCCGCCGCTCCCCCACCGCCGTCAACCGGCTGGCCGAGGAGCGCGGCATCGAGTGGTTCCGGCAGCACTGCATCACCAAGGTGCCCCCGTCCCATCCGGGCTTCTGGCGCGACGTCTATCCGGGTTTCCTGCAGCTTTCGGGGTTCATGGCCATGAACATCGACCGGCATCTCACCGCCCATTGGGAGATGTTCAACCACCTCGTCGAGGGCGATGGCGATTCGGCCGAGAAGCACCGGGATTTCTACGACGAATACCTCGCCGTCATGGACCTGACCGCGGAGTTCTACCTCCAGACGGTGGAGACCGTCTTCGTCGACCACGCCCTGCCCAAGGGCGAGATGATGCACCGGGACGAGCCGGTCGACCTCATGGCGATCCGGCGCTGCGCCATCATGGCCGTCGAGGGCGAAAAGGACGACATCTCCGGCGTCGGCCAGACCCTGGCCGCCCTCGACCTGACGCCGAACCTGTCCTCCGACAAGAAGTCCTATCACCTGCAGACCGGGGTCGGTCACTATGGCGTCTTCAACGGCTCCCGGTTCAGGGTTCAGATCGCTCCTCGAATTGTTGAATTCATTGAGAATCACCATCGAGAGCCCGCTCGGAAGAGGGCGTCAAGAGCCTGAAGGCGTTCTCGATACGTTCCTGGGAGCGGCAAACGGCTGCGCTGACAGAATCGACGTAACGGGGCAGATTGCGGACATGAAATCCGCCCTGTTCCGCCGCGTTCCTGCGGACCCGCCTCATCTCAAGGTTCTTCACGGGGGCCAAGCCTTCAAGGTGGCCCTCAAGCGCCGTCCGACGGCCAAACGGATCACGCTGCGCGTCTCGAACGCGACCGGCGAGGTCGTGCTCAGCATTCCCGAGCGCACCGATGTCGGCCTCGCCCAGAAATTCGCCGACAGCCACAGCCAATGGATCGCCACCCGGCTCGCCAAGGTGCCGGAGCGGGTGATCTTCGAGCCCGGCGCCCTGGTGCCCCTGCGCGGCGTTCCCCACCGGGTCGTCCATTGGTCGACGATCCGTGGCGTGACCCAGGCCACGACCGGCGGCGCCGGCGAGCCGATCATCGCCGTCACGGGCGAGGCCACCCATGTGGCCAGACGCGTGCGGGATTTCCTCGAGACGGAAGCCAAGAAGGATTTCGCCGTTGCCGTGAAGCGCCATACGGCCCAGCTCGGGCAGCCGGCCAAGCGCATCACCGTGCGCGACACCAAGAGCCGGTGGGGCTCGTGCTCGGCCAACGGGTCGCTGAACTTCTCCTGGCGCCTGATCATGGCCCCGCCCTTCGTGCTCGACTATCTCGCCGCCCATGAGGTGGCCCATTTGCGCGAGCTCAACCATTCCCCGCGCTTCTGGAAGCTTACGTATCAGCTCTGCCCCCGCACCGACGAGGCGGAGGCCTGGCTCAAGACCTACGGCAGCGCCCTGCACCGGATCGGGTGATCAGACCAGTCGACGCCTCCTTGTTCAAAAACAGGACCTCATCCTGAGGAGGTCGCGTAGCGACCGTCTCGAAGGAGGATCCAGTGCTCGCTGGAAGCTCCTTCGAGACGCCGCTTGCAGCGGCTCCTCAGGATGAGGGTTGAGCAGTTCGAGACGTGGACCACCGGCCGAAATTCGTCTTAAAACAGTGACACGCCCTCCGTTTCGGCCTACTCCCGACCGCTCCCGTCATTGCCGAACTCACCTCATGCTCAAGCCCGATACCCTGGCCCTCACAATCGTCCTAGCGCTGCTCACCGCGCTCGGGCCTCTCTCGACGGACATGTACCTGCCCTCGCTGCCGGCCATTGCGGCGAGCTTTAAGGCGAGTACGGGCCAGACGCAGCTCACTCTCTCGGCCTTCCTCCTCGGCTTTGCCGCCGGCCAGTTCTTCTACGGGCCGATCTCCGACCGAATCGGGCGCAAGCCCGTGCTGCTCTTCGGGCTTGGGCTTTTCACCCTGGCAAGCCTGATCTGCGCGCTCTCGCCCAACATCGAGACCCTGATCGGCGCGCGCTTCCTGCAGGCGCTCGGCGCCTCCGGGCCCATCGTGCTCGGGCGTGCCATCGTGCGCGACTTCTACGAGGGCCCGCGCGCGGGCAAGGAATTGTCGCGCATGGGCACGATCATGGGCGTGGTGCCCGCCGCCGCGCCCGTTCTCGGCGGCGTCATCGAGCGCTTCACCGGCTGGCGCGTGACCTTCGGCGCGATGATCCTGTTCGGTGTGGCGCTCGCCGCCATCATCGTGCTGAAGATGCCGGAGAGCATCCGCCGGAAATCGGACATCCCGATCTCCTTCGCCGCGATCCTGCACGGCTTTCGCGTTCTGCTCGGCCATGCCGGCTACCGCACCTATGTGGGTCTTTCCATGCTCACCTATGGCGGGCTCTTCGCCTTCATCTCGGGCTCGTCCTTCGTGCTGCAGAAGATCTACGGCCTCGACGAGTTGTCCTTCGCCTTTTCCTTCACATTCGTGGTGGCAGGCTTCATGACCGGCACCACGATCGCGCAGACCCTTGTCGGACGCTACGGGCTCGACGGCACCATCCGCCTCGGGGTGATCTGCCTCGCGCTCGGCGGTCTCGTCATGCTGTCCCTGGTGCTGTCGGGCGTGCCTTCATCGCTCGGCATCAGCGCACCGATGGCGATTTACGGGATCGGCGTCGGCCTGACCATGCCGCAATCCATGGCCTCTGCCCTGATGCCGTTTCCGGATCGCGCCGGCGCGGCCTCTTCGCTCCTCGGCATCTGCCAGATGACCTTTGCCGCCATCGTCGGCATCCTTCTCGGCCGCAACCTCGATGCCTCCGCCATCCCCCTGCCTGCCACCATCGCCACCACCGGCGTGCTGGCGCTCGCCCTCTTTCTGGCGACGGGACGGGCGAGGGCTCATCAACCCAGGGGCTGATCGATCATCGGCAGCCCCGCAAGCACATCGGTGGCCTTGTGATCGGCGGACACGCCGTCGATGAAGAACACGTCGCCGCGCGAATTGTCGGTACGCAGGCGCAGGATCCGCCGATAGGCCGGAGAATCGTACCACGCGCGGGCGTTTCCCATGTCCGGGAACGCGATCACGATGAGATCGCCCGACCACGACCCTTCCACCACGGTCGCGGGTCCGCCATGGATGATGAAACGGCCGCCGAAAGGCGCAAGCGTTTCATCGATGCGCTTGAGATAGTCGACGATATCCGCGCCGAGATCGACGTCGTGCAGATGGCCGATGGCATAGGCGGTCATGACAAGCTCCCTCTTGATCGATGAAGCGAGCATGCCGGGGGCACGGAGCATTGGCGATTACGTGCCGGGTAATGGTTTGCGGGTCTTCAATGACACCGCTGTCATTCCGGGGCGACCATAGGTCGAGCCCGGAATCCATAACCACTAACGGCACAGAATGAGGCGCTGCGGTAGCCAGCCGTATATTTCCGCATTCTGTCGTGGTTATGGATTCCGGGCTCCGCTTACGCGGCCCCGGAATGACAGTGCGGTGACCGAGAGAGCCGGCCTCAGAGCCCGAACAGCTTCTCGAAGAAGTTCTTCTCGCGGCTGGCGCGTCGCTGCGGAGCCGGCTGCGGCGGGATCCAGCCGTTCTCTCCGGCGCTGGCATAGCGCGGATCCTGTCCAGCGCCTGCGACCGCCGGGCCCGACGGGGTGCGGAAGCGCTCGCTGCCGGGGAGCGCGACGGGCTGTTTATCCTTCAAGGCGATCTGCATGAAGTTGTGCCAGACCTCCGTCGGCAGGTTGCCGCCGGTGACGCGCTTGGTGAGCGCGCCGTCGTCGTTGCCGAGCCAGACGCCGGCGACGAGATTGCCGGAGAAGCCGACGAACCAGGCGTCCTTGTAATCGTCGGTGGTTCCGGTCTTGCCGGCGAGCGACCAGCCGGGAATCTGCGCCTTCTGCGCCGTGCCGACGACGAAGGTGTTGTGCATCATCTCGTTCATCATCGCGACGACGCTAGGGTCGATGACGCGGCCGAGGCCGCCGGCATTCGGGCGCTTGTAAATCAGCTTGCCGTCCGTGGTCTTCACCTGGGCGATCACGTAGGGAATGACACCGATGCCGCCATTGGCGAAGGCCGCATAGGCGGAGACCAGTTCGAGCGGCGTCACCTCGGAGGTGCCGAGCGCGAGCGAGCCGTTGGCCTGCAGCGGCGAGGAGATGCCGAGGCGCTGCGCCGCCTGCACCACGTTCTTCGGTCCGACCTCCATGTTGAGCTTGACCGCGATGGTGTTGAGCGAGAGCGCGAGCGCATCGCGCATGGCGATAGGCCCGCGATACTTGCGGTCGTAGTTCTTCGGCGCCCAGCCGCCGTAATTGACCGGACCGTCTTCCAGAACCGTGTCGGGCGTATAGCCGCGCTCCACGGCGGTGAGATAGACGAAGGGCTTGAACGAGGAGCCCGGCTGGCGCCGCGCCGCCGTGGCCCGGTTGAACTGGCTCGTCTCGTAATTGCGGCCGCCCACCAGTGCCCTCACCGCGCCGTCCGGCTGCATGGCGACGAAAGCGCCCTGGCTCACGTTGAACTTCTCGCCCTTGGCGTTGAGTTCGTCGACGAGCACGCGCTCGGCTGCCGCCTGCATGGCGGGCTCGACCGTCGTCGAGACGACGATGTCGGATTCGACATTGCCGACGAAATCGTCGAGCACGTCCATCACGTAATCGGCGGCGTAGTTGGCGGAGCCGGCGCCCTTGGGGCGCACGGGCTCGGCGGGAGCGCCGAGCGCGGTCTTGGTCATGCCGGGCGTGATGAAGCCGAGATCGTTCATGGCCGCGATCACGAGCTCGGCGCGGGCCTGGGCGCGCTCGGGATTGCGGTTGGGCGCAAGGCGCGAGGGGGATTGCACGAGGCCCGCGAGCACCGCGGCTTCCGAGAGCGACACGCTGCGCGCCGACTTGCCGTAATAGCGCTGGGCGGCGGCCTCGACGCCATAGGCGCCGGCGCCGAAATAGACCCGGTTGAGATAGAGCTCGAGGATCTGGTCCTTGGAATAGTTGCGCTCGAGCCAGAGCGACAGGATCGCCTCCTGGATCTTGCGCGAGGCGGTGCGCTCCTGGGTGAGAAAGAGGTTCTTGGCAAGCTGCTGCGTCAGGGTCGAGCCGCCCTGCAGGCCGCCCTTATGCGCCAGGTTGCGATAGACCGCACGGGCGATGCCCATCGGGTCGATGCCGAAATGGTCGTAGAAGCGCCGATCCTCGATGGCGACGAAGGCCTTGGGCAGATAGGGCGGCAGCTCTTTCAGCGTCACCGTGCGCCCGCCGGTCTCGCCGCGATTGGCGAGAAGCGAGCCGTCGCTTGCCATGATGGCGATGTTCGGCGGCCGTTTCGGCACCGTGAGCTGGTCGATAGGCGGCAGCTGGGAGGCGTAATAGGCAACCACGCCGCCGACGCCGATGACGCCCCAAAGGCACAGGACGAGCCCGGCATAGACGAGCTTGCTCAGGAGCGAGCGGCCGCCCTTGCGCTTGGCCTTCTTCGGCCGGGCGGGCCGGCGCGGCCCGTCGCCGCCGTTCCGAGAAGCTCGCCTGCGCGCCATCGTTCCCCCTGCCCGATCCTCGGGCGAGAGGTGAAAATCCAGCTCCCCCGCTTCCCCAGCGGGCGCATCGAACACCGGCTCGCGCCGGTCACGTCCGTTCGCCACGTTTAAAAACCCCGCATCGATCTGGAGCATCGGACCCAAAAGTGGACTTGCACTTTTGGGATCCATCCGTTGCTCCCGCCCTTGAAGAGCGCATCGTTATCGCGAAAAACCGGATCCACTTTTCGCGGACGCGGCCCTTCGGGTCCGCACGATGCGCCAGCCGGTATATCGTCCGGCCTTTCATGCTGTGGAGCACCCTAATTGTGGCGGTTTAAGGGGCGGTTAACGGGGATTAACCCCTTGCCTGCCGGAACTGCCGAGTCGCGAGCCGCGTTCGCTCCTCCATGGATCCGTATGTCGTCGTGCTCGCAGGCTTCGGCGCCGTGGTGCTGCTCACCGCCTGGCTGCCGATGGTGCTGAAGGAACTGCCGCTCTCCCTGCCCATCGTCTGCGTTGGCCTGGGTGTCGTCATCTTCTCGGTGCCCGCCGTGCCCGGCGTCGCTCCCCATCCGCAGGAGCATCTGGCGATCACCCAGCGGCTGACCGAGTTCGTGGTGCTCATCGCGCTGATGGGCGCCGGCCTGAAGCTCGACAGGGCGCTGGCCTGGGTCACCTGCGCGCTCACTTGGCGCCTGCTCGGCATCGCCATGCCCCTCACCATCGCGCTGCTCGCGGTCCTGGGCCATGCCCTGCTCGGGCTCGGCGCCGCGGCGGCCATCCTGCTGGGAGCGTCGCTTGCCCCGACCGATCCCGTTCTGGCCAGCGACGTGCAGGTCGGGCCGCCCGGCGAGGGCCTGGAGGACGAGGTCCGCTTCACCCTCACCTCGGAGGCGGGGCTCAACGATGGCCTGGCCTTTCCCTTCGTCAATCTCGCCATCGCGCTCGCGCTCGCCGGCCAGACCGGCGAGCCCTGGCTCGTCAAGTGGCTGACCGTCGACGTGCTATGGAAGCTGTCGGCGGGGCTCGTCGCGGGCTGGATCGTCGGCCGCGTTCTCGGCTGGCTGACCTTCCGCCTGCCGAACCGCGCCAGGCTGTCCCGGACGGGCGACGGCTTCGTGGCGCTCGGCATCACCTGTCTCGCCTACGGGCTGACCGAGATGATCCACGGCTACGGCTTCCTGGCCGTGTTCGTGGCGGCCTTGGGCCTGCGGTCCGCGGAGCGCAACAGCAAGTATCATGAGAAGCTGCACGATTTCACCGAGCAGCTCGAGCGTCTGACCATGATGATGCTGCTCGTGCTCTTCGGCGGTGCGATCGCCGACGGAGGGCTTTTCCGGGCCGTCAGCTTCGAGGTCGTGGTCTACGCGCTGCTTGCGGTGTTTCTCGTGCGTCCGTTGAGCGGCTGGATCAGCCTTCTCGGCCGCGACCAGCGCCTCGACGAGAAGGCGGTCATCAGCTTCTTCGGCATCCGGGGACTGGGGTCGGCCTATTACCTCGCCTACGGCCTCGGCCACGCGAAGTTCGAACAGCCGGACCTGCTCTGGTCGACGACCGGGCTGATCGTGCTGATCTCGATCCTGCTCCATGGCACGACCGTAACTCCCGTCATGCGCTATCTCGACCGGCAGCGCCAGAGTCGAGGCGATGTGGTGGAAGCGATGTGTCCGACAGACGTGGCGCCGGCTCCTGCGTCCGTCGCCTCGAAGCCTTAAAAGCCGGCCCTGTCTTACTCCGCCGCCAGCGGCAGCTCGCCGGTATCGAGGTCGGCCTGAGCGAGATCGTGGATGCGGCGCAGGTCGCTCACGAAAGCCTCGTAGGCCTCCTGCTTCGTCGCCTCGTCGGGCAGGCGCAGCAGGTAGGATGGGTGTACGGTCACATAGCCTTCGTAACCGCCGAAGCGGGCGCGTCCGCGCGAGCGGGTGATCGGGGTCGACTTGCCGGTGAGCGCGAGGAGCGCCGTTCCGCCGAGCGCCACCACGAGCTTCGGCTTGACCAGCTCCAGCTCCTTCATCAGCCAGGGCCGGTAATGCTTCACCTCGCCGGTGGTCGGCTTCGCATGGATGCGGCGCTTGCCGCGCAGCTCGAATTTGAAGTGCTTCACCGCATTGGTGAGATAGGCCTGGGAACGGTCGATCCCGGCGTCTCTCATGGCCTTGTCGAGGAGCTTGCCGGCAGGTCCCACGAAGGGCTGTCCCTGCAGGTCCTCCTGATCGCCCGGCTGCTCGCCGACGAAGACGATGTCGGCATGGACAGGGCCCTCGCCGAACACCGCCTGGGTGGCGCCGGGCACCAGCGGCCCCGCCTTGGCGATGATCGCGTTGAGCTCTCTCAAGCTTTTCGGCTCCTGATCCCACATGGCCTCGAGAGCCCGTTCGGGGGTGCGTTTGGCAGGCATCGTCGCCTCCTGTTCGATCATCCGGTCAACGCGCCGGACGGCGGTTTGGATCAGGCCGGGAATCGCTGCTGTCTCCGGCATGTTGTGCCAGTACTTCTTCGGCATCTCGGCGCGCATGGCGGTCGGGTTCACCCGCGCCGGGTTGAACACGCTCTCGTAATAGCCACGCCAGCCCTCCTCGAAGCTGTCCGCATCGGGCGCGTCCTCACGCCGTGCGGGCGGGCCGAAGCTCAGCGCCGCGCGGTCCCAGCGCACGGAGCCGATGGGGGTGAGGATCGTCCAGTCCATCGAGCGAAACCGGTCGACGAAGAACGGTGCCGCCGCTTCCAGGATGAAATGCTCCGGCTCGAACCAGGCGGCGAAGCGTTCGAGGCCTTCATGGTGCATGCGGCGGAAGCGCACGAAGGCGTGCATCTTGTGCAGGTCGCGCCGCACGGAGCGCGCCATGAGATCGAGCCGGTGCACCAGCGGATCGCTGGCGACCTCCAGCAGATCGCGCTCGCCGTTGAGCACGCGCCAGACGAGCCGGTAGAGCAGCGCATAGCGTTCCGGATCGCTGTGGCAGACCGCATGCTCGACGAGCCGGGCCACGCCCTTCGGAATCGACACGGCCGGTGCATCGCCGGCCACATCGTCACCGAACAGCGCAGGCGCATCGTCGACCTCGAAGACCACGTGCTGCGGCGCCAGCTCCTCTGCGATCAGCCATCGCACCGCATGGCGGAAGGTGTGGCGATCGGCGCCGGTCTTCAGGGTGATGCGGTGGAGATTCACGCCATCTCTCTTTCGTCATCCCGGACGCCGCAGGCGGTCCGGGATCGTTGGACGAGCGTAGCTCGGGTCTCCCCTCCCTCCTTGTGGAGGAAGGCTGGTAGCGTCTCACTCGTCTCGCGATCCCGGATCTGCGCTGCGCTTCGTCCGGGATGACACGCTGAACCTCTGCTCATCCGAACAAACTCAGCTGTTCCGGCTTCTCGATCAGCCGCTCGCGCAGGTCGAGTTTGTCGAGCCTGGCCTTCGGGTGATGATCGGCTGTGATGAGAAAAGTCTTGGCGCGTTTCAGTCCCGAGGTCAGGCGGGCGATATCCTCGAGCCGCAATGTCGTGTGTTTGCGCGCCACCACGATCTTGTCGACTGCCCGTGCCCCGAGGCCCGGCACGCGCAGCAGCATCTCGCGATCCGCGATGTTCACATCGACCGGGAAGCGGTGGCGGTTCTTCAGCGCCCACGCGAGCTTCGGGTCGATGTCGAGATCGAGCATACCCTTGTCGCCACTGGCCGCGATCTCGTCCACGTCGAAGCCGTAATAGCGTAAAAGCCAATCGGCCTGATAGAGCCGGTTCTCGCGCATCAGCGGCGGCGATTTCAGGGGCAGGATCGCGCTCGAATCCGGGATCGGGCTGAAGGCGGAATAATAGACGCGCTTCATGGCGTAATGACCGTAGAGCTTGGCGGAGGTGCGCAGGACATCCTCGTCCGTGGTCTCGTCGGCGCCCACGATCATCTGCGTCGATTGGCCGGCGGGCGAGAAATGGCGCCGCTCCTCGCGGGCTTCCTCGATGCGCTCTGACATCTGCGCCATGGCGGTCTCGATCGAGGCGCCGTCCTTCTCTGGCGCCAGCCGTTCCAGGCTCTTCTCCGTCGGCAGTTCGAGGTTGATCGACAGGCGGTCGGCCCACAGGCCCGCCTCCTCGATCAGCCAGGGGCTCGCCTCGGGAATCGTCTTCAGGTGGATATAGCCGCGAAAGCCGTGGTCGCGGCGCAGCTTCTTCGCCACCAGGATCATCTGCTCCATGGTGTAGTCGGGCGAGCGGATGATGCCCGAGGAGAGAAACAGACCCTCGATATAGTTGCGCTTGTAGAACTCGATCGTGAGCGTCACCACCTCGTCGACGGAGAACTTCGCCCGCTTCACGTTGGACGAGCGCCGATTGACGCAATAGGCGCAGTCGAACAGGCAGTAATTGGTGAGCAGGATCTTGAGCAGGGATACGCAGCGCCCGTCCGGCGTGTAGGCGTGGCAGATGCCGGTTCCCACCGTGGAACCCAGGCCGCCCGCATCCGCCTTGCGCTTGGGCGCGCCGGAGGAGGAGCAGGAGGCATCGTATTTCGCCGCGTCCGCCAGGATGCGCAGCTTCCGGCTAAGCTTCTCGTCCATGGATCTTCCGCACAATTGTTCTCGTTTTGTTCTAGCATGAAGATGGGGCGCTGGCGAGGGCCGGGGAAGGGGCGGGAGGTCGCACGCCCGGAGCGATAGACTTCAGGTGATGGGCTCGCAATCCGCCTATAGCTTCGTGAACCTGAATTCCGACCGGATGAAAACGGATCGTTCCAGCCTGGCTGCGCGTTGATCCGGTGCTTCGAGGAAGCCGGGCCGAAGCCCTAGCAAGTCCGGCCATTGAACGAGGTTACAATGCGCCTCTCCCGTCTAGGAGCGTTGATCGCTCTTGGTTCCCTGCTCGCCTCACCGGCTCTCGCGCAAACCGCGGCGCCCGGCACGTCCATGCCCGGTTCGGCGGCAAAGCCGCCGATGGCCAGTACCGCTCCGTCAACGAGCCCGGCCAAGCCGGTTCCCAGCACGACATCGTCCACGAGCGCCCTGATCGACATCAACACCGCTCCCAAGGACGAGCTCGACAAGCTGCCCGAGATCGGCTCGGCGCGGGCCGATGCCATCATCAAGGGGCGCCCTTACAGGGGCAAGAACGAGCTCGTCGACAAGAAGATCATTCCGCAGAACGCCTATGATGCAATCAAGGATCGCATCATCGCGCATCAAAAGTCATAGACGGTACGAAAAAAGGGGCCCGGTCGGGCCCCTTTCGATGATCGACGACCTGTTAGCGGCTGTACTTGAATTCCGGGGCCGCCTTGAGCTGATCCTTGGTCATGTTCAAAAGAGCATGGTCCGGAGCCGACCGGTTCATGGTGTCGGCCGGCGCGGCCGTCGTCGTCGTCGTGGTCGAGCCGGTCGTTGCGGGGGTGCCAGCGGTGGTGCCCATCGTCGTACCGGCCGTCCCGGTGGTGGTGGTGTTCGCAGCGGTTGCGGCAGCCCGCGGCTCGTTGACGAACTTGATCTGGTCGAAGGGCACGGCCACGTCATGTTCGCCCATGCCGAGGAAGCCGCCCACGCCGATCACGACGGCCACGACCTTGCCGGTCTGGTCCACGAGCAATTCGCTGATGTCGCCGATCTTCTCATTGGCGTCGTTGTAGACGTTCAAGCCTTCGATCTTGGAGGCTCGCCACTGGCCCGCACGCTCCTGGGTCATCCAGTTGCCTGCAGACATGGTGGACGACGCGGCGTTCGGGGTGGCCGAAGGAGCGGGAGACGTTTGGGCAAGAGCGGGCGCCGACAGCAGAGCCGTACCGAGAAGCGCTGCCATGAGATGCTTGGAAGCCATATTCATCCTCCTGATTTGTATGTGACTCAACGATCACATCTGACCTCTCAACGGCGAAGTTGGTGTTTGGTTCTGTCGACACGCTGAGCATTGTCGCAGGTTGTGCCCGATGCCTGTGCAGCCCGAGTGGAGGAACCTCTTGCTCCCGCCGCGAATGCCCCTAAACTCGGCCACGCTTCATCGTCGATTTCTCGCAACGGACCGCATGATCCGAACCTTCCTCGACGGCCTTTATCTCGTCGCCGGCTACCTCGCCGGCGTGTTTCTTCTCATCATCTTTCTCCTCATGATGGGCCTGTCCCTCGGGCGGGGCATCGGCATCAACATCCCGGCCGGCGACGACCTTGCCTCCTGGTCCATGGCAGCGATGGCGTTCCTGGGGCTCGCCCACACGTTCCGCTCCGGCGAGATGATCCGGGTTGGCCTCATCACCGATCGACTGCGGGGACGCAGTCGCTGGTGGTTCGAGATGTTCTCGCTCGTAATCGGCGTCGGATTCGTCGGCTTCTTCGCCTGGCATGCGGTTCAGCTTACCTATGACAGCTGGCGCTTCAACGACATGTCCCAGGGCGTGGTGGCGATCCCGCTCTGGATCCCACAGACCGGCTATGCCGCCGGCCTCGTGATCCTGTTCATCGCCTTCGTCGACGAGTTCGTCCATGTGCTGCGCGGCGGCGATCCGCGCTACGAGAAGCCGCCCGCCACCACCGCCGAAGAGGTGGTGGAGCGCGCGATCCAGAGCGGAGTGTAGGGCGTCATGGAACTCATCGAGATTTCCGGCCTGCTGCTCCTGCTGCTCGCCCTGCTTCTTGCTGGCGGCGTGTGGATCGCGATTGCACTCATGGCCTGCGGCTGGGTCGGCATGCAGTTCGTGGGCGGCGGCATCCCGGCAGGCTCGGTGCTCGCTACCACCATCTGGGGCAATTCGGCGTCCTGGACATTGGCCGCCCTGCCGCTCTTCATCTGGATGGGCGAGATCCTGTTCCGCACGAGGCTTTCGGAAGAGATGTTCCGCGGCCTCGCGCCCTGGCTCAACTGGCTCCCCGGCCGGCTGATGCACGTGAACGTGCTTGCCTGCGGTCTCTTCGGCTCCGTCTCCGGCTCCTCCGCGGCCACTTGCGCGACGGTGGCCAAGATCGCTCTGCCGGAATTGAAGAAGCGCGGCTACGACGAGACGGTGAGCTTAGGGTCGCTTGCCGGCGCCGGCACGCTCGGCATCCTGATCCCGCCCTCGATCACCATGGTGGTCTATGCGGTGGCGGCGAACGTCTCGATCATCCAGATCTTTCTGGCGGGCTTCCTGCCGGGCCTTCTCGTGATGGCACTCTATTCCGGCTACATCGCTGTGTGGTCGCTGCTCAATCCGAAGAAATCCCCGCCGCCCGAGCCGCGGATGAGCCTTCGCGAGAAGCTTAAGGAATCGACCAATCTCGTCCCGGTGGCCTTGCTGATCACGCTGGTCTTTCTCACCCTGCTGCTCGGCTGGGCCACGGCTACGGAATGCGCCGCCTGGGGCGTGCTCGGTTCGCTGGCGATCGCCTGGTGGTCGGGCTCCCTGTCGTGGGACTCGTTCTGGGCCAGCGTCATGGGCACGACGCGCATCACCTGCATGATCATGCTGATCCTGGCCGGTGCCTCCTTCATGTCCACGTCGATGGCCTATACGGGCATTCCGCAGGCGCTGGCGAGCTGGGTCGACGGCCTGCATCTCTCGCCCTACGCGCTCATCGCCGCGCTCACGATCATGTACATCCTGCTCGGCACGGCGCTCGACGGCATCTCGATGATCGTGCTCACCACGGCGGTGGTGATCCCGATGGTGAAAACCGCCGGCTTCGACCTGATCTGGTTCGGCATCTTCCTCATTCTCGTGGTCGAGATGGCGGAGGTCTCGCCGCCGGTCGGCTTCAACCTCTTCGTGCTGCAGACAATGTCGGGCAAGGATTCGAACACGGTGGCGCTCGCAGCATTGCCGTTCTTCTTCCTGCTCGTCGCAGCGGTGGCGATCATCACCGTCTTTCCGCAGATCGTGATGGTGCTGCCGCAGATGGCCTTTCCGGACTAGAATTTCCATAACAACCAGAGGAGAACGACGATGAAGCACATGACGCGCCTCAGCCTGAGCCTCGCGGGCGCCCTGCTCCTGGCAGCGCCTGCCATGGCGCAGACCAAGTGGAACCTGCCCGCCGCCTATCCGCCGGACAACTTCCACACCGAGAACCTGAACGCCTTCGCCAAGGATGTGGCCGACGCCACCGGCGGCAAGCTGCAGATCACGGTCCACGGCAACGCCTCGCTGTTCAAGGCGCCGGAGATCAAGCGCGCAGTGCAGACCGGCCAGGCCCAGGCCGGCGAGGTGCTGATGTCGCTGCACGAGAACGAGGATCCGGTCTACGGCCTCGACGTGGTGCCCTTCCTCGCCACCTCCTTCGATCAGGCGAAGAAGCTCTGGGACGTGCAGAAGCCGGCCGTGGAGAAGAAGCTTTCGAGCCAGGGCCTGATGCTGCTGTTTGCGGTGCCGTGGCCGCCGCAGGGCATCTTCGCCAAGAAGGACATCAATACGGTGGATGACCTGAAGGGCGTGAAGTGGCGCTCCTACAATCCCGGCACGGCGCGCATCGCGGAACTCGTCGGCGCGCAGCCGGTGACGGTCCAGGCGGCGGACCTGCCGCAGGCGCTCGCCACCGGCGTCGTCAACACCTTCATGACCTCGGGCGCCACCGGCTACGATTCGAAGGTGTGGGAATCGCTCTCGCATTTCTACGACACCCAGGCCTGGATCCCGAAGAACCTGACCTTCGTCAACAAGGCCGCCTTCGACGCCCTCGACAAGCCGACCCAGGAAGCCATCCTGAAAGCCGCCAAGACGGCGGAGGAGCGCGGCTGGAAGACGGCTCAGGAAAAGACCAAGTGGTACGTCGACCAGATGACCGCGAAGGGCATGAAGGTGCAGCCGCCGAGCGCCGAGCTTAAAACCGGCTTGCAGAAGGTCGGCGAGCAGCTGACGCAGGACTGGCTCAAGAAGGCAGGCACCGACGGACAGGCGATCGTCGACGGCTACAAGAAGGCGGCGATGTAGGGTTCAAACGTCATCCCGGACGGCGAAGCCGATCCGGGATCGCATGACGAGTATGGTGCTATTGCCCTCCCTCCTTGTGGGTGAGGGCTAGGGAGGGGGGTGTGAGCGGTAGCCTATCAAGGTCAGGCGCCAGCACCCCCCTCTCCAACTCTCCCCCACAAGGGGGGAGAGGGTTTCTCCGCCTGGTTTTGAAAACGATCCCGGATCTCGCTTCCCTCGCCGGGGATGACACCCCTGACGTCATGGCCGGGCTTGTCCCGGCCAGCCCGATACGGACAAGCGCGGCGCTTCAATCAATCGAGATCACCGGCACGAGGCCGGTGATGACGTGGATTTTTAGTTCTGCACCCGATCCCGGATCTCGCTTCGCTCGTCCGGGATGACGCTCTTTAAGCCAGCGTGAAATCCATCGTGATTTCGGCGTTGAGCACCTTGGAGACGGGGCAGTTCTTTTCCGCTGCGCGGGCGAGCTCCTCGAACTTGGCACGGTCGATGTTCGGGACCTTTGCGTTCAGCGTCAGCGCCGATTTCTTGATTGCGAACCCGCTTCCCTCCTGTTCGAGGGAGACGACGGCTTCCGTGGCGAGCTCGGTCGGGGTGAAGCCGGCGCCCTGGAGCTGGAAGGCGAGCGCCATGGTGAAGCAGCCGGCATGGGCCGCGGCGATCAGCTCCTCCGGATTCGTGCCCTTCTCGTTCTCGAACCGGGTCTTGAAGGAATAGGGCGTCGCCGACAGAACGCCGGAATCCGAGGTGAGCTGGCCGGTGCCGTCCTTGCCCGTGCCCTGCCAGACGGCTCTTGCTTTGCGGTTCATCCTGATCTCCTTTTGCGGATAGGATGGGTGATCTAGCGCGTCGTGCGGAAAAGTGGACCCAGGTTCCGCATTCGACGATGCGCTTCAGTCAGGTGGCGTTTCGATGATGATTCCCATGCAAGCCCGCCTGCGTCCGCGGCTTCTCGGCTCCGCCGGCATCGCGCTTCTTGTCTTCGCCCTTCTGCCGGCGTCCTGGCTCCTGAATTCGCGCCTGCTCGTGGCCTGGGATATCGGCATCGTCTGTTACCTGATCCTCGCCTGGACCATGGCCCTGAGCTCCTCGACCGTCCAGATGCAGCAGAGGGCGGCGGAGGAGGACGAGAGCGCCATCGTCGTGCTCGCTCTGACCCTCGCGGCGTCGATTGCGAGCCTGGCCGCCATTGCGGTGGAATTGACCGATATTCACAACAGCCCGGCCAACCAACAGGCATCTCGCCTCGCCATCGCGGGGATCACGATCCTGTGCTCCTGGTTCTTCGTGCACACGATCTACGCGATCCATTACGCGCATGAATATTACGGCGACGACGGCGAGCGGCGAGGCCTCGCCTTCCCGCACGGGGACAAGCCGGATTACTGGGATTTCCTGTACTTCTCGTTCAATCTCGGCGCCGCGGCGCAGACCTCGGACGTGGTGATCGTCTCGAAGCGCATGCGCCGCCTGGCGCTGGCCCACACGGTGCTGGCCTTCCTCTTCAACACCACGATCCTAGCGCTCGCCGTCAATGTCGGCGCGGGGCTTTTATAGCCTGCTCCAGCTCAGCCGAGGCTTTCTCCCGGTCATTTCAGCCCTCGTAGCGAGATCCGCTTAGGGCTGTAACGTTACGAAGGAACGAATCCCCTTCTAAAGGGATTAATCGAACAGCCCAGATTGGGACCCATTCATCTGGGCCCCACGATGGACTCGAGAATGACGCAACGTCATCGGCAACAAATCAAAACGAAAGCGGGGCCATTCTCTTGAACGACATGCTGCTTCTGTTGAGCCACGCGGATTGGATTCTGCTGGCCTTCTCGGTCTTCGTGCTCGACATCCCGCGCTACACGATCTCCCTCCTCTCGCTGGTGGCGCTGCGCTGGCCCCGGCGGCCCGCGATCCTGGAGGCGGAGGGCGGCGTCACCATCAGCGTCATCCTGCCGGCCTTCAACGGCGGTCCCGGCCTTCTGCAATCCATAGCCTCCCTGCATCGGCAGACGTTCAAGCCCCTGGAAATCATCGTCGTCGACGACGGCTCGACGGACGATACGCTCGCGACCGCAAGGGAGGCGCAGGCAGCGGGGCTGATCGACACGGTCATCCATCACGGCACCCGCTGCGGGCGCAGCCCGGCCGTGAATGCCGGTGCCCGCTTCGCCCGCGGCGACCTGATCCTCGCGATGGACCCCGACACAATCTTTGCGCCCAACGCGCTGGCGCGCCTCGCCGCTGCGTTCCGCGATCCGCGTGTCGCCGCCGCCTGCTGCAATCTCGGCGTCAGCAACGAGGATGCCTCCTTCACAACGGCGTTGCAGGGGCTCGAGTACCTCATGTCTATCAGCGCCGGAAAATCCTTCCTCAACATCTTCGGCGCGATCTCGTGCTGCTCGGGCGCGTGTTCGGTCTATCGGAGCGATATCTTCCTGGAGCGGGGCGGGCTCGATCCCGGTCCGGGCGAGGATCTCGAGATGACCCTGCGCCTGCGCCGCCTCGGCTACCGGGTGCGGTTCGTGTCCGAGGCCTGGGCCGATACCGCAGTGCCCGACAATCCCGTCAGCCTGATCCGCCAGCGCCAGCGCTGGGATCGGGATTCGTTGCGGATCCGGCTCATCGAGTATCGCGAGATCGAGATCTTCAAGCCGGAGCGGCTGTCGGACACCCTCCAGCGCCTCGACTTCATCGTCTTCGACCTCGTCCCGACATTGTCGTTCCCGTTCTATATGATCTACTGCACCCTGATCTTCGGCCCGCAGACCCTGCTGTTTCTGATTGCGGTCTATGCGCTCCTGCTCGGGATCGCCCTGTTCAACATCGCGCTTGCGAGCCTTCTGTTCGGCCGCTCGCCGACCCTGTTCGGCCTGTCGGTCGCATTGGTGTTCCCGTTCTACCAGGGCATCGCGATGAAGCTGACGCGCTTCGTCGCCTATTCGTCGGAAATCCTGTTCTCCGCCTCGCGTTCCGACGATTACGTTCCGCCTCGCGTTCGGCGAGCCCTGACGGGCCAGCGCACGTGAAAGGCCGTGCCATGAACATTCAGCTCCGCCGCCTCGATCCGAACGTCCCCGATCCCGTCGAAAGCCGTCGCTCGGCGACCGGCCGCTTCGTGCGCTTCGTCTATGCGCTCGGCGTGCTCGGCGTGCTCGGCTTCTTCGTGTTCCGCTTCAGCGCACCGCTCGTTTTCTTAAGCGGACCGGGGATCGTCTCGGCCCCGCGCGAGATCGTGTCGGTGCCCTATATCGTCCAGGTCCAGCGCATGGACGTGGCGCCGGGCGCCACGGTGCAGGCGGGTACGCCGGTGGCCCTCGTCCGCTCGCCGCAGGTGAGCGAAACCCAGGCCAATCTCGTCCGCGCGCTTGCCGAGGTGACGACGCGGGAGGCGGAGCTGCGCATCAAGGCGCGGCTTGCCCGCGATTCGCTCGAGGCCGCGCGCTCGCGCCTGCGCATCGCCGACGATAACATGCGCCGGCTCGAAGCGGTCGCGAACGCGGACAGCGCTAGCGTCGCCTACCGCACCGAGGTCTACCGCGAACGGGCGCAGGCCGTTCAGAACGCGGTGGCACTCGAGGCGGAGGCCGATGAATCCTCCGTGCAGCTCCTGCGCCTCGCCGAAACGCGCCAGCAGATCCAGGGCCAGTTCGACCGCACGGAGAAGGAGTTCGACGGCGGCCGCGTGCTCTCACCCGTGAACGGCATCGTCGCGACCCACATCGCCCGGGCCGGAGAGACCGTCGTTGCCGGTTCCTCCATCGCCGAGGTCTTCCAGGCCGGAAACGTCTATGTCGACTGGTACATTCCGGATTTCCGGCTCGTCGACCCGCAGCCCGGCTACCGGGTCGTCGTCGGGATCGGCCGGACCCGGGTGCTCGGGACCATTGCCGAGATCCTGCCCCTCTCCGACACGTTCGAGAGCCGCCGCAGCTCGATCCTGCGCGAGCCGCAACGGGGCCAGGTCGCGCGCATCCGTCTCGATCCGGAGGTGCAGCCGCCGGCGCTCAATTCGACCGTGAACGTCTACATGTACTACACCGATATCGCAGGCCGGATTGCGGAAGGCTTCGTGCACGTCTTCAATCTCGATTGAGGCGTGACGATGCCATCCGATGCGATCCGTTTCACATGTCCGGCCTGCGGCAGTTCCGAGCTCGAGGCCACGCCGATCGTCCATCACCTGATCTGCGCCTATGTGGGGCCTTCTTACGATTTCGAAGCGCGGGACGGGCATCGCTGCCCGAAATGCCTGAGAGCGCTGCGCGATCATGATCACGCCGCGGAGATCGTCGGTGAAAGCGCGCGCTGCCGGCTATGCGAAACGGAATTCGTCGTGCCTCATGATCCCGTTCAAGGCGCGTGATTCGGAACTGTCAGTTCAAACGATGTTTTCTCTCACTTCAAATGCCGTTTCCGTCCCGGTCGTCGAGACCGAGCGCCTCCTCCTGCGCGGCCATCGCACCGACGATTATGCCGATTGCTTCGACCTCTGGACCGATGAATCGGTGACACGGTTCATCGGCGGCAGGCCGTCGACTCAAGAAGAAGTCTGGGCGCGCCTTCTGCGCTATGCCGGCCTCTGGGCATTGCTCGGCTTCGGCTATTGGGTCGTGACCGAGAAGGAGAGCGGCCGCTTCCTCGGCGAAGTGGGCTTCGCCAATTTTCGGCGCGAGATCGAGCCCTCCCTCGACGGGATGCCGGAGATGGGCTGGGTGATGGCGCCGCATAGCCACGGCAGGGGCTATGCCACGGAAGCGGCTCTCGCTGCTCTCGCCTGGGGCGACCGGCATTTCGCCGGACGGCAAATGGCCTGCATCATCGCACCGGAGAACGAAGCCTCGATCCGCGTGGCGGAAAAGTGCGGTTTCCAGGAATTGCGGCACACCACCTACAAGGGCAACCCGACCATCATGTTCGTGCGGTAGCCGGTGAGGGCTCCTGCGCGAAAGCGCCATCGGCCAGCTTCTCGGCATGAGCGCGAAGATCCTTCGGCCATAGCCGGATCAGAGCTGCGAACAGCGTCCGGTCTCCGGCGAAGAGCGCCCGCGCGGCGTCCTCGAAGCCGGCCTCGTTGCCGGCGAGCGTCGACATGAACCGGTAGAGCGATTCCTGCGCCTGCCGCACGCGATCCTTCGACTCGCTGCCGCGCCGCGCGTCCTCGACGAGCTTGCGCAGGGCGACCGATGCGCCGCCCGGCTGCGCGTTGAGCCATTCCCAATGCCGCGGCAGCAGCGTCACCTCCCGTGCGACGACGCCGAGCTTCGGCCGGCCGGGTCCGCGCGGCTCCGACTTGCCGGCATGAGAGGTTGCAGGTTTTTCCAGCCGCTCCAGCACGTCCTCGATTGTGCCGCGAAAATCGATTTCGATGACACGACAGGTTTCATCGTCGAGAACGATGACTGGCGCGCTCTCGCCCTTGTCGAGCACAGTCTTGGTCGCCTCGGCCACCGCGGGAAGGGCGCCTGAAGCGATCCGGCGCAGGCCTGCAAAGGCCGTGTAGGTTTTGTAATTCTCGGCCATGTTGTCCTCAGGGGCTAGCTCATACTTCGATGCGAGGCACAGACGTCTTCTCCCTCCCCCTTGTGGGGAGGGATCAAGGGTGGGGGTGTGAGCGATAGCCTATGAAGGTGTGGCGCTAGCACCCCCACCTCCAACTCCTCCCCACAAGGGGGAGGGTTCCAGGGCCTCAATCTGTTTGTTTTTTATCCGGGTTAAATTTGGCTGTCAATAATATCCGGATAAAATAGGGTGTTATGAAACGTCAGCCTCATCGTCCTTCTCGCCGTCGACCACGTCCCGCGCAACATCGAAGCGGAAGCCGGCCCGGGCCATGGCGGCGAGGTCCTTGTCGCGGTAAGGCGCCCGCTCGCCCGGGCGGAACGGGCCGAGCTTGCGGCGGCGGGCAAAGGCGCGCGCGGCCTGCGCCTCGTCGCCGTCTTCGCCCTCCAAAGCCGCCGCGATGGTGGTGCGGTCGACGCCCTTGGCGGAAAGTTTTGCCTGGATCGCCCGCGCCGAGCCGCCCCGGCGGCGCAGGGTCGCGACGCGGGCTTCCGCATAGCGCGCATCGTCGATGAGGCCGCTGCGCAGGCTTTTGGCCACTACGTCGTCGACCATGTCGTGAAAGGCGGCCGGATCCTCGCCGCGCAGGCGGCAGCGCTTCTCGACCTTGCGGCGGAGCACCCGGCGCAGGTTGTCGGCCGAGGAGGCATAGCGCTCGAGATAGGCGAGCGCAGCCCTCTGCAGGTAGGCGGGCGTTACCTGCCGCGGCGGCTTGCGAAGCGGTTTGCCTTCATCCCTCATTCCGGCTTCGCATCGGATGGAGGCGAGGTCTCACCCGGCTTTTCCACCTGGCCGCGCCGCTGGAGCTGGAGCGCCGCGAACCAGCACAGCGCGGCCCAGGCCGCGCCGACGGCCCAGCCCGCCAGAACGTCGCTCGGCCAGTGCACGCCGAGATAGACGCGGCTCACGCCGACGAGCAGGGTCACGACGATGGCGAGCGTCATGAGGAAGGCGCTGACGCGCCGGCTCTTTTCCACGCGGGCGAGCAGGGCGCCCAGCGTCAGGTAGGTGATGGCCGACATCATGGCATGGCCGCTCGGGAAGCTGGCCGTGTAGATCCGGGTCGCATGGGGCACGAGATCGGGACGTGGGCGCTCGAAGCCCATCTTGAGCCCCGTTGAGATCAGCATGCCCCCGACGATGGCGACGAGCACCAGAAGAGCGGCTCCCTGCCTGCGGGTCATCATCAGATAGACCCAGGTGGCGAGGGTGATGAGGGTCAGGATCGCGTAGCCGCCGAGGCCGGTGATGTCCCGGGCCGATTCCTCCAGCCAGGACGGCCCGAGGGGGTTGGCCGGGTTCTGCGGGTCGCGCAGGGCGAGCAGGAGCTGGCTGTCGATGGCATGGGTCTCGCCCTCCCGCACCTCGTCGGCCAGTTCTATGAAGGCCCAGGCGAAGAAGCCGCAGGCAGAGAGCGACAGAAGCGGGCCGATCTCGTTGAGGCGCAGGCGAAGCCACAGGCGCGTGGCAGGGGCGATGAACGTGCTCATGGCTCCTTGAGATAGGAGAGTTTGCTGCCGCTGGCGAGAGGCGCTTACCAGCGCAGCCACCAGCCTCCGAGCTTCGCGCCGACGGCGCTCACCATCAGGATCGCCGGCACATGCCATGCCGCGATATACAGAAGGGACGGCTCCGGGCAGTGCAGCACGTAGAGCATGGAGGTCACGCCCGCCGCGAGCAGTCCCGCCATGGCGCCAAGAAGGCCAGGCTGCGTCGGCGCACCTCGTTTCAGCACGCCCATGGCGGCGATCAGAATAGGCAGCGACAGACCCGAGACCAACAGGAAGCAGCCCAAGGGATCCTCGCCGAGCAGTCGTCTGGTCCAGGTCGAGGCGGGATGCAGGATCAACTCGATGGCGACGCCGGTAAGCAGCAGCAGAATGGGCCATGCCAGGGTGCCGAAGCCGATCTCCGCCTCCGGCTTCTGCATCAGAAGGGAGAGGCGGAACGCGCAAGCCGCAAGCGCGAGAGCCGCCGCCAGGGTCACTGCCGTGGTGAGATTGGGGCCGTGGGCGAGGTGAGGGCTGGGAGCGAGGAACAGGACGATGACTGCGCCGACGAGCATGCTCGATAACAGGAGCGCCACGATCAGCCATGCGGCTGCATGCCGGTGCTTGACGGGCGCCCTGCCCGACAAGTCCATTGTAAGAGCGCGAATGAGATGCTCCGTCTTCACTCCGATCCTCCAAACTTCGCGGCGAGTGCTTTAAGGCCCCGATGGAGGGCTACACGAACTGCTCCCTCGCTCATCCTAAGCCGCCGAGCGGCCTCGCGGATAGTCACACCGTCGAGAGTCAGGGCCTGCAGAACATCCCGCTGACGGGGTGGCAGAATTTCTAGGAAGCGCCCGGCCGATCCGGAAAGAGAGGGCTCCGGCTCAGGAGTTGGCAGGATCTCCGCCATCGTCTCGACGGGAACGGTCAACCGTCGTTTGTTTTTGCGGGCGTGGTCGAGAACCTTGTAATGCGCGATGGCCCGCAGCCACGGAACGATAGGCCGGGATTCGTCCCAGGTGTGCCGCTTTAAGTGAATCGCCAATAGGGTATCCTGCAAAACATCCTCCACATCGCTCCCGCTCAGTCCTAGCCTGATCGAATCGTAGGCGATGACACGACGAAGAGCGCGCGCGACATCACTCAGCAGACGCGCATAGGCATCCGCATCGCCGCGGTTTGCAGACCGCATGGCGTTCGCCCAAACTTCCTCGTGTTCCGTCACACGATCCCCTTTCGGGCTTATTCGCAATGACGAGGCTAATTGTTACGCAATATATTTTTATAACATTTCATTTCACAAGTATGTGAACGGAGTAACTTTCAGAGATTGCGATCCGAATAGGTGATTGGACGGCCGAGCCGAGGCGGCACCTCGTCGGCAAAAAGATCCACAACAACGCGGGGCTGGACCTTCACCTTAAGGAAAAAGGATCTCAGCATGTATCGCTCTCGTACCCTCGTGGCCGCTCTCGCCATCGGCCTTGCCTCTACGTCTGTCGCTTTCGCACAATCGCGGCCCACGTCGGATTCCATGAACGCTCAAGGCGCCGGCAAGCGCGTCCGAATCACCATCGAGAACCTGACGACCAGCCAGACCCTGTCGCCTCCGGTCTTCATCAGCCACAACTCCAAGGCTCCTCCGCTCTTCAAGGAAGGCGAGGAGGCGTCCTTCGGCCTGATGCGCATTGCGGAAGGGGGCAATGCCGGTCCGTTGCTGTCGGCGGTGGTGACGAAGAACATCGGCGACGAGTTCGGCTCTGTCGGTTCGGGAACGTCGATCCTGCCGGGCCAGAGCCGTGTGATCGAACTCGAGGTGACACGCGAGTTTCCGATGGTATCCGGCGCTGCCATGCTCGTGATGACCAATGACGGCTTTACCGGCGTCAACGGCCTCAACGCCTATGAGCTGACCGCGCCGCGGCGCATCGAGGCGATGGCCTATGACGCCGGCACGGAGAAGAACAACGAGCGCAAGTCGGCTCTCATCGCCATGATGGGCACCGATCGCGATCCGGAAAACGGCAAGATCAAGATGCATGCCGGCATCCGAGGCGATGCCGATGCGCCGGCCGACTGGAAGTTCGATCCGTCGAAGCCCGTGACCCGCATCACCGTCGCGCCGGTCGGCATGGAAGCGACCGGCTCCGTCAACAGCGACGGCATGATGAAGCGCTAAATCTATCCGGCCTCACGCCATGGCGTGAGGCCGGACATTCTCTTACACCGCCAACCCTTTGCGCCACGCCTTCGGCGCGGTGATGCTGCCGAGATTGAGCCACGCGGCCATGAGGCGAAGCTCCTCGCCGAGCGCCGGCGCGATCATCTCGGCGGGAACTCCGGCTTCCGGGTGGATCGAGTGCACGATGAGGTTGCCGCCCGTGCGGTCGGCCTTGAGGTCGACGCGGGCGACGATTTTGTCGCCGAGCACGAAGGGCAGGCAGTAATAGCCGAATTCGCGCTTCTCGACCGGCGTGTAGATCTCGATGCGGTAGCGAAAATCGAACAGGCGCTCGGTACGCGTGCGCTCCCAGACGATGGGATCGAAGGGCGAGACCAGCGCGCGGGCCTCCACGCGGCGCGGGATTTTGGCGTCGGGGTCGAGATAGACCGGCCCGTTCCAGCCCTCGACGGTGACGGGGATCAGGTCGCCCGCCTCCACCAGTTCCGGGATGCGCGCCTTCGCGTCCTGCGGCTCGATGCGGAAATAGTCGCGCAGGCAGCGTTCGGAGGCGATGCCGAGCGAGCGGATGGACAGGCGCAGCAATTCGCGCTGCGCCTCGTCCTCCGACGGTGTCGGCACGTTCAAGATCTCGCTCGGCAAAACCCGTTCCGGCAGGTCGTAGATGCGCTCGAATCCGCGCCGCGTGGCGGTGGTGACCTCGCCGGCCCAGAACAGCCATTCCATGGCGCGCTTGCCGTCGCTCCAGCCCCACCAGGAGCCCTGGCCCTTATGTCCGCCGGACAGCTCGCCCGCAGCCATGGGTCCCCGCGTGGCGATCTCGCGCCGGACCTCCTCGATGAAGGCGCGCTTCTCGCGGCCGAACCGGGCAAGCCCGCCATAGGTGCCCTCGCCGCGCTTCGCCCGCTCCATGCGCCAGCGGAAATAGGGATGCAGGTCGAGCCGGATCAGCGAGGCCTCGTGGCCCCAATACTCGAAGGCTTCCCGCTTCTTGCGGTGATAGGCGGTCTTTTCGAGAAGGCCCCGGTCATAGGCGCCGATGCGCGAGAAGAGCGGCATGTAATGGGCCCGCACCAGCACATTGACCGAATCGATCTGGAGCAGGTGCGAGCGCTGCAGGACACGGCTCAGGTGGCGCTTGGTCGCCGCTGCCGGTCGGCCTTCGTGAAACCCTTGTGCCGCCAGCGCAATGCGCCGGGCCTGGGCAAGGGAGAATCGGGTGCGAGGTGCCATGGCGCGAACAATACCGGAACGGGATTGCCCGACGCCAGGGGGGCGGGATAGGGTTAGGCGGCCAAGGCGGGCGGAACCTGTGGATGGCTCTCCTGCTTGAAGACCGGTCGGCGGGCGAACGCATATCTGCCCTGCAATCGACGGGCGGACAAAATCACCGTGCGTCGCCTAGATGGGCTCTCTTCGGAACGCGATGGATACGATGGACCAGTCACCGAACGAGCGGCTGCAGGGCAGTCCGGCTCCCGCCCTCAGCCATGCCGAGATCCGCACGATCATCCTCGGCGTCCTGCTCGCCATGTTCCTGGCGGCGCTCGACCAGACCATCATCGCGACGGCATTGCCCACCATCGGCCGCGAGCTCGGCGACCTGGAGCACCTGCCCTGGATCGTGACGGTCTATCTTCTGACCTCCACCGCCGTGACGCCGCTCTACGGCAAGATCAGCGATTCCTACGGCCGGCGCGTCACCATGCTGGTCGGCATTGCGATCTTCATCGCCGGATCCATCGCCTGCGCGCTGGCGCCGACCATGTTCGTCCTCATCCTGGCCCGCGCCCTGCAGGGCGTCGGCGGCGGCGGCCTGATCGCGCTCGCCCAGACGATCATCGCCGACATCGTCGCGCCGCGGGAGCGCGGACGCTACCAGGTCTATTTCGCCAGCGTCTTCATGACCTCGAGCCTGCTCGGCCCGGTGCTGGGCGGCTTCTTCGCCGAGCACATGCACTGGTCGGTGATCTTCTGGATCAACATTCCCCTCGGCCTCGTCGCTTTGGTCATTGCCTATCACAGCCTGAAGAAGCTGCCGCGCCACGACCGTCCGCATCGGCTCGACCTGCTCGGCGCGGCTCTTCTCGTGGCGGCCACTGTCGCTCTGCTTCTGGGCCTGAGCTGGGGCGGGATCCGTTATCCCTGGGCCTCACTGCCGGTGCTCGGGCTGTTTGCCGCCTCGCTCGCGCTCTGGGGTCTTTTCGCCCTGCGCATGCGCCTGGCGCCCGAGCCGCTGATTCCGCCCGGCGTACTGCACAATCCGGTCGTGCGCATGGCGGTGCTCTCCGCCTGCTTCGGCATGGGCACCTATATCGGACTCACCATCTACCTGCCGGTCTATTTCGAGACCGTGCGCGGCCTCTCCGCGAGCCATTCGGGTCTCTCCCTCATTCCGCTCATGGCCGGAACCGTGGTCGGCGCGACCCTGTCCGGCCGCAGCATGGCGAAGGTGAAGCACTACAAGCGGCTGCCCATCGCCGGCCTTCTCGTCGCCATGGCGACCACCGGGCTCCTCGCCGCCTACGGCCAGTCCCTCTCCATCGTCACCGTCGAGATCATCCTCGCGATCATCAGCGTCGGCCTGGGCACGGTGCTGCCGGTCACCATGGTGTCGACGCAGAATGCGGTGGCGCCGCATCAGATGGGAACGGCGACCGGCACGGCGAACTTCTTCCGCTCCCTCGGCGGCGCCTTCATCGTGGCGATCTTCGGCGCCATCGTCATCGGCGGCTCGGGCCTGAGCGGGGCCGCGAGCTTCGAGGCGCTGGGCGCTGCGGCGGCCCAGAGCGGCGTCGATCTCGCCCATGTGTTCAGCTACGTGTTCGTGGCGGCGCTCATCGGCTTCGGCCTGTCGCTCGCCTTCCTGCTCGCTCTCGAGGAGCGGCCCCTGCGCGGCACCGCCGTCAAGGCCGCGGAGGCGGCCATCGCCGATTGAACCGTTCCTGCGGGCGGTTCATAGCCGCCCGCGCAGGAGGATCCACAGGGCGGACAGACCGATCGCCAGCAGTAGAACAATCCCCACCGTCGTGAAAACCGTCTCGGCCCGGGAGGCTCCCGCCGGAGGGAGGGTGGCTCGATCAGCTTCCTCAAGGGTGAAGAAGCGTTCAGCGGCCGCTCGATGACTTGTCGGTCTCAGCATTTGCCCGGGCTCGGCCGCGGCTGTCCAAACGCCTTGGCCGAGGACGGGGCTGTAGGAAAGCTCGAGGGGCATGGTTCCTCCTCGGCAACGGCTGATGGGGGCCTTTCACGGTTAATCGCTTAACGGCAGCGGGGTTTCCCCGATCCCGCGGCGTCATGTCTGGGGATAGCCTCTCTCGCCTGTGGAGGACTTATCTGTATGCGGCACTGACCGAGGCTTTGCCGTGTTAGGACCGAGCCGGATTTTTCCGTAGCTGCACGAGGGAGGCTGATGAAGGTCGGCATCGACATGGGAGCGGCATCCTCCGCCCCCGGAGGACAATCGGCTCTGCTCGATCTGGAGGAGCTTCTGGCGACGCGTCTGCTCGTCCAGGGCAATTCCGGCTCCGGCAAGTCGCATCTCCTGCGCCGCCTTCTCGAGCAGAGCGCCAATCTCGTCCAGCAGGCCATCATCGACCCGGAGGGTGATTTCGTCACCCTCGCCGACAAGTTTGGCCATGTGGTAGTCGATGCCTCCCGCAGCGAGGGCGATTTGCAGCGCATCGCCGCCCGTGTGCGCCAGCACCGGGTCTCGGTGGTCTTAAGCCTCGAGGGTCTCGATTCGGAGGCGCAGATGCGCTGCGCGGCGGCCTTCCTCGGCGGCCTCTTCGATGCGGAGCGCGATTACTGGTATCCGATGCTCGTGGTGGTGGACGAGGCGCAGCTCTTCGCGCCCGCCGCCGCCGGTGACGTGTCGGACGAGGCCAGAAAAGTCTCGCTCGGCGCCATGACCAACCTCATGTGCCGCGGAAGAAAGCGCGGATTGGCCGGCATCATCGCGACCCAGCGCCTCGCCAAGCTCGCCAAGAACGTGGCGGCCGAAGCCTCGAACTTTCTCATGGGCCGCACCTTCCTCGACATCGACATGGCCCGCGCCGCCGATCTTTTGGGCATGGAGCGCCGGCAGGCCGAGATGTTCCGCGACCTCGAGCGTGGCCATTTCGTCGCTCTTGGCCCCGCGCTCTCGCGCCGCCCGCTGCCGATCCGCATCGGGGAGGTCGAGACCTCGACCCGCAGCGGCACCTTCAAGCTCATGCCCCTGCCCGAACAGCCGAAGCAGGAGGCCCGCGACCTCATCTTCAAGGCCGGCGAGGACGAGGTGGTGGCCCGCCCGGTCATGCCGCGGCGCGCGCCTCCGCCGCCGCCTGCTCCTTCGACCAACGATCTTTTAGCCCAGCTCGCCCGCACGCGGCCGGCCGCCGCGCCGGAACCTCAAGCCGAGGAGACCGAGCAGTCCAAGGCCGAGCGCGAGGCCGCACTCGATGCGATCCTGCGCGAGATCCTCGCCGATCCCGAAGCCGCTTTCCGCTCGGTCGCCGTTCTGTATCAGGATTTCCTCGTCCGCTGCCGCATCCGCCGCGTCTCCGGCGAGCCCCTGAATCTCAACGCCTTCCGCCGCCGCCTCGCGGTCGCCCGCGCCGGCGTCGATACGGCGACGGCCGAAGGGTCGGAATGGGACCGCGCGGTCGCCTTCGCCGCCGATCTGGCGGAAGACATCCAGGGCGTCTTCCTGCTCATCGCCCGCGCTGCCATGGAAGGCTCGGCCTGCCCGCCCGACGGCGAGATCGCGCGAGCCTGCGGCAGCCGCTCGCCGGGGCGCGCTCGGCGCCTCATCGCCTATATGGAAAGCCGCAACATCGTCGTGACCCGCAACGACCCGAGGGGCCTGCGTATCATCGCGCTCCCCGATCTCGGCTGGGAAACCGGCCCCGGCGATCCGAACGCCTTCGAAGAGCCGCAGGCGCCGGAGCCGCGGGATCTGTTCGCGGTGGGGTAGGAAGCGCTTATCACGAACGTTTGAAGCGACCGACGCATTCACTCGCCTCTGGTTTTCAAAGTCAGAGGCGCCGATTGATAAGATCCATCAGTCAATTTGAAGGGCGTTCGTCACTGCTCGGCCAAAGAGTGTTGCATCATTGCGCCCCTCGCCCGTCTGATTCGGGGCGACGACGATGAGTTCAAGCCGATGTTCCGCTTTTTCGAGACCCGGATCGATTTCCGGAAACAGCCGCCCGAGGAGCCGCCGCCGGATACGCTGTGGGGGTTCTACTGGCACTTCATCGCCCAGGCGAAGGGCCTCTTCATCGCGCTCTTCGCGCTCGGCTTCGTGCTCGCGATCTTCGAGGCGCTGATCCCCTATCTCATCGGCCGCCTGGTCAACGCGCTCTCGCACAGCTCGCCCGAGGGCATTTTCAGCGAGGCGGGCCCGCTGCTGATCACCATGGCGGCGGTCATCCTGCTGGTGCGGCCCTTCGGGACGATCCTGTTCCGGCTCCTCGTCAACCATTCGCTCGCGGTGTCCTTCACCACGATGGTGCACTGGCAGAACTACTGGCACGTGGTGCGTCAGCCCCTCGCGTTCTTCCAGGACGATTTCGCCGGCCGCATCGCCAATCGAGTGCTGCAGACAGGAAGACCCTTGCGCGAAAGCATCCTGTCGGTCGCCCGCGCCGTGTGGCAGATCCTGATCTTCGGCGCCGCCTCCATCGGCCTCCTCGGCACGCAGGACATCCGCCTCGCCCTGCCGATGGCGGGATGGTTCACGCTCTATGCCCTCCTGCTGGTCGTTGCCCTGCCGCGGATCCAGAAGCGGTCGCGCGTGTCGAGCGAGGCGCGTTCCGCCGTGACCGGCAAGGTGGTGGACAGCTTCACCAACATCATGACGGTGAAGCTGTTCGGGCGCCGAAAGGAGGAGGACGACTACATCAGCGAGGGCTATAGCAGGCTCAACGACGCCTTCATGAGCCAGCAGCGGGTGAACACGGTCTATGTCGCCGCGCTCACCCTCATCAATGCGGTGTTCCTGGTGGCGACCGGTGCCATGGCGGTGTGGCTGTTCAGCGCCAACCGGATCGATGCCGGCACCATGACCACGGCGCTTCTGCTCTCCACGCAGATCGTCTCCATGTCGGGCTGGGTCGCCTTTGAGGTCATGAGCATCTTCGAGAATGTGGGCACGGTGCAGGAGGGCATGAAGACGATCTCGCGCCCGCTCGCGATGCAGGACCTGCCCGACGCGAAACCGCTGAACGTGTCGCGCGGCGAGATCCGCTTCGAGAATGTCAGCTTCAGCTACGGCGAAGGCGATACGGTCATCGACGGGCTCGACCTCACCATCCGCCCGGGCGAGAAGATCGGCCTCGTCGGCCGCTCCGGCGTCGGCAAGACCACGCTCGTCAACCTGCTCCTGCGCTTCTTCGAGCCGCAGGAGGGCCGCATCCTGATCGACGGTCAGGACATCGCCGGCGTCAAGGAGGAGAGCCTGCGCGCGCAGATCTCCGTGGTGACGCAGGACACCTCCCTGCTGCACCGCTCCATCAAGGAGAACATCCTCTACGGGCGGCCACAGGCCGGCGACGACGCGATGGCCGCGGCAGCGCGCCAGGCGCATGCCACGGACTTCATCGAGCGGCTCGCCGACGGGCGCGGACGGCGCGAGTTCGAGGCGCATGTGGGCGAGCGCGGCGTGAAGCTGTCAGGTGGTCAGCGCCAGCGCATCGCCATCGCCCGCGTGATCGTCAAGGATGCGCCGATTCTGGTGCTGGACGAGGCGACGTCGGCCCTCGATTCCGAGGTCGAGGCCGCGATCCAGGAATCGCTTGCCACCCTGATGGAAGGCAAGACGGTGATCGCCATTGCGCATCGGCTCTCGACCCTGCAGCTCATGGACCGCCTGATCGTCATGGATGACGCGCGCATCGTCGAGGAGGGCACGCACGAGGAACTGCTGGAAAACGGCGGCCTCTATGCCGGCCTGTGGTCGCGCCAGTCCGGCGGGTTTCTCTCGGCGCGCAAGGGCGTGGCGGACGAGGCGGTTTAGAGGTTCGATTGCGCCAGGCCGAGATGTTCACCACGTCATCACCGGCCCTGTGCCGGTGATCTCGATACGAGGAACACCGCGCTTCACCGCATCGGGATGGCCGGCACGAGGCCGGCCATGACGTGGTGAGTGAGGACGCCACAGTGTCATTCCCGGCCAGAGCGCAGCGAAGGGGAAGGGAATCCATAGCGCTGAGCGTGTGGGTGGATCCCCTTACCGGCCTGCGGCCGCCGGGGATGACAAGCGCATGCTCCCCTGGCTGGAGACCTTATGCAGCGTCGGCTCGTCTGCACTGCGAAAGGCGAACGGCCTTCTCCCTTTCACGTCGGCACGAACCTGATATTGTCGCGCCGTTCATCTATTGCGAGACATAATAACATTATGAACAACGATCGCCTGAGCCTTGAAGCCATTTCCCGCCATGTCGATGCCAAGGCCGACGATTACTGCGCCTTGAGCGACCGCATCTGGGCCGCACCGGAGCTCGCCTTCGAGGAGCATCGTGCGGTCGCCGAGCAGATCGCCATGCTCGAGCGCGAGGGCTTCCGCATCGCCAGGAATGTGGGCGGCATGGCCACCGCCTTCGTCGCGGAATGGGGCTCGGGCGGCCCGGTGGTTGGCATCCTCGGCGAGTTCGACGCCCTGCCCGATCTCGCGCAGGTCTCCGGCGTCACCGAACATAAGCCGACCACCGGCGGAACGCCGGGCCATGGCTGCGGCCACAACCTGCTGGGAGCCGGCTCCGCCTTGGCCGCCGTCGCCCTCAAGGATGCGCTGGAGCGTGAGGGCATCGCCGGCACGGTGCGGTATTACGGCTGCCCGGCGGAGGAGAGCGGCTCCGGCAAGACCTTCATGGCCCGGGCCGGCCTGTTTCACGATCTCGATGCGGCCTTCTGCTGGCATCCGAGCCTCGTGAACGAGGTGCAGACTAGCTCGTCGCTCGCCTGCATCCAGGCCTATTTCCGCTTCAAGGGCCGCGCGGCGCATGCGGCGGCGGCGCCCCATGTGGGCCGTTCCGCGCTCGATGCGGTGGAGCTGATGAATGTGGGCGTCAACTACATGCGCGAGCACATGCCCTCCGATGCGCGCGTGCATTACGCCACCACCAATACCGGCGGCAGCGCGCCGAACGTGGTGCAGGCCTTTGCCGAATCGCTCTATCTCGTGCGTTCGCCGCATCTGCCCGATGCGGAGCGCCTGTTCGAGCGCGTGAAGAAGATCGCCGAAGGCGCCGCGCTGATGACTGAGACTTCGGTCACGGTGCAGATCACCGATGCCACCTCGAACGTGCTGCCGAACAAGGCGCTGCAGGAGGCCATGTACGAGAACATGCGCCGCCTCGGCCCGCCCGCCTTCGACGCGGCCGACGTCGCCTTCGCGGAAAAATTGCAGAGGGAGGCGCTGACCGAGGAGGAGATCTTGGCCAGCGTGAAGCCGCACGATCTGTCGCTGAAGAGCAAGGTGCTGCACGACGGCGTGCTGGCCATGCCGGCGCGGGAAGAGGTCATGATGGGCACCACCGATGTCGGCGATGTCAGCTGGATCGTACCTACGGTGCAATGCCACACGGCGTGCTTTGCCATCGGCACGCCGTTCCACACCTGGCAGCTCGTGACTCAGGGCAATCTGCCGGCCGCGCATAAGGGCATGGTGCTCGCCGCCAAGGCCATGGCTGCCACCGCGGCCGATGTCCTGCGCAATCCGGAACTCGTCGCCCGCGCCAAGGCGGAGCTGAAGGAGCGCAACGGCGGGCGCGACTATCTCTGCCCGATCCCGGCGGACGTCACGCCCGACGACCTGCGCGCGAAAGCGGCTTAATCCTTTCAACGTCATAGCCGGGCCTGTGCCGACCATGACGTGGAAGGGTGCGCATTCGCATGCGATCCTTGCGCTTGCATTTCGGCAAGATCGCCTTGGCGTGGCGCTGGCTCGTAACGGCATGCTTGCAGGTCTATCTTCATCGCAACACTGATGGAGACAGCACCATGAAGCTGACGGGAATTCACCATTTGACGGCCGTGACGGCCAATGCACCGGGCAACCACGCCTTCTACACGCAGTCCCTAGGGTTGCGCCTCGTCAAGAAGACGGTGAACCAGGACGACGTGAGCGCCTATCACCTGTTCTATGCGGACGGAAAGGCCTCGCCCGGCACCGACATCACCTTCTTCGACTGGCCGGTGGAGCGCGAGAAGCGCGGCACGCACAACATCGCCCAGACCGCCCTGCGCGTGAACGGCGAGACGGCTCTGAAATGGTGGAAGGATCGGTTCGGCAGCCTGAATGTCCGCAGCGATGAGATCGTGGAGCGCGATGGGCGGCTCTCCCTCGATTTCGAGGATTTCGAGGGCCAGCGCCTGAGCCTCGTCGACGATGGCGGCAAGGGCGAGTTCCATCCTTGGGAGCGCAGCCCGGTTCCGGTCGAGCACCAGATCCGCGGGCTCGGCCCGATCCGCATCAGCGTGCCGAAGCTCGAGCGCACCGCCCGGGTGCTGACGGAGGCCATGGACATGCGCGCCGCCCGCGAATACCGCATCGGCGATACACCGGTTCATGTGTTCGAGATGGGCGAGGGCGGACCTGCAGCCGAGCTGCATGTGGCGGTCGAGCCCGGCCTGTCACCGGGGCGTCCCGGCGCGGGCGGCGTGCATCACGTGGCCTTCCGCACGCCCAACGAGCAGACCTATCAGGAATGCTGGGAGAGGTTGCAATCCCTGAAGGCGCCGTCGAGCGGCCCGGTGGACCGCTATTACTTCCAGAGCCTGTATTTCCGCGAGCCGAACGGCATCCTGTTCGAGATCGCCACCGACGGTCCGGGCTTCGCCACCGACGAACCCATGGACAAGCTCGGCGAGAGCCTTGCCCTGCCGCCGTTCCTGGAGCCGCGGCGGGCCGAGATCGAAGCCGGCCTCAAGCCGCTCTAGGTCAGGCCTCATATCCTTCCTGAACAAAGGCCGCCTCCGCCTAGCGCTGAGGCGGCCTTTGCACGTTTCCGCTACGCTTCGATAACTATTACAAAATAACACCGGCAGATTCGTCGCTTTTACTTGCGAGACAGAGTTGTGTAACACTTTGCTCAAATTTATGTGTTGCTATCGCTTGTAATACTTTTCCGTAGGGGATCCGCATGCTTGGGGCCAAGGTGAAAACAGGTCTGATGGGGGCGCTTGTCGCGTTCGTCGGAATCGTAGGTGCGGCTTACGCCGCGACGCTCGCCGCCCCGACGGAGCGGCCGGTCCTGACGATCACGGGCAAGATCGGCGTGACCAACAAGGACAACACGGCGCAGTTCGACCGCCCGATGTTGGAATCGCTCGGCATGGTGGCCGTCGAAACGACGACGCCCTGGCATGAAGGCAAGGTCAAGTTCGAAGGCGTTCCGGTCGACAAGCTGATGAAGCAGGTCGGCGCGACGGGCGACCGCGTCGTCGTGACGGCCCTGAACGATTACACCACCGAGATCCCGATGGAGGATTTCGCAAAGTACAAGGTGATCTTGGCAATCAAGCGCAACGGCGAATACATGCCTGTGCGCGACAAAGGTCCCCTGTTCATCATCTATCCCTATGACAGCGATCCCGAGCTGAAGAGCCAGACCTATTATGCCCGCTCGGCCTGGCAGGTTGCCAAGATCGATGTGAGATAGCGAAGGCAAGGCTGCTTCCGGAGGCTGCCCATTTGTCGCTGCGCACGTTCAAAACGGTCATTGCCATCGTGATTGGCGGCTTCATGGTCGCCGGCGCCTATATTTCGGTGCTGGTGGTCGAACGCCAGGGTGCGCTGCGGCAGATCTCCGCCTATAACCCCGCCTGGGAGGCCAGTCAGGCGGCATCCGAATTCATTCGCCTCGAGCATCGGCTTGCGCAGGTCGAGCGGCCGGACAGCGGCGTCGACAAGGATGAGGTCGAGCTGCGCTACGACATCCTCGCCGGGCGTGTGCACATGCTCAACGAGGGCGATTTCCACGAGCTGCTCCGGCGCGATCCCGAACATCAGGTCACCCTCCGCGGGCTGGAAAAGGCCCTCACCTCCATCGAGCCGCTGATCAAGGAGCTGGACCGTCCCGGCACCGTCAGGAAGATCATGGAGGTCCTGCAGCCGTTCGAGGGCAGCCTGTCGCAGATCGCGTCGACGGCGCTCATGTATGGCTCGGAGGTGATCCGCAGGGATCAGCAGGAACTCATTCGCCTGCACTGGGTCTTCTCCGCCATCGCCGCCAGCCTGATCCTCATCGGAATTGTGCTGATCGCGCTTCTCAACCGCCACAACCGCCTGCTCGGGCGCGCCCACCAGGAACTGCACGTCCTAGCCCACCAGGATGCGCTTACCGGCCTTCCCAACCGGGTGGTGCTGCGCGAAAAGCTGGAACAGGCCCTCGCAGGGATGAGGCCGCAGGGCCGCACCGTCTCCGTTTCCTATCTCGATCTCGATCACTTCAAGGACGTGAACGATTCTTTCGGCCACGAAACCGGCGACGAATTGCTCAAGGCGGTGGCCGACCGGCTGCGCGCCTGCATTCCCCCCGGGGAGGGCCAGGTTCGCAACCTGATCTCCCGGTTCGGCGGCGACGAATTCGCCATCCTGCAGACCGGGATCCGCAGGCCGGAGGAGAGCGCCGCCCTGGCCTCGCGCGTCGTTCAAGCCCTGCAGGAGCCGTTCAGCGTGAACGGCCAGGAGATTTTCATCGGCACGAGCATCGGCATCGCCCTGGCGCAGCGGCACATGAACTCGAGCCAGATCCTGAAGAATGCCGACATGGCGCTCTATCATGCGAAGGCGGACGGGCGCGGCACGTTCCGCTTCTTCGAGCCGGAGATGGATGCCCAGCTCCAGGCCCGCCGGGTGCTGGAAGTGGATCTGCGCAAGGCGATCGGCAACGGAGAGTTCGAGCTCTTCTACCAGCCCCAGATCAACATCGAGGCCAACGAGATCGGCGGCTTCGAGGCTCTTCTGCGCTGGCATCATCCCGAGCGCGGCCTGGTTCCGCCGGCGGAGTTTATCCCCGTCATCGAAGATACCGGCCTCATCTCGCCCCTGGGCGACTGGATCATCGAGGAGGCCTGCAGGGAAGCGGCCTCCTGGCCGCGGGACATCAACGTCGCCGTCAATCTCTCGCCGATCCAGTTCCGCAACCGCGGCCTCGTGCAAAGCGTCACCCGGGCTCTCGCGGTGTCGGGACTTGCGCCGCATCGGCTCGAGCTGGAGATCACCGAGTCGGTCCTTCTCCAGGACAGCGAAACCACCGTGTCCACGCTTCATCAGCTGCGCCGTCTCGGCGTGCGCATCGCCATGGACGATTTCGGAACCGGCTATTCGTCCCTGAGCTACCTGCGCAGCTTTCCGTTCGACAAGATCAAGATCGACCAGTCTTTCGTGCGGGAGATGTCCCAGCGCACCGACTGCCTGGCGATCGTGCAATCCGTCGCCAGTCTCGGCGCGAGCCTCGGCATGCCGACCGTGGCCGAAGGCATCGAGACGGAGGACCAGTTGCGCCAGATCCAGGCCGCAGGCTGCACCGACGCCCAGGGCTATTACTTCGGGCGGCCCAAGCCGGCGCGGGAGCTGGTTCACACGCTCGCCGCCCTCAAGCACAAGGCCAAGGTGGCCTAACGGAAACGATCCGAAAGCGGCGAGAGACGGGATCCCCAAGCTTGGCTGCGCCAGGCTCCTCTCCTAAGATGGGGCGTGATGACGAATTTCTTCGAAAGCCCTTTGCAGGGGATCCCCCTGTCGGAGCAGGTGACCAATCCGCATATCAAGGTCGGACGGTACAGCTATTATTCCGGCTATTACCACGGCCATTCCTTCGACGACTGCGCCCTCTACCTGCTGGCCGACGAGCCGGAGGTCGACAAGCTGATCATCGGCAGCTTCTGCTCCATCGCGACGGGCGTCACCTTCATGATGCACGGCAATCAGGGCCATCGGCGCGACTGGGCCTCCACCTTCCCGTTCTTCTACATGAACGGGGACGGCGCGTTCGGGAATCCGCAGGATCCGTTCGTTCCCGCCGGCGACACGGTGGTCGGCAACGATGTCTGGATCGGCGCCGAGGCGATGATCATGCCGGGCATTACGATCGGCCATGGCGCCATCATCGGAAGCCGGGCGGTGGTGACCCGCGATGTGGAACCCTACACCATCGCTGCCGGAAATCCGGCGAAGCCGATCCGCAAGCGCTTCTCCGAAGTGGAGATCGCCATGCTGCTCGAGATGGCTTGGTGGGACTGGCCCGTCGAGCAGATCAAGGATGCAATGCCGCTTCTCTGCGCGTCCGATATTGCCGGGCTCCATCGCTTCTGGCGCGAGCGGGAGGTGCGGATGCCAGACACCATATGACCGAAAGGCCATGAGAGAAAATACCTCGCCGCACTTTGCCGGAATCGGTGTCCTATGTTACGCAGGATCAACCTGCCGGAGCGTCATTCCGGCATGAGCGCGTGGGGGCTGGCCGCGTTTCACGCCGAGAAAACAGACGATAGCCATTCGTGGGAGCAGGTTTGATGAAGACATATTGCGAGTTCACGTTCGATGCGGCGCATTCGGTGGCTCCCTATTCCGGGCTGCACGGACATACCTTCATCGTGAAGCTGACCTTCGGCGGAGCCGTCGATGAGGTTTATGGCTGGCCGGTCAACCTCTACGACGTCGAAAACTACATCAAGGAAATCAAGGGCGAGCATGGATCGGGCCTGGATCACGGGAACCTCGATCTCAACCCCGCGATCGGCGTCGCCTCGCTCGAGAACGTCACCAAATACGTCTGGAAGCTGGTGAAGGAGCGCTTCCCGGGGCTGGAGGAGGTCGAGCTCAAGCGCGGCATGGCCGGCTCGCAGGAAGGCTGCATCTACCGCGGTGAGGAAGCGGCCCGGGCCGGCAGCCTCGCGGCCTGACGCATTCGTCATCCGGAGCAAAAAGAAGCCGCCCGAAAGGGCGGCTTTTTCCATTTGCCGTGTGGCTCCAGCCTTTAGGGCGTGTAGGCGAAGGAATAGGAGGCGGTCAGGCCGAAGCCGTACTGGTTCTCCGAGCCAAATTGCTTGACGATCGGGCTGTCGGCGGCGTCGCCCACGAGGCGCTTGTAGGTCACGAAGGCGGTCGTCGACCATTCCGGAGACCAGGTGTAGGTGAGAGCGCCCGTCGCGCCGACCGATGTGATGCCGCCCGAGGGGTCGTAAGGCGTCACCTGGCCGTTCAGCGCCGCCTCGGCGGGCGTCACGCCGAAATAGGTCTGGGTGAACTCGCTGTCGCCGAGCGCTAGCCGGGGACCGATCGAAACCGTGAAGGCGCCGAACCTCTGGACGGCGTCGAGGCCGAAATCGGCGACGAAGCCCTCATGCCCGTTGAAGCCGCGCCGGATCTCGGCGCGGGCGCGCAGGAAATCCAGGGGCCAATATTCCACGAAGACACCGGGCTCGATCGCCCAGTCGACCTTCGCCAGGCCGTAAAGCTCTCGATTGTCCTGCAGGTAGCGACCGCCCTGGAAGCGGCCGACGACGCCGATGCGGAGCACGGATTCATCCAGGAACGAGAAGCTCAGGCCGTCATCGGGGGCGCTGTAGCGCTCGACCGTACCGGGGCGGCGGAAGCTGAGCGAGGGATAGCCGATGAAGCCGTATTCGTCCGAGCCCGGATAGGACGGCCCGACCCTCACATTGCCCTTTACGGTGACGATCCAGCCCTGGGAGGATTGAATCGGCTCAGGGGAGAAGAGATCGGCCGCCTGAGCTGCGGTGGCACCGGTCGTGAGGGCGGCGAGGAGGGCAAGGGATGGGGCAGCGCGCATAGCTCTTCCGTTTCGAGACTCCACCCTGCCGTGGTGGCCTCAAACGGCCGTAAGGTCAAGCATCCGTTGCGCCTATGGTTTCGCTATCGTGACGCAAGGGATGAGCGGGAGCCGAGAACTTTCGGGGAGCCGAGCGGTTGACGACGGATAGATCGTTGCAATGGGAGAGCTTCTTGTCTGCAAGAAACGACAGCCGGCAACAGCCTGATGAATTCTACCCCAAGCCTCCCCCGACCGAGCCGCTGCCCGCCATGCCGATCCCTCCCGAGACGCCTCTGCCGTCGGTTCCGCCAAGCGCGCCCTCATCCCTTCCGGAGCAGCCGCCGGAGTCCGAAAAGCCGGTGCTCCACCCGATGCTGCCGCCCGAAGTTCCGTGAGGATTCGGGCTCCCCGGATCGTTCCGAACGTGCGACATGACGGTACTGGCACGGAGGCGGCTTCCCGCACATGAAGGCAGCGCATCGCATCAAGCTCTTCGAGGATATCTATACCCGCGACGAGGGGCGCTGCGTCTATTGCTGCAAGCCCGCGCGCCGTCCGGGACGGGGCGTGAAACGCGCGCCCGACCTCGCGACCCTCGATCATGTGGTTCCCAAGTCCACCGGAGGCCCGCTCGCGCGAGACAACCTCGTGCTCGCCTGCTCCGCCTGCAACAACGAGCGGGGCACCATGGATGCCGAGACCTTCCGGGCGCTGAAGGCGGTGCGACGGGACGGGTGAGGGCCGGCATCGGCGTGGAACAGGGTCCTTCGCATCGACGTTCGACAGCAGGATCGTTTCAAGGCGAAAGGACTGGGTCGATGAATATCGAGGATCAAGTGCGCAACGCCATCGTCGCCGAACTGAAGCGCCAGTCGGAGGTAGGCGAGCAGGGGCTTCGCGTCAGATCGGGCGACGCCGAGATGATTACCGTCGAGGGAAAGGTCAATCTCGACGAGCTGACCATGGCGGTGGTTGGATCTCTCGCCGGCGGTCCTTAAGCCTCTGCAACAATGTCAGGCTTGAAAGACCACGTTCGTGCCGTAAGACGTGTCGGGACGACGTAGGGAGCGCATCTTGGCCAGGCAGGACATGACCATTCGGACGGAGGACGGAAACGCCAAGGCGGGGCTGTTCCACCCAGGCGCGAAACCGACGGCAACCGCGCCCGGCGTCATCCTCTACATGGATGCCTTCGGGCCGCGCCCTGCCCTCGATGCCATGGCCGAGCGTCTTGCCGGCGAGGGTTATCTCGTCCTGGTTCCCGATCTCTTCTACCGCTTCGGCGATTACGGCCCCTTCGATGCCAGGACGGCTTTTGCCGAAGAGCCCAGCCGCAGCGCATTGCGGAGCATGATCGACGGCACGAGCCAGGACATGACCCGGCGCGATTCGGGCGCCTTCATCGCTGCCCTAACGGAGGCGGGCGCAACCGGGCGCATCGGCACGGTCGGCTATTGCATGGGCGGCAGCCGCGCCATCCGTGCGGCGGCGGCCTATCCCGACCGCATCGCCGCCGCGGCGAGCTTCCATGGCGGTCGCCTCGCCAGCGATGCGCCGGACAGCCCCCATCGTCACGTGGCGACGATCAAGGGGCGCGTCTATGTCGGCAGCGCGGGCGTCGATGGCAGCTTCCCGCCCGAGCAGTCCGCCCTGCTGGCGGAGGCCCTGCGCCGGGCCGAGATCGATCACATCATCGAAAACTATGTCGGTATGGCCCATGGCTGGGCCGTCCCCGACCACAGCGTCTACGACGAGCGCGGCGCCGAGCGGCACTGGACGCGCCTGCTCACCTTCTTCGACGAGACGCTGCGCTGAAACCTCTCAGGTGAGGGAGGCTTTAGCGGGAAGCGGAAACAGACCGGTGAACGTTTTCGCCAACGCCCGGTCGCCCTCGACCTGGAGCACGCCGGCCTGTTCCAGCACCTCGAGCGGCTGGCCGCCATAGATCGCGCCGGCGAGAACCGGCGGCGTGCCGGTGAGAACCAAGTCTGCTTCCTCGATGGAGCCGCGTGCGATCTCGATTTTCCCGTCGGCCAGATGCGCGAGGAATGTTTCTTCGCCGAGGCAAAAGCCGATCCTTCCTGCAACATCCTTCGCCCGTTCCGCATCGAGCATCGTCCTGAGCGAGAGAAAGAACGAGGCGGCGCTGAACGGCAGGGCCGGGTTGTGCGACGGGGAGCGCGCGGCCCAGCGTCCGAGAGCCTGGAAGATCGGCTCGCTCTCATAGCCCCACTCGGTCAGCTCGTAGACCTGCGAGGCCGCCGGCGGCGGCAGCCGGCGCTTGAGGAGAACGCCGGCCGCTTCCAGGCTCTCGAGGCGCTGGGTGAGGACATTGGCACTGATCCCGGGAAGGCTCTCGCGCAGGTCGCTGAAGCGCTTCGGGCCCAGCATCAGCTCGCGCATCACCAGGAGCGCCCAGCGCTCGCCGACGAGGTCGAGGGCGTGAGCCGCAGCGCAGGCGTCCTCGTAATGACGCTTGGTGCGGGCCTCAGCAGGTTCAGTTATTTTTTCTAACGGCATAGTTGCTATTTATAACTTTCCGTGGAATCAATGTCAAATCACAAGCCAGAGGAAGAGCCCGATGCCCAAGCTGATCTTCGTGAACCTGCCCGTTGCCGACCTTCCCAAGTCCATTGCCTTCTACGAGGCCTTGGGCGCCGTGAAGAACGAGCAGTTCACCGACCATACCGCCGCCTGCATGGTCTTCTCCGAGACCATCCATGCGATGCTTCTGACCCACGAGAAGTTCCGCCAGTTCACGCCCAAGGCGATCGCCGACGCGAAGAAGACGAGCGAAGTGCTGATCTGCCTCTCTGCCGACAGCCGCGACGAGGTCGACGCGACGCTCGCCAAGGCGACCTCTGCCGGCGGCAAGGCCGATCCGGGTCCGCAGCAGGATTACGGCTTCATGTATGGCCGCAGCTTCGAGGATCCCGACGGCCACATCTGGGAGATCATGTGGATGGATCTGGCGGCCGCGCAGGAGGCCATGGGCGCCAACACCGCTGCGTGAGTGAAGAGAGCTTCCAGGGAGCAGAGACATGACCGACCCAAACGCCAAGCACGAACTCTCGATCACGCGTTTCATCGCGGCCTCGCCGGAAGCCGTCTCAAGGTCTGGACCGAGCGCACCGGCGAATGGTGGGCGCCTCGCCCCTACACGACGCCTGTCGTCGAATTCGATCTTCGTCCCGGCGGCAGCGCCCGCACGGTGATGCGCTCGCCCGACGGCACCGACATGCCCCATGGCGGCGTGTTCCTGGAGGTCGTGCCCAACCGCAGGATCGTCATGACCGATGCCCTCAAGCCGGGCTGGATTCCGCAGGAGGCATTCATGGTCGCCATCATCACCTTCGAACCCGAAGGCTCGGGCACGCGCTACACCGCCCGCGTGCTGCATTGGAGCGAGGAGGCCATGAAGCAGCACGAGGAGATGGGCTTTCACGAGGGCTGGGGCATCGTGGCAGGCCAATTGGCGGATCTGGCCGAAGGCCGGTCCGCAGCCTCGGCAGCGTGAGGAGGATGCGATGACGGCAGCGCAGCACATGGCAACCGCACCGGCGGAGTCGAAAGGTGCCATCGTCTGGACCGGACGAATCCTGAGCGGCCTCGTCGTTCTGTTTCTTCTGTTCGACGGAGCGATCAAGCTGGTTCCGCTTCAGGTGGTGACAGATACGGTCATCCCGCTCGGCTGGCCGACCGACGCCACAACCTGGCGTGCGCTCGGCATCGTGCTGATCGCCTCCGCCCTGCTCTATGCCTATCCGCGCACCTCGGTGCTCGGCGCGATCCTGATCACGGCCTATCTCGGCGGCGCCGTCGCCACCCAGATGCGGGTGGGCTCCCCCCTGTTCAGCCACACCCTGTTCGGCGTCTATCTCGGCATCATCCTGTGGGGAGGTCTCTGGCTGCGCGATCCGCGTGTGCGGGCTCTGCTGCCGATGGCGCGCTAGAGCATCGGACCCAAAAGTGGACCCACTTTTGGGATCCAATCCGATGCTCCACTCCTTGAAGAGCGCATCGTTGAACGCGGCCCTTCGGGTCCGCACGATGCGCTAGCGCCTCGCCGGTTGCTCCCAAAGGTCGCCTCTCAGGCGACCGCGGAGGCGAGCTGGATCTGCAGCCCGTCGATCGTCACGCGGTTGCGCCCGGCGGCCTTGGCCTTGTAGAGCGCGTCGTCCGCGCGCTCGATCACGTCCTGGATATCCCGGTCGTCGGGCCCGGCCAGGGCGCCGCCGACGCTGACGGTCACCGACAGCGTCCGGTCCTGGTACGCGATCGCGAGCGCCTCGACGGCGCGGCGCAGGTTCTGGGCGACGGTGATGATCCCGGTCTCGTCCACTTCGTGGATGAGGACGATGAACTCCTCGCCGCCGAAGCGGGCGATCTTGTCGGTGGCGCGCAGGGTTCCGTTCAGCGCGGTTCCGATGGCTTGGATCACCACGTCGCCGGCCGCGTGCCCATAGGTGTCGTTGACCGCCTTGAAGAAGTCGATGTCGAGAAGCAGCACGGCGAGGGAATGCCCGTGGCGCCGATGCAGGCCGAAGGCCTCATCGGCGAGCAGCGCGAAGCCGCGCCGATTGAGCAGGCCCGACAGGGGATCCGTCTCAGCAAGCTGGCGCAGGGCCATCTTGTCCTTCTCATGCTGCGACGACGCCTCGATCACCTGCTGCTCTGCCGCGCCGGCCCGCCGGAGAAGCGAGCGGAGTGCCGCCGAGAGCCTGACGATTTCCGCCGACCCGGAAACGCGGGGCACCTGCGAGATCGTCGGGTCGCGACCGATCTTGTCGGCCGCCTCGATGATGGTCTGCAAGGGGCGTGCGACGCCCCTGGCGATGAAGCGGGCGCAGATGAGTCCGATCAGAGCGATGACGAGACCGAGGCCCATGATCGTCCAGACGATGCCCTTGGTCGCCGCGAAGGCGACGCTGTCCGGCTGGCGTGCAATCACGATCCAGTTGAGGCCCGGATAATCCCGGTAGCCGCCCGCGACGGCGAAGCCGGTGAGCATGGGCTCCGTGCCCGACGGATCCTCGAAGGCCCCCGCCGTGGCTTGGCGCATGGCGCGGACGCGCTCCTCCGGAAACGGCTTGCTGCCGATATCCGGCCCGAGCAACATCGTGCCGTCGCCGGAGAGGATCCAGAGCGATTTTCCGCCGGATAGGCTCTGGCTGCCGAGCACGGCCCGCCGCCGCTCTTCGGCCCAGGTCCAGCTCAGATGGGCGCCGACCACGCCGATGACGCGACCGGTTTCGTCGCGCACGGGCGCCGCCACGTCGACGAAGCGGAAGGGCTCGTTGTTCGGCGCAGGCCCCAGAAGAGTGGCGAGGAGCTTCGCTTCATGCACGTCGCCGACGGCCGGCCCCTTGAGCCCGTCCTGAAACCACGGACGCTCACGGACCGACTGCCCCTCGAGCATGCCCTTCGTCGCCGCGCGGACCGTCCCGTCGGGCGTCGCGTATCCGATCCAGGCGTAATCGGGATAGGAGGTCCGCAGCTGCTCGAGCACCTGACGGATCACCGCCGGATCACCGGCCCAGATGTCCTTCAGGGGCGGCATGGCGGCCAGATTGCGGGCTTCCCTGAACCGCTCGAACATGCCGCGGTCGAGAAGGCTCGCGGTGAGAACCGCATCCTGGGTCTCGTTCTCCATGACGATCTGCCGGACCCGGCTCTGGGCGATGTAAGCCGCCCCCGCAGCCAGGATGCAGACGAGGGCCAGACACAGCACGCCGACCAGCAGAGTGACCTGCTGCCGGAGAGACCAATGCCGCATCGCTATCATGAAAGCCGTTCGCCAAGGGAGATGAGAACCGAAACGGTGAGCCTTATATCGGCATAAGCTTGCGCGTGTCACCCTATTACGCGGAAAGTTATGGTTGGGGTCTCCCGGCGGCGATTCCGGGCAGGATTGAAAAATTCAGCTTGGCCATGCAAGCTTCGCGCGATTGCGGGGAAGAGCGATGATCCTCTATGTCTTGGCGCTCCTGATCGGAGTGATAGCCGGCCTGCGTGCGATGACGGCGCCGGCAGCCATCAGCTGGGCGGCCTCTCTCGGCCTCCTCAATCTCGAAGGAACCTGGCTCGCCTTTCTGGGCTATCGGTGGACGCCATGGATCATGACGGTCCTCGCTATCGGCGAACTGATCGGCGATCAGCTTCCCACCACGCCGAGCCGCAAGACGCTGATGCCTTTCGCCACCAGGATCATCATGGGCGGCCTGTGCGGCGGCGCCATCGCGGTGCAGGGCGGTTCCTTCCTCGGCGGCCTTGTTGCCGGCGCACTCGGCGGTATCATCGGGACATTGGGAGGAGCGGAGGGCCGCGCGCGTCTCGCCGCCGCCTTCGGCAAGGACCGTCCCGCCGCCCTGATCGAGGATGCTGTCGCGATTCTCGGAGCGGTGCTGATCGTGGGAGCGCTGCCATGACGCAAACCTTCGATGCCATCGTCGTCGGCGCCGGACAGGCGGGGCCTTCGCTGGCCGCACGGCTGGTTGCGGCTGGCATGAAGGTCGCCGTCGTCGAGCGTAAGCTGATCGGCGGGACCTGCGTCAACACCGGCTGCATGCCGACCAAGACGCTGGTGGCGAGCGCCTACGCCGCCCATCTCGCGCGACGGGGCGCGGATTACGGGATCGCGACCGGCCCGGTCGGTATCGACATGAAAAAGGTCAAGGCCCGCGCCGACACCGTCTCGACGAATGCGCGCACGAATCTGGAGACATGGCTGCGCGGCATGGACGGCGTTACCGTGATCGTGGGCCATGCCCGTTTCGAGGGGCCGGACACGCTGCGCGTCGGAGACGAGTTGCTGCAGGCGCCGCGCATCTTCCTCAATGTGGGCGGCCGGGCCAGCGTTCCCGACATGCCGGGCGTCGGCACGGTCGACTACCTCACCAACACATCGATCCTTCAGCTCGATGCGGTTCCTCGGCATCTGGTCGTGGTCGGAGGCAGCTATATCGGCCTTGAATTCGCGCAAATGTACCGCCGCTTCGGCGCGGAGGTCACCATCGTCGAGAAGGGGCCGCGCCTGATCGCCCGCGAGGACGAGGATGTCTCGGAGGCCATTCGCGACATCCTTTCCGCCGAGAGGATCGCTATCCGCACGAATGCCACCTGCATCGGCTTCAAGCCGCATGCGGACGGCGTCGCGGTCGATGTCGACTGCACCTCCGGCGATCCGTTCGTCGTCGGTTCGCATGTGCTGCTTGCCGTCGGACGCCGGCCCAACACCGACGATCTCGATCTCGACAAGGCAGGCGTAACGACTGATGCGCGCGGCAACATCGTCGTGGACGAGTCGCTTGCGACGACCGTGCCCGGCATCTGGGCGCTCGGCGACTGCAACGGCCGCGGCGCCTTCACGCACACCGCCTACAACGATTACGAAATCGTCGCCGCCAACCTGCTCGACGGCGCCGCGCGCCGCGTCAGCGAGCGGATCCTCGGCTATGCGCTCTACATCGACCCGCCGCTCGGCCGCGTCGGCGTGACGGAGACGGAAGCCCGCAAGAGCGGCCGCAGGCTTCTCGTCTCCAAGCGCCCCATGACGCGGGTCGGGCGTGCGATCGAGAAGGACGAGACGAAAGGCTTCATGAAGGTCGTCGCCGATGCCGAGACGAAGGAGATCCTCGGGGCCGCGATCCTGGGAACCGGCGGCGACGAGGCGATCCACGGCGTACTCGACATGATGAATGCCAAGACAGCCTATCCGACGCTGCAATGGGCGGTGCCGATCCACCCGACCGTCTCGGAACTGATCCCGACCGTTCTGGGCGACCTGAAGCCCGCGATCTGAGACGTTCACGCGACGCCTTGCAAGCTTATCCTTAAGAGTACCTTGCAAAAATCTCTCAGCGGGTAAGCTGGAGCGTGCATCACATCATGAAGTAGGACATTCGAACCGGAGGTTTTTGCCATGGCATTGCGTCATCTTGTAACAACCGTTCCCGTTCTCGCCGTACTCGCCGCCGCATCTCCTGCCGACACGCGCGCGGCCGCGCAGGTCGGCCTGCTGTCATGCGATCTTTCGGCCGGGATCGGTCTGATCCTGATGCAGAGGCAATCGATGACATGCACGTTCCGGCGCACGGGCGGCGGCCCCGTCGAAAGATATACGGGAACCATCAACGAATACGGCATCGAACTCGGCGGCGTTGCGAGAGGACATCTCGTCTGGGCCGTTGCAGCCGAAACGCAGGGCATTCCCGCCGGCGCGCTTGCCGGAACCTATGCGGGCGTTGCCGCGGATGCCGCTTTCGGTCCCGGGGCCGGTGCCAGCGTGCTCATCGGTGGAACCGGTCGAGCGTTCTCGCTCCAACCGGTCTCGGTCGAGGGCGAGGTCGGCGTCAACATCGCCGCGGGAGTCCGAACCATCGAGTTGAGGCCCGCGAGCTGAGGCTCCTCCGGCTTCGATGGACAACGGTCGCGGCGTTTTGAGGTCCGTTGGAGGTCCAATGTATCTTGTCAGCGTCCTGGGATTGGCGGTTGTTCTTCCCATTGTCTCCATCCTGCTCGACATGACCCTGGCCGGAAGCGCAATCACCCTGCCGCTTGTCGGGAAATGGTTCGTGTTCTGGGCCGTCGGAATCCGCCTGTTTATGGCGGGCATACGCCAGGTCCTGCAACCGTCCTTCACCGCCGTGACGATCTTCAAGATCAAGGATCCCGAGGCCGAAAAACTCGTCACCGAGATCGGCTTCGGCAATCTGTCCATGGGCCTCATCGGCATCCTGTCGCTAGCGGTCCCAAACTGGCTGGTCCCAAGCGGTGTGGCAGGCGGGCTCTATCTCGGCCTGGCGGGCCTCAAGCACATCGCATCGAAGAATCGCACGCGTGAAGAGACCATCGCGATGGTGACCGACCTGCTTGTCGCGCTGATCGTCGGCATCGCGATTGCCGCAATCTTCCTTCAGCGCGCTTGAACCGGACGATGTTCCCAAGTTCGACGCTATTGAATCCTAGGGCGCTGAATGGCAGGATAGGAAAATCGTACGGTGCCCCTCCGAAGCATGCTCTTCGCATCAAAGGACGGTTCGATGTCCATCATCCCACCAGTGCTTTCCCTCATCGCTTCGCTGTCGATCGGCGTGGCCGATACACTTCCCGAATTCGATACCCCCCGGAATTGCGAGGCCGCCATGAAGGCGGTGGGCGGTTCGCAGATCCAGACCGTGCAGCAATGCATTGCCGACGAAAGAAGCGCGCGGGCGGAAATCGAAAGGCAATGGGGAACCTTCGCGGCAAGCCTTCGCGATCGCTGCATCGATGAGACTCAGGTCGGCGGCGGCCCGAGCTATGTGGACATCCTCGAATGCCTCCGATTCGGCGCTAGCGCGAAACCGATGTGAGGCGCGAGGGGCCGTGCCGGAGCGATGACAATGGCTCCATTGCCGTTTCCGGCTCGAAGTCCCGAGGCCCTGTCTCTCCAGGGCCGGCGATCGTGGAAGCTTCTGGCCGTCGTGATATTGCTCGGCTGCTGCACCCCTCATAGCCCCGTTTCGGCCCAGCCGGCGGGACCGCCCCCGTCGGTCGTCGTTGCGCCGATTCGTGCGCAGGACGTCACCGACCGCGTCCATTTCATCGGCAATGTCGAGGCGACCCAGCAGGTCGAGCTGAGAGCCCGCGTGGAGGGCTTTCTCGACAAGGTGGCCTTCGCCGAGGGCAGCTTCGTCGAAGCGGGAACGATGCTCTATCAGATCGAGCAGGGGCCGTATCAGGCCTCGCTCGACCAGTCCAAGGCGGGGCTCGCATCGGCCGAGGCGCAGCTCGCATCCGCGCAGGCGACCTTGACGGCGAGGCAGGCCGAGCTCGATCGCCAGACGACTCTGGCGCGGCAGCAATTCGCCTCGCAGGCGGTTCTCGACCAGGCAACCGCCCAGCGGGACGAGGCCGCCGCCGCCGTGCAGCAGGCAAAGGCGCAGATTCAATCGGCGCAGGCGCAGATCAACACCGCGACCTTGAACCTCTCTTACACGACCGTCATGGCTCCGATTGCCGGCCGCATCGGTAAGTCCGCGGTCACAATCGGCAATCTCGTCTCCCCCAGCACCGGCGTGCTCGCCACCATCGTCCAGATGTCGCCGATCCGTGTCGTCTTCTCGATCCCGGAACGGGACTACGTCGCTCTCATGAAGTATCTGTCCGGACCGGACGGGCGCGCAGCCGCGAACCCGTTCGATCTGTTCGCACCGCATCTTCTCCTGCCCGATGGCACCGATTACGGGAAGTCCGGAAAGATCGAATTCATCAACAATCAGATCGATCCCTCGACCGGCACGGTCGCGGTGCGGGCCGTGTTCGAGAACCCGGACAACCTCCTCCTGCCCGGCCAGTTCGTGTCCGTCACGGTGCAGATCGGGCGTCCGCAAATGCTTCCGAACGTGCCTCAATCGGCCATCATGAGGGACGACCAGGGGCCTTACGTCTATCTCGTGGACAAGGACAACCGGGTCCAGAAGCGTCCGATCAAGACCGGCATCCGCACCGATACCGGTTATGCGGTCGAGAGCGGATTGCAGGAGGGCGAAACCGTCATCGTCGACGGCATCCAGAAAGCCCGTCCGGGAATCGTGGTGCAGCCGGTCGCGGCCGCAGCACCGGATCCTGCGGGACCCCGCCGATGATTTCGGGTGTCTTCATCGCGCGGCCGCGTCTGGCCATCGTCATCTCCCTCGTCATCACGATCGCCGGCCTTCTGAGCCTGTTCACGCTCCCCGTCGCGCAATACCCGAACATCACGCCGCCCGTCGTTCAGGTGAGCGCCTCGTATCCGGGGGCCGACGCCTCGACGATCGCACAGACGGTGGGAGCGCCGATCGAGCAGCAGGTGAACGGCGTCAAGGGCATGATGTACATGTCGTCGACGAGCTCGTCCTCCGGCACATACTCGCTCCAGGTGACGTTCGCGCTCGGCACCGATCCCGACCTCGCCCAGGTCAACACCCAGAACCGGGTGGCCCTGGCCACGTCGCAGCTTCCGGCCATCGTCAACAGCCTCGGCGTCAACGTCCAGCAGCAATCGACCAGCATGCTGGCCGTCATCAACGTCTCTTCCGACGACCCGTCCCAGGACCCGATCTTCATCTCCAACTACACGAGCATCAACCTGCAGCCGGCGCTGGCGCGGGTGCCCGGCGTCGGATCGACGACCCTGTTCGGCGCTCTCAACTACTCGATGCGCATCTGGCTCGACGTCGACAGGATGACGGCTCTTTCGATTACGCCCGGCGATGTGGCGGCGGCCATCGAGGGGCAGAACATCCAGGCCTCGCTCGGCCAGATCGGCGGCGCGCCGATCGCTTCCGACCAGGTCCTCCAGTATACGGTCGAAACGAAGGGCAGGCTTCTCGAACCGTCCGAGTTCGAGAACATCGTGCTGCGATCCGGCGGCAATGGCGCCGTCGTGCGCATCCGCGATATCGGACGGGTCGAGCTCGGCGCACAATCCTACAATCAAACCTCGCGACTCAACGGGGTGCCGGCAGCGACATTGGCGATCTACCAGCTTCCCAACGCCAATGCGCTGAGCGTCGCCAGGCAGGTGCGCACGCAGCTGGCGCAGCTGCAGAGCCGCTTTCCCCCGAACCTCAAGGCGGAAGTCATCTACGATTCGACCCTGTTCGTGTCCGCCTCCATCAAGGAGATCGCCGAGACATTGGGGCTGACGGCCATCGTCGTGCTGCTGGTCGTCTTCATCTTCCTCCAGGACCTGCGCGCCACGATCATCCCCGCGGTGACGATTCCGGTGTCGCTGATCGGCGTCTTCGCGATCTTCCAGATCGCCGGCTATTCGGCCAACACGATCAGCCTGTTCGCCATCGTGCTCGCCATCGGCCTTGTGGTCGACGATGCGATCGTGGTCGTCGAGAACGTGCAGCGTATCATGGAAGAGGAGGGGGCTTCCCCCCGCGAGGCCGCGCTGAGGGCCATGGAGCAGGTCACGGGTCCCATCGTCTCGACGACTCTCGTGCTGTTTGCGGTGTTCGGGCCCGTCGCCTTTCTTCCCGGCATCACCGGTGAACTCTACCGGCAGTTCGCCGTCACCATCTCGGCGGCGGTCGCCATCTCGGCCGTGAATGCGCTGACCCTCTCTCCTGCGCTCTGTGCCGTCGTCTTAAGGCCGCCCAAGCATCGCACGAGCGGTCCCTTCGCCCTGTTCAACAGCGGTCTCGACCGGATCCGGCATCGTTATGTCGGTATTGCCGGACTGATCGCGCGCCGGTCCGTGGTGGCGGGGCTGATCGTCCTCGTCGCGGGCGCCGCCGCGGCGCTGGGTTTCATCCGGCTGCCGACCTCGTTTCTTCCGAGCGAGGATCAAGGCGTCATGTTCGTCGACGTCCAGCTGCCGGACGCTGCCGCCCTGCCGCGGACGGAAGCGATCATGGGCGAGGTGGACTCGATTGCGCGCTCGCTCCCGGGCGTGGCCAATGTCATCACCGTCTCCGGCTTCAGCCTTCTGACGAGTGCGCCCTCATCGAGCAGCGGTCTTGGCATCGTGGTCCTCAAGCCCTGGTCGGAGCGGACCAGCGCCGAGACGAGCCTCGGGGCGATCTATCAGAAGCTCCGCAGCGAATATGCAGCGCTGCCCGGAGCCAATGTCACGCCCTTCCCGCCGCCGGCCATTCCAGGACTCGGTGCTTCGGGCGGGTTCGATTTCCGGCTGGAGGCGGTGGGCAATCAAACGCCGGAGGATCTTGCCATCGCGCTGCGCTCCGTTATCGCCACCGCCAACCAGGACCCGCGCATCGCGCACGCCTATTCGACCTATTCGGCATCGGTTCCCCGCCTCTTCATGGACTTGAACCGCGTAAAGGCCGAGAGCCTCGGTGTGTCCGTCGGCGATCTTTTCGCGACGATGCAGGCGATGCTCGGGTCCTTTTATGTCAACCAGTTCAACTATCTGGGCCGGACGTTCCAGGTCAACATTCAGGCGGATGCCTCCTTCCGTTCACGGGTCAGCGACATCTCCCGCCTCTACGTCCGTAACAGGAGCGGGGCGATGGTGCCGTTGAGAACCGTTGCCGATATCCGCACGCAGCTCGGGGCCGATCTCGTCTACCGGTACAACCAGTTCCCGTCGGCCCAGATCTCCGGCGATTCCGCACCCGGCTACAGTTCGGGCGATGCGATGGCAGCCATGACCGCCGCCTTCGATAAGACGCTCCCTTCCGGCTACAATTTCGACTGGTCGGGGCTCTCCTTCCAGGAGGCCAGCCAAACCGGGGCGGGCACCGCTCTCATCTTCGCCCTCGCGTTGATATTCGGATATCTGTTCCTTGTCGGCCTCTACGAGAGCTGGATGGTGCCGCTTGCCGTAGTCACTTCCATTGTGATCGCCGTTCTCGGCTCTGTTCTGACCGTCACGGTCCTGGGTCTCGGCAACGATCTCTATACGCAGATCGGCCTCGTGCTCCTGATCGGGCTGTCGGCGAAGAATGCGATCCTTATCGTGGAGTTCGCGCATGAGCAGCGGGATGCCGGAAAGACCCGTTACGACGCGGCGTTGGCTGCGGCCGGAATGCGTTTTCGCGCCGTCGTGATGACCGCCATCGCCTTCATCATCGGTCTTGTCCCCCTCGTGATCGCGACGGGTGCGGGCGCTAACAGCCGCATCCATCTGGGCTTTACGGTGCTGGGCGGCATGGTGGCGGCAACGCTCTTCGGCATTCTCGTCGTTCCGGGCCTTTACGTCATGTTCCAGTGGATGGGCGACAAGGCCTTCGGGGTGCCCGACGAGCCGAAAGCGGCAGCCGACGCACGGCCTGCTTCGAGCGGCGAAGCGGCCTGATCGCCTGGGCTTTACACCATCTTGTGGAACAGGTCGGTGAAGAGATAGGGCCCGAACGTCCAGAAGCCCGCCCAGAGCGAAGCGCCGAGGGCATTGGCGACGACGAAGTGGCTCCACGGCATGCCGACCGATCCGGCCACGAGTCCATTGAGCTGCCGCAGCAGCACGACGAACCGGGCGGTCAGGACCATGACGAAACCTCTCTTCCGAGCCATCGCCTCCACATTAGCCAGACGCTCCGGGGTCAACTTGACCAGCGATCCGAAACGCTGGAGCAGCAGGCGTCCGCCGAAGCGGCCGATCAGGTATCCCGTGCTGTCGCCGAGCACGCCGCCCATCCAGGCGGCGAGGAAGACGTGCACGATGGCAAGGTCACCACGGGCCGCCAGAAGAGCGGCGGCGATCAGTGCGCTTTCGCCCGGAAGCGGAACGCCGAAGGACTCGAAATAGATGATCAGGAACAGGGCGAAGGCGCCATAGCTCACGATGGCCGGCTCGATCCATGCAAGCGCCTCCTGGAACAGGCTCATCGGATATCGCTCTCGTCAGCGCGCTTCGATTTCGGCGATGGCATCGGATATCGGAGAAACGGAGACCCGGATCAATCCGCGTGTCGGAGAGCCGAGCTCGAGGATCAGGAAGATCCCTCCGGAGATGGCCAGCGCGGACAACAGCAGGATGGTGATTACGGTCTTGTTGCTGGGAGCGAAAAGGCCGAAGCTCGCATACAGCAGAGACAGCCAGAAGATGACGAGGATCAGAAAGGGAGGCGGGGTGAAAACGCTTGTCCTCTCCACGAGAATCCAGCGCGCATCCGAGATCGCATCGATCAGCTGCAGGGCCTGCGACTGGATCATGCGCAACCGATCGTCGCCGGGACGCAACTCGGCGACCCGGTCGTTGATGGCCTCGAGCATATAGAGGTTGTCGAGGCTCAAACGATCGTCGCTGCGGCCCATGGACAATTCATATGCCTTCGCCTCAGCGTATTTGCGCAGCTCGTCTCGGATGCCGGAGGCGTCGGGGCCATATCGGACCAGGACCCGGTTGAGTTTGACGATATCGATCGCCAATGTCGTGATCGCGTTGGTCCGGGCGCTGAACGCCGTATTGGCCGTGCTGATCATCAGGCTGATCACGAGCGCCGCAAGCGTGCCCACCACGGCCATGGACACCGAGACGGCCGTTCGCGACTCGACGCTCAGATGATTCGTGGGAAGCTGGCGGGAGAGCCCCAATCCGAGCAGGGCGCCGCAGAAGATCGCGAAGAAGGTGAGCAGGCTGACCACCACGGAATTCATGAGCAGGCCTGCATCCTCCGATCCTTGCGCGTCAGGCATTAGGGGGCTTCAGCCCATCCGCGTCAAGGTCTCGAAAGGACGGGCGGGAACGACCGGTTGCGTCTCGGAACCCTGCCGGCCTCAGGCGCCTGCGCCACGCGCTCTCACTCCGCCACAGCTCTAAGAAGAGGTTTCGGAAGCGCGACGATGTTGTCGCAGATCAGCGAGCTCAGCTCATGAATCGGCGCCGGATGACCGACGAGATAGCCCTGAGCCTCGGTGCATCCCTCGAGGCCGAGGAAGCTCAGCTCTTCGGCCGTCTCCACGCCTTCGGCGATGACCGGAAGCCCGAGACCTCGGCCGAGGCCGAGGACGGCCCGGACGATGGCCGCAGCCTGCGGCTTGGTGTGGACGGCCTGAATGAAGGACCTGTCGATCTTGATCTTGTCGAACGGAAAAGCCTGCAGATTGGACAGCGACGAATAGCCGGTGCCGAAATCGTCCATGGCGATGTTGACGCCGAGCGTCTTGAGTTTCTGCAGAGCCAGAAGCGCCCGGTTGGGATCGCGGATGAGGGCCGTCTCGGTGATTTCGATTTCGAGCCGCTTGGATGAAAGGCCCGTCTCTTCGAGGATGCTGCGCACCAGTTCGACGAAGCCGTCGCTGCTCAGCTGCAGGGCCGAGACGTTGACGGCGACATTGAGCGGGCGCATCCATCCGACGGCCTCCCGGCAGGCCTCGCGCAGGACCCATTCGCCGATCTTCAGGATCAGCCCGCTTTCTTCGGCGATGGGGATGAAGATGGACGGTGAGACGCTGCCTCGCACCGGATGGGTCCAGCGCAGCAGAACCTCGAAGCCGAGCACCTCGCCGGTGTCGACCTGCGCCTGCGGCTGGAAGACCAGACGCAGCTCGTCGTTGTCGATGGCATGCCGCAGGTCGTGCTCGATGCTGCGGCGTTCGCGGATCTGCGCTCCCATCCCCGCCTCGAAGAAGCGATAGGCGCCTTTCCCTTCGGCTTTTGCGCGATAGAGAGCGGTGTCGGCGCTGGAGAGAAGCTCCGTGCGGTCCCGTGCGTCGGACGGGTACAGGGCAATGCCGATGCTGACCGAGACGACGCCGGCGGGCGTCTTGTCCGTATCAGGGCCCTTGAGGGATTTCAGCAAGCTCTCAGCCAGCTGTCCGACCTGGGCGGGATCGGTGGCCTGCGGAACGATGATGGCGAACTCGTCGCCGCCGAGGCGCGCAAGCATGTGGTCTTCGGCCAGGACGGACGAGAACTGCTGGGCGATGTGCTGAAGCAGCTGATCTCCCGCCGAATGTCCGTAGAGATCGTTGACGTCTTTGAAGCCGTCGAGGTCCAGGCAGAGCAAAGCAAGCTGCTGGCTGGTTCTGCGATGCAGCTTGATCTCGCGATTGAGCCGCTGGTCGAAACTCGCGCGGTTGTCCAACCCGGTCAACGGATCGTGATGCGCGAGATAGCGGATCTGCGCCTCGGCATTGCGGCGGTCGCGCAGGTCGCGGAACGCCACGACATTGTGCAACTCGCCGTTATAGGTGATCTGCCGCGTGATCAGCTCGACAGGAATCAAGGTTCCGTCACCGTCCAGCAGATCGGCTTCGATGGCTTGTCCGGCAACCGCAAAAAGCGCTTCGCGCCTCTTGGCGTTCGGCAGGCAGGCGGCCAGTTCCCGTCCGCAGATCTGCTCCGGGGCCAGATTTGCAAGCCGTGCGAAGCTCTGGTTGACGGAGACGATGGTCTCTCCCTTGCAGAGCACGAGGCCCTCGACAGCTGCGTCGGTGAGGTCCCGCATTCGCTCCATCTCGAGCGCTTCGCGCCGTCGCTCCCGCAGGTCGAGGCTCAAGGCTGCGACGGCGAGCAGGAGGATGACCAAGCTGATGAAGGCCACGCCGATGGCAAGCCATTCGGACTGAAGGGCCAAAGACGAAAGTTCGATGCTGGGATCGGGCGTGATCGCTGCAGCACCCATGGCCGTGAAATGGTGGCTGCAGATCGCCAGCGTCAGCAGTCCCGCGCCGATCAATTTCCGGCGCATCGTATGGCCTTTGAGACCCGTGAACAGGGAGAGAGCGCCGAGGAGCGCACCGAGCAGGATCGAGACGATGACCAGTACGGGATTCCACGCGATGGTGCCGGCCACTTCGAAGGCGGCCATGCCGGTGTAGTGCATCGTGGCGATGCCGCCTCCGACAACGGCCCCCCCGAGACCTGCCCACACACGTCCGGGCATGAGAGCGACGCAGAATCCGACACCTGTCAGGGAGACGGCGGCCAGCAGGGACAGGATCGTCAGCGCGACGTTGTATCCCGTGGGCAGGCTGGGAGCGAAGGCCAGCATCGCGATGAAATGCGTTGCCCAGATGCCGAACCCGGTGGAGATGGCAGCGATCCCAAGCCAAAGGCCCTGCCGGCTGCCCACGGATCGGGGTGCGTGGTGGAGAAGATGAACTGCCGTGAGGGATGCAAGACCGCACACCAGTGCTGCCAGGGCAACGAGCCGGAGGTCGTGCTCCTCAACGATGCAGTTATAGACCGTCAGCATGACAAACCTTAACGCCTCCGTCCTCGAGACGGCCCGGCGCAGGGCGGTTCGATTCGAAGCTTCGATCCTGAAAATGGCACATGGGAAATATACCGGGTTCGCACCGGTATGGCGGAGCAGCATCATGCCTTTGGACCGGCGTCTCTTGAGCGACGTCCAATCCGCCATCTTTGGTTTTTGTTCTTAGCGCCGAACTATTCTGCGATGGGCATGGCGAGTCAACGCAAGACGCTGCGCCTCGGCGCCCGGTCCGTTCAAAAGGTTAACGGTTCGTATGCGGATATCGAGGCACGCGCGATATCCTATTTCAGGTAGTCGTAGACCACCTCGCCAAGGCCGAGGGTGAGGTCGGCGATGTAGTGGCTCGCGGAGACGACTTCGCGCACCGGCAGGCGGGCGACGTCGCACATGGCGTGCTCGAAGAGCTGCAGCGCGGCAGGCCCGGTCCAGGCGCCCTTCAGCTGCACGTCCTCCATGTAGTATCGGACGAGTTCGCAGATCCGCGGCGTGCAATCCACATGCGGGATGATCTTGATCATGAAGGCCGGTTTGGCCATGCCCTTGGCTATCGTCGCGAGATCGATCTCCCGATGCTTGTAGCCCATCGTGGCGGTGACGCAGAGCACCGATCCGTAGTGCAGGGTGCCGACGAGCGTCTCCTGCTCGTGCGCGAGCTTGGGGCTCGCGAGCTTCTTCGGAAAGCCCCAGATCTCGCGTCCGCCGGCGATCGGCGAGTTGTCGTCGAGATACATGGCATGCACGTAGCCGCCTTCCTGCACCTCGCCGGACGGCGTGGTGAAGCGCACGGGAATCACCTGTCCGGTTTCGGTGTAGTCGCCGAAGCCCGTCGAGTCGGGCATGCGGATGAACTCATAGGCGACGGTGTCGCCGATGACCTCGAGCGGCTCCGGCACCACGGCGCGCAGCACCTCCGGATCGGTGCGATAGGTGATGACGACGAATTCCCGGTTGTAGAAGCGATAGGGCGGTTTCGGATAGGCCGGGTCGTTGAGCGGCATGGCGAAGGCTTTATCGCGAACGTCGGAGATCTTCATGGCTTCCTCATGAGGTCGGTCGGCATGGTGGATCAGGGCTCGGAGAGGTCGAAGGTCGCAACCCCGTCCGGCGTGACAGGCCGCTTCAGAATATCGGGATGGCGCAGAGTGCGTGCGGTGTCCTCGTAGCCCGCGGACCAGTGCTCCTCCATGGTCTCGCGCGAGAACTCGTAATCCTTGGACGAGCCTTCGTAGCTTTTGGCGCGGTAGATCAGGTGGACGATGTTGTGCACCGTTTCGTCGGCCTTTGCCCGCAGCAATGCCATTTCGGAATCGGCGTTCAGCAGGTCCTGGTCCGACACCAACTGGAGCAGCCGGTGGGCGGCGCGGCGCAGGCGCTGCTCCTGCTTGAACTGATCGGTGTTCTTGCGGGTGCGGCTCGAGAAGCGGATGTCTTTCTGCCGCAGGTCGATGCCGACGAGGTCGTGCGGGATCTCGCCTCTGGCGCTCCAGAGATCGACCTGGAACACCAGCGAATCCTGCCGCGGCCTGGAATCGCGCAGCCATTGCAGCGGCGTGTTGGAGACGAGCCCCCCGTCCCAGTAATAGTCTCCGCCGACCTGGACGGCGGGAAAGCCTGGGGGAAGCGCACCGCTCGCCATGATGTGCTCCGGCTCGAGAGTGCGTTCGGCATTGTCGAAGAATTCGAGATTGCCCGTGCGGATATTCACGGCTCCGATGGCGAAGCGGGTCTCCTGCGCATTGATGCGGTCGAAATCCACCAGCTCCTCCAGCGTCTCCCGTAGCGGGCCGACATCGTAGAAGCTGTTGGTCTCGATATTCGCGGAGCCGAGAAAGGGAGGGAGCTGCCGCGGAAAGAAGAAGCCGGGCGCCCCGTTCATGAGCGTCGTGCAGGCCTGCGTCTGGTTGACGAGGGTATGGAGGAACTCGCTGCCGAATTCGAGGGCACCCAGCATCGACGTTCCGATCGAGGGCATCCATGGCGGCGGCGCGGTGATGCGCTCCCAGAATGCTCTCAGGCGCGCAACGCGCTCTTTCGGCGGGTTGCCGGCGATGATCGCCGCATTGATCGCCCCGATCGAGATGCCACCGATCCAGTTCGGGTGCAGATCCGCCTCGGCCAGCGCCTGATAGACCCCGCCCTGATACGCGCCCAAAGCGCCGCCGCCCTGGAGCACCAGCGCGAGGCGCTCGAATTGCGGGCGTTCGGTGACGGGCCTGACCCCGGTTCTCGTCGTCATGAAAAACCTCACAAGAACGAAGGACCGCCCGCGCCGATCAGGGTCCAGCGCTCAGATGGTCCGTTCGTGATGAGCGATCGGCATGAAGGGCAACACAGGTCGTAGGGGTGACCCCACGAGACTGACACGAGAGGGCATGCACCGCAATGGCTCTTGGGAGGCACCACTTGCCTGCGCCCACCCGCACTCTGTCAGATCGGAGGCAGCTTGAGCCATTGCGCCAGGGCACTGACGATGAGGTTGACGGACAGAGCCGCGAGGATCACCCCCATGATGCGGCGGATGACATTGGCGCCGCCATGACCGATGATTCTGCCGATCGCGTTGCCCAGCAGAAAGACGACGAGCATCAAGGTCAGGACTGCGGCGAGGACGCCGTAGGTGACGACCTGCTCGGGAAGCGTGAATCGGTGATTGTCGGTGAGGATGATGATCGCCAGCATGGAGCCCGGACCGGCAATGATCGGCGTCGCCAGGGGATAGATGGCGACCCTCAACGCGTTGTTGCCCGGTTCGTCCGGAGATGATGCGCCGGATCGGGGCTCTCCCAGCACCATGGAGATGGAGAACAGGAGCAGGATGATCCCACCTGCGATCTGGAAGGACAGCAGCGATATGCCCATGGCGTGGAGCAGGAACTGGCCCGCCACGCCGAAGAAGATGAGAATGCAGAAGGCGATGACGACGGCGAGAGCCGCTGCCCGGCGTCGTTCCTGGCGCGCGAGCTCTTCCGTGGCCCCTAAGAACAGCGGCAGATGCCCGATCGGGTCGAGCATCGCCCAGAGTGTGAAGAACTGGTTCAGCAGCAGGCCTTGATCTTCCAGCATCTCTTGCTGTGTCCCTCTGGATCCCGAGACGAAGGATGAACGGCCTCACATCCGGTCACAAGTCGATAACGTCCTTTGCTCGGCAGCATATTTCCTCGGACGGAAAAGCTTGACCGAATGTGTCCTCGCCGAGCACACTCGTCCGAACAGGGTCCAGAGCCCGCCAGCCTGTACCAGTTCAAAGCCTGCCGCTTCGATGCACCACCAACAATCGAGAAATTCGGTCTGACAAGGGAGAAGTCGATGCAAGTCAAGCTGTCGTTCCTGGTTCTCGCTACAATCGCGGCCCTGGTTTCGGGCTGCATGTCGAGCAGTGCGGACCGCCCGCCGAACTATGTCGAGTCGCAGCTCACGCAAGATCCGCTTCCGCGCGGCTCGATGGTTGCATCGCCGGATCTCCCCGACGAGATCGGCGAGCCGGAATAGGCCTGCGCCGGCCAGGGTCCGTCATGATCGGACGCCCGCATGGTCTCCGGGATGGGAGACGGCATGTACGGCACCTGTTCACGATGGCTCCCCGGCCGGCGTGCTGCCGGCCGTTCTCGGCCATGCCGGCACGGCTGCGCCCCGCGCGGGAGCTGACGATGGCGATGATCCGAAGGCGAAGGCCGAGAGCCGGCCGCCATCGCGCCCGGCGGCGAGATGCGTGATTAAATCTGAGCTTCGATGGCCGCCTTGTCGATCACCGACCAGACTTGCACAATCTTTCCTTGCCGGAATTCGTAGAACACGTTCTCGGTGAAGGACACCCTCTTCCCATTGACATCGAGGCCAAGGAAATTTCCCTTTGGCGTACAGTCGAAGCCCAGCCGGCTCGCGATGTAAGGCGGATCGGACATCAGCAGAAGAATGCTGAAGTGAAGATCCGGGATGTCCTGAAAGTCCTGCTCCAGCATCTCGCGATAGCCTGATATCCCGATCCGCCGACCATTGTGGGACACCTCGTCATGAACGAAGTTTTTCAGCTTCGGCCAGTCCTGCTCGTTCAGGCAGGCGATGTAGTCGCGGTAGAGGGCTGAGAGATCGGTTTTCAGCATGATCCTTACCCGGAAATGAAAGGGCGGCGCACCTGCGAGAGACGCGCCGCCCTTGGCCTAACGAAAAACTGCGAACCGGGCTTACACGTCCAGGTTCGCCACCGAGAGGGCGTTCTCCTGGATGAACTCGCGGCGGGGCTCCACCACGTCGCCCATGAGCTTGACGAAGAGATCGTCGGCGTCGGTGGTGTCCTTCACCTTGACCTGCAGCAGCGAGCGCACGTCGGCATCGAGCGTCGTTTCCCAAAGCTGCTGTGCGGTCATCTCGCCGAGGCCCTTGTAGCGCTGGAGCTGCAGGCCCTTGCGGCCCGCGGCAAGCACCGCGTTGAAGAGCGAGAGCGGACCGTCGATCTGCATCTCGTCGTTCTTGCGCACGAGCTTTGCCGGCTTGGCATAGACGTCCTGCAGGGACTTGGCACGCTCGTCGAGCTTCTTGGCCTCCTGACTGGCGATGAGCGCCTGGTCGAGCGTTGCGGTCTGCGTCACGCCGCGCACGGTGCGCGAGAAGACATAGCCGCCGTCGCGGACCTCTCCGGTCCAGCCGCGCTCGAGCTCCTCAGAGATCGCATCGAGACGCTGGGCGATATAGGCTGCTGCCGCAGGACCGCGATCGGGATCGTCGACCACATCGGGGCGCAGCGCGCCGGCAGTCGCCGCCTGCTCCACCGCCTTGCGGTTATAGCGCGTGTGCAGGCTGTTCAGCACCTGCCGCACGAGGCGGGCCTCGTCTATCAGGCCTTTGAGCTGATCGCCCTGGAACTCCACGCCGGTTTCGAGGCGCAAAGCTGCGGCGTCGATGCCGGCATCGATGAGGAAGTCCTCCAGCGCGCGTTCGTCCTTCAGGTAGATCGCCTGCTTGCCGCGGGTCGCCTTATAGAGCGGCGGCTGCGCGATGTAGAGATAACCGCGGTCGATCAGCTCCGGCATCTGCCGGAAGAAGAAGGTGAGCAGCAGCGTGCGAATGTGCGAGCCGTCCACGTCCGCGTCCGTCATGATGATGATGCGGTGGTAGCGCAGCTTGTCGAGGTTGAACTCCTCGCGGCCGATGCCGGTGCCGAGCGCAGTGATCAGCGTACCGATCTCTTGGCTGCCCAGCATCTTGTCGAAGCGCGCGCGCTCGACGTTGAGGATCTTTCCGCGCAAGGGGAGCACGGCCTGGAAGGCGCGGTTGCGGCCCTGCTTGGCGGAGCCGCCGGCCGAGTCGCCCTCGACGAGCAGCAGCTCGCATTTCGACGGATCGCGCTCCTGGCAATCGGCGAGCTTGCCGGGCAGTGATGCGATGTCGAGCGCGCCTTTGCGGCGGGTGAGCTCGCGCGCCTTGCGCGCAGCCTCGCGGGCGGCGGCTGCTTCCACCACCTTGCCGACGAGGGTCCGGGCTTCCTGCGGATGCTCCTCGAGCCAGTTGTTGAGCGCCTCGTTCAGGACGTTCTCGACGGCGGGACGCACTTCGGACGAGACGAGCTTGTCCTTCGTCTGCGACGAGAACTTCGGATCCGGCACCTTCACGGACACGACGGCGGTCAGACCCTCGCGGCAATCGTCGCCGGTGAGCGAAACCTTTTCCTTCTTCGTGAGGCCGGAGGATTCCGCATAGCCGTTCACCTGACGGGTGAGCGCTGCACGAAAGCCGGCGAGATGCGTGCCGCCATCCCGCTGCGGGATGTTGTTGGTGAAGCAGAGCACGTTCTCGTGGTACGAATCGTTCCACCACAAAGCCACCTCGACGCCGATGCTGTCCTTCTCCGAGCGGATGAGGATCGGCTGCTGGATCAGCGGGGTCTTGGCGCGGTCGAGATAGCGCACGAAGGCTTCGACGCCGCCCTCGTACATCAGCTCCTCGCGCTTGTGCTCCGCGTGGCGCTTATCGGTAAGGATGATGCGCACTCCCGAGTTCAGGAAGGCGAGCTCGCGCAGGCGATGCTCCAGGGTGGCGTAATCGTACTCCACCATGGTGAAGGTATCCGTGGAGGCTAGGAAGGTGACTTCCGTGCCGCGCTTGCCTTCGGCGTCGCCGACGACGGCCAAGGGCGCCACCGCGTTGCCATGACGGAACTCGATCTCGTGCGCCTTGCCATTGCGGTAGATGCGCAGCTTGAGCCAGCTGGAGAGGGCGTTCACCACGGACACGCCGACGCCGTGCAGGCCGCCGGAAACCTTGTAGGAATTCTGGTCGAACTTACCGCCCGCGTGCAGCTGGGTCATGATGACCTCGGCCGCCGAGATGCCTTCGCCCTGGTGGATGTCGGTGGGAATGCCGCGGCCGTTGTCGGTGACGGTCACCGAGCCGTCGGCATTGAGCGTCACGGTCACTTCCGTTGCATGACCGGCGAGTGCCTCGTCGATGGCGTTGTCCACCACCTCGTAGACCATGTGGTGCAGGCCCGAGCCGTCATCGGTATCGCCGATATACATGCCCGGCCGCTTGCGCACCGCATCAAGGCCCTTGAGCACCTTGATCGATTCCGCGCCATAGGCATCGGCATTCACGTTGATAGCAGGTTCGGCCATTTGGGATCCTTCAAGGCGCGCGGAAAAGGACAGGGCGCGCCAGGGTTTTGATTCGTCAGATCAATTATTTAGGGATGAATGGTTGAAATTTCACCCCCGCGCGCATATGCGCGCGTAAAAACGGGCGGAAAATCCACCAAAAATTGCCGAATCGGGGCCGAAGGGCGGTCCCCGTCAGCGTGACGCAACGGCGGCCGCGGCGCCCGCCAGCATGGCGCCGGTGGTCCGGTTGAGGATCCGGATGGCCTTGGGCGTCGTAAAGAGCTGCCGGGCGCGGGCGGCAAGCACGATATAGCCCGCAAAGACCACGCCCAGAACGGTCAAGGTCGCCGCCACCAGTTCGGCAAAGCCCAGCACGGTGATGCGGGTCAGGTCGAGGATCGTGGGCAGGAGCGCGAGGTAGAACACGATGGTCTTCGGATTGCCGAGCGTCAGCGCCAGCCCGCCCAGAAGAAGCCTGGCCGGATGCTCGGCTCGCTCCTCCGCCGTCACGTCCTTGGCGACCGCAGGCGCGGTCCAGATCTTGTAGGCAATGTAGAGCAGGTAGGCCGCGCCGGCATATTTGATGACCAGGAACACCTCGTGGAACGCCTGGGCCAGGGCGGCGAGGCCGAGAATCGCGAAGGTCAGCCAGACCACGTCGCCCAGGGCCACGCCGATGCTGAAGGCGATGGCGTCCCTCGGGCCCCGTCCCAGAACCCGCGCCACGATGGCGGCGATTCCCGGTCCCGGCGAGGCTGCGGCGATGAAGAGGGCGGAGGAGAAGAGCAGAAGGCCTGCGAGATCCATGGTTCTCTACCGACGAGCGACAAGGTGCCGGTCAGCATAGATCGAACCGGCCCGTCCCGCCATTAAGCTCTTGTGATGGGTTCGATCACGCCGGGTGACACCTGCAGCACGTCGGCCCGGCCCTCAAGTTCCGCAAAAAGGCTCGGGTCCGCCCCCGTCATCCAGACCTGCCCGCCGAGCGATTCCAGCGCGTGGTAGAGGCCGGCCCGGCGGCGGGGGTCGAGATGAGCGGCGACCTCGTCGAGGAGCACGAAGGGCGCGATGCCGCTCATGCTGGCGACGAGCCGGGCATGGGCGAGGACGAGGCCGATGAGAAGGGCCTTCTGCTCGCCTGTGGAAGCGGTGTTGGCGGGGATATCCTTCGGGCCGTGGCGCACGAGCAGGTCGGAGGCCTGGGGGCCGACGAGGGTGCGCCCGGCGGCGCGGTCGCGGTGGCGGTGATCGCGCAAGGTCGCCCGGTAGCGGTCCTCGGCGTCGACGGCGGGAAGCGTCGCCACGAGCGCGTCGATCTCGCCTTCCAGGTTCAGCGTGGCGAAGGGGAAGGGGGATTCCTCCTCGCGGGTTTCGAGCACCAGCGCAGCAAGCCGCTCCACGGTCTCGCGGCGGGCGGCGGCGACCGCGATGGCAAGTTCCGCCACCTCGCGCTCCAGCGCATCGAGCCAGAGACGGTCGTCGGGGTTCTCCTCGAGCACCCGATTGCGCGAGCGCAGCGCCCGCTCCAACGCGTTCACTCGCGTGCCGTGCTCCGCATCGACCGCAAGAACCAATCGGTCGAGAAAACGGCGCCGGTCGCCGGCAGGTCCGCGAAACAGCGCGTCGAGATCCGGGGTGAGCCAGACGACGCGCAGGTATTCGGCAAACGCCGTGGGCGAGGAAGCCGGCATGCCGTCGATGCGGCAGACCCGTGAGGCACGGGACCCTTCCCGCGAGGCGCGGGAGCCTTCATTCTGATGCTCGATTCCCGTGCCGAGCCGATGCTCGCCGTAAGGCGCATCGAGGGTGACGGAAACGGCGAAGGATCCCGGTCCCTCGTCGCGCGCCATGTCGGCGAGTTCCGCGCGCCGCAAGCCGCGCCCCGGCATGAAGAGCGAGATCGCCTCCAGCACGTTGGTCTTGCCGGCCCCGTTCTCGCCCACCAGCGCCACAAGCGGGCGTGCGACCGAGAGATCCAGGCTCGCATAGGTGCGGAAATCCTGGAGGATCAGACGGGCGATTCGGGAAGCGGCGGCGGGGGAGGAGGACATGCGCCCCCTTCATTCAGGAGCGGGCGCGAAAGATCAAGCACGAGATCCTCCGCACTGTCATTCCGGGGCGGCGCGTAGAGCCGAGCCCGGAATCCATAAGCATGACATTTCAACAAAGGACGATGGGAGCCGTGTCTCGTTTTGCAACGTCGATGGTTATGGATTCCGGGCTTCGCTGCGCGGCCCCGGAATGACAGTGCTAGACTGGTTTTCGCGATCCCGGATCGTCGCTCTGCTCCGTCCGGGATGACCAATCTCTAGCGGCTTACACCCGCATCGGCATCAGGACGTAGAGCGCGGGGGCGCCTTCGCGGTCCTGGACGATGGTGGGGGAGCCGGGATCGGCGAGCTTGAACAGGGCCGTGTCGCCGTCGAGCTGGCTTGCGATGTCGAGAAGGTAGCGGGCGTTGAAGCCGATATCGATTGGCGCCGCATCGTAATCGACCTCGAGCTCTTCCGTCGCGCTGCCCGAATCCGGGTTGTTGACGGTCAAAGTCAGGCGTCCGTCGCCCAGCGCGAGCTTCACCGCGCGGCCGCGTTCCGACGAGATGGTGGAGACGCGGTCCACGGCCTTCGAGAACTCGCCGCGCTCGACCACGAGAACCTTGTCGTTCCCGGCCGGGATGACGCGCTGGTAATCGGGGAAGGTGCCGTCGATGAGCTTGGAGGTCAGCACCACGCCGTCGAAGGTCAGCCGCACCTTGGCGGGGGACAATTCGATGGTGACGCTCTCGGAGCCGTCTTCCACGAGCTTGACGATCTCGGCCACGGCCTTGCGTGGCACGATCACGCCGGGCATGCCTTCCGAACCGTTCGGCGCCGGGATCTCGACCCGGGCGAGGCGGTGGCCATCGGTGGCGACCGCGCGCATGACAATGGAGCCGCCCGCATCGATTGTGTGGAGATAGATGCCGTTGAGGTAGTAGCGCGTCTCTTCCGTCGAGATCGCGAACTGCGTCTTCTCGATCAGACGCTTGAGATCGGCGGCAGTGAGCGTGAAGCGATGCGGCAGGTCGCCGGCGGCGAGATCGGGGAAGTCGCTCTCCGGCAGCGCCTGCAGCATGAAGCGCGAGCGGCCGGAACGGATCTGCATCTGGCCCATGTCGGGGCTCATCTCGAGCGAGACCTGCGCGCCGTCCGAGAGCTTGCGCACGATGTCGTAGATCATGTAGGCCGGAACGGTGGTGGAGCCTGCCTCGGTGATCTCGGCGGGGATCGTTTCCGTCACCTCGATGTCGAGGTCGGTCGCCTTCAGGCGCAGGGAACCCTCATCCGCCCGCAACAGGACGTTCGAGAGGATCGGGATGGTGTTGCGACGCTCGACGACGCGGTGCACATGCCCCAGCGCCTTCAGCAGAGCGGCGCGCTCAACGGTAACTCTCATAACCTAGCACCTGGTTTCGGTGAAATTCTTGGCCGATCCCATGAAGGACGACGCCTCCGGGCGGGACAAGCAGGGCAGCAGATTGGCTTTTGTCGCCCGAGAAAGCAAGGCCGGGGCAGCCCCCGGCCCGGAAGGCTTACTCCTGCAGCATCCGCTTGAGGAGCTCGACCTCGTCGGAGAGGGCGTGGTCCTCGCCTAAGGCCTTCTCGATCTTGCGCACGGCGTGGAGCACCGTGGTGTGGTCCCGCCCACCGAAGCGGCGGCCGATCTCAGGCAGGGAACGCAAGGTCAGCACCTTGGACAGGTACATGGCGATCTGGCGCGGGCGCACCACGGCGGCGGTGCGGCGCTCCGACAGGATGTCGGAGCGGGAGACGTTGTAGCGGGACGCCACCAGCTTCTGGATATCCTCGATCTTGACCCGCTTGGGCTCCCGGTTGCGCACGAGATCGCGGATCGCGGTCTCGGCGGTTTCCAGGGTGATCGCGGAACTGGTGAGCGTCGCATGGGCGAGCAGGCGGTTGACCGCGCCTTCGAGATCGCGCCCGTTGGCGGTGATGGCACGGGCGACATAGGCGATGACGCTCGAGCCGACCTCGAAGGTGGGGTGGATCGTTTTCAGGGCATCGATGCGCGTGGTGAGGATCGAGGTGCGCAGCGCCTCGTCGAGCGCGCTGACCTCGACCACGAGACCGCCGGCAAGACGCGAGCGCACGCGCTCGTCGAGATTTTCCAGATCGGCCGGCGGACGGTCCGCGGCGATGACGATCTGGCGGCCCGCATCGATCAGGGCATTCAGCGTGTGGCCGAATTCCTGCTGGATCTGCTTGCCCTGGATGAACTGCACGTCGTCGATGACGAGCAGGTCGATGCCACGCAGGCGCTCCTTGAAGGCGAGCGACGTCTGCGCCTTCAGGGAGGCGACGAAACCGTACATGAAGCGGTCGGCGGTGAGATAGATCACCCTGCGTCCCTGCGCGCGCACCTCGTGGCCGATAGCATGCAGAAGATGCGTCTTGCCGAGGCCCACACCCGCATGGAGATAGAGCGGGTTGTAGATGGCCTGGCCGTTCTGGGCATGGGCGACGCGGTCGGCGGCCGCATGGGCGAGCGCATTGGAGCGGCCGACGATGAAGCTGTCGAAGGTCAGGCGGGAATCGAGCGGCGCGCCGCCGAGATCGCCGGACTCGCTGCGGTCCTCGTGGGCGGACGCCATGGAGGGAGACTTGATCTCGCTTGTCATGCTGGGCATCGCCATCGAAGCGGTCGGTGTCGTGCGCGGGGCTTCGCTCGTCCGGCGCTGGGCGGCCGGATCGCGTCCAAGCGTGTTGCGCACGCCGATGGAGATGCGCCCCACATCGCCGGCCTCGGAGCGGTAAACCGCCAGCACCCGATCGGCATAGTGGGATTCGATCCAGCTCTTCAGGAAGCGGGTGGGAACCGTCAGATAGGCACAGCCCTCGACCACCGAATCCAGCTCCAGGCGACCGAACCAGCTGGCGAAGATGTCCTCGCCCAGTTCGGCCCGGAGGCGGCGCTTCACCCGCGCCCATACATCCGATGCCATTTGTTCGCCGGGAGCTTCCTTGCCGTTCTCGCTGGGAGCGGCAAAGGTGCGGTGATCTTCGCTGCGATACATCAATGTTCCTCCACGAGGTCCCGACCCTACAAGGCCGGAAACCCCCACGCATGACCCGCTTTGAACACCAAGGCACAGATGGCTCACAGGTTATTCAAAGCGCGGCGCCCCCAATTGTACTAAAGATTATATGATCACTTTTAAGTGGAGACGCTCACTGACTGTCGTCCCCTTTATCTTCACTCAAGGTCTATCAAGTTTACCTCTCGGTAAAGGACGGGCCTTCGCTTGCTTCTTGAGAGAATGAAACAACGGCCGATCCCCCGCTTATGGTGTTTTAGTTCGATCTTTGAGTGAGGACTTAACGGCGAGCCGTTGAAGCAGGTTGACCTTACACAGGGTGCGCGACGGGGTGCAATACGGCCGAGTCGAGTCGCGAGCCATTGCAAGCCTCCAATCGGGTTCACAGCCTCGTCCACAGGTTTTGAATCGGGGCTTTAAAGTCCTGACTCTTCAACTGATTCACTGTGTCGCTACAGTCGGTCCGCAGGCCTGAAAAAAGAGTCTTTCCGCAACCTTGATTCAGAACCGATTCGCCTCGACTCGGTAGGTGATTCTGATGCTTCGCGATGCTTTGCCTGCTAACCTATTGAGCGGGCTGGTTCTTTTATGTGCGGTTTGAAACCGAACTGTGGAGCTTTCAACCGGTCAGTCGGGGATAAAGTCAAGCTCCCGTGTGGATAAAATTTGGATGCGGATTCCGGCTTCGGATACGAAAAAACCCGGCCTCTCGGCCGGGTCTGATCGACGATGAAAAAGACAGCTGTCGAAGCTGCTTCTTAAGCGCTCAGCGTCTTGATGCGGCTCGCCAGACGCGAGACCTTCCGCGACGCGGTGTTCTTGTGCACGATGCCCTTCTGGGCGGCGCGCATCATCTCCGGCTCGGCGGCGCGCAGAGCGGCCGCGGCCTCGGTCTGATTACCGGCAGCGATCGCCTCTTCAACCTTGCGGACGAAGGTCCGCATCCGGCTACGACGCGACTTGTTGATCGCGGTGCGCTTTGCGATCTTGCGGGTCATCTTCTTGGCGGACACGGTGTTGGCCATGGCCCATCCTCGTTCTTTTCAAAATCCCGATGTGCCAAGCCCAAGCCTGTCGAGAGCTTCGGCGCCGATCGGGTGATTGCATGGAAACCGAAGAGCCCGCGGGACGCGCGGGCTCATGTGAGGCGGCTTATAGACGCGATACCTGCGAACGTCAACGTCCGTGGGCCTTTGCGCGTCAAAAAAGCGCCAGCGCCGCCTTCTGAAGGGCCTGGCGCCAGGGATTGGCGGGATCCAGAAGGAGCCTGAGCGCCATGAGGCTCGACACCAGGACCAGGAGCGGCCGGATGATCCGGGCCCCCAGCCGCATGGCGAGACGCGAGCCGATCTGGGCTCCCAGCAGCGAGGCTCCCGCCATGACGAGCCCGATCGGCCACACCACGGCACCGGTTGCGGAATAAAGGAGAAGGCTGCCGAAATTGCTCGCCAGATTGACAAGCTTGGTATGGGCGGTCGCCTTCACCACGCCGTAGCCGAGCAGCGTCACGAAGGCGAGCATATAGAAGGAGCCCGCGCCCGGCCCGAAGATGCCGTCGTAGAAGCCGATGGCGACCGGTGCCGTCAGGCCGAAGGCCAGGGCCGTCATGCGGGCATGGGCGTCCTCGTCCTTCATCTTGCGCGACAGGGCGAAGTAGAAGGCGATGGCGATGAGCAGCAGCGGGATCAGCACTTCGAGCACGGAGCGCGGCAGGAACTGGACGCACAGGGCCCCGGCGATGCTGCTCAGGAAAGCCACCAAGGTGAAGCCCCAGGCCTTCTGCCACTCGATCAGCCCCTTGCGGCCGAAGGTGTAGGTGGCGGAAGCGGCAGCGACCGAGCCCTGGACCTTGTTGGTGGCGATCGCCTGGGCCGGATCGAGGCCCGCGAGCAGGAGGGCCGGCACGGTCAGAAGCCCGCCGCCTCCGGCGATGGAATCCACGAAGCCCGCAAGAAAGGAGACCGCGGCAAGCGCCGCGATCATGTCGAAGCCGATATCGATCACAGTTTACTGGTTCTTGAACTCGGCCGGGCGCTTGCCGACGAAGGCGGCCATGCCTTCCTTCTGGTCGGCGGTGGCGAACATGGCGTGGAACAGGCGCCGCTCGAAGCGGATGCCCTCGGAAAGCGAGACCTCGTCGGCGCGGTTGATGGTTTCCTTCGTCATCATGGCGATGGGCAGCGACATGGCGGCGATGGTCTCGGCCGTCTTCATGGCCTCGTTCAGAAGATCCGCGAGCGGCACCACGCGGGCGACGAGGCCCGAGCGCTCGGCCTCCTCGGCACCCATCAGGCGGCCCGTCAAGCACATCTCCATGGCCTTGGCCTTGCCGATGAGCCGCGTCAGGCGCTGCGTGCCGCCCATGCCCGGCATGACGCCGAGCTTGATCTCCGGCTGGCCGAACTTGGCGTTGTCGGCCGCGATGATGAAGTCGCACATCATGGCGAACTCGCAGCCGCCGCCGAGCGCGAAGCCCGCCACCGCCGCGATCATCGGCTTGCGCCGCCCCGACACCTTCTCCCAGCCGGAGAAGAGATCGGCCATGTAGGTGTGCGGGTAGGCGAGTTCCGCCATCTCCTTGATATCGGCGCCGGCGGCGAAGGCCTTCTCCGATCCCGTGATGACGATGCAGCCGATATCGGCGTCCGCGTCGAAGGCGTCGAGCGCCTGGTTCACCTCGTTCAGCAGCGCCGTATTGAGGGCGTTCAGGGCCTGGGGCCGGTTGAGGGTGATCAGCCCCACCTTGCCGCGCGTCTCAACGAGAATCGTCTCAAAAGCCATGCCCGCGTCTCCTCATCGCTGGATGAGACACCGGTAGGCGAGGCCGGAAAGCCGGGCAAGAGAAAATCGGACGAGAGGCTTTCGTTTCAGGCGCGGGAGCGCTTCTGGCAGACCGGGCAATAGAAGGTGGAGCGTCCGGATTGCACGAGGCGCGTCACCGTGCCGGTGCAGGCGGGCGTCACGCAGGACTCTCCTTCCCGGTCATAGACCTTGAAGGAGTGCTGGAAATAACCGAGCGAGCCGTCGACCTGAGCATGATCGCGCAGGGTCGAGCCGCCGGCCTCCACGGCCTCCGCGAGCACGTCCCGGATGATATCGGCGAGCCTGTGCGCCTTCTCCGTCGGCTTGCCCGTTTTCGTTGCGAGAGAGCCCGCCGGGGCTTCCGGGTGCAGGCCGGTGCGGAACAGGGCTTCGCAGACATAGATGTTGCCGAGCCCCGCGATCAGGCGCTGATCGAGAAGCGCGGCCTTCAGGGGCGTGCGCTTGCCCTGGAAGAGCCGGGCGATGGTCTCGCCGGAGAGCTCGTTGCCGAGAGGCTCGATGCCCATGCCGGAAAAATGCTTCGAGGTCTCGATCCCCGAGCGCGGCACCAGGTCCATGAAGCCGAAGCGGCGGGCGTCGTTATAGGTGATGGTCGCGCCGTTGGAGAGCTGGAACACCACATGGTCATGGGCGCCGAGGCCCCCGTGCTCGTAGTGGAACTCGCCCGGCACGCGGGTTTTGCCCCCTTGCGTCACGAGAAACCGGCCGGACATGCCCAGATGCATGACCAGCACCTCGCCGGAGGAGAGATCGGCCAGCAGATACTTGGCCCGGCGGCTCAAGGATTGGACCTCCTGCCCCTCGAGCCTCTGGGCGAACCGCTCCGGGAAGGGGAAGCGCAGATCGGGCCGGCGCTGGGCGACCTTGGTGAAGCGGGCGCCGACCATGGCGGGCTCCAGGCCGCGGCGCACGGTTTCGACTTCAGGCAGTTCGGGCATCAACCATCTCTCGGGTTCTTGATGCCCCTTACATAGCCATCCGGTCCCGCTTCCGCTATGGATCGCCCTTCAAAGGGTGGAGCATCGGATCGATCCCAGAAGTGCAAATTCACTTTTGGGTCCGATGCTCTAGGTGACGGGAGCTTTGGTGCAGATCATGACCGACGAGAACACCCATTTCGGGTTCCAGTCCGTGCCCCTCGGCGAGAAGCAGGGCAAGGTCAACGAGGTCTTCCGCTCGGTGGCGAGCCGCTACGACCTGATGAACGACCTCATGTCCGCCGGGCTCCACCGCCACTGGAAGGATACGCTCGTCTCGACCCTGCGTCCGCCCCGCGACCGGCCGTTCCGCCATCTCGACGTGGCCGGCGGCACCGGTGACGTGGCCTTCCGTATCCTCGACGGGAGCGGCCCGCAGACCCGCGTGACCGTGCTCGACATCAACGGCGAGATGCTGAAAGTCGGCGCCGAGCGGGCCGGCCACCGGTATGAAGGCCGTATCGATTTCGTCGAAGCCAATGCGGAGGAACTGCCCTTCGAATCCAAGACCTTCGACGCCTACACCATCGCCTTCGGCATCCGCAACGTCCCGCGCATCGACGTGGCGCTTCGCGAGGCGCACCGGGTGCTCAAACCCGGCGGACGCTTCCTCTGCCTCGAATTCTCGAAGGTCGACGTGCCGGTGCTCGACAGGATCTACGACGCCTATTCCTTCAACGTCATCCCGAAGCTCGGGAGCATGGTGACGGGGGATGCGGAATCCTACCAGTATCTGGTGGAATCGATCCGCCGCTTCCCGACGCCGGCCGCCTTCGCGCAGATGATCGAGGAGGCGGGCTTCAGGCGCGTGACGCACCGCGCGCTGACGGCCGGCGTCGTCGCCATCCACTCGGGCTGGAAGATCTGACACGTGATCGGCAGCCTCGTTCATCTCGTCCGCAATCTGCGCGCCGGCTTCGTCCTGGCCCGCGAGGGCGCGCTCGCGCTCGTCGATCCGAGCGCCCTGCCGCCGTCAGCGCGGCTGGGTCTGCGGATCGCGCGGATCATCGAACGGCCGCAGGCCGGCGACGGCGCGACGCGCCTCTCGAAGGCATTGACGCGGCTCGGTCCGTCTTACGTGAAATTCGGCCAGTTCCTGGCCACCCGTCCCGACATCGTCGGCGTGGCGGCCGCCCGCGACCTGGAGCGCCTGCAGGATCGCATGCCGCCCTTCCCCCGTGCGGAAGCCGTACGCATGGTCGAGGTCGCCCTCGGCCGTCCCATCGACGAGCTTTTTCTCGAATTCAGCGAGCCGATCGCCGCCGCCTCCATCGCGCAGGTCCACAGGGCCCGCATTCGCACGGCCGAGGGCGAGGAGATCCTCGCGGTGAAGGTGGTGCGGCCCGGCGTGCGCGAGGGCTTCGCCCGCGATCTCCAGGCCATGCGCGCCGCCGCCCGCCTGTTCGAGCGCATGGTGCCCGATGCGCGCCGCCTCAAGCCGCTCGAGATCGTGGAGGCGCTGGCCCGCTCCGTCTCCGTCGAGATGGATCTGCGGCTCGAGGCCGCCGCCGTCTCGGAGCTTGCGGAAAACACCAAGGACGATCCGGATTTCCGCGTGCCGAAGCCGGAATGGGACCTGACCGCCCGCGACGTGCTCACCACCACCTGGATCGACGGCATCCGCCTCAACGATCTGGCGGGAATCGAGGCGGCGGGCCTCGACCGGGTGGCGCTCGGGCGCACCGTGATCCAGTCCTTCCTGCGCCACGCCATCCGCGACGGCTATTTCCATGCCGACATGCATCCCGGCAACCTGTTCGTGGATGCCGAGGGCCGCCTCGTCGCGGTCGATTTCGGCATCATGGGCCGGCTCGGCATGAAGGAGCGGCGCTTCCTGGCCGAAATTCTTTTGGGCTTCATCCGCCGCGATTACCTGCGCGTGGCGCAGGTGCATTTCGAGGCCGGCTATGTGCCGCCGCATCATTCGGTGGAGGATTTCGCGCAAGCGATCCGCGCCATCGGCGAGCCGATCCACGACCGGCGCGCCGACGAGATCTCCATGGCGAAGCTGCTCACGCTTCTCTTCGAGATCACGGCGCTCTTCGACATGGCGACCCGCATCGAGCTCGTCATGCTGCAGAAGACCATGGTCGTGGTGGAGGGCGTGGCCCGCAACCTCGATCCGAAGCTCGACATGTGGACCACGTCCGAGCCTGTGGTGCGCGACTGGATCGAGCGCAATCTCGGCCCCCTCGGCCGCGCCGAGCAGGCAGGAAGAGGCCTGTGGACGCTGGCCGGCGTCATCGGCGACCTGCCGGAGCTTGCTTTGCGCGCCGAGCGCGTGCTCAACCAGCTCGAGGACGTGACGGCCAAGGGCGTGATGCTCGACCAGGACAGCGTCGCCGCCATCGGCCGTGCCGAGGCGCGGGGCAACCGCTGGGGCGTGGCGGCCTTGTGGATTATCGCCGCCTCCCTGATGATCATGCTGTTCAGGGGCTTCGCATGACGGCGCTTTCAGGCAAACGCATCCTCCTCGTCATCGGCGGCGGCATCGCGGCCTACAAGTCGCTCGACCTCATCCGCCGTCTGCGCGAGCGCGGCGCCTCAGTGCGCTGCGTGCTCACCGCCGGTGCGCAGCAATTCATCACGCCGCTTGCGGTGTCTGCTCTCACCGGCCAGCGCTCGCATACCGATCTCTTCGACCGCGAAGACGAGGCCGATATCGGGCATATCAAGCTCGCCCGCGACGCGGATCTCGTCGTCGTCGCGCCGGCCACCGCCAATCTCATGGCGAAGATGGCGGGAGGGCATGCGGACGATCTCGCCTCGACGGTGCTTCTCGCCACGACCCTTCCCATCCTGATCGCGCCGGCGATGAACGTGCGCATGTGGCTGCACCCGGCGACGCAGCGTAATCTGAAAGTCCTGCAGGCTGACGGCGTGCATGTGGTCGGCCCCAACGACGGCGCGATGGCGGAGGCCGAGTTCGGACCCGGCCGCATGGCCGAGCCTTTGGAGATCGCGGCGGCCGTCGAGCGCCTGCTGGCACCCTCGGGACCGCTTGCCGGCAAGCATGTGATCGTGACGTCCGGGCCGACGCATGAGCCCATCGACCCCGTGCGCTACATCGCCAACCGCTCCTCCGGCAAGCAGGGCCACGCCATCGCGAAAGCCGCGGCAGAGGCCGGCGCGCGCGTGACCCTGATCTCCGGCCCCGTCACCTTGCCCGATCCCTCCGGCGTCACGATCGTGCATGTGGACAGTGCGCGCGAGATGCTCGAGGCCGTCGAAAAGGCGCTGCCGGCCGATATCGGCATCTTCGCCGCCGCCGTCGCCGACTGGCGCGTTGCCAATGCGGGCGAGCAGAAGATCAAGAAGAAGGACGGCGCCTTGCCGAACCTGTCACTGACGGAAAATCCCGATATTCTCGCCACCATTTCGCACCTCTCGGACAACCGCCCGCCGCTCATGGTGGGCTTTGCGGCTGAGACCGAGAACGTGATCGAGCATGCGAAGCAGAAGCTCGCGAAGAAGGGCTGCGACCTCATCGTTGCCAACGACGTCTCGACCGAAACGGGGGTCATGGGCGGCGACAGCAATAGCGTGCATCTCGTCACGGCCTCGGATGTGGAGACCTGGCCGACCCTGTCGAAGACCGATGTCGCGAAGAAGCTCGTTGAACGTCTGGGTCTGGTGGGAGGCGAAAGACCATGAGCCGCCAACTGCGCATCCGGCGTCTTGCCCATGCCGCCGACCTGCCGCTGCCGCGCTACGAGACTGCCGGCGCCGCGGGCATGGATCTCGTCGCGGCCAATCCGTCCGATGCGCCGATCGTCCTCGAATCCCTGGCGCGAGCGCTGGTTCCCACCGGTCTCGTCTTCCAGCTTGAGCCCGGTTTCGAGGCGCAGGTGCGGCCCCGTTCCGGGCTTGCCTTCAAGCATGGCGTGACCGTGCTCAATGCGCCGGGAACCGTCGATGCGGATTACCGCGGCGAAGTGCAGGTGCTGCTCGTCAACCTGGGCTCCGAGCCTTTCACTGTCACGCGCGGCATGCGCATCGCCCAGCTGGTCGTCGCGCCGGTTCTCCAGGTCGAGCCGGTCGAGGTCGAGCTGGTCGACGAGACGCCGCGTGCCGCCGGCGGGTTCGGCTCGACGGGCCTGGGCTAGGGGGCATCCGCATGAATTTTCTCTCGCGCCGCTCGCTTCTCGCCATCGCTGCCGTCACCGACATTGCGCTCCATGCCCGCCCCATGCCGGTCTCCGCCAAGGCGCTCGCTGGCCGGCACAACCTGCCGCCGCGCTATCTCGAGCCGGTTCTGCAGGCGCTGGTCCGGCAGGGCATCCTGAAGGGGGTGCGCGGGCCGCGCGGTGGCTACGAGTTGGCCCGCGAGCGGCGGCGGATCACGGCCGGGGATATCGTGCGCATCGCCATGTCGGCGCTGGAGGAGGACGGTTCCTCGCCGGTGCCGGAATCCCGTCTCGCGGAGGCTGTCGTCTCGCCCCTGGTCCAGCGCGGAACCGAGGCTTTTTTGAGCGAGCTCGACAAGGTGACGGTGGAGGATCTGTGCCAGAAGGCGCAGGCCGAAGCGGCCGTCGACGCCATGCCCGCGGTTGATTTCACGATATGATGCGTGAATTGAGGTAAATATCGACACATTGTGCGGGAAAGGTTAAGTTTTCTCCGACTTCAAGGAGGAAATGGATGGCTGACACTCGCAATCGGTCGGATGCCAAGCCCGGACATGGCCGCATCTACGGCTCCATCACGGAGACCATCGGCAACACCCCGCTCGTGCGCCTGAACCGGCTGCCCAAGGAGCATGGGATCGACGCCGAGATCCTAGTCAAGCTCGAGTTCTTCAACCCGATCTCGAGCGTGAAGGACCGTATCGGGGTAAGCATGATCGAAGCCATGGAAGCGGCCGGCAAGATCACGCCCGACACGACCCTGATCGAGCCCACCTCGGGCAATACGGGCATCGCGCTTGCCTTCGTCGCGGCAGCGCGGGGCTATCGGCTGATCTTGATCATGCCCGAGACGATGTCCCTCGAGCGGCGCAAGATGCTGGCCTATCTCGGTGCGGAACTCGTTCTCACGCCCGGACCCCTGGGCATGAAGGGCGCGCTGGCCAAGGCCGAGGAGCTCCTGAGCGAGATCCCGAACTCTGTTATGCCGCAGCAGTTCAAGAACCCGGCCAACCCCGAGATTCACCGTAGGACGACGGCGGAGGAAATCTGGAACGATACCGGCGGGCAGTTCGATGCCTTCGTCGCCGGTGTCGGCACCGGCGGCACGATCACTGGCGTTGCGCAAGTGATCAAGCCGCGCCTGCCGAACATGAAGGTGATCGCCGTCGAGCCGGAGGATTCCCCGGTGCTCTCCGGCGGCCAGCCCGGGCCCCACAAGATCCAGGGCATCGGCGCCGGCTTCGTGCCGGATGTGCTCGACCGTTCGCTCATCGACGACGTGGTGACAGTCGGCAACCAGACCGCCTTCGACACCGCGCGCAAGCTTGCCAAGCTGGAGGGCATTCCCGGCGGCATCTCCACCGGCGCCAATGTGGCGGCGGCGCTCGAAGTCGCCGCACGGCCCGAGTTCAAGGGCAAGCGCATCGTCACCGTCGCGCCGTCCTTCGCCGAGCGCTACATCTCGAGCGCTCTGTTCGAAGGTCTCTGAGCCTCATTGGATCAACGGATTTAGGGCGGCTTTCGAGCCGCCCTTTTTGTTTGCGCTCGTCCAAGCTTAGCCAGAACTTCACTCCGCTCGTCGGGTTCTCCCTGCTGCATCCAAATTCAAGCGATGTTTCCAAGATGATTTGATGGAGTTCATTATGGCGGAACGCAAAGCGCCTCATTCATTGAAGGATCAACCTGCGGACCAGATCCGCAACGAGCAGCGCGGCGTCATCGACAGCTCGGTGGATCCGAACCGGGAGGGCGGCATCGAGGGCAATGCCACGATGCGCGAGGTCTGGGACGAGCCCGGTGGCGAGGCCTATGCCTATCGCCAATCCATGGGTGGCGCCGGAAACCGGGACGAAGGGCATGATGAGCTCACGGCCGCCGAGACGCCCGAGACCACCAAGCACCTGAGCGATGCCAGCCTGTCGCCGAAGGACAAGGATGCGACCGCCGAGGCCATCGAGCGGGCGACCGCGGTCAAAGGCAAGGACAAGAGCTGAGAGGAGAGCGCCATGGGCAACGCAGGCTACGGCAATCACACCGACGACACGGAGAAGGACGCGGGCTCCAAGCGCGCGAAGCCGCCTGAAGGCGCGTCCAAAGCACCGCAGAAGCCCGCCTCCGGCAAGAGGCCGGCCGCAGGCCCGCACGACCAGCCGCATCTGACGAACCCGGATGCGACGCCCGGAACCGGATCATTGCCGGAATCGGGCGAGCACGACGCGACGAATTCGACGAGTTCCTGACATAAGGAGACGAGAATGGCTCAACCCGACAAGAAGAAGCCAAGTCAGGCGACCGAGGAGGATATCGATGCTCCGCGGCTGACCCCTCAGGGTCGCGAAAACCCGGAAGCCTCCGGCGAGGATTCGACGAACCCGATGGGCGAGGGTGCGAAGAAAGGGCAGAGCGACAAGGCTGAGGGATAAAAAAAGCCGGGCCTTAGCCGCCCTCCCACAGGAATCGGGTGGCGGCCGTTCATGAAACATTGTCTCATGAGGTGGAACGCTCACGAAGGTCTTCCACCTCATGTCCCATCCTCTTCCTCCCTCCTTCCGTCGGCTTGCGTGGTCGAATATCGCCGCTCAATCCGCCGAGCAGATCGGTCTCGCCGCCTCGCCCATGATCGCGGTTCTGGCGCTCGGCGCGGGAACGGGCGAGACGGGCCTGCTCGTCGCCATGCAGGCCCTGCCGTTCCTGCTGCTCTCGTTTCCGGCCGGAGTCCTGGCCGATCGCATGCCGCGCCGCGTGCTGATGACGGTCGCTGAAGTCCTGCGGGCGCTGGCTCTCCTCACCCTTCCCATTCTGGCAGCCTTCGAACTCCTTTCCGTTCCGGTGCTCGCGGTTCTCGGCTTCGCGGCGGCGACCGGGACGGTCGTCTTCAGCGTGGCCGCTCCGGCCCTCGTTCCGAGCTTGGTGCCGCGCGAAATGCTGGCGCGGGCCAACGGTGCCCTCGAACTGGCGCGCAGCCTGGCCTTCGCCGCCGGGCCCGCCCTGGCGGGTGCCCTCGTCGGATGGGCGGGCGCATCGCAGACCTTCATGCTCGCGGCCGCGCTTTCCATGCTGGCCGCTCTGTTCCTGATCCAGGTGCCCGAAGCGCCGCGTCCGAGCCTGCCGGAGCGGCATTTCTGGCGTGATCTGAAAGAGGGCGCGGCTTTTGCGTGGATTCATCCGCTGCTCAGGCCGATCCTGCTGACGGCGGTGGCCTGGAACCTTGCCTGGTTCGTGCTGCAGGCGGCCTATGTGCCTTATGCCGCCCATGTGCTCGGGCTGACGGCGTCGGGCATCGGAACGTCGCTGGCGGCCTATGGCATCGGCATGGTCGTCGGCGCTCTCGTAGCGCCTCGTCTGATCGCCCGCCTTGCCTTCGGTGCGGCGATCGTCGTCGGGCCTCTGGTTTCGGTCGCCGCCGCCCTGACGATGGTTGCGACCCTCTGGATGCCGACCGGCATCCTGGCCGGGCTGTCCTTCTTCCTGTTCGGGGCCGGCCCGATCCTCTGGACCATCAGCCAGACCACCCTGCGCCAGACGGTGACGCCGGGTGCGCTTCTCGGGCGGGTCTCGGCTCTCGTCATGACCGCGACGGCGGGGGTGCGCCCGGTCGGCGCCGCCATCGGCGCAGCGGTCGGGATCGCTTATGGACCGGAGGCGTGCATCGTGATTGCAGCATTGGGCTTCCTGGTGCAGCTCCTCGTGATCCTGACCTCGGCGGTGCCGAAGCTGACGGCCTTGCCGGATCCCGTTGCGGAGCCGGTGCCTGTCAACCCATGAAAAAAGGCCGCCTCAGGAGGCGGCCTTTTAATTCGACGATCGCGAGGAAAATTATGCGCTCAGCGCTTCCTTAGAGCGCTCGGCGCGCTTGCGGTCGTTCGGATCGAGGATCGCCTTGCGGATGCGGATCGACTTCGGCGTCACCTCGACGAGCTCGTCGTCCTGGATCCAGGCGAGCGAGCGCTCGAGGGTCATGCGGATCGGCGGCGTCAGGCGCACCGCCTCGTCCTTGGAGGTCGTGCGGATGTTGGTGAGCTTCTTGCCCTTGAGCACGTTCACCTCGAGATCGTTCTCGCGGTTGTGCTCGCCGACGATCATGCCCTGATAGACCTTCCAGCCGGGCTCGATCATCATCGGGCCGCGGTCTTCCAGGTTCCACAGGGCGTAGGCCACGGCCTCGCCGGCATCGTTGGAGATCAGCACGCCGTTGCGCCGTCCCGAGATCTCGCCCTTGTAGGGCTCGTAGGCGTGGAACAGGCGGTTCATGATCGCCGTGCCGCGGGTGTCGGTCATCAGCTCGCCCTGGTAGCCGATGAGGCCGCGGGTGGGAGCGTAGAACACGAGGCGCTGGCGGTTGCCGCCAGAAGGGCGCATCTCGACCATGTCGGCGCGGCGCTCGGACATCTTCTGCACCACGACGCCGGAATATTCCTCGTCCACGTCGATCACGACTTCCTCGATGGGCTCGAGAAGCTGGCCGGCCTCGTCCTTCTCGAACACCACGCGGGGACGCGACACGGCGAGCTCGAAGCCCTCGCGGCGCATGGTCTCGATCAGGATCGCGAGCTGCAATTCGCCGCGGCCGGAGACGTAGAACGAATCCTTGTCGGCGGCTTCCTCGATCTTGAGCGTGACGTTGCCTTCCGCTTCCTTAAACAGGCGGTCGCGGATCATGCGGCTCGTCACCTTGTCGCCCTCTGTGCCGGCGAGCGGGCTATCGTTGACGATGAAGGACATGGTTACAGTCGGCGGATCGATGGGCTGGGCCTGGATCGGAATGTCGTTCTCGGGCGCCGAGAAGGTGTCGGCCACCGAGCCCTTCACGAGGCCCGCGATGGAGACGATGTCGCCGGCCTCGCCGATCTCGATCGGCTGGCGCTCCAAGCCGCGGAAGGCGAGGATCTTTGACACCCGGCCGGTTTCCACCACGTTGCCCTTGCGGTCGAGCACTTTGATCGACTGGTTCGGCTTCACGGTGCCGGAGCTGATGCGGCCGGTGACGATGCGGCCCAGGAAGGGATTGGCCTCGAGCAGGGTTCCGAGCATGCGGAACGGGCCTTCCTCGGTCTTGGCCGGCGGCACGTGCTCGAGCACGAGATCGAACAGGGGCGCGAGGCCCTGATCGCTCGGGCCTTCCGGCGTCTTGGCCATCCAGCCGTTGCGGCCCGAACCGTAGAGGATCGGGAAGTCGAGCTGCTCGTCGGTGGCGTCGAGGGCCGCGAACAGGTCGAACACCTCGTTGACCACTTCGATATGGCGGGCGTCGGGCCGGTCGATCTTGTTGATGGCGACGATGGGGCGCAGGCCGATCTTGAGGGCCTTGGACACCACGAACTTGGTCTGCGGCATCGGGCCTTCGGCCGCGTCCACCAGCACGATGGCGCCGTCGACCATGCTCAGGATACGCTCGACCTCGCCGCCGAAATCGGCGTGGCCGGGGGTGTCGACGATGTTGATGCGGGTGTCCTTCCAGACGACCGAGGTCGCCTTGGCCAGGATGGTGATGCCGCGCTCCTTTTCGAGGTCGTTCGAGTCCATGGCGCGCTCTTCCACGCGCTGATTCTCACGGAAGCTGCCCGATTGCTGGAGCAGCTTGTCGACGAGGGTCGTCTTGCCATGGTCGACGTGTGCGATGATGGCGATGTTGCGGAGTTTCATGAGGCGCGTCTTTCAAAGCAAAGCAGCCCGGCACGCGGCAAGCGTAGCCGCGCCCCTGGCTCGTACCGGGCGAAAATGATTGCACTGCAATATAGGGAGAAAGGTAAGGCCGCAATAGGGCGGGCAACAGGATTGCAAGCGCGGCTGTTTCGCGCATAATGGTAATTCTGTTTCATTTGAGCCTCGGAACCCGACGATTGCCGGCCGCCGGGTTGCCCGCCCGTTCAATTTCACTCGTCCCGGATCCCGATGAATGCCCAGCCCCTGATCGAGGCCGACGAGGCCTTCAACACCATGGCCCAGCAGCAGGGCGTCGGCGACGAGTTCCTTGCCTATTCCGCCGAGGATCCGGTGCTGATCCGTCAGGGCAGCATGCCGCTCATCGGGCGCTCCGCGTTTCATGAAGCCTTTGCGGGGCCGGGCCGGCCCTGTCCTGGGAGCCGCTCAGGGCCGAGATCGCCGGGAGCGGGGATCTCGGCTACTCCTTCGGCCGCTACATTCTGCGCGAGGGCGGCGCGATCAAGGCCCATGGGGTCTATGTCAGCATCTGGAAGAAGCAGGCGGACGGCTCCTGGAAGTTCGTGCTCGACGGCGCCGGGACGACGCCGCGGGAAGTGATCCTTCCCTGATTTGTGCGACGCGCATGTGTCGACGGACCAGCACCGTGGGGCCCGGAGCCGTTGGGCTCCGAGCCTTTCAGGTATCGAGGGTGGCGCGAAGGGCAGCCCGGCTCGATGATGCATGAGAGTGATGGAAGAGCCGGGAGGCCGCTTCGCGTCCGGTTTGTTTCGGCGGACAGGCGGCGCCGGTTCGGCGACTGCCCGAGGCGGTGACCGCAATGTCAGCGGCGGCCTCGACCCAATCCCTATTCAGCGGCGCACAGCCTGGGCCACTCGCCTGGCCCGCGTGCGAGGCGAACCAGCGAGACCGGGTCTGCTCCCACACTGCGACGCCTCGCGAGCGCGCCCCTCGAAGAAGAGACCCTCACGATATAGCAGAGCTTATGGCCGCCGTCAAGAACAAAGTGAGAACATAACATTGCCCGCCACTTTCTTGTCTCCCTCTCACGTCATCACCGGCCTCGTGCCGGTGATCCCGAATTGAGAGGTGCCGCGCTTTTCCGCATCGGGATGGCCGGCACGAGGCCGGCCATGACGGGGTGGGTGGCATCAGAGACGGTCATCCCCTCTCCCGGCTGGGAGAGGGGCAGGGGTGAGGGAGCGCCCCTGACGAGAAAGCGTCACGACTTGCCGAAAGCCGAACCGCTGGCTGCACCTCCCTCCACCCTGGCCTTCCCTCACCCCAGCCCTCTCCCAGCCGGGAGAGGGAGCGCGTGCCGCCTGTCATCTGCGGACCGACTGCGTCATCCCAGCTCGAAGGTCGAGATGCCGTAGGTCCGGGACAGGGGCAGGTCGGGCGCCTCGCCGCGATACATCCGGGCGGTTTCGAAGACCGGCGACAGGCCGTGGCGGGCGGCGAGTCTGATCGCGGCTTCGTTCGGCTCGGGCAGGTCGAGAAAGATTTCGGCGCCCCCGGCCCGCGCGGTCAGCGCGCGAAATAGCAAGTCGGCCTCGCGCTCGCCCTCGGCGAAGAGCGGCCCGATCTTGAAGCCGCTGCGGCAGGCGCGCAGGACACCATAGCCCTTGACAGCGCCTTCCTCGACGAAGGCGAGGGCCTTGCGCGCGTCGTCCTTAAGCCAGCAGCGCAGAAAAGTGTCGCGCGCGGCGGGGAAGAAGTCCCGGTCATAGGCGAGAACGGCCTCGACGAGGGCGGCATCGACCGGCCGGATGCGCGGGTCGTCGGGCGCATCCACCTGCGCCGCGCCGCCGAAACGCACGTTGCGATGCGCCAACGCGAAGCCCGAGCGGGCATAATTCGCCTGCTGCGCGACGACGCCGTCGAGGCCGACGATGCGGCCTGTCAGGTGATCCATGCCGGCCTGCCAGAGCCGATAGCCAAAACCCCGACCACGCCATTCCGGACGCACGATGTAGAGGCCGAGAAAGCCGAACGTGTCGGCATAGCGCACGACCGAGATCGAGGCGACGGGCTCGTCGCCCGCAAAACCCATCAGGAAGCCCGCCGGATCGGCCGCGTGAAAGCACCCGGCATCGTCGAGCCCCGGATTCCAGCCCTCCGCCGCCGCCCACTCGACCGCCCGGTCGAGATCCGCGCGCGTCATCGCGCGGATGGTGAAATTGTCCGGCTCGGCATGGGCCATACTCGGCCTCGTCGGTCATCGTATCGGGAACGTTCGTTCAAGGATAGAACGGGCGCCACGCGAGGCAAGCGCGTTGCAGGATCGTGCATAGCGCTAGAGTTGTTTCCACTGACGTGGAATCATCTGTCATCTTTGGTTTTCCGCAACCGGATCCGCTTCGCCGAAAGATGCTCCAGCGAGCCTTATTCAAGCTCCGTGGACCCGTGCAGTCGTGCGGCCAGACGCTCGAGCCTTTTATCGCGGGTCCACAGGGATGATCCCGCCGTCAGCTTCGCCGAAGCGAGAAGATGGGCATCGATGAGGCCGATGCCGGTGCCATGGAGGGTTTCCGCTTCGATGAGACTCAAGACTTCCTGGTCCGTTGCCATTTCCGCCCGAGGCAATTGTCCGAGCAGTTCAAGAATGGTTTGTCGGTTCCGGAGGCTGCCGAGTGCAAGCTCGCCCAGCACGAAAGGATGCATGAGGACGCGGCCGGCTTCCAGGAGGCGGGCCAAGTTGTCGTCGCCCGTTTTGAGATGATCGATCCAGACGGAGGTGTCGACCAGGATCATGCGGGATCGGGCTGCCGCCGCGGGATGGGTCGCAGATCCGGCTCGCTGCCGCCGAGCTTGGCGAGGCGCCGCGCGCTTTCACGCTGAATCAAGGCTTCCAAAGCCTCTCGAACCAGGGCGGATTTCTCGCGCAGACCCGTCATCGCCTGCGCCTTCGCAACAAGACTGTCATCCAGGGCAATGGTCGTGCGCATGATCGGCCTCTCATCGGATAGGCACAGAACATCGCATCAAAAGATGACGAAAACAATGCCGGCGCATTCTCCCTCCCCCTGGTGGGGAGGGATAAAGGGTGGGGATGTAGGCGCCCAACCTTCAAAGGCTATCGCTCACACCCCCCTCCAACTCCTCCCCACAAGGGGGAGGAGGGCTTCGGTCGTGCCCTGATTGCCTTGGGCCAGCCTCTCAGGGCTGGAAGATCGTGACCCGCATCTGGGGCGTCGGACGCAATCCAAAAGAAAACGACCGGGAAGGGACCTGGCCGTTTGTGCCAGCCGTTTGCGCTTGTCGCTTACAGCCCAAGCTTCTTCTTGCGCTGGGCCAACGTGCGCAGGCGCAGCGCGTTGAGCTTGATGAAGCCTGCGGCGTCGCGGTGGTCGTAGGCGACGGCGCCTTCCTCGAAGGTGACGAGGTCCTGGTCGTAGAGCGAGTAGGGGCTTGTCCGGCCGATGATGTGGACGCCGCCCTTGTAGAGCTTGAGCTTCACGTCGCCGGCGACGAATTCCTGGGACTTGTCGATGAGCGACTGCAGCATCTCGCGCTCGGGGCTGAACCAGAAGCCGTTATAGATGAGCTCGGCATATTTCGGCATCAGCTCGTCCTTCAGATGCGCCGCGCCGCGGTCGAGGGTGATCGACTCGATGCCGCGATGGGCGAGATGAAGGATCGTGCCGCCGGGGGTCTCGTACATGCCGCGGCTCTTCATGCCGACGAAGCGGTTCTCGACGAGGTCGAGGCGGCCGATGCCGTTGATCTTGCCCAGTTCGTTGAGCTTTGCCAGCAGGTCAGCCGGGCCGAGCTTCTTGCCGTCGATGGCGACCGGGTCGCCCTTCTCGAAGGTGATCGTGATCACGGTCGGCGTGTCGGGCGCGCTCTCGGGGCCGTCGGTGCGGGAATAGACGTAGTCCGGAACCTCGGCCGCCGGATCTTCCAGCACCTTGCCCTCGGAGGAGGCGTGCAGGAGGTTGGCGTCGACGGAGAACGGCGCCTCGCCACGCTTGTCCTTGGCGATCGGGATCTGGTTCTGCTCGGCAAACGCGATGAGCTGCTCGCGGGAGCGCAGGTCCCATTCGCGCCAGGGCGCGATCACGGTCACGTCGGGCTTCAGCGCGTAATAGCCGAGCTCGAAGCGCACCTGGTCGTTGCCCTTGCCGGTCGCGCCGTGGGCGACCGCGTCGGCGCCGACCTTTTCCGCGATCTCGATCTGCTTCTTGGCGATCAGCGGCCGGGCGATGGAGGTGCCGAGCAGATAGAGGCCCTCGTATTGCGCGTTGGCGCGGAACATCGGGAACACGTAGTCGCGCACGAACTCGTCGCGCAAATCCTCGATGAAGATGTTCTCCGGCTTGATGCCCAGAAGCTCGGCCTTCTTGCGCGCCGGCTCCAGCTCCTCGCCCTGACCGAGATCGGCGGTGAAGGTCACCACCTCGCAGCCATAGGTGGTCTGCAGCCACTTGAGGATGATGGAGGTGTCGAGGCCGCCGGAATAGGCGAGCACGACCTTGTTCACGCGCTTCTCAGCCATAGCGAAGGGTTCCAGAGTGCAAGGGTTCAGGAATAGGATGCCTGCGACTTAAATCGGAAGCCTTGTCCGTGCAACGGGCATTTATCGGGGCGGCATGCTTCCTCTGCATTCCTGACCGGAATGCCGTGGACTGCCATAACCGAAGGGGATGCGGTACGCCCCCTGCCGGGGGAATAACGAGCCGGCTTAGGGAGGCGCAAGCCTTGCTGCCGGAACCGCCTGGCCTCAAGAGACGCTCATGATCCGTCAGCCCATTCTCGAATTCTGGTACGAATTCGCCTCGGCCTATTCCTATCTCGCCGCCATGCGCGTGGAGAAGGCGGCGCAGGCGGCGGGAATCCAGCTCCTGTGGCGCCCCTTCCTGCTCGGGCCGGTGTTCAAGGCCCAAGGGTGGGAGACCTCGCCGTTCGCGCTCCATCCCGACAAGGGCCGCTACATGTGGCGGGACATGGAGCGCGAGGCCGCCCGGCTCGGGCTGCCCTTCTACCGTCCCAAACCTTTCCCCAGAAGGGTGTCCTCGCCGCGCGCATCGCGCTGCTGGGGGCCGATCGCGGCTGGACGCCCGCCTTCACCCGGGCCGTCTATACGGCCGAGTTCGGCGAATGCCGGGACATCTCCGACCCGCAGGTCCTGAGCCCGATCCTGACGGATCTCGGCCTCGATCCGGAGGCGATCCTCGCGGAGGCGCTGACCGACTGCAACAAGATGCGCCTGCGCCGCATGGGCGAGGAGGTGCTCTCGCGCGGCATCTTCGGCGCGCCCACCTTCTTCACCGAGGACGGCGAGATGTTCTGGGGCAACGACCGCCTCGAACAGGCCCTCGACTGGGCGCTCGCCCAGGCCCGGCGCTCGGATTGGCCGGTTTGACGACCAAACCCTTGAAAGCCTTGTGATCCGAAGCCACTTGGGATAAAGAAACCCCCATCCGACAGGACATTGACGGTTTTCGATTGTCAGGGTGCGTGTTCCGCGCCCTCGCGGCGTCCCGAAAAAGTCTTGTCGGTACAGCGTTTTCATCCGTCGACGATACGCCGGCCCGCTCTCGAGAGCGGCATGCCTCGGACATGGCCCTAAAGGGGCGTCCTCGGGCAGCGGCGGATGGGAACGGCCCGTTAACACGAGCCGCCGGCGTTGCCCCTTGAACGAGGGCCATTCAGGAGAACCTATGTCTGCAGCTTTGCAACAGCCGAGTCGTGAAGATTTCGCGGCCCTGCTCGAAGAATCCTTCCGCACGAACGAGATCAGCGAAGGCTCGGTCGTGAAGGGCAAGGTGGTCGCGATCGAAAAGGACGTCGCGGTCATCGATATCGGCGCCAAGACCGAAGGTCGCGTCGCCCTGAAAGAATTTGCCGGCCCGAACCGCGACCAGACGGTTGTCGTCGGCGACGAGGTCGAGGTCTATGTCGAGCGCATCGAGAATGCGCTGGGCGAGGCCGTCATCTCCCGTGACAAGGCCCGCCGCGAAGAGTCGTGGGTGAAGCTCGAGAAGGCCTTCGAGGCCCAGGAGCGCGTCAACGGCACCATCTTCAACCAGGTGAAGGGCGGCTACACCGTCGACCTCGACGGCGCCGTGGCGTTCCTGCCGCGCTCCCAGGTCGACATCCGCCCGGTCCGCGACGTCACCCCGCTGATGGGCGTGGCTCAGCCGTTCCAGATCCTCAAGATGGACCGCCGCCGCGGCAACATCGTCGTGTCGCGCCGCACGGTTCTCGAAGAGAGCCGCGCCGAGCAGCGCTCCGAGCTCGTGGCCAACCTCGAAGAGGGTCAGGTCATCGACGGCGTGGTCAAGAACATCACCGAATACGGTGCGTTCGTTGATCTCGGCGGCATCGACGGCCTGCTGCACGTCACCGACATGGCATGGCGCCGCGTCAACCATCCGTCCGAGGTCGTAACCATCGGCCAGACGGTCAAGGTGAAGATCATCAAGATCAACCACGAGACGCACCGCATCTCGCTCGGCATCAAGCAGCTGCTCGCCGATCCGTGGGAGGGCATCGCCGCCCGCTACCCGGTCCAGGCGAAGCTCAAGGGCCGCGTCACGAACATCACCGATTACGGTGCGTTCGTCGAGCTCGAGCCGGGCATCGAAGGCCTGATCCACGTCTCCGAGATGTCCTGGACGAAGAAGAACGTCCATCCGGGCAAGATCATCTCCACCTCGCAGGAGGTTGAGGTCGTGATCCTCGAGGTCGATCAGGTGAAGCGCCGCATCTCGCTGGGCCTGAAGCAGACGCTCCAGAACCCGTGGGAGGCCTTCGCCGAGAAGCACCCTGTCGGCACCGTCGTCGAGGGCGAGGTGAAGAACAAGACCGAGTTCGGTCTCTTCATCGGCCTCGAGAACGACGTCGACGGCATGGTCCATCTCTCAGACCTCGACTGGAACCGTCCGGGCGAGCAGGTCATCGACGACTTCAAGAAGGGCGATGTCGTGCGCGCCCAGGTTCTCGACGTGGACGTCGAGAAGGAGCGCATCTCGCTCGGCATCAAGCAGCTGGCCGGCGACCCCTTCGCCGAGGCCGGCGAGCTGAAGAAGGGCCAGATCGTCACCTGCGAGGTTCTCGAGGTGAAGGACGGCGGCCTGGAAGTGAAGATCGTCGATACCGACCTCTCCACCTTCATCAAGCGCAACGAGCTTGCTCGTGACCGCGCCGACCAGCGCCCCGAGCGCTTCGCCGCCGGCGAGAAGCTCGATGCCCGCGTCACGCAGTTCGACCGCAAGGCCCGCCGCGTCACCGTCTCCATCAAGGCCCTCGAGGTCGCCGAGGAGAAGGAAGCCATGGCTCAGTACGGCTCGGCCGATTCGGGTGCGTCGCTCGGCGACATCCTCGGCGCCGCCCTGAAGGCCAAGGACAAGAAGTAATCGGGCTCTGAACGTCAGAGTTTGATGGATCCCCGGGCTCCGGCCCGGGGATTTTTTATTTCAGGAAACCCGCGCGAGCGATCATGCGGGTTTTTTGTTGGCCGGCTCGCTTGCTGCCCTATCTGCCTTCTCGCCAAAGCATTTTCCCAGGCGATGGGGATTCCGATGCGCCGCCTGGAAAATGCATTCAAACCAATCTAGGGTGCTGCCCCTCGCATCCGACTTGGAACCAGCAAAAGACGAACCCGAGAGATCCGCCGATGTCCATCGATGCCGAAGCCATCGCCGACCGCCGCCGCCTGCGCCGCAAGCTCTCCTTCTGGCGGGTGCTGGGGTTCTCCGGCCTCATCGCCGCCGTGGCCGCGCTGGGCTATGCTGCCGCGGACCGGGCGGGATACGGCGCGATCCAGAACCAGATCGCGCGAATCTCCGTCGACGGCGTGATCACCGGCAACCAGCGCCTCGCGGACCTGATGCAGCGCGTGGGCGATTCGAGCGCGGTCTCCGGCGTCGTGATTTCCATCAACAGTCCCGGCGGCACCACGACGGGATCCGAAGAGATCTACCGCAACATCCGCAGGCTTGCCGAGAAGAAGCCGGTGGTCACCTTCGTCGACGGCACGGCGGCCTCTGGCGGCTACATCACGGCGATTGCGACCGATTACATCGTGGCGCGCGAAACCTCGCTCGTGGGCTCCATCGGCGTGCTCTTCCAATATCCCGACCTGTCCGGGCTCATGGGCCAGGTCGGCGTGAAGCTGGAGGAGGTGAAATCCTCGCCGCTCAAGGCGGAGCCGAGCCCCTTCAAGCCGACCTCGCCCGAGGCCCGCGCCGCCATGCAGGCCGTGGTCAACGACACCTATGACTGGTTCAAGGCCCTGGTGCGCGACCGCCGTCGCCTGAACGAGGGCGAGCTGAGTGCTGCCTCCACCGGCCAGGTCTTCAGCGGCCGTCAGGGCGTGCCCATGAAGCTCGTCGACAAGATCGGCGGCGAGCGCGATGCGGTCGCCTGGCTCGAGCAGACGAAGGGCGTGGCCAAGGACCTGCCGATTCGCGACTGGAAGCCGAGCAGCGACCGGGATTTTTCCATCTTCACCATGAGCGCGACATTGGCCGATCTCTTCGGTTTCGAGCGTGTGGCCGAAGGCTTACGCCGGGTATCGTCTCATGCGCAGATTGCACAACTTGACGGCCTCCTGGCTGTCTGGCAACCTTCGGAAAAATAAAGCAACGTCAAAGATATAGCCGCCCATGATCAAATCCGAACTGGTGCTCAAGATCGCCGAGCAGAATCCGCATCTCTACCAGCGCGATGTCGAGAAGATCGTGAATGCGATTCTCGACACCATCGGCGACGCGCTGGCCAGGGGCGACCGGGTCGAGCTGCGCGGCTTCGGGGCGTTCTCCGTGAAGAAGCGGGATGCCCGCACGGGCCGCAACCCGCGCACGGGTGCATCCGTTTCCATCTCCGAAAAGGTCGTTCCCGTGTTCAAGACGGGCAAGGAAATGCGACAGCGGCTCAACGCTCCGGCTCCGAAGGTGCTCAAGGCCGCGGCCGCCCAGTGATTCGTGAGAGGTGTCCGTGATTCGGTTTCTGAAGGCGCTTATTCTTTTGCCGGTGGCCATCCTGATCGTGCTGCTCGCCGTGGCGAACCGCGCGCCGGTGACCCTGTCGCTCGATCCGTTCTCCCAGGATGCACCGGAATTCGCGACGCAGCTTCCCCTCTTCGCGGTGATCTTCGCTGCCGTCATGCTCGGCGTGGTGATCGGCGGCGTGGCAAGCTGGCTCGCGCAGGGAAAGAACCGCAAGTCCCGCCGCGAGCTCAGGCGCGAGACGCGTCAGCTGCGCTATGAGACCGAGCGCCTGAAGGCGCAGAGCGCGCCGGGCACGACCCTGCCGGCAACGGTTCCGTCCTCCCAGAGCCAAGGCTTCTAAGAGAAGGCTTCCAAGACCCTGCCATGCGTGTCGTGACATCTGCCGAGATCGATCGGGTTCTGACCTTTCCTGCCCTGATCGAGGCTCTCGCCGAGGCCTTTTGCGGCGACATGGTCACGCCGGTGCGCCACCACCACGAGATCGAGCGGAAAGGGGCCCACGGCACCCTGCTGCTCATGCCGTCCTGGACGGGGCCCGCCATGCAGGACGGCTTTCTCGGCGTGAAGATCGTCACCGTCTTTCCGGAGAACGGCACCCGAAGCCTGCCCAGCGTGATGGGCTCCTACCTGCTCATGGACGGAACCACGGGCGCGCCGGTCGCCGTTCTCGACGGCGCGCGCCTCACCGTCTGGCGCACGGCCGCCGCCTCGGCGCTCGCGGCGCGCCATCTGGCGCGCGAGGACGCGAGCCGCATGGTGATGGTCGGCTCAGGCGCGCTCGCTCCCTTCCTGATCCGCGCCCATATGAGCCAGCGCCCGATCCGTGAGGTTGCGCTCTGGAACCACAAGGCTGAGAAGGCCGAAACGCTTGCCGCCGAGCTCAAGGCCGAGGGCCTGCCCGTCACCGCGGTGACGGATCTGGAGGCCGCCGTGCGCGCGGCCGATCTGGTCTCCTGCGCCACGCTTTCGAGCGCGCCCATCGTCAAGGGTGCCTGGCTGAAGCCGGGAGCGCATCTCGATCTCGTCGGCGCCTTCAATCTCAAGATGCGCGAGGCGGACGACGAGGCCCTGCTTCGCTCGCAGGTCTATATCGATACGCCCGCCGCCAAGGTCGAGGGCGGCGACGTGGCCGTGTCGCTCCAGGGCGGCGCCATCTCCGAGAGCCATGTGCGCGGCACGCTTGCCGACCTGTGCCGGACCCCGCCGCGCCGTGAGATTCAAGCCATCACCGCCTTCAAATCGGTCGGTGCCGCGCTGGAGGATCTGGCTGCGGCAATGCTCGTATGGCGCTCGCTGGCAAAAGCGTTGTAAAATACCCCTTATGGACAACCTGATTAAAATCTGTGGGCTCTCCACGCCCGAGACCCTCGACGTCGCCCTTGGAGCGGGCGCGGATCTCGTCGGCTTCGTGCGGTACCCTAAGAGCCCCCGTCACGTGAGCCTCGATCTCGGCCACCGTCTTTCCCTGCAGGCGAAGGGACGGGCGCAGCGCGTCGTTCTTCTGGTCAATCCCGGCGACGAGGACATCGCCCAGGCCATCGAGGCCATCAACCCTGACCTGATCCAGCTGCATGGAAGCGAGACGCCCGAGCGCGTGGCCGAGATCCGGTCGATGGTCAGGCGGCCGGTCATGAAGGCTTTCGGCATTGCGGAGCCTTCGGATCTCAAGGCGCTGACCCCCTATGCCGGTGGCGTCGACCGCATCCTGCTCGACGCCAAGCCGCCCCGCACGGCGAATGCCCTGCCCGGCGGCAACGGGCTCGCCTTCGACTGGCGGGTCCTGAACGGGCTTGACCCCAAGCTTTCCTTCATGTTGTCAGGGGGCCTCACTCCCGACAACGTGGCGGAGGCGATCCGACTTACCAAGTCGCAGGCCGTCGATGTGTCGACCGGGGTGGAAAGCGGACCGGGTCTCAAGGATCCGGCGCGGATCGAGGCCTTCATCAGGGCCGCCCGGACAGCATTCGCTGCTGCCCATCACTAACATCGGGGTGCGTCCCGCTTCCAGGGCGTGCCTTAAGATCTTCAAGGCAGGACAGGCCGTGTCAGCTCAAGCCCAACCCAATTCCTTCCGCACCGGTCCCGACGAGCGCGGGCATTTCGGCACCTTCGGCGGCCGCTTCGTCGCCGAGACCCTGATGCCGAACATCCTCGAGCTGGAAAAGGCCTATGAGGCGGCGAGGAACGATCCGTCCTTCCATGCCGACATGGCGAGCTACTCGACCCATTACATCGGCCGCCCGAGCCCGCTCTATTACGCGGAGCGCATGACCGAGCATCTCGGTGGCGCGAAAATCTACTTCAAGCGCGAAGAGCTGAACCATACCGGCGCGCACAAGGTGAACAACGTGCTCGGCCAGATCCTTCTCGCCCGCCGCATGGGCAAGAAGCGCATCATCGCCGAGACCGGCGCCGGCCAGCATGGCGTGGCCACCGCAACGCTCTGCGCGCGCTTCGGCCTCGACTGCGTGGTCTATATGGGCGCGGTCGACGTGGAACGGCAGAAGCCGAACGTGTTCCGGATGCACATGCTCGGCGCCAAGGTCGTGCCCGTGCAGTCCGGAACGAAGACCCTGAAAGACGCCATGAACGAGGCTCTGCGCGACTGGGTCACGAACGTCTCCGACACCTTCTACTGCATCGGCACGGTGGCGGGGCCGCATCCCTATCCGGCCATGGTGCGCGACTTCCAGTGCGTCATTGGCAACGAGACCCGCGAGCAGATGATGGAAGCCGAAGGCCGCCTGCCGGATTCGCTCGTCGCCTGCATCGGCGGCGGCTCCAACGCCATCGGCCTGTTCCACCCGTTCCTCGACGACAAGGACATCGAGATCTACGGCGTGGAAGCCGCCGGCCACGGCCTCGACAAGCTGCATGCGGCCTCGCTCTCCGGCGGCCGTCCGGGCGTACTGCACGGCAACCGCACCTATCTGCTCATGGACCATGACGGGCAGATCCAAGACGCCCATTCCATCTCCGCCGGCCTCGATTATCCCGGCATCGGCCCGGAGCATGCCTGGCTGCACGAGATGGGCCGCGTGACATACCTCTCCGCCACCGACACGGAGGCGCTGGAAGCCTTCCAGCTCTGCTCTCGCCTCGAGGGCATCCTGCCAGCGCTCGAGCCCAGCCATGCGCTCGCCAAGGTGATGGAGCTCGCGCCGAAGAAGCCGAAGGATCACCTGATGGTGGTCAACATCAGCGGCCGCGGCGACAAGGACCTGTTCCAGATCGCCGAGCATCTGGGCGACCAGATCGTTTAAAACTGCCCGGTGTCATCCCCGGCGGCCGAAGGCCGGGAAGGGGATCCACGATCAGACGCAGCGGTATGGATTCCCTTCCCCTCCGCTGCGCTTCGGCCGGGAATGACATTCGTGTTCATTCTCATCTCCCCATGCTAAAGACCCGCCCATGACCCAACGCATCGAAGCCCGCTTCCAACAATGCCGCGCGGAAGGCCGCGCCGCGCTCGTCACCTATGTGATGGCCGGCGACCCGGATCCGGAGACGTCGCTCGAGATCCTGAAGAGCCTGCCGAAGGCCGGGGCCGACATCGTCGAGTTCGGGCTGCCCTTCACCGATCCCATGGCCGACGGCCCGGCGATCCAGGCGGCGGGCCTGCGGGCCCTGAAGATGGGCCAGGACACGGTCAAGACCCTCGACCTGGTCCGCCGCTTCCGGGCCGGGGACCAGGACACGCCCGTGATCCTCATGGGCTATTTCAACCCGATCTATGTCTACGGCGTCGACCGCTTCCTTGCCGATGCGAAAGAGGCGGGCGTCGACGGCCTGATCGTCGTCGACCTGCCGCCGGAGGAGGATGACGAGCTCTGCCTGCCGGCCCTCAAGGCAGGCCTTGCCTTCATTCGGCTGGCCACCCCGACGACCGACGACAAGCGCCTGCCGGCGGTGCTCGCGAACACGGCGGGCTTCGTCTATTACGTCTCGATCACCGGCATCACAGGCGCCGCGACGCCGGATTTCGGCAAGGTCGCGACGGCCGTGGAGCGGATCAAGCGCCACACGCCGCTTCCCGTCGTGGTCGGCTTCGGCGTGAAGAGCGGGGCGCATGCGGCTTCGGTGGCTAAAGGAGCCGACGGCGTGGTGGTGGGCTCGGCGATCATCGACGCCCTGAAAAACACCCTCGATGCCGAGGATCGCGCAACGGCAGGTTCGGTCGCGGCGGTGACGAAGCTGGTGAAGGAACTGAGCGACGGCGTGCGCTCGGTGGCAAAACGCGCCGCGGCCTAATACATAGAGCAAGGCCCCTCATCCTGAGGAGCAGCCTTAAGGCTGCGTCTCGAAGGAGGGTCCAGAGAGCACTGGAGACGCCCTGATCCTTCGAGACGGCGCTGACGCGCCTCCTCAGGATGAGGGCTTCCGGGACGCTCCTGACAGAGAAGGATAAGCGATGAACTGGATTTCCGAAGTCGTCCGTCCGAAGATCAAGACGCTCTTCAAGCGCGAGGCGCCGGACAATCTGTGGATCAAGTGCCCGGAGACGGGGCAGGTGGTGTTCCACAAGGATGTGGAGGCGAACCAGTGGGTGATCCCCGGTTCCAACCACCACATGCGCATCTCCGCCACCCAGCGCCTGCAGCTCATGTTCGACAACGGCACCTGGCTCGACGTGGCCCTGCCCGAGGTCGCCGTCGATCCGTTGAAATTCCGGGACGAGAAGAAATACATCGACCGCTTGAAGGATGCCCGCACCAAGACCGGCCAGCAGGATGCGTTCAAGGTCGGCTTCGGCCGGGTCGAGGAACTGCCGATGACCGTCGCCGTGCAGGATTTCGGCTTCATGGGCGGGTCGCTCGGCATGGCGGCGGGCGAGGCCTTCATCAAGGGCGCGGAAACGGCGCTCGACAAGAAGACCCCCTTCGTGCTCTTCGCCGGCTCCGGCGGCGCGCGCATGCAGGAGGGCATCCTCTCCCTGATGCAGATGCCGCGCACCACGGTGGCGATCCGCCGCCTGCGCGATGCGAAGCTGCCCTATATCGTCGTGCTCACCAACCCGACCACGGGCGGCGTGACCGCGTCCTATGCCATGCTCGGCGACGTGCATCTGGCCGAGCCCGGCGCGCTCATCGGCTTTGCCGGCCCGCGCGTGATCGAGCAGACCATCCGCGAGAAGCTGCCCGACGGCTTCCAGCGCGCCGAATACCTGAAGGAGCACGGCATGGTCGATGCGGTGGTGCACCGGCACGACCTGAAAGCGACGGTCGCCCGCCTGTCGCGCCTCTTCACCAAGGCACCGTCGGTCCATATTCCTGCGACCCCGGTCGGCCCTGACGTGACGGCCGCTGCGGCCGAGTAAGAACGAGTAAGAAAGAGCAGGGCGATGGATTCCTCCGATGCGCTGATCGCGCGCTTTCTCGCCCTGCATCCGAAGACCATCGATCTCTCGCTCGGGCGCATCCAGCGGCTTCTGGGTCAGCTCGGCCATCCCGAGCGCCGCCTGCCGCCCACGATCCATGTGGCGGGCACCAACGGCAAGGGCTCGACCATCGCCTTCATGCGGGCGATCCTGGAGAGCGCGGGGCTTGCCGTCCATGTCTATACCTCGCCCCATCTCGTGCGCTTCCACGAGCGCATCCGGCTAGGGCGGATCGGCGGCGGGCGCTATGTGACTGAGGAGAGGCTTGTCGAGGCCTTCCGGCGCTGCGAGGCGGTGAATGCGGGCGAGCCGATCACCGTGTTCGAGATCACGACCGCGGCCGCCCTGCTGCTCTTCTCGGAGGAGCCTGCCGACGTGCTCCTGCTCGAAGTCGGCTTGGGGGGCCGCTTCGACGCCACCAACGTCATCGACAGCCCGGCCGCCGCAATCGTCACGCCCATCGGTCACGACCACGCGGAATATCTCGGCACCACGCTTCATGCCATCGCCGGGGAGAAGGCCGGCATCTTCAAGCGCGGCTGCCCGGCCGTCATCGCGCCGCAGGATTACATCGAGGCCGACCAGACCCTGTTCGCCGAAGCCGAGCGCATCGGCGCCGCGCCGATCCTCGTGGGCCAGCAGGATTTCTCCGTGCACGAGGAAGGCGGACGCCTCGTCTACCAGGACGAGAACGGTCTCCTCGATCTGCCGCGCCCAAAACTCTTCGGGCGGCATCAATACGTCAATGCCGGGACGGCGATCGCAGCCCTGCGCGCGGCCGGCTTCGAGCAATTCGAAACCTCGGCCTTCGAGGCGGGCGTCACCCGGGCCGAATGGCCGGGCCGCCTGCAGCGGCTCAACCGGGGTCGCCTGCCGGAGATCGCGCCGAAGGATTGCGAGATCTGGCTCGACGGCGGCCACAACCCCGATGGCGGCCGGGTGCTTGCCGCCGCCATGGCCGACCAGAGCGAACGCTCGGACGCGCCTCTCGTGCTCATCGCCGGCATGCTCGGCACGAAGGACAGCCAGGCCTTCTTCAAGAATTTCGCCGGCCTCGCGCGCGAGGTGATCGCCGTGCCGATCGCCGGCCAGATCGCTGCGCGCCCGGCAGACGAGGTCGCGTCTATCGCGGCCAGTGTCGGGCTCACCACCTCGACTGCGCCGAGCGTCGAATCGGCACTCGCGGCGCTTCACAACTACGTCTGGGACCGCCCGCCCCGCGTGCTGATCTGCGGCTCGCTCTACCTCGCCGGCGAAGTCCTGGCGGCGAACGGGACATTGCCGGAGTAAAACCAAAGCGGTCATCCCGGACGGCGAAGCCGATCCGGGATCGTCGCCCGAATAGAGCGACTGAACCTCAACGCTGTCATTCCCGCGGAGGCGGACCCGAAGGGCCGCGCCGCAGGTGTGGAAATCTATAACCGCTGACTGTGCCTTGCTTGACCAACGTCGTGGTTATGGATTCCGGACTCCGCTACGCGGCTCCGGGATGACAGTGCCATATCCTGCACCCGATCCCGGATCTCGCTTCGCTCGTCCGGGATGACGGCCCAAAAAGAAAAGGGGCCTTTCGGCCCCTTCGCATCGCTTCACAATCGGCTGGCCTTATGCCGAAGCCTGGATCCAGCGGGAGAGCTCGCCCTTGGGGGCGGCGCCGACCTTCTGGGCGACGACCTTGCCGTCCTTGAACAGCATCAGCGCCGGGATCGAGCGGATGCCGAGCTGGGACGAGACCTGCGGGTTCTCGTCGACGTTGAGCTTGGCGATCTTCACCTTGCCTGCCATCTCGTCGGAAATCTCTTCCAGCGCCGGGCCGATCATGCGGCAGGGACCGCACCACTCGGCCCAGAAATCGACCACGACGGGCTCGGAGGATTGCAGGACGTCCTGCGCGAAGCTTGAGTCGGTCACCTTAACGGTCGCCATACCATCACCTTTGACGTTGCACGCGACTCGAGGTTGAGCCGCTCGGCTATAGGGCCAAGGTAAGAACCGGCGTTTCGGGAATCAAGCAAGGGCACCGGTCCTCACGCCGCTTTGATGAGGGTAAGTGCCGATTCCAGGTCCGGTTCCATGAGCTCGTGGATCACCGGGCCCGAGGTCCAGATCAGGAAGGTGCGGATGCGCTTTCCCGGATAGATCTCGGCGAGCAGCATCCGGTAGAGGGCGAGCTGGGCCACGTAGGAGCGCGGCGGCGGCTGGCCCGCTTTCGGCGGGCGCGCGGTCGTCTTGAAATCGGCCACCAGCACGTCCGATTCGAGAACGGCCAGCCGGTCGATCTGGCCCGAGACCATGATCGCGCCCTCGGCTGTCAGCACCCGCCCGGCGATGGGCGCCTCCGCCCGCGAGCCCTTGCCGAAGAGCGGCTTCAGGTCGGGATGATCGAGCACGGCGAGAGCATTGGCCAGAACCGATTCGCGCAGCTCCATGGGCAGACGCGGCGCGCGCGCTTTCACGTAAGCGCGCGCCATGCTCTCCCGATGCTCGGGCGAGAGCGCCGGCAGGCGTTCCAGCAGGGCATGGACCAGGGTGCCGCGCAGCCGCGCCTCGGGTGCATAGGGCCCGTCGCCGGGCCGCGTCATGCGGTCGGCGGCGCCGAGCGCGCTCGAGGGGCGGATCGGGGGCAAGGGCTCCGGCTCCGGCAGAACCATCGTCGTCAGCCAGTCCGGCACGGCGATGGGATCGAGCGGCGGCACGTCCGCTTCTGCGGCGAGCGGGCGTGCGAGGGGCGAGCCCTCGCGCCAGACCGCGATCTCGCCATAGGGCGCTTCATCGCGTTCCAGGCCGCCGGCCTTCGCGACGAGCCCGTGGCGGATCATCTCGCACCAGGCCTCCTGCCTGGTCTCGTTGCCGTTCGTCCGGTAGGGCGCGATCACCAGGCGGTCCTTGGCGCGGGTCATGGCGACGTAGAGCAGCCGGTTGTGCTCCTCATAGCCCTTGGCGTGCAGGAGTTCGCGCGCCTGAATCATCGCGCCCGAATCGGAATTCCTGCCCGGCGCCCAGACCGGGATCCTGTCGCCGGTTTCCGTCTGCAACTGCAGCAGCGCCGGATCGCGGCCGAGCACCTCGCAGCCGTCGATGAGCACGACGATGGGAGCCTCGAGGCCTTTCGCTCCGTGCACGGTCATCACGCGCACCTCGTCGTTCACGGAATCGAGGTCGCGCTTGATGGTGTGGGAGGCCGATTCGAAGCGGTTGAGGAAAACGGTGAGTGAGGGCGTCTCCGTCATCTCCGATTGATGCGCGAAGCACAGGAAGGCATCGATGGCGTCGCCCGCTTCGCTGCCCAAGCGTGCCACGAGCAGCGAGCGTCCGCCGCGGGGACCTAGCAGGGTGGCGAAGAAGCCGAAGGGGCCGTGGATGCGCGCGAGCTCGCGCCACGCGCTCAACGCTTCGCATCCGCGCCTCGCCTTCGCATCGCCGGTATCCGCATGGCGGGTCAGCGCCGCATGCAACGATTCATCCTCTGCGCGGTCGGTGGCGATGCGGATGAGATCGTCGTCGGTCAGTCCCACGAGCGGAGATTTCAGCGCGGTCGCGAGCGTGAGATCGTCGTCCGGCAGCAGCGCCGCGCGGCCCGCCGCCACGAGATCGAGCACGGCGATGTGCTCGCCGATATTGAGCCGGTCGGCGCCGGCCACCGGCACGCCTGCCCCTTTGAGGGCGCGGATCACCGCCTCGAAGGCGGCGCCGCGCTTGCGCACCAGCACGAGCACGTCGCCGGCCGTCCAGACGCGCCCCATCTCGTCGCCCTTGGTGGTCCAGCATTTCACCGCCTGCGCGATGCGGCGCGCGACGATGACGGGCGGCGCATGCTGCTCGGGCTCGTCGATGGGCAGAACCCAGGCCTCCGGCTCCTCTTCCTCGGCGGGCGTCTCGATGGGCCACAATTCCACGAGGCCCGGCGCATGCGGACGCGCAGACTCGTGCACGGTGCCGATGGCCTTGTCCTCGAAGGACAGGCCCTTGAAATTCCGCTCGAGAGCGAAGGTGGCGTCGACCGCCGAGAGCACGGTTCTCCCTGAGCGGAACGACATGGTCAGCGACACGTCCTCGAAATGAAGCTCCGCCTCGCGCACCTTCTGCGACCAGCTTCGGCGTGTCGTCTCGAATTGCTGGGGCGCTGCTCCTTGAAAGCCGTAGATCGACTGCTTGGGATCGCCGACCGCAAAGAGCGTGCGCATGCGTTGGCCGTTCGCACCGGCGCCCGCGGTGAAATCCTCGGTGATCTTGCGCAGGATCTCCCATTGCTCGGGGTTCGTGTCCTGCGCCTCGTCGATCAGCACGTGGTCGATGCCGCGATCGAGCTTGTAGAGCACCCAGGCCGTGTCGCCGCGCGAGAGCAGCGCCAGGGTCTTGTCGATGAGATCCTGGAAGTCGAGCGCGCCGAGACGCATCTTCGCCTGCTCGACGCGGGTGTGGATTTCGGCGGCGAGCGTGAAGAGAGCCCCCGTGCGCTCGGCGGCGCGCGCGGCCTTGCGCTTGTCGATGAGCGCGCACACGCGATCCTGCTCGCGCAGCAGCGCGTCCTTCAGGCTCTCGCCGACATCCTTGGTGAGGAAGGCCGAGCCCTTGCGCGGCGTACCGCCATCCGTGAGGAAGACCGAGAGGTAGTTTTCGAGCTTGTCTGCGACGTCCCTGGCCTCGGCGGCAGCGATGAGGGAGGCGGCCCGTTTCTGGTCGGTCGCTTTTCCGGCGAGAAGTTCCTGCGCGATGGCAGGCCAGTCCTGTGGCTTGAGTCCGCCTTCGAGCATCGCTCGCTCGACACTCTCAAGCGTCTCGTCCGGCCCCAGACCGAGCTCCCTGCGAAGCCGCGCAGGGCCTGCCCGATCGTGCAGGAACCGCTTGCATTTCAGAGCCGCGTCGATGGCGGCGGCGAGCGCATCGCCCACCGCATCGACGCTGACGATGTCGAGGGCTTCCGCCAGTTCCGGGAAATTGCCGCTCGCCGCATCGGCCATCACATTGGATGTCGCCTGCGCCAGCATCTCGTCGGTCTGGCTCTCGTCGAGCACGGCGAAGCGCGCGGGCACGTTGGCCTCGAACGGCACGAGGTGCAGCAGCCGCTCGCAGAAGGCGTGGATGGTGTCGATCTTCAATCCGCCCGGCGTCTCCACCGCTCGGGCGAAGAGCGTGCGCGCGAGCTTCACTTGGGCACGCGTCGGCTTCGCGCCTTCGAGTTCCGTCAATTCCGTGACGAGGCTGTCCTCGTCGAGCGTCACCCAGCGCCCCAGGCGCTCGAACACGCGGATCGCCATGTTGGCGGCGGCGGCCTTGGTGAAGGTGAGGCAGAGGATCCGGCCGGGCAGGGAGCCCGCGAGCAGCAGACGCACCACGCGGTCGGTGAGCACCTTGGTTTTTCCCGCGCCCGCATTGGCTGACACCCAGGCCGAGGCGCGCGGATTGGCGGCGCGGCGCTGCGCATCCTTGGTGTAGTCCGGGATGACGAGATCCGTGCTCATTCGGATCCCTCGCCACCGCCCGCGCTCGCCAGCGACCATTCCTTCACGCGCGCCAGATGATCGTATTCCGAGAAGCGGCGGGCATATTTCGGGAAGGGCCGCGAGACATACGCCGCTTCGCCCTTCGCGAAGCGCGCGATCATGCCCTCGAAGCGGCGTCGGTGCTCCTCGACGATCTCCGCAACGGGGCGCGTTTCCTTGCCCGTCGGCCCGATCTCGCGCGGCTTGATCGGCTCGCGTCCACCGGTGGTGTGGATGTAGATCAGGTCCGGCGTCTCCTTCGCCATGGGGAGGCCCTTGAAGGCGCCCTTCATCAGCATCATCGCCTCGAGGGTCAGCTGCGGCGAGAAGCCGGCATAGACTTCCTTCACGCCGGGCGGCTGGCCGGTCTTGAAGTCGACGATGGTGAAGCCGCCGTCGCGACGGTGCTCGATACGGTCGGCGCGGGCGCGCAGATTGAAGATCGTGCCGTCGGGCAGCGGGATCGACAGGCGTCCGGAGCGTTCCGCGTAGATCTCCACGAGATCGGCGCGGCGGTTCTGCTCCCACACCACGAATTCCGTCGCCAGCCGCGTGAAGCGCGGCCACCATTCCGCATAAAGCTCGGGATAGGCTTCCGCGATCTCGGCGAACGCGTCCGTGCCGAGCGCGAGCAGGATCTCCTGCGCATGCGCCGGCAGCGCTTTCGGGTACTGCTCGGCGAATGTCCCCAGCACATCGTGAATGATCGTGCCGCGCTCGGCGGCGCTCGGCGTCACGGCGATGGCATCGAGCGCGTCGAGCTTGAGGACGTGGCGCGCGAAGATCGAGTAGGGATCGCGCACCAGGATCTCGATCTCCGTGACGCTGAGATCGCGCGGGAACAGCGCCGGATCGGGCTTCGGCCGCGGGCGCGGCAACGGCGGTGCAGGCTCCGGCGTGTCGAGGTTGCGAGCGAGGCGGCGATAATACTCGCCTGCCTTCGTCATGCGCTCCCACACTTCCTTGCCGGTGAAGGCCTTGAGCCGCTGCAGGAAGCGCGAGGGCACCATGGGCGAGCCGTCGCGCTTCGTCGCCCGGGTGATCACCACGTCGTGCGTGCCGAGCGCCTGCACGAAATCGTGCGCGGTCTGGCCGATGCGCCGCTCCGGCGGCATCAGGCCGACGCGTGCGCGCATGGGACGGTTGAGGAACGCATCCGTCACCGTGCGCGGCGGCCATGTGCCCTCGTCCAGCCCGCCGAGCACCACGCGGTCGACGGAGAGCAGGCGCGCTTCGAGAAGGCCCAAGATCTTCAGGCGCCGGTGCGTGGAGCGCGGCGACGGGCTCAATGAACGCTGCTTGGCGAGCGCGGTGAAGAAGGTGGGATAATCGACGAAGCGGCCCGAAAGGGGATGGCCTTCCTCTGCGCGGATGTCGGAATTCTCCAGGTCGTCGAAGAGCGCTGCGAGCGCTTCCTGCGAGGCATCGTCGTCCTGCTCGTCCGGTGCATCGTCGGCCCCGGTCCAGAGCAGCTCGACGGCCCGGCGATGATGCTCCACCAAAGCCATCAGATCGAGCTTGCCCTCACCATGCGCGGCGGGCGTGAACGTGTCGAAGGCGATGCCGAGACGTTCCAGCAGCGCGTCGGCGAGGTCCCAGTCGGCCTCGGTCAGGCGCTTGCGCGGACGCGGCGCGCGGCGGTCCTCCTCGGCACGACGTGTCGCTAAAGCCGCGCGCATCCCTTCGATGCCGAGGGCGGGCGCGGGCCCGCGCAGCACGCCGATCTCGAGCACGCTCGCCGCATGCTCCACGGTTTCGCGCGAAAAGCCGAGGCGCACGAGCGGATGCGCGAGCAGCGCCAAAAGACGCACGGGCCGCAAGTCGTCCGCCGCCGCTTCGGCGGCAAGCCGCGCGAGGCGTCCGGCCGGCGTGTCGGAGAGCGGAATGCCGGCGGAATCCTCGACGGAGAGGCCCCAACGGGCGAGCTCCGCCGTCACGCGTGCGGCGAGCGCGCGGTCGGGCGTGACGAGGGCGGCGGTCCTGTGGGGATGGGCGATGGTTTCGCGCAACGCGATCGCGATGGCGAAGGCCTCCTCGCGTTCGTCCATGGCTTCCACGATGGCAAGGCCCTCGCCGCCGCTCCGGCTCAAGCCGACGCGATCTTCGGCTGAGATCAGCGACCAGCGGTCGGTGGTGTCCGCAGGGCGCAGGGCTTCCGAGAGCAGATGGTTGCGCGCTCTCGCCGATTCCGGCACCTCGCCCAGCACCGTGACGGCGGCGCGCGGAACGCGCAGATGTCTGTCGAGCAGGCGCCTGAGCGAGGCCTGCGGGTGGCTGTGCACCGGATCGGTTTCGTCGTCGCCCGCGCCGCCGATGGTCGCCCAGCTCTCCTCGTCGAGATCCGTGTCGAGGCCGGGGAGCACGATGGCGCCTTTGGGAAGGCGCGCGATCACGCCCATGAGGTTTGCGGTCGCCGGCACCGAGCCCGTCGAGCCCGCGACGATGATGGGCTGCTCCGGACGCTCGCGAGTGAGGCGCTTCGCTTCCGCTTCCAAAAGAGCGTTGCGACGCTGCGCCGGATCGCTGGCCTGGCGCTCGGCCAAAATCTTGGGCCAGTTCTCGCTCGCGATCTGCACGAAGTGGCGCGTGATCTCGAAATAGGTCGAGTAATCGGAATCCACCGCCAGTTCGAGAGCATGCCAGTCGATGCCTTCCGTGGTGAAGGCGTCCATCAGGGTCTCGAGATCGCCCGCGAGGTTCACCGCATCGGCGGGAGAGGCCGGCACCATGAAGGGCACCTCGGGGCCGAGCTGCAGCAGCGCCCGGTCCACTTGCGCCGACCAGCGCTGCACGAGGCGCGTGAGGATGAGGCGGCGCTCGAGCGGCGGGATCGGGGGCTTGAGGCTCGCGGCCTCCTGCAGCGGCGTGCCCTCTAGCCCCGTCAGCTCGAACTCGGCCTCGTCGGTCTCGCCGAGCGGCACGATGTGCGGCAGGAGCTGCGCCTTGCCTTCACCGCGCTCGGCCAGCAGCGCGATCAGCGCGCGGGTGGCGCGGCGGTTCGGAACATAGATCGTGATGTCGGCCAGCGCCGCGGGATCGTCGGCTAAAGGCCCGACGAGGCGGCCATCGAGCAGCGCGTCCACCAGGGTCGGCAGGAAGGCGCAACCCGGAGGGATGGAAAAGACGCGCGGTAAAGTTCTTGAATCATGCATGACCTGGTCGGAAAACCGGTTCCCACTTTTCCGGGTCATGATGCTCGGCACCTCACACTCTCATCGCTTGCCGGCGGCGAGGCACTTTTCTGCCTCGGCAATGGCCTGGGGCTCTCCAACATGCAGCCATTGCCCTTCCATGCACAAGCCGTAGAGACGGTCCTTGGCGATGGCGCGGTCATAGAAGGCGTTGGCCGAGAACGCGCCTTCCGGCGTGCCGTGGACGAGCTCCGGCTTCACGATGGCGACGCCCGCATAGGCGAAAGGGGCGCTGTCGTCGGTTCCGCGGCGGCGCAGACGGCCGTCCCCGTCCTGATGAAAATCGCCGCGGCTCTCGAATCCGATGCTTGTGGATAACGGCGCCACGAGCATCAGGATGTCCATCTGCTCCGGGTCCCAGGCCTTCACCAGACGCTTCAGGTTCGGCTCCTGTCCCTCGATCCAGAGCGAGTCGGAGTTGAAGGTGATGAAGGGATCGCTGCCCAGCAGCGGCAGCGCCTTCTTCACGCCGCCGCCGGTCTCCAAGAGTTCGCTGCGCTCATCCGAGATGACGATGCGCGGCGTCTCGCGCGTGCGCAGATGCGCTTCGAGCATGTCGGCGAAGTGGTGCACGTTCACCACCACGCTCTCCACGCCCGCCTCGTGCAGCTTGTCGAGGGCGAAATCGATCAGGCTCCGGCCCGCCACCTTCACGAGGGGCTTCGGCATCGTGGCGGTGATCGGCAGCATGCGCTTGCCCAATCCTGCAGCGAGGACGATGGCTTTGCGGGGCGCGCGCGAAGGGGTCTGGGTCAAGGGCTGGCTCAGGATTCGGGAGGGATTTCATCCACATGCGGGATGAGTCTGGGCAGGTAATTCTCATACCAGACCTTGAGCTTCCCCAGGGCCGGATGGGCGAGGTTGCGGATGAGGTAGGCTTCGATCCGCGGCAGGTGCTTGAGGTAATGCGGCTTGCCGTCGCGCCGGTCGAGGCGGGCGAAGATGCCGAGGATCTTGGTGGCGCGCTGGCCGGCCATGATCGCGTAGGACCGGGCGAAGGCCGACACCTCGAAGGCGGCATCGGCGCCTTTCCGCTCGCGGGCATAGAGGCCGATGAGCTTCAGTTCGAGCTCCGGCGGCACGGTCACGCGGGCATCCTGCAAAAGGGAGGCGACGTCGTAGGCCGGCGCGCCCAAAACCGCGTCCTGGAAGTCGATCATGCCGACCCGCTGTAGCCCTTCGCGTTCGGGCAGCCAGATCAGGTTGGGGGAATGGTAGTCGCGCAGGGTCCAGGTGGCCGGCGCGGCGAGAACCTCGCCGAGGGTCTCGGTCCAGAGATTGACGAATTCCGCCCGGGCCGAGCCGGACAGCTGCGTGCCGATGATGTGCGGCACATACCAGTCGAGCAGCAGCTCCACCTCGATCAGCAGCGCTTCGAGATCGTAGGGCGGGATCGGATGCTCGATCCCCTCGGCCACGGGCAGCGCCTGCGGCAGCGCCTGGCCGTGGAGCTTGGCGAGAAGCCGGGTCGCCTCCGCATAGCGCTCAGGGATCGGTGCGGTCCCGTCGGTGAAGGGCTCGGCGCCGAGATCCTCGATGAGGAGGAGGCCCGCCTCCAGGTCCTCGCCGTAGATGTAGGGCGCGCTGAAGCCCTGCGCCCGCAGGCCCTTGTCCATGGCGACGAAGGCATTCACGGTCTCGGCGAGCTTGGCGATGGTGGTGTAGGGCTTGCCCCGCCGCACCGCCGGCCCGACCGGGCGCGGCGGCGAGATCATCAGGAGCGCGGTCTCGCCGGACGGCTTCACCAGGCGCTCGTAGGAGCGGATCACCGAGGCATCGGCAGTCATGGGATGGCGCGCGGCATCGCTCCAGCCGCAGCGCTCGACCAAGTGTCGATAGGCCTTCATGCGCTGGAGCCGGGAGGCGAAGGCGCCCGTGCCGGTGAGCATGGCAAGGCGCCCCTTGCCCTGGCTTCCGGGCGCGAAGTCGAGGCGGATGTCGAGATGCTCGGGCTTGAGCCCATCCTCGGCGCGCTCCGGCCATTCGACGAGCGCGATGGCATTGTCGGTCATCTCGTCCCAGCCGAGCTCCACCAGCTCGTAGCTGCCCGAGAGGCGGTAGAAATCCGCATGGACGATGGGCGAGCGCGGACCGTCATAGACCTGCATCAGGGTGAAGGTCGGGCTCGGGACCTCCAGCTCCGGCTCGCCGGCGAGAAGGCGCACGAGGGCGCGGGCCAGCGTCGTCTTGCCGGCGCCGAGGCCGCCGGACAGGGTCACGAGATCGCCGGGTTTCAGCTCCTCGGCCAGAATGCGCGCGAAGTGCTCCGTCGCTTCGTGGTCGGGAAGCGTCACGATCCATGCGGCCTGCGAAATGTCCTGCTGGGGCATGAGGGCCAATCCGTTCACCATCGCTGATCCTACTCGGCTGCGATGGGAGTTAGCGCAGAATGCGCGGACCGGCCATCGGACGGAGTTTCGCGCCTTTCATTGGGGAAGATGCATGTGACCGTGGTGCCGACCCCCGGCGCGGACGAAATCTCGATCCGCCCGCCGTGCAGCTCGACGAAGGAGCGCACGATGGACAACCCCAGGCCCACGCCGCGATGGCGCGTCCCGAGCGTATGGCTCTCGAACCGCTCGAAGATGCGCGCCTTGATCTCCGGCGGAATGCCGCGGCCCTGATCCTTCACGTCGAAAATCACCTCGCCGCCGCGCTTGCGCGCCGAGACGCGGATGGTCTGGCCGGGCGAGGAGAAGCCAACCGCATTGGAGAGCAGGTTGAACAGGATCTGGCGCACGCGCTTGCCGTCGGCGACAAAGGTGCCGATGTCGTCCGGCACGTCGATGACGAGGTCGAGCGAGGATTCCGCAAGCCGGTCCTCGAGACCGCGCATGGCGGCCTCGATGGTGGAGCGGATGTCGACGATCTCCGGCGACAGCTCCAGCGAACCGGTGTCGATGGAGGCGAGATCGAGAATGTCGTTGAGGATCGCGAGCAGCGATGCCGACGAGCGCATGATGTGATCGGCATAATCGCGCTGGCGCGGATTGAGCGAGCCGACCGTCTCGTCGCCGAGGAGCTGCGTGAAGCCGATGATGTTGGTGAGCGGCGAGCGCAGCTCGTAGGAGACGTGGTGCACGAATTCGTCGCGAAGCCGCGAGGCGCGTTCCAGCGCATCGTTGCGCTCGGTGAGCGCGCGCTCCACGTTCACGCTCGCCGTCACGTCGGTGAAGCTCAGGAGCGTCGCGCCGTCGGGAAGCGGCTGCGCGGTGCAGTCGAGAGCGGTGCCGTCATGCCGCTCGATGCGGCAGGAGAGGCCCATGCGCATGTCGGCAAGGCCCGCCACCGCGCCGCGGATGTCGATCCACGGCTCGTCGCGCGGCGCGAGCGGACGGCAGGTTTTGATGAGCGTATCGATATGCGGGTTGGCAGCCGTCATCTCCGGCGCCAGGTTCCACATCTCCGCGAAGGCGCGGTTGTGCAGCTTGAGGCGCCCGTCCGAGCCGAACACCGCGACGCCCTCTTTCAGGGTGTCGAGGGTCTCGCTCTGCACGCGGGTGAGCGAATGCACCTGCGAGGCGAGCTCGAAGCGCTCGCTCACATCGTCGAAGAGATAGGTCACGCCGCCTTGCGGGTTGGGATTGATGACGATGCGAAGCGTCCGCCGGTCGGGCAGGTGCCACCAGATTTCCTGCTGTTCGACCGAGCGGTAGCCTTGCAGGAAATCGGCCTTCCAGGCGCGGAAATCCGCCTGCTCGGGCAGCTTGCGCGCCGCACGCAAGCGGTCGAGAACCTCGCTGTCCGAGGGACGCAAGGCGAGGAAGGCAGCATCGAGGCCCCAGAGGCGCTGGTAGGCGGCATTGCTGAAGATGAGGTTCTGCGAGCCGTCGAAGATTGCCACCGCGGTCGGCAGCTGATCGAGGGTGCGCACATGGGCATCCATCTGCCGCTGCAGATCGGTGCGCACCGCTTCGAGCTCCGACACGTCGACGGCAATGCCCGCGCTGCCGCCGGCGGTGGGCCGCTCGATCACGTCGAGCACCGCGCGGTGGCCGGCGACGACGGCAGTCACGCGGCTCGAGAAGGTGGTGCCGGCCTGGCGCTGGCGCCGCGCCTCCTCGCGGGTCGGCGCGCCGAGCAGCTCGAGGGAGCGTCCGATCGCATCGTCGAGATCCCTGGCCTCGACGGAGCGCAGATAGGCCTGATTGGCCCAGAGCAGACGATCCTCGGCGTCGCGGATCCACAGGGGATAGGCGACATCGTCGAGCAGCATCGTCATCGAGCGCAGGTCGCTGCGCGCGGTGGAAAGCTTCGCCTGCGCCTGCAGCAGCTCCGACCGGTCGCCGGTCACGTCCCGCAGGCGCAGGATCGCGCGCCCGCCGATGGTGCGGCCCTCGACGTCGATGAAGCGGTTGCCGAGGCAGCGCGCGGTCAGGCGAAAGGCCTGGCCGCGCTCCCTGAGCTGCTCGAGGGCGCTCTCCACGGCGGCGGCATCGGCGGGACCAAGCCAGGTGCCGAAGGCAAGCGCCCGCTGGGCAGGGGCGTTCTCGCCGACGATGGTGGGATCGCCCTGGAAGCGCGGCTCTCCGTCGCGTCCGTTCCAGCTCACGAGCAGCTGCCGCTCGGAGCCCATCAGCAGGGCGGCGAGGTCGTCGGCGCCGTGCAGGGCCGCGAGTTCGTTGCGGAGCCGGCGCTCGGCTCGCCCGGCGCGCCGGCGCTCGTACATCAGCAGCAGGGAGGTGGTGGTCGAGAAGGCGACCAGGCCCATGAACAGGCCGAAATAGACGGCGTTGTGCAGATCGAAGCGGCGCAGGAGGCCGAGGAGATCGGAGGCTGTCTCGGCAAACGGAAGCAGCAGGTCGTCGGCGAGCGCGGCCTGGGACGTTCCGGCAAGCAGCAACAGGGAGAGGGATATGCGGCCCGAGCCGGCGGGAGAGAATCTCCCGTCCTTTCCGCTCTCCTGACGCTCCCCTTGCGCGGCCATGCCGTGCTGCCCTTTCTTCCTGTGGCCGACAAAGGGCCAAGTTCGAGCCATCCCCCGCCACGTCCTCCGACGCCACAGAGGCCACCCGTCTACGCATGAACGGAACTGCCGGCACAGGTATGTGGCCGAAGCACAGGCCGGTCGATTCGCGTTCACTCTAGACCACCCCCGACTCCGCCAGAAAGGGGGTTAACACCCGCTTAAACTTCCTTTGGAGAACCTGTGCGCAATTCGTCGAACCATATTGCATTTGTGACACACACGTGTCGGTGCGACAGCGGGCGATTCGGGAGAGAATCGAACCCGAAAATGGTCCCCATTTTTAGTCCGGAAATGCTCTCGCAGACGGACAAAAAAAGCCCGGCCGGAGCCGGGCTTTCGAGGAGCGGCTCAGGAAGGAGCCGATCAGTAGCGGTAGTGATCCGGCTTGAACGGGCCCTTCTCGGAGACGCCGATATAGGACGCCTGGTCGGGACGCAGCTTGGTGAGCTTCACGCCGATCTTTTCGAGATGCAGCGAGGCGACCTTCTCGTCCAGGTGCTTGGGCAGGGTGTAGACATTCTTCTCGTACTTGCCGGCATTGTTCCAGAGCTCGATCTGGGCGAGCGTCTGGTTGGTGAACGAGGCCGACATCACGAAGGACGGGTGACCCATGGCGTTGCCGAGGTTCACGAGGCGGCCCTCCGAGAGCAGGATGATGCGGTGGCCGTCCGCGAAGGTGATCTCGTCGACCTGCGGCTTGATGTTGGTCCACTTGAGGTTCTTCAGGCCAGCGACCTGGATCTCGTTGTCGAAGTGGCCGATGTTGCAGACGATGGCCCGGTCCTTCATCGCCCGCATGTGGTCGAGGGTGATGACGTCCTTGTTGCCGGTGGCGGTGACGAAGATGTCGGCGCGGGGAGCCGCGTCCTCCATGGTCGTGACCTCATAGCCTTCCATCGCGGCCTGCAGAGCGCAGATCGGGTCGACTTCCGAGACGAGCACGCGGCAGCCGGCCTGACGGAGCGAGGCGGCGGAGCCCTTGCCCACGTCGCCGAAGCCCGCGACCATGGCGACCTTGCCGGCCATCATCACGTCCGTGCCGCGGCGGATGCCGTCGACGAGCGACTCGCGGCAGCCATAGAGGTTGTCGAACTTCGACTTGGTGACCGAGTCGTTGACGTTGATCGCCGGGAAGAGGAGCTTGCCCTCCTTGGCCATGATGTAGAGGCGGTGGACGCCCGTGGTGGTCTCTTCCGACACGCCCTTGATCGAGGCGGCGACTTCGGCGAACCAGCCCTTCGGCTTTTCCTTGAGCAGGCGCCTGATGAGCGCGAAGAGGACTTCCTCTTCCTCGGCGCCGGGCTTGTCGAGGAAGGCCACGTCGCCCTGCTCGGCGCGCAGGCCGAGATGAACGAGCATGGTGGCGTCGCCGCCGTCGTCGAGGATCATGTTCGGCACGCCGCCGCCATGCCAGTCGAACAGCTTGGCAGTGTAGTCCCAGTACTCGGTCAGCGTCTCGCCCTTATAGGCGAAGACCGGAATGCCGGCGGCGGCGATGGCCGCGGCGGCATGGTCCTGGGTCGAATAGATGTTGCAGGAGACCCAGCGGACATCGGCGCCGAGAGCCTTCAAGGTCTCGATCAGCACTGCGGTCTGGATGGTCATGTGCAGCGAGCCGGCGATGCGGGCGCCCTTGAGCGGCTGCTTCGGGCCATATTCCTCGCGGACGGCCATCAGGCCGGGCATCTCGGTCTCGGCGATCGAAATCTCCTTGCGGCCGAAATCGGCAAGGCTGATGTCTTTGACGATGTAATCCTGTGCCATGGTGGCCTCTCTTTCACCCGTTCGGTTGAGTTGGCGCAGTCTCTACCAGAGCTCGCGGGGAGAGGCAATCAAGATATAAAGATGTCTTTATATGTTTCGTTGAGGCGGGCGAACACCAACACCTCTTCCCGTCATGGCCGGGCTCGTCCCGGCCATCCCGATAAGGCGAAGCGCCGCGCTTTTCGGATCGAGATCACCGGCTAAAGGCCGGTGATGACGGGCTCAGGAGACTTTGTGGACTTACTCGTCCTCGCCGAACCGGTTGGCGAGGAGGTCGTGGATGGCCTGGAGGCAGATGGTGGCGTCCGGGCCCTTGGCGGTGACCGTGATGGAGGTGCCCTGTGCGGCGCCGAGGGTGAGCAGGCCCATGATGGAGCGTCCGCCCACGGTCTCGCCGCAGCGGGTCACCGTCACCTCCGCGTTGAAGCGCTCGACGGTCTGGACGAACTTGGCGGAGGCGCGGGCGTGCAGGCCACGGCGGTTGATGATCGGCAGCTCCCGGACCAGGACGCCCTCGGGCACGGCAAGGGGCGGGCAGTCCTGATCGAGAGGCCGATCCATGGTGGTCATTTTCCCGAGAGAACGCGCGACGCGATGTTGATGTATTTGCGCCCCGCCTCCTGGGCATGGGACACCGCGTCGGACAGCGGTTCTTCGTCGCGCACGCTGGCGAGCTTGATCAGCATGGGCAGGTTGATGCCGGCGACCACCTCGACGGAGCCGCCGTTCATGCAGGAGAGGGCCAGGTTCGAGGGCGTGCCGCCGAACATGTCCGTGAGAACGACAACCCCTTGACCCGAATTGACACGGCACACGGCGGCCATGATGTCCTTGCGCCGTGTCTCCATGTCGTCGTCTGGGCCGATCGTGATCGTTTCAAGCTGCTCCTGAGGCCCCACCACATGCTCCAGCGCCGCCTTGAATTCCGTCGCGAGCTGCCCGTGGGTGACGAGCACCATTCCAATCATAATGTTACAGGTCCGAACGCTCCAAGAGCGGAGCCGCTATTTTGTGCACCGCGAAGCCAAGCGCAAGAGCATTGAGAGGAAAAGTTCATCACAGTGTCACGACCGTGTCGCAAACACCACTCAGGCAGCCCAGGGCGATGTCAGCCGAGATTGCCCCGGCCTGCAGGCGAAGGCGAGGGACCATGACGCCGCATAGGACAATATGCTTGTCGCGGTTTTCGGGATAGCGGTCGGGGTCGTCGCACAGATCGATCGCCAGGCGGACGATGGCGGCGGCTTCGAAGGATTGCCGGACGATGCCGAGGCCGTGGATCTCGATGCAGCCGCCGAGCGGATCCACCGGACGCGCGAGGAGCCGGCCGTGGCGTCCTTCGATGCGGGTGCGGTCGTCGCTGACGAGGCGTCCGAAGCGGCCCGTCTCGCTGGCCCGGGCGATCACCTCGCGGGCGAGCGTCGACTTGCCCGATCCCGAGGGACCGCGGATCAGGAGTCCCGCCTCGCCGACGAGCACGCAGCCGGCATGGATGGTCTCAATCGCGATCACGCTTCCCTCTTCCCCGGCTCGCGCCTGGCCTTGTCCTTCTTCTCCTGGTCCTTCCTGTCCTGATCCTTCTTGGCCTTCGCCCCTTCGATGGGCAGGCGGATGACGAAGCGGGCGCCGAGGCGCCGGGGCTCGCCGGTCTCGTCGGGGGAGCCGAGCCGGTTCTCGGCGCGGATCGAGCCGCGATGGGCCTCGATGATCTGCCGCGAGATCGACAGGCCGAGACCCGAATTCTGGCCGAAGCCCTGCTCGGGCCGGTCGGTGTAGAAACGCTCGAAGATCCGGTCGAGGGCGTCGGGCTCGATGCCGGGCCCGCTGTCCTCCACGAGGATCTCGACCTCGTTCTTGCGGCGCCGGATCGACACCCGCACCGTCTCGTCGGGCGGGGAGAAGGAGCGCGCGTTGTCGATCAGGTTGTTGAAGATCTGGCCTAGGCGGCTGTCGTGGCCGAGGACCAGGAAGGCATCCCGGCCATGCGCCTGCCGGTCGATGTTGAGGGTGATGAGCGGTTCGTGCTCCTGGCGGCGCTCGTTGGCGACGGAGACCACAGCCTCGAGCAGGCGGACCATGTCCACGGGCTCCGCATCGGCGCGGGCGAGCTCCGCATCGAGGCGCGAGGCGTCCGAGATGTCGCTGATCAGCCGGTCGAGGCGCTTCACGTCATGCTGAATGATGGATAACAGCCGCTGGCGCGAGTCGTCGCTGCGGGCGAGCGGCAGGGTCTCGACCGCGCTGCGCAGCGAGGTCAGCGGGTTCTTCAGCTCGTGCGCCACGTCCGCGGCGAAGCTCTCGATGGCGTCGATGCGGTTGTAGAGCGCCTTCGTCATGTCGCGAAGCGCGCCTGACAGATGGCCGATCTCGTCGGCGCGGCCGGTGAAGTCGGGGATCTCCTGGCGCGACTTCGTTCCCCAGCGCACCCGTTCGGCGGCCTCCGCCAGGCGGCGGACCGGGCCGGCAATGGCGCCGGCGAGAAACAGGGACAGGACGATCATGACCACGGCCGCCACCAGGAAGACCTGCAGCAGGGCGAAGCGCTCGGAGGCGATGATGGCGTCGATATCGCCTTCCTGGGTCGAGAGCAGAAGCGCGCCCTGGACCGCGCGGAAGCGCTGGATCGGCACAGCCACCGAGACGATGGTCTCGCCCCGGGTGTTGACGCGCACCACGCTCGATTGCTGGCCGGCAAAGGCCTGCTGCACTTCCGGCAGAGACTTGCCGTTGGCGGGGCCGGCCTCCTCGAGCACCGGACGCTTGGTGCGCCGGAACATCTTGCGGATGCTGTTCCAGGTCCGCTCCATCACGCTGGTGGTGTCTTCCACATTCGCGACCGGCGGCAGCTCCATGCGCAGGATGTCGCCGCGGGAATAGAATGACCGGGAATCGAGCAGCAGCAGGCCGTCCCTGTCGAAGATCCGGGCGCGGGTCTTGGTGGGCGTCACCAGCCGGCGCAGCAGGGGCGCGACCCGCTCGGGGTTGATCGAGAATTCGAGCGACGAGAAGGATTCGTCGGTGAACCGTTCCGTTTCGCCGGCCTGCATCTGAAGCAGCTGGTCCGGATCGATGGTGATGGTGTTGGTCTCGACCGTCGCCGAGCCGGCGATGGCGCCCGCGATGATCTCGCCCTGGGTCAGAAGGCTCTGCACGCGGGCTTCGATCAGCCCCTCGCGGAACTGGTTGAGGTAGAGGAAGCCGACGAGGAGCGCGACGAGGCCGGCGAGGTTGAGCACGACGATGCGGCGGGTCAGGCTCGACGAGCCGCGCTGGACGATCATGCGGCCGAAATGCTTCAGCCGCTCAAGAGCGCTCCGGGGAGCCGGCGGGTCGTCGAATGTCGCGTCGGCGTGGATGGGCTCAGCCTTCATACCGCTCGTTCACGCATGGGCCGATGCGAGGCACCGGACCATGGCAGTCCTTCCAGGTTGCTTGCGCCTTCAAAAGCGTCAGGCTTCCTTGAAGCGGTAGCCCACGCCGTAGAGGGTCTCGATCATTTCGAAACTCTGGTCAACCGACTTGAACTTCTTGCGCAGGCGCTTGATGTGGCTGTCGATGGTCCGGTCATCCACATAGACCTGGTCGTCATAGGCCGCATCCATCAGGGCGTTGCGGCTTTTCACCACCCCCGGGCGCGTGGCGAGCGCCTGCAGGATCAGGAACTCCGTCACGGTCAGGGTGACCGGTTCGCCCTTCCAGGTGCATGCATGGCGCTCCGGATCCATCTTGAGCTGCCCGCGTTCGAGCGCCTTCGGGTCGGCCTCCTTGGGAGCGGTCTGGTCCTTGGGCGCGAAACGGCGCAGAACGGCCTTCACACGCTCGACCAGGAGACGCTGGGAGAACGGCTTCCGGATGAAGTCGTCGGCGCCCATCTTGAGGCCGAACAACTCGTCGATCTCCTCATCCTTCGAGGTCAGGAAGATCACCGGCAGGTCCGATTTCTGGCGCAGGCGGCGCAGGAGCTCCATGCCGTCCATGCGCGGCATCTTGATGTCGAAGATGGCGAGATCCGGCGGAGCGTGCTTGAGCCCGTCCAGGGCCGAGGCCCCGTCCGTATAGGTCTGAATGCGGTACCCCTCCGCCTCGAGGGCGATGGATACAGAGGTCAGGATATTGCGATCGTCATCGACGAGGGCGATCGTTGGCATGAACTCTTCCTTAGCTTAAGCACGGACGAATGTCGGCGTTTTCGTCCCGTCTGACAACGCAGAAGGCCCTAAAATGTCCCCAACTGCGCCTTTCTCGTGGCACAAATATGGTTTCGCCCAGGAGAAGGACCAGGGGGCGAGGCTGACGTGGTGTCCAAGGGGCGGCAATTCAACCGCCGCTGAACATCGGTCGCGCCGCTTAGCGGGGGCGGGCATCCGGCTCAGCGTCTTCCCTAGCGGAAGAACGCCATCATACGAAAGAACTCTCCAAAATCCTGAAAATTCGGGAGAATGAGCCGGATTGAAGTCTGGTTTCCGCGAAAATAGAATGCGATGAAACGGCTTGAGTTGACCGGATCGGCAGCTGACCTAAAGAAGGTTCCATGTTCAAGCGTGACGGCAAAGTTTTGCCCGAATTGTTTGGCCCACCCCATCTGACGACCATCGGACGGCGGCCCATCCGGCCGCGCGATGACCGGCAATCAGGAGAAGTCTTCCGTGGAAAATATCGGCGTGTTCAACAGCGCACAGGGCTCTGAGGCCTCCGGCCTTCGCAACCTCAAGCGGGTCTACTGGAATCTCGAGGCGCCCGCGCTCTACGAGCATTCCCTCACCCGGGGCGAGACCAAGCTTGTGCAGGGCGGTGCGCTTCTGGCCGAGACCGGCGTGCATACGGGCCGTTCGCCCAAGGACAAGTTCGTGGTGCGCGACGAGACCACGGAAAGCACCGTCTGGTGGGACAACAACGGCTCGATCACCCCCGGCCATTTCGACGCCCTGCTGGCCGACTTTCTCGCCCATGCCGAGGGCAAGGAGCTGTTCGCGCAGGATCTCTACGGCGGCGCCGATCCGGCCCACCGGGTCAAGGCCCGGGTCTTCACGGAATATGCTTGGCATTCGCTCTTCATCCGCAACCTGCTCATCCGCCCCGAGAAGGGGGAGCTTGCCGATTACGTGCCCGGGCTCACCATCATCGACCTGCCCTCCTTCAAGGCGGACCCGGCCCGGCACGGCTGCCGCACGGAGACGGTCATCGCCTGCGATTTCAAGCGCAAGATCGTGCTGATCGGCGGCACGTCCTATGCGGGCGAGATGAAGAAGTCGGTCTTCACCTATCTCAACTACGTGCTGCCGGCGCAGAACATCATGCCCATGCATTGCTCCGCCAATGTGGGCGACAAGAGCGACGTGGCCGTGTTCTTCGGCCTCTCTGGCACCGGCAAGACGACGCTCTCCGCCGACCCGAACCGCGTCCTGCTCGGCGACGACGAGCACGGCTGGGGCCCGAAAGGCGTGTTCAATTTCGAGGGCGGCTGCTACGCCAAGACCATCCGTCTTTCCCGCGAGGCGGAGCCGGAGATCTTCGCCACCACCGAGCGCTTCGGCACGGTGCTGGAAAACGTGGCGATCGACCCGATCACCCGCATTCCCGATTTTGACGATGCGTCGAAGACGGAGAACACGCGCTGCGCCTATCCGCTCGACTTCATTCCCAATGCCAGCGCCACCGGCCGCGCCGGCATCCCGAAGAACATCGTGATGCTCACCTGCGATGCCTTCGGCGTGCTGCCGCCCATCGCCAAGCTGACGCCGGCGGAAGCCATGTATCACTTCCTCTCCGGCTACACCGCGAAGGTGGCGGGCACGGAGAAGGGCGTGAAGGATCCGGAAGCAACCTTCTCCACCTGCTTCGGCGCGCCCTTCATGCCGCGCCATCCGTCGGTCTACGGCAACCTGCTGCGCGATCTCATCGCCAAGCACCATGTGGATTGCTGGCTCGTCAACACCGGCTGGACCGGCGGCAAGTACGGTGTCGGCCGGCGCATGCCGATCCGCGTCACCCGCCGCCTGCTGACGGCGGCGCTCGACGGCTCGCTCTCCCGCGCCGATTTCCGCCGCGATCCCTATTTCGGCTTCGCGGTGCCGACCTCGGTGCCCGGCGTCGAGCCGCACATCCTCTATCCGGTCAAGACCTGGCAGAACAAGGCCGAGTTCGCCGAGACCGCCAAGCGCCTGATCGACATGTTCAACGAGAACTTCAAGCGCTTCGAGAGCCACGTGGATTCGGACGTCCGCTCCGCCGCACCGCAGGCCTTGATTGCCGCTTAGCGAATAAGGTTACATTTTACGCCGAATAATGTTACTAAGGCGGCCCATGGGCCGCCTTTTCGCTTTTCTCACGCCGTTGTTTCTCGCTGGCATCGCCATAGGCCTGATGGCCTCTCCGGCGCTGGCCGAAGTCTGCGACAAGGTTCTGGGCGAGGGAAGAATCGGCTGGCCGATGCACGCCGGATTGTGGCGCGATCTGCTGAACGAGATTCTGTCGTTTCCTGTCCTGATCGGATTGGGTGTCGCGGCCATCACCATTGCGGGCCCCGGTTTCGGCCGCTGGTTCTCTCTCCCGGCCGGGCTCGGGGTGGGAACCCTCGCCGCAATGTCGATTCAGGAGAACCTGTTCCCGCATCAGCTCGTGGAAATGGCGCGGCGCGAGGGCTGCGGCGATGCCTACCTGGCGAGTGCCATTCTCTCCACCCTCGTGACGGCTCTGTTGATAAGCACTTTTGTTTGGTCGTTCTATCGCAAGTCCGACCAGGATAACTGATGAAACCTTGCTCGGTCAGCACCCAAGCCCGCGCGTAATTCTTCCCTAGCGGAAACGCTGTTGGAATTCGGCTCGACGACGAACCGGCCCCGAACGCTTCCCAGCCATGCATTCCGGGAATTTTGATGCGGCGAAAACTCTGTATGATGACAGGCAAATAAGACGGGATTCGCCTCGCGCGGTCTCGCGTCCAGGTGGGATCCGCTCGTGCTCCAGCTGACAGGCGTTCTCTTGGCGATTGGCGCAAACGCCTTGTTTGCGGCCAGCGACACCCTCGTGAAGCTGCTTTCCACCCGCTACCCCATCTTCCAGATCATCGCCATGCAGGCGAGCGTCGCCTGCATCGTGGTGGGCTTCGTCATCTGGCGCGACAGAGCCTATCGGTTCTCTGCGATCCGAAATCCGAAGATGCTGATCGGCCGGGGCTTTCTCGCCGGTGTCGGGACCGTGTCTGGCTTCTACGCCTTCTCGCTCCTGCCGCTTGCCGACGTCTATGCGATCACCTTCGGCTCGCCCCTCGTCGTCACTGTCGCGGCCGCCTGGCTCCTCGGCGAACGCACGGGGCTCGCCCGCTCGATCGCCATCCTGATCGGCTTTGCGGGCATCCTGATCATGGTGCAGCCGGGACATGGCGCGCTGTCCCTCGGACATCTGGCCGCCTTCATGAACGTCTTCGTCGGCGCCGGCGTCGTCCTGATCATGCGCTCGATCGGCTCACAGGAAAACCGTGCAATCATGGTGGCCGCCGTGATGGCGGGACAGCTCGCGGCGAGCCTTCCGGGCGTGTTCCTGAGCCATGCTCCCGCCTGGAGCGATGTCGGCCTCGTCGTCGTCTCGGGTCTCGTGATGGTGTCGGCGCAATTCCTCATGATCGAGGCCTTGCGCCGGGCTCCGGCCTCCAGCGTCGCGCCCATGCAATACACCAAGCTGGTCTGGGCTATCCCGGTGGGGCTTTTCGTGTTCGGCGACGAGCCGAAGCTGCATGTGCTGGCCGGTGCGCTTGTGGTGATCGGGTCGGTACTCTACCTGCTCAATCATCAGCGCCGGGCCGAAGGCTGGGCCCGTGCGGCGAGCGTTTCGGCGCCCGACGATCTCGAGACGGCCGCGCAGCAGGAATGTGTGAAGAAGGCCGGCTGATCAGCGCAGGCGCGACGGCTCCACGCCGAAGAACGGAATGCGCATCGCATGGCGATAGGTTTCGCCCGGACGCAGCACGGCCGAGGGGAAATGCGAAATGTTCGGCGCGTTCGGATAGTTCTGCGTCTCGAGCGCAAAGCCGGCATGCTTGTCGTATCGGGCGCCGCCCTTTCCAGTGGCCGGAGCCTTGCCGAAATGATTGGCGGTGTAGAACTGGACGCCCGGCTGGTTTGTCCAGATCTCCAGTCCTCGGCCCGAGACCGGATCGAGGGCGCGTGCGGCGCGGTGCAGGGGTCCGCTATCGCCGTCGAGGCAGAAATTGTGGTCGTAGCCGGCATCGGGCAACTGCGCATGATCGTCGATCATGGCGCCGATGGGACGCGATGACCGGAAATCGAAAGCCGTGCCCGCGACGGATGCCAGCTCGCCGGTCGGGATCTTGCCGGGGCCGACCGGGGTGTAGCGATTGGCGTCGATGAGAAGGAGCTGGTCGCGGATGTGGCCGCTCTCGTGGCCGCCGAGATTCCAGTAGCCGTGATAGGCCATGTTCATGACGGTCGGCCGGTCGGTCGTCGCTTCCATGACGATTTCGAGCGCAGCATCCTCCGTCAGCCTGTAGGTGACGGAAGCGGCGACGGCGCCTGGATAGCCCTCGTCGCCGTCGGGCCGGTTCAAGGTCAGACGGACGGCGTTGTTCGCCGTGTCGGCTTCGCCGCTCCAGAGCCGTTTGCTGAAGCTGGCAAAGCCGCCGTGGATGTGATTGGGCGGCTCGTTGGTCGAGAGCGAATAACTCTGTCCGTCGAGGGTGAATGTCGCGTCAGCAATGCGATTGGCATAGCGCCCGCAGATCGCGCCGGCGGAGCCGCGGTTCCTGACGTAGGATTCCACGTCGTCGTAGCCGAGCACGATGTCGGCCAGGCGTCCTTCGCGGTCGGGGACGAAGAGGCGGCTCAGGGCTGCGGCATAGGTGATGACCGTCGCACGGATCGCGCCGTTCTCGATCTCGAAGGCTTCGACGGGCTGGCCGTCGATGGAACCGAAGGTGCTTTTCTGGATGCTCATGAGCGGACCGCAAAAATGCCGGCAGCGCCGCGCTATGGCCTTGCTGCCGGCAGTTGGGAAGAGCTAGTGAATCTCGGGCTCCGGCACGCCGCCGGATCCTTCGAGGAAGTCGAAGTCGCAGCCCTCGTGGGCCTGTCGGATATGCTGGGCGAAGAGCTTGTTGTAGCCGCGCGGATAATCGCGCGGCGGCGGCGACCAGGTGCGCAGGCGATCCGCGATCTGCTCGTCGCTCACATGGAGATGGATCGAGCGTTTCGGCACGTCGACGGTGATGAGATCGCCGGTGCGCACCGCGGCGAGCGGGCCGCCGATATGGGCTTCGGGCGAGACGTGCAGGATGCAGGCGCCGTAGCTGGTGCCGCTCATGCGTGCATCGGAGATGCGCAGCATGTCGCGCACGCCCTGTTTCAGGAGCTTCTTCGGAATCGGCAGCATGCCCCATTCCGGCATGCCCGGCCCGCCGATGGGACCGGCATTGCGCAACACCATGATGTGATCGGGCGTGACGTCGAGATCGAGATCGTTCACGGCCTTCGTCATCTCGTCATAGGTGTCGAACACGATAGCCGGGCCTGTGTGCTGTAAAAGGCGCGCTTCCGCTGCCGGCGGCTTGATCACGCAGCCGTTCGGCGCGAGGTTGCCGCGCAGGATCGCCGTGCCGCCGGAGGCCGCGATCGGCTTGTCGAGCGGGCGGATCACGTCGTCGTTGTAGACAGCGGCGCCTTCGAGCGCGTCGCGCAGCGTTCCGACCACCGTGCGCTCGTCGAGATGGAGCAGGGGCTCGAGGCGCGAGAGCAGGCCGCGGATGCCGCCGGCGATGTGGAAATCCTCCATCAGCCATTCGCCCGAGGGGCGCAGGTTGGCGATCACCGGCACCTTCTGCGCGAAATCGTCGAAATCCTGCAAGTTGACCTCGATGCCGGCGCGCCCTGCCATCGCCACGAGATGGATCATCGCGTTCGTCGAGCCGGCAAGCGCGTTGTGAACCATGAGCGCGTTCTCGAACGAGCGCCGCGTGAGGATGTCGCTGGGTTTCAGATCGTCCCACACCATGTCGACGATCCGACGGCCGGTGAGGCTCGCCATGCGCGGGTGAGCGGCATCGACGGCCGGAATCGAGGCGGCTCCCGGCAGGCTTAGGCCCAGGGTCTCGACGATGGACGTCATGGTCGAGGCGGTGCCCATGGTCATGCAGGTGCCGGGCGAGCGCGCGATGCCTGCTTCCATGTCGTTCCATTGCTGGTTCGTGATCGTGCCGGCTTCCTTCTCGGCCCAATATTTCCAGATGTCCGAGCCCGAGCCGAGGATCGTGCCGCCATGGTGGCCGCGGATCATGGGGCCGGCCGGCATGAAGATCATCGGCAGGTTCATGCTGATCGCGCCCATCACGGTCGCGGGGGTGGTCTTGTCGCAGCCGCCCATGAGCACCGCCCCGTCGATCGGATGCGAGCGCAGCAATTCCTCCACCTCGAGCGCGAGGAGGTTGCGGTAAAGCATGGTGGTCGGCTTGACGAAGTTCTCCGACAGGGACAGCGCCGGCAGCTCGATGGGAAAGCCGCCCGCCTGCCATACGCCGCGCTTCACATCCTCGACGCGCACGCGGAAATGCGCGTGGCAGGGGTTGATGTCGCTCCAGGTATTGATTATCGCGATCACGGGCTTGCCCATGAAATCTTCCCGCGCATAGCCCATTTGCAGCGTGCGGGACCGGTGCCCGAAGGACCGCAGATCGGTTACGCCGAACCAGCGGTAACTTCTCAACTGCTCAGGCGACCGCTTCGTCATGACCGTCTCTCTCCCTGCGCGACCCGGCGCAAAAGCCATATATCATACAAATTTAGAAATTGGTCGCCGTTTTGGGAGGGCCTGTCAAGTGCGCACGGGCGCCTGGCGACCGCGATCTGCCGTCAGGCTTTCGCGGCGGAGCGCAGCTTGGGCGTCCTGAGTGCAGGCTTCGCGGAATTCTGCGTGATGCGCGCCGAGTAGCGGTTGCGGCTGTTGGCGAGATGGGCGCGCATCATCGCCGCAGAGAGGTTCGAGTCGCTCATGGCGATGGCGTCGCGGATCGCCCGGTGCTCGCGCTCGATCACGGCGAGATAATCCCGATGCCCTTGATCCTCGCCCACCTGGCGCGCGATGTGACCGCGCGGGACCGCGAACTCGCCGAGGAAGTTCAGGAAGCGCACGAAATACGGATTCTTGGTTGCGGCCGCGAGAATGCGGTGAAATTCGAGATCCGCCGCGATGCCGTAATCCTCGCCTCGGACGATGTTTTCGAGCGCGCGGTCGAGCGCGGCCATTTCTTCATCCGTGCGGCGCACCGCAGCGAGCGAAGCGGCTTCCACCTCAACGGCCAAGCGCAGTTCGAGCATCGCGAGAATGTCGTCGACCTCGCCGCTGCTGAGGGAGGCGAAGAAATCCGATTTCGGCGGCGGCGGCAGCACGAAGGCGCCTGCGCCCTGGCGGGTCTGAACGAGCTTGGCGGCCTTGAGCGCGGCCACGGCCTCGCGCACCACCGTCCGGCTCACGCCTGCGGCTGCTGCGAGCTCGGCTTCCGTCGGCAGCCGGTCTCCCGCCTGCAGCCGTCCTTCGGCGATCTCGCGGGAGATCGCTTCTGCCAGATCGCTCACCAGATTGCGTTTGCGGGCGACGGTGTTGAGGGACAGGCCGGAGAGGAAGGTGCTTTCGGTCATCGAGCTGTTGCGTGCCTCTTGCAAGGCGCTGAAATTCGGGATCCGCCCGCCGCCGCTCCCGATCCTTCGAAAGTGGTTCGTCAGGCCTGCCCGGGGTTCCTGAGCGCAGGCCGATCGTTACGGACGGATGTCCGATCCGGACGGCCAACTTGTCGTATGTCTCACTACTTGCCACGGTCCGGGAAGTCAAAAGAAATCGGTCCTAGGGGCCCATCTCCTGGTGGAAAGACGCTCGACGCCGACAGAGTTTGACTCAGGCGGATCGGCTTGTCAAAATTTGTATGTTGCCATACAAGACCTGTGCCGCTGTTCCAGCGCCGAACTCAACGACAAACGGATTCAGGGAGGTTTTCATATGAAGGCAATTCTTGCGGCCATCGGCCTGTCCTGTCTCCTCGGCGTCGGCGCGGCCCAGGCCCAGGCCCCGGCGTGGCCGCAGAAGCAGGTGACGATCATCGTCCCCTTCGGCGCCGGAGGCACGACGGATCTCTTCGCCCGCATCGTCGCCGAGCAGCTTCAGGCCAAATACGGCAAGCCCTTCGTGATCGAGAACCGTCCCGGTGCCGGCGGCAATATCGGAACGACCGCCGTCGCCAAGGCCGCGCCGGACGGGTATACCCTTCTCGTCGGCACGGTGAGCTCTCACGCCATTAACCCGTTCCTCTACAAGAACCTGCCGCACGACACGGAAAAGGATTTCGTGCCGATTACCGGCCTCGCCAAGCTTCCCAACCTGCTGGTGGTGAACCCCAAGATCCCGGTCAAGACCTTCGCCGAGTTCGTCGAATACGCGAAGCAGAATCCCGGCAAGCTGAACTATGGATCGTCGGGCGCGGGAACGTCGCAGCATCTCGCCGCCGAGCTGTTCCAGCTCAAGACCGGCGCGAAGATGACCCATGTGCCGTTCCGCAGCTCGCAGGACATCGTCAACGGCCTGATCGGCGGGCATATCGATCTCGCCTTCGACAACATGACCATTGCCTGGCCCCAGGCGCAGGGCGGCACCGTGCGCGCCCTTGCCGTCACCAGCACCGAGCGCAGCCCGCAGGCGCCGGAGATCCCGACCGTGGGCGAGACGCTGACCGGCTTCGACGCGACCTCATGGAACGGATTGTGGGCGCCCGCAGGCACGCCGCAGGCCATCGTCGACACCATCGCGGCCGACGTGAAGGCCATTCTCGAAAAGCCAGAGGTCCAGAAGAAGGCCGCCGAACTGGCCTCGACACCGGCGCCGATGACCCCGAAGCAATTCGCCGAGTACATTCAGGCCGAGCGGCAGAAATGGTCGGAGGTCGTGAAGACCGTCGGCATCCAAATCGGCCAGTGACCGGCCGCGTACCGATTGCACAGCCGAGCGAGTGATCGAGCGGCCAACCCAGAACAGCCATCAATTAAGCGAGACATATCATGCTGACAAAGATCGAAACCTCCGAACTCGCCCGCTCCGTTCTGGCCGTTCCGCCCTTCGCCCTGACGCCCGACTTCGAGGTCAGCCGGGAAGGCAATGCGAAGCTGATCCGCCATCTCGAAGCCGGCGGCGTCTCGACGCTGCTCTATGGCGGCAATGCCAATGTCCATAACTGGCCCGTGTCGCGTTTCGCCGACTGGCTCGACAGCCTCGAGGAATCGGCGGCCGACAACACATGGCTCATTCCCTCCGTCGGTCCGGACTGGGGCAAGCTCGTCGACGAAGCGGCGATCCTCAAGCAGCGCCGCTACCCCGTCGCCATGGCGCTGCCGATGATCGCGCCGCAGACGCCGGACGGCGTGGTGCGCGGGCTGCAGGATTTTGTCGACCGCTCCGGCGTGCCGCTGATCGTCTACATCAAGACCGACGGCTACGTGCCCGCCAAGGCCATCGGGCGACTGGTGGAGCAGGGCGCCGTCTTCGGCATCAAATATGCCGTGCCGCGCAACGACCTGAAGCAGGATGCCTATCTGCAGGAACTCATCGATGCGGTCGGTGCGGAGCGCATCGTCAGCGGCTTCGGCGAGCCGCCGGCCTTCCCGCATCTCACGCATTTCAAGCTCGCCGGCTTCACGGCCGGTTGCGTCTGCATCGCGCCGCATCTGTCGATGTCCTATCTGCACGCGTTGAAGCGCGGCGACGAGGCGGAGGCCAAGCGCCTGCTCGAGGTGTTCCTGCCGCTCGAGGCCATCCGCGAGCGCCATAACGCCATCCGCGTCCTGCACACGGCGGTCTCGCTCTCCGGCGTCGCCGATATGGGTCCGATCCTGCCCTTGCTCATGGAGGCCGATCCGGCGATCCATGGCGAGATCAAGGAGGCGGCGCGGGCGCTGCTCGCCGCCGAAATGACCGCTCGACAGCAGGCGGCTGCCGCGTAATGTGATCGGCCAAGCCGTTCGGGCCGGAAGCCCGGCGGCATGAAGGCGCCTGTGATCTCGATGGTTGAGTTCGATAGCGGTCTCCTGGATGTGCTCCGCGCACGTCTGGGGGCCAAGCATGTGATCGTCGATCCCGCCGACATGGCGGGCTATCTCGTCGAGGAGCGGAAGCTCTACCGCGGCACCGCCATGGCGGTCGTCCGTCCGGGCAGCACGGAGGAGGTCGCCTTCGTCGTCCGGGAATGCGCGAAGGCGGGCGTCGCCATCGTGCCGCAGGGCGGCAATACCGGCCTCGTCGGGGGAGGCGTACCGCATCGGGGCGTCGTGCTGTCCCTGGCGCGGCTCGACCGCATCCGCGAGGTCAACGCCTTCAACGCCACCATCACCGCCGAAGCCGGCTGTATCCTGAAGAGCGTCCAGGATGCGGCTAGGGCGGTGGATTGCATCTTCCCCCTGTCGCTCGCCTCTGAGGGCTCCTGCCGGATCGGCGGCAACATCGCGACCAATGCGGGCGGCGTGAATGTGCTGCGCTACGGCAATACCCGCGACCTCGTTCTCGGGCTCGAAGTAGTTCTGGCAGACGGGCGGATCTGGAACGGTCTCAAGGGTTTGCGCAAGGACAATATGGGCTACGACCTGAAGAATCTCTTCATCGGGTCGGAAGGGACGCTCGGCATTATCACCGCCGCGGTGCTGAAGCTGTTTCCGCGGCCCAAGACGCAGGTGGTCGCCTTCGTCGGCTGCGCGTCTCCCCATGCGGCGCTCGACCTCTTCGAGAGCCTGCGCCAGCGCGCCGGCGACGAGCTGACGGCCTTCGAGTTCATGCCGCGCTTCGCCCTCGAGATCGTGCTCAAACATGCCCCCGGCGCAATTCGTCCGCTTGAAGGGGACCATGCCGCCTATGCCCTGATCGAGCTGTCCTCGCCCGATCCCGAGCTCGACCTGCGCGAGCAGATGGAAAAGGTGCTGGAGGCGGCTTTCGAGGCCGGCATCGTCGAGGATGCCACCATCGCGGCGAGCGAGGCCCAGAACGCGGCGCTCTGGCATTTGCGCGAAAGCCTCTCCGACGTGCAGGGGCTCGAGGGTGGATCGATCAAGCACGACGTGTCCGTGCCCGTTTCGGACGTGGCGGACTTCATCATGACGGCAAGCCAGGCCTGCGAGGCGGCGTTGCCGAGCGTGCGCGTCTGCGCCTTCGGCCATTTCGGCGACGGCAACATCCATTTCAACCTGAGCCAGCCCGTGGACATGGAGAAGCAGGTCTTCCTCGCGCAATGGGAGCGTTTCAACCGGATCGTCCACGACATCGTCCATGCCATGAACGGCTCGATCGCCGCCGAGCACGGGGTCGGCCTCATCAAGCGCGACGAGCTGGCGCGCTACAAGGATCCGGTCGCCCTCGACCTGATGAGAACCGTGAAGGCGGCGCTCGATCCTCAGAACATCCTCAACCCCGGCAAGATCGTGACGCTGGGCGAGGATCTGCCGCCGGCCCTGCCGGTCGGGGGCAAGACGTGACGCGCCCGTTCCGTTTTGCCGGCGGTTGAGGTAACAAGGCCGAGCCTGCCCGTCAGGCCGGATGCAACCGGACCGAAGAAACTGGATCTCCATGAGCGCCTCCGACATCAGCAGCCGACAATTCGTTCGGGACGCCGAGGCGACGAAGCGTCGGATCCTCGACGCGGCGACGGCGGAGTTCGCCGGCCACGGCTATGGTGGCGCGCGGGTCGACCAGATCGCGGAGGCAGCCCGCAGCAACAAGCGCATGCTCTACTATTATTACGGGAGCAAGGAGGCGCTGTTCCTGGCAACCCTCGAGGCGGCCTACGACCATATCCGCGCGGCGGAGCGGGAACTGCACCTGGAAGAGCTGTCTCCGCTGCAGGCGCTGGAAGAGCTTGTCCGCTTCACCTGGAACTACTTCGTGAAGCATCCCGAATTCATGATGCTGCTCAACACCGAGAACCAGCATCGCGCGAAGCACCTGAAAAAATCCGGGCAGGTGCACACCATGAACTCCCCGGTGATCGAGACCATCGGCATCATCCTCGAACGCGGCGAGAAGACCGGGGCCGTTCGCCCCGGCATCGATCCGGTCCAGCTCTACGTGTCCATCGCCGGGCTTTGCTACTTCTACCTGTCCAACGTCTACACCCTGTCCGTGGCGTTCGGCCGGGAGCTTCTGTCCGCGCCCGCCATGAAGGAGCGCATCGACCACGTGGTCGATTTCGTGATCGCCGGCGTGCGCGCCTGATTTTTCCCGAACGGCGCTTGACATGTCCGACAACCGGGCCTCTAATTAACCGGTTGGTTACATAGAGCGGCCGAAGCCGCCGAAGGAACCCGTCGGAAACGCCCTTGAGGATGACGCCCATGCCGTCGAAGCTCGCGCGCGCCAGCCAGAATCTGCTAAACTCGGCCTGGATCAGGCCGTTCGGGCTGCTGGTCCTGACGGTCGTCCTCTGGGATCTCGCGGTGCGCATCTTCCGGATCCCGCCCTATCTGGTGCCGCCGCCGAAAGACGTGGCGGTGGCATTCTGGAACGAGGGAGGCATGCTGCTGGTGGAAGCGATCCCCACGACCACGGCGACCCTGGGCGGGTTCCTCCTCTCGGCCCTGTTCGGCATTCCGATCGCCATGCTCATCGCCGGCTCGCGCACGGTCGAATCCTACCTCTATCCGCTGCTCGTCTTCTCCCAGTCGATCCCCAAGGTCGCGGTGGCGCCCCTCTTCGTGGTGTGGTTCGGCTTCGGCATGGCGCCCAAGGTGATCTCGGCCTTCCTGCTCGGCTTCTTTCCGGTCGTGGTCGCCGGCGTCCAGGGCTTCAAGTCCCTCGATCCCGAGATGCGCGATCTGGTGCGTTCCATGAAGGCCTCGCGCCTGCAATCCTTCACCATGGTGAGCCTGCCCTATGCGCTGCCGGCGATCTTCGCCGGACTGAAGGTCTCAGTGACGCTTGCCGTCGTCGGCGCCGTGGTCGGCGAGTTCGTGGGCGCCAATTCAGGCATCGGCTTCGTGCTGCAGCGCTCCATCGGCAATTTCGAGCTGCCGACCATGTTCGCGGCGCTGGTGATCCTGGCCTCTATCAGCGTCATCCTGTTCTGGATCATCGATCTCATCGAGCGTTTCACCGTGCCCTGGCACGCCAGCCAGCGGCACGATTTCGCAGCAACCGCTTAAATCACAAGGGCGGAGCATCAACCGGAGGAAGTCCATGAGAAAACGTACGTTCCTGAAAGCTACGCTTTTTGCCGCCACGGCCCTCATTCCCTTCGCGACCCTGCCGGCACAGGCTGCCGACAAGGTCGTGCTGATGCTCAACTGGTACGTCTACGGCGAGCATGCGCCGTTCTTCTACGGCAAGGAGAAGGGCCTCTACGCGGCCGAGGGCATCGATCTCGAGATCCAGGAAGGGCGCGGCTCGGCCGTGACCGTGCAGGCGGTCGCCGCCAAGACGGTGGACTTCGCCTACGCCGACGTTCCCACCATGATCCGCGCTGCGGTGAAGGGCGCTCCCGTCACGTCTCCGGGCGTGCTGCTGCAGAAGAACCCCATGTCGGCGATGGGCTTCTCCGAGAAGAACATCCGCAAGGCCGAGGATCTGCGCGGCAAGATCGTTGCGACGACGCCGGGCGATTCCATGTCGCAGATCTGGCCGCTGTTTCTTAAAAAGGCCGGGCTGAAGGAAAGCGAGATGCGCATCGTCTCCGGCGACGCGCAGACGAAGCTCAACGCGGTCATCAACGGCCAGGCCGACGTGCTGCTCGGCTACGTCATGGACCAGAGCATGAAGATCAAGGACGCGACGGGCAAGAACGTCACGCCGGTCATGTTCGCGGATTACGGCGTCAACCTCGTCTCCTCCGGCATCATCGCGCACAAGGACACGCTGAAGGAGAAGGCCGATCTCGTCCGCCGCTTCATGAACGCCACCACCAAGGCGATCGAGGGCGCGGAGAAGGCGCCCGCCGAGGCGACGCAGGCCGTGCTGAAGGCGCTGCCGAAGGCCGGCAAGCCCGACACGCTGCAGGAGGGCTTCGAGCTGACGATTCCGCTCTACCGCACGGAAGAGACCAAGGGGCAGCGCCCGTTCAACGTCTCCGACGCCAACATGGCCGAGACGGTCAACCTGCTCATCGAATACGGCGGCCTCGACCCGGCGGCGAAGAACGATCCGAAGCAGTTCTACAGCCGCGAGTTCCTGCCCAAGGCGACGCAGTGAGCAGGCAGGCGCAGGCCATGGCACATCTTCGTGTCATCCCGAAAAGCGAGGCGTCCGCGCCTCGCTCCATGATCGAGATCCGCAATCTCGCGAAGACCTACCGCACGCGCAGCGGCGACGTGCCGTCCCTGCGGCCGATCAATCTCGACATCACGGAAGGCGAGTTCGTCGCCGTGGTCGGCCCGTCGGGATGCGGCAAGTCGACATTGCTCAAACTGGTCGCCGGCCTCATTCCGCCGAGCGAAGGCGAGGTGCAGATCGGCGGCGTCGCGGTGAGGGAACCGCCGGACGATGTGGGCATCGTGTTCCAGAGCCCGGTGCTGCTGCCCTGGCGCTCGGTTCTGCGCAACGTGATGATGCCGGTCGAGGTGCGCAAGCTCGACCGGGAGAGCCATCTCGCCCGTGCCCGCAAGCTGCTCGCCATGGCGGGGCTCGAGGACTTCCAGAACAAATATCCCTGGCAGCTCTCCGGCGGCATGCAGCAGCGCACCGCCATCTGCCGGGCGCTGGTGCACGATCCGAAGATCGTTCTCATGGACGAGCCGTTCGGCGCGCTCGATGCCATGACGCGCGAGCGCATGAATCTCGAGCTCCAGCGCATCCACCACGAGACCGGCAAGACGATCCTGCTGATCACCCATTCCATTCCCGAAGCGGTGTTCCTGGCGGACCGCGTGGTCGTCATGTCGGAGCGGCCGGGTACGATCGCCGCGATCTACGACGTGACGCTGCCGCGGCCGCGCAACCTTGAGGTCATGGGACATCCGACCTTCGTCGATCTCACGCAACGGATCCGCGGCCATTTCTATGCCCGCGGCCATCTGGACTAAAAGACCATGTCAGGCGCCCGGATTCGCATCGTTCAGATAAAGACCTTCGAGCGGCCGATGCGCTTCGCGCGTCCGTTCCGGTTCGGGCTCGTCACCGTCGACGAGGCGCCGCAGGCCTTCGTGCAGGTTGTGGTCGGGGTGGAGGGCATCGGCGTCGCGACCGGCGTCACCGCCGAGATGATGATGCCGAAATGGTTCGACAAGAACCCCGCCAAGACGCCCCATGACACCATCGCCGATCTCAAGGCCAGTCTCAATGAGGCGGCGCGCATCTATGCCGAGGCGGATGGTTGGGACACGGCCTTCGGCCACCACGCACGCGGCTTCGCGGCGCAGAAGATGTGGGCCGCCGATCGGGGCCTGCCCGGCCTCGTCGCATCCTACGGGCCGGCGCTGATCGACAAGGCGGTTGCCGACGGCGTGCTCAAGGCGCTGAAGCTCTCCTTCCCCGAAGGATTGCGGCGCAATGTCTTCGGCATCGATGCGCGGCAGACGCCGGATCTCGACGAGGAGCGCATCCGAACCTTCCTGGCGGATATCCGTCCGGTCGGCGAGGTCCGGCTCCGGCATACGATCGGGATGCTGGATGCTCTCGAGGGTGAGGGCAGTCTCGCGGAGGAGATCGCTCACGCGCGGCTGCTTCTGTTCAAGATCAAGATCGGCGGCGACGTGGACGCGGACATCGCGCGCCTGCAGGCGATCCACGCGCTTCTGTCGCTGCAGGTGCCGGATTACCGCGCGACGCTGGACGCCAACGAGCAATACGACCCTGAGCGTCTGCGTTTACTGTTGCAGGCGATGCAAAGCGGCGGGCTGCAAGCCTTCCGCGAGCGCCTGCTCTATATCGAGCAGCCCTTCGACCGGGCCGGGACCTTCGCGGCGCCCCTGGGCGATCTCGCCGCCGAGATCCCGTTCATCATCGACGAGGCGGATGGCGATTACGATGCCTTTCCGCGCGCGGTCGAGCTCGGTTATCGCGGCGTGTCCTCGAAGGCCTGCAAGGGCTTCTACAAGTCGATCCTGAACGGCGTGCGCGCCGCTGCCTTCAACGAGCGCCAGCCGGGCCGGTTCTTCGTCTCCGCCGAGGATCTCACCTGCCAGGCGGGGCTCGGGATCGAGCAGGACACCGCGCTCGTCGCCACGCTCGGGCTCACCCATGCCGAGCGCAACGGGCATCATTACGTCGATGGCTTCGGCCCCGCACCGGATGCGGAAGCGGTGCGCTTCGCCGCTGCGCATCCCGATCTCTACCGGAAGCAGGGCGGCCGCATCGGCCTTGCTTTCGAACGCGGTTCTCTGCCGACCGCTTCCCTGTTGTCTGCCCCAGGTTTCGCCGGCGCTGCCGAGCCTGACTGGAGCAGTCTCGTTCCTCTCTCGCAACATTATCGATAGGAGATTTCATCATGGCTCAACGCAGGTTAGGCATTGTGATGCATGGCATCACCGGCCGCATGGGAATGAACCAGCACCTCATCCGCTCCGTGGCTGCCATCCGCGCCGAGGGCGGCGTGACCCTGTCCGACGGGTCGAAGGTCCAGCTCGATCCGATCCTCGTCGGACGCAATGCGGACAAGATCCAGGAGCTTGCGAAGACCTATGGCATCGAGCGCTGGACGACCGATCTCGATGCCGCCATCGCCGATCCGAAGGATGAGATCTTCTTCGATGCGGCGACGACGCAGATGCGTCCGACCCTGCTCGACCAGGCGATCAATGCCGGCAAGCACATCTATTGCGAGAAGCCGATCTCCACGAACCTGCCGGAGGCGCTGCGGATCGTCCGTCTCGCCCGCGAGAAGGGCGTGAAGAACGGCACCGTGCAGGACAAGCTCTTCCTGCCCGGCCTGCAGAAGCTGAAGATGCTGCGCGATTCCGGCTTCTTCGGCCGCATGCTCTCGGTTCGCGGCGAGTTCGGCTATTGGGTGTTCGAGGGCGATTGGGGCCAGCCGGCGCAGCGTCCGTCCTGGAACTACCGTTCCGAGGACGGCGGCGGCATGATCCTCGATATGGTCTGCCACTGGCGCTACGTGCTCGACAACCTTTTCGGCGAGGTGCGCTCGGTCTCCTGCATCGGCTCGACGCATATTCCCGAGCGCGTCGACGAGAAGGGCAAGCCCTATCCGGCGACCGCCGACGATTCGGCTTACGCCACCTTCATGCTCGATGGCGGCGTGATCGCCCACATCAACATGTCCTGGTGCACCCGTGTCTACCGTGACGATCTCGTCACCTTCCAAGTGGACGGAACGCACGGTTCGGCCGTCGCCGGCCTCACCGATTGCGTGATCCAGCCGCGCCAGGCGACGCCGCGCCCGGTCTGGAATCCCGATCAGAAGCAGACCATCGACTTCTACGACACCTGGCAGCCGGTGCCCGACAATACGGTCTACGACAACGGCTTCAAGACGCAGTGGGAGATGTTCGTCCGTCACGTCGTCGAGGATGCGCCCTACCGCTACACCCTCGTCGAAGGCGCGAAGGGCGTTCAGCTCGTGGAATGCGCTCTCGAGAGCTGGCGCGAGCGCCGCTGGGTCGACGTGCCGCCGCTGAATGTAGGCGCCTCGAAGGAGAAGCAGCATGAACCGGCCTGAGACCGTCAGCGCCCTGTCGATCCGCCTGCCGCAGGCGGATCGCAGCGTGGAGACCTATAAGCTCTCCGCCCCAAAGTCCTTCCCCGACAAGGTGAGCGGGCCGATGAACCGCATCGCGTTCTCGGCCGCCCACGTGGTGGCCGATCCGCTCGCCGATGCGGACCCGTGGCTGCAGGCCGCCATCGACTGGGACAAGACCATCGCCTATCGCGAGCGCCTGTGGGATCTCGGCCTCGGCGTCGCGGAAGCCATGGACACGGCGCAGCGCGGCATGGGCCTCGACTGGCCGACCTCGCTCGAGCTGATCCGCCGCTCGGTCGGCGCCGCCAAGGCGCGGGGCGATGCCCTCGTGTTTTCCGGTGCCGGCACGGATCATCTCGCACCCGAAGCTGCGCGCAGCGTCGACGACGTCATCCGCGCCTATGAGGAGCAATTCGCCGCCATCGAGGCGGTGGGCGGACGCATCATCCTCATGGCGTCGCGGGCGCTTGCCCGCGTCGCCAAGTCCGCCGACGATTACGTCCAGGTCTACGACCGCATCCTCAGCCAGGCGAAGGAGCCGGTGATCATCCACTGGCTCGGCGACATGTTCGATCCGGCGCTCGCCGGCTATTGGGGCACGAGCGATCTCGATGCCGCGATGGATACATGCGTGTCGATCATCAACAGCCATGCGGAGAAGGTCGACGGCGTCAAGATCTCCCTTCTCGACAAGGACAAGGAAATCGCCATGCGCCGCCGCCTCGACAAGCGCGTGCGCATGTATACGGGCGACGACTTCAACTATGCCGAGCTGATCGCGGGAGACGACCAGGGCTATTCGCACGCGCTGCTCGGCATCTTCGATGCCATCGCGCCTGCGGCCTCGTCGGCTCTCGTGAGTCTTGCGGCGGGCAAGATCGACACGTTCCACGAGGTGCTCGCCCCGACCGTGCCGTTGTCGCGACACATCTTCCGGGCGCCGACGCGGTTCTACAAGACGGGCGTGGTGTTCATGGCCTATCTCAACGGCCATCAGGACCACTTCACCATGGTCGGCGGACAGGAGAGCGCCCGCTCGACCCTGCATCTCGCCGAGCTCTTCCGCCTGGCGGACAAGGCCGGTCTCCTGCGGGATCCGGACCTTGCGGTGGAGCGCATGCGCTTCGTCCTCGCCACGCATGGGGTGGAGGCGTAAGAGATGCGTAACTTCACACGCGATCACCGCGCCCTGTCGATCAACACCGCGACGGTGAGAAAGCAGGGCGACCTCGTCGCCATCGCTGAGGCCTGCGCCCGAGCCGAGATCAAGGCGATCTCGCCCTGGCGCGACCAGGTGGCGACTGTGGGCCTCAACCGCGCCGTGGCGGCGGTGAAGGATGCAGGGCTCGAACTCTCCGGCTATTGCCGCGGCGGCATGTTCCCGGCCGATGCGGCAAGGCTGCAGGAAGCCACCGACGACAACCGCCGCGCGGTGGACGAGGCCGTCGCCCTCGGCGCACCCTGCCTCGTGCTCGTGGTCGGCGGCCTGCCGCAATATTCCCGGCCAGGCTCTGAAGCTTCGAAGGACATCGACGCGGCGCGCGCCCTGGTCGAGGACGGGATCGCGACACTGCTCGACTATTCCCGCAAGGCCGGTCTCCCGCTCGCCATCGAGCCGCTGCATCCGATGTATGCGGCGGATCGTGCCTGCGTGAACACCATGAGCCAAGCTCTCGACATCTGCGACCGGGTCGATCCCGAGCGTACGGGCATGCTCGGCCTTGCGGTCGACGTCTACCATGTGTGGTGGGATCCGGACCTGAAGGAACAGATCCGCCGCACGGGCAAGGACAGGCTTCTTGCCTATCACGTCTGCGACTGGCTCGTGCCGACGACCGATCTGCTGCTCGATCGCGGCATGATGGGCGATGGCGTCATCGACCTGCGCGGCATCCGCGAGGCCGTCGAGGCGGTCGGATATGCCGGCTACTCGGAGGTGGAGATCTTCTCCGAGAACAACTGGTGGAAAAAGCCGATGGAGGAGGTGCTCGCCACCTGCATCGAGCGGCATCGCGCGGTCGTCTAAAAACCGCGCGCTTGCGATCTTTGACATCGTGTCTTGAAACATTGGCTCCCGCCCACGGGCGGGGGCCACAACCCGTCAGGCTGCGCGTGTCGGTTTCAACAGGAACGGAGCGCCCGCAGCTTCTGCGATCTCCCGCACTTTCAGCATCAACGTTTCCGGGATCGGAATGCCGTTGGCGAGCCGCTCCTCGCGGGAGATCCATTCCGGATCGCCGGGCACCAGAACCGGCTCGTCGTCCCGGACCGACCTCGTGGCATGCAGGGTGTCGATCGCGACATCCAGATCGGACCAGAAGTCATCCAGCGGCCTGAAGGCTGCGGGATTCAGCGCCATGAAGAAATGGCCGATATTGTCGGGATCGGACGGCTTTTGCGTCAGGTTCCGGATCGGCGAGAAGGAACCGCCGGAGAGGGTGCCGGACAGGATCTGGGCGATCAGGCCCAATCCGTATCCCTTGTGCCCGCCCATCTCGGTGCCGGCGCCGCCGATGGGTGTCAGCCCGCCCTCCCGGCTCTCGAAAATCTGTCTGAAGGCCTGGCCGGAATCGGTGACGTTCCGGCCCTCTCTATCCATCACCCATCCGGCCGGAAGATCCTTGTCCTGGAGCGCGTAAACCTTGACCTTGTTCGCGGCGGCGACACTGGTGGAGATGTCGAGGCAAACCGGACGATGACGGCCCGCGGGTGCGGCTATCGCAATCGGATTGGTTCCGAGAACGCGCTCGACCCCGTTGGTGGGCACCACGGAGATCACGCGGGTCGTCGAGGAGACGACACCGATCAGCCCGCGCTCCGCTGCCATTGTGGCGTAATAGCCCGCTGCGCCGAAATGATGCGAGTTGAAAACCGACACCACGCCGACATCGTGGGCGAGCGCCTTGTCGATGGCGAGGTTCATGCCCATCAGCGCCGCGGGATGTCCCAGTCCGGCGCCGCCGTCGATCAGGGCCGTGCTCGCGCTCTGCCGCACGATCCTCGGCTCCGCCCGAATCCGCAACTGCCCGGCGTCCTGCATCTGCGCATATTGCGTCAGCATGGAGATGCCGTGGGAATCGATGCCGCGCAGGTCGGTCTCGACCATCACCTCCGCCGTCCGGCGCAGGGTTTCTTCGCTCATGCCCCAGGCGCGCAGGATCGCTTCGATCTGGGCGCGAATCACCTCGGCCGAGACAGTCTCGCTCGCGATCATGGATTGCTCTCTTGCATATTCGATGCGACCGCTCCGGCACGCGGAGCAGGTGAGGAGGTGGCAGTCAAGCCACCTCCCGTCTTTCGTCAGGCTGCGATGGCCTGCGCCGGGTCGAGCAGCTTCGAGACGCTGACCATCTGACCCGTCTTCGAACTCTGAAGTGCGGCGATGCCGCACAGCACCGACATGGCGCCCGCGCGAGAACCGGCGCGCTGGTTCAGGGGATCCGGGGTGCCCGGCTTGAACAGCATGTCCTGCAGCTTCGGATCGCCGCCGAAATGGCCGCCCGGCTCGTGCGGGACCTGGATGGTCTCAACGCCGCCGAAATTCCGCACGAGCTGGATCTCGTCGTATTCCGGCGTTTCCCAGGGCTGGCGCTCGTATTGCCGCATCTGGATGCGGCCCTTGGTGCCGTCGAAGGCGATGAAATGCCCTTCGATGGGCATATAGGTGTTCACCGAATAGGTGACCTGCACGCCCTTGCGATAGCGGATCATGGCCGACATCGTGTCGGGAATGTTGATCTCCTCGCGGAACACGCAGGCATCGCGGACATAGCCGTCCTCGCGGGACGGATCCTCGTAGAGGGCCTCGAGCCACGGGTCCTTGCTGACGTCCATGTAGTAGTCGCAATAGCTGGCATGCTCGCAGGTCTTGCAGCGCTCGCCCCGGAAGGGGCCGGCCTTGCCGTATTTGCGCAGGCTGGCGAAGGCGAAGACCTGCTCCGGATCGTCGTCCAGGTACCAGTTCATCAGATCGAAATGGTGGGTGCTCTTGTGCACGAAGAGGCTGCCGGAATTCTCCTCCACCGCGTGCCAGCGGCGGAAGTAGTCGGCCCCGTGCTTGTTGTCGAGAAACCAGTGGAAATCGATGGAGGTGACGTCGCCGATCACGCCCGAGTTCAGCAGCTCCTTGATCTTCCGGACGGTCGGAGCGTAGCGGTAATTAAAGGTCACATCGACGCGGCGCCCGGTGCGCTTCTCGGCGTCGAGGATGCGCCGCACCTTCTCGGCCGTGGTGGTCATCGGCTTCTCGGTGATGACGTCGACGCCCGATTCGAGGGCGCGCACGATCATCTCGTCGTGATTCGAGTCACGGGTGCAGACGATGACCTGATCCGGCTTGACCGCCGCGATCATCTCCTGGGCGTCGGTGTAGATGGGGGCATCTATTCCCAGAAAGCCCCGCGCCCGCTCGGCACGAAGGCGGTTCGTGTCGCAGAGGGCGACGATGTCGACATAGTCACTGTAGTCCTTGACGACGTTGATCCCCCACATGCCCGTGCCGCGGTGGCCGGTCCCGATGAGGGCGATCCGTTTCCTGCTTGAGAGGTCCATTCTCCTGAGGTCTCCTGCTGCTTCGCTCGGATGGTGGTGAGAGCGTTAAATTTGTCAGACAAATTAGAGCTTTCAGCCGTTGGCAAACCACGGGTCGGGCTCGTTTCGTCTGCGTTTTATCTCTTGAAAGGCTTCGGTCGGGAAGCTTAGACCGCCGAATTACATCATACAACTGGTTGACATACAACCATTCTAAATTCTAGCTTCATGTCGGACGGCGACAAAAGAAACGCGCCCCGTGACGGCTGAGGCGAGGATGGAAGACCGGCCTGAGCAGGCGCCACAAGAGGGCTGTCGTCGAGGGCCATAAATTCGCGCTGCCGGTGAGGCAGCCTCATAAGAGGGAGACACGCCACATGACACATGACTTCAACCGCAGGACCTTATTAAAAGCGGCTCTTGGCTCCGCCGGACTTTCCGCTTTCGGCAGCCTGCCGGCCTTTGCCCAGGATTCCCGCATCCGCCTGTACTGGTGGGGATCCAAGGAGCGCTCCGACCGTACGCTGAAAGCGGTCTCGCTCTACCAGGACCGCAATACCGGCGTGAAAATCGATGGCGAAACCTTGGCCTGGGGTGATTATTGGCCGCGGCTCGCGACGCAGGCGGCCGGCCGCAATGCTCCCGACCTGATCCAGATGGATTATCGCTACGTTGCGGAATATGCCCGCCGCGGCGCTCTGCTGCCGCTCGACGAGTTCGTCGGCAAGTCCCTCGACATCAGCGATTTCGACAAGGCGTCGCTCGACAGCTGCAAGGTCGACGGCAAGCTCTACGGCATCAATCTCGGCAACAACTCGAACGCCATGATCTACAACAAGGCCGCGTTCCAGAAGGCGGGCGTGGCCGAGCCGGTCGACGTGAACTGGGACAAGTTCTTCGAGCTCGCCGCCGCCGTCACGAAGGCGCATAACGGCGAGTATTACGGCACGTCCGACGGCAGTGGAGAGGAGTCGCCTTACGAGAACTGGCTGCGCCAGCGCGGCAAGGCGCTGTTCACCGAGGACGGTAAGCTCGGCCTCGACGAGAAGGACGCCACCGACTGGTTCGCCATGTGGGCCAAGGCGCGTGAAACGAAGGCCTGCCCGCCGGCCGATCTGCAGGCGCTCGACAAGAACAACATCGAGACCAACCTGCTGACGCAAGGGCGCGCCGCCTGCGCCTTCAACCATTCGAACCAGTATGTCGGCTACCAGGTGCTCAACAAGAACCCGCTCGGCATCACCATGTACCCGCAGGGCGCAGGCCCGAGCCCGGGTCACTATCTCAAGCCGTCGATGATGTGGAGCATCTATGCCCGCACCAAGGTGGCCGATCCGGTGGTGAAGTTCGCGAACTTCACCGTGAAGGATGTCGAGGGTGCAAAGCTCCTCGGCGTGGAGCGCGGCGTCCCGGCTTCGCCGAAGATCCGCGAGGCGGTCTCGGCCGAACTCGACGCCATGGGCAAGCTTGTGGTCGACTTCATCTCGCACGTCACGCCGAAGGTCGGGCCGATCCCGCCCGCTCCTCCGAAGGGCGCCGGAGAGATCCAGACCATGCTGCGCCGCATTTCGGAGCAGGTCGGCTTCGGCCGTCTGTCCGTGGCCGATGGCGGAAAGCAATACGTCAGCGAAGCCCAGGCCATCCTGAGCCGCGCCTGACGCAAAGCGCCGCTTTTTGACTCACCAGGCTGACCCAGCCGAACCGGGTCGGCCTGTCCGTCTATCATGACATTGCTGTGAGCCATTCTATATGACGACAACCGCTCAAATCCCATTGACGATCATCGAGCCGGAGAAGACGAGCAAGCGCTGGCGCGGCCTGTCCCGTGCGCTTGTCGCCTATTCCTTCCTCGTCCCCTGGCTCATCGGCTTCCTCGGGCTGACGCTCGGCCCGACGCTCGCATCCCTTTATCTGTCCTTCACCAATTTCGATCTGCTGCAGGATCCGCAGGTCATCGGCCTGGCGAATTACCAGCGCATCTTCACCAATGACGCGAAGTTCTGGCATTCCATGCAGGTGACGTTCATGTACGTCATCCTGGCCGTGCCGCTGAAGCTGGCCTTCGCCCTTGGATTGGCCATGGTGCTCAATCGCGGCATCGCCGGCCTGCCCCTCTACCGCGCCCTGTTCTATCTGCCCTCGCTGCTCGGCGCGAGCGTCGCCATCGCCGTGCTGTGGCGCCAGCTCTTCGCGAAGGACGGTCTCGTCAACGTGGTGCTCGGCTTCTTCGGCTTCGACGGGCCGAGCTGGATTTCGGACCCGAGCTACTCGCTCTATACGCTGGTCCTGCTCAGCGTCTGGCAGTTCGGCTCGCCGATGATCATCTTCCTCGCCGGCCTGCGGCAGATCCCTTCGGACGTGTACGAGGCTGCCAGCATCGACGGCGCCAACAAGATACAGCAGTTCATCAAGATCACGCTTCCGCTGCTCACGCCGGTGATCTTCTTCAACGGCATCGTGCAGACCATCGACGCCTTCAAGGCCTTTACGCCGGCCTTCATCATCAGCGAGGGAACCGGCGGGCCGATCGATTCGACGCTCTTCTACACCCTCTACCTCTATCAGGAAGGCTTCGCCTATTTCCGCATGGGGTATGCGTCGGCCCTGGCATGGATCCTTCTGATCATCATTGCCTGCTTTACCGCCTTCTCCTTCCTGACCTCTCGCTACTGGGTCCATTACAATGACTGACACCACAGCAGTTGCGACGACGCCGAACGTCAGCGGAGGCCGCTCTCTCCTGTATCACGTGATCCTCTGCGGCGTGTCGCTGCTCATGCTCTATCCGCTCCTGTGGATGCTCGCGAGCAGCTTCAAGCCTGACGACGAGATCTTCGGCAATGCCTCGCTCTGGCCGGAGACCTTCACCATCGATGCCTATATCCGCGGCTGGTCAGGCCTGACGGTCAGCTTCGGGACGTTCTTCTGGAACTCGCTGGTCATCTCGGTGCTCAGCGTGATCGGCAACGTGTTCTCCTGCTCACTGGCCGCCTATGCCTTCGCGCGGCTGAAATTCCCGCTCAAGAACCTCTGGTTCGCGCTCATGCTGGGCACGCTGATGCTGCCCTATCACGTGACGCTCATCCCGCAATACGTGCTGTTCCTGAACCTCGACTGGGTGAACACCTTCCTGCCGCTCGTCGTGCCGAAGTTCCTGGCCGCGGACGCGTTCTTCATCTTCCTGCTGTATCAGTTCTTCCGCGGCATCCCGCGCGAGCTCGACGAGGCGGCGATCATCGACGGGGCGGGACCCTGGCGCATCTTCTGGAGCGTCATGCTGCCGTTGTCGATGCCGGCGCTGGCCACGGCTGCGATCTTCACCTTCATCTGGACCTGGGACGATTTCTTTGGCCCCCTGATCTATCTGAACGATGCCAGCCAGTACACGGTCCAGCTCGGCCTGCGCACCTTCGTCGACTCGACCGGCAAGTCCGACTGGAGCGCTCTCTTCGCCATGTCCGTGGTCGCCCTGATCCCGGTTCTGTTGTTCTTCGTGGTCTTCCAGCGCCTTCTCATCGAAGGCATCGCGACCACCGGTCTGAAGGGTTAGGGCAGGACGCATGTCAGCATCCGGAGTTCGCTTCGCCGTCATCGGCATCAACCACAACCATATCTTCGGTCAGGTCGATGCCCTTCTCGGCGCCGGGGCCGAGTTCGTCTCCTTCTTCGCCGAAGAGGACGATCTCGCCGCTCCCTTCGCGGAACGCTACCCGCAGACGCGGCGCGTTCACGATGCCCGCCAGATCCTCGAGGACGACAGCATTGCCGTCGTCGTCAGCGCCGCGATCCCCAGGGACCGGGCGCGGATCGGCCTTGCCGCGATGCGGCACGGCAAGGACTACATGGTCGACAAGCCGGGCATGATCACGCTCGAGGAATTGGCCGAGGTCCAAAGGGTTCAGAAGGAGACCGGGCGCATCTACTCGATCTTCTACTCCGAGCATTTCAGCAGCCGCGTGACCGACAAGGCCGGAGAGCTCGTGCGCTCCGGCGCCATCGGCCAGGTGGTGAACACGCTTGGCCTGGGGCCGCACCGGCTCAACGCGCCGATCCGCCCGTCCTGGTTCTTCGAGCGCGAGGCCTATGGCGGCATCCTCACCGACATCGCCTCGCATCAGTGCGAGCAGTTCCTGTTCTTCACGGGGGCAAAGGACGCCGAGGTCACCTATGCGCTGGTGGCCAACCGCGCCAATCAGCAGACTCCGGGCTTGCAGGATTTCGGCGAGATGACGCTCAAGTCGGAGAACGCCACCGGTTATATCCGCGTCGACTGGTTCACGCCGGACGGGCTGCCGATCTGGGGTGACGGGCGCGTCATGCTCGTCGGCACCGAAGGTACGATCGAGATGCGCAAATACATCGACGTCGCCGGCCGTGAGGGCAAGGACCACCTGTTCCTCGTGGACAAGACCGGCATGCGTCATCTCGACTGCTCCAACGAGGAGCTGGCTTACGGTCGCAATTTCCTGAACGATGTGCGCGACAGGACCGAGACCGCCATGGGGCAGGAGCATTGCTTCAAGGCCATGGATCTCGTGCTGAAGGCGCAGGCCATGGGGGAAGCGACTCCCGCAGGGCAGGGCGCGCGCTGATGCTCGAATTCCGATTGCTCAAGGACGTTCGCTGCGGGGTCGGCGAAAGCCCCGTCTGGGACGACCGCCGCAAGGTCCTGTTCTTCATCGACATCAAGGCGCCCGCGATCCACTCCATCCGGCTCGACGGCTCGGAGCATCGCACCTGGCCCATGCCCAAGGTCGTGGGCTCCGTCGGGCTCGGGGAAAGCGGCCGGCTGGTCGTGGCGCTGGAACGCTCCATCGCCGTCTTCGACCCGGACAGCGGCGGCCTCGAGATTCTTGCCGAGATTCCCGGCGAGCCGGCAGCGAACCGTCTCAACGACGGCAAGGTGGGGCCGGACGGCGCCTTCTGGGTCGGCTCGATGGACGACCGGCCTCAGAAGGAGCTGCGCGGCTCGCTCTACCGGGTCGATGGACGCGGCGAGGTGACCCGAGTGCTGGAAAATGTCTGCTTCGTGTCCAACGGGCTGGCCTGGTCGGCCGACGGCCGCACCCTGTTCCATTCCGATTCCCGCGGACCCTGGATCGACCGCCACGATTTCGAGCCCTCATCGGGTAGCCTTCGCAACCGGGTGCGCATCGCGACCCTGGACGAGGCTACCGGCCGGCCGGATGGCGGCGCCTGCGATGCGGAGGGGTTTTATTGGAGCTGCGGCGTCTCCGCGGGCCGCCTGAACCGCATCACGCGGGATGGAACGATCGTGGAATCCCATCCCGTTCCCGTTCCGGCGCCCACCATGCAGTGCTTCTGCGGAGACGATCTGCGGACGCTGGTGATCACCTCTCTGAAGCCGGACAATCCGGACGTGCTGGCCGGCGCCCCGCAATCCGGCAGCCTGTTCATCGCGTCGTCCCCGGTGGCCGGCGCCCGGGTCGAGCGGTGGGCCGACGCCTGACGGCTGTCTCCTCAGCGGATTCCTCCGGCCACCCTCGCCAGGATGGCTGGGACCCCGCCATCCCTCCCATCCTGAACTCTGTTGTGGAGAGAGCAATGCCTCAGCTCCGTCAGCAGCCGAGGTCGGGATGCAAAATTTATCATATATCGTATAAATATCTCGACATTCAGTCTCGGTGACCGATCATGACCTTGAACCGACTTCTCATCACGGGTGCGGCTGGAACGCTCGGCCATATCCTGCGCGGCGCCTTTGCCGGACGATTTCAGCTGCTGAGATTGTCGGACCGCTCGCCGCTCGGCCCGACGGGACCGGAAGAGGAAGCGATCACCTGCGATCTGGTCGACGCAGCCTCCGTGCGGCGCCTATGCGAGGGGGTTGATGCCATCGTCCATCTCGGCGGCATCGCCAACGAAGCGGCGTGGCCTGAGCTGCTGCAATCCAACATCGCCGGCGTGATCAACCTCTACGAAGGTGCGAGGAAAGCCGGCGTGGAACGGATCATCTTCGCGAGCAGCAACCACGCCACCGGCATGTATCCGAACGACAAAACGCTCTCACATGAAACACCGCCCCGACCCGATTCGCGCTATGGGCTGACGAAGGCCTTCGGCGAGGACGTGGCGGCGCTCTATGCCTACAAGCACGGCATCCGCAGCTTCTGCCTCCGCATCGGCTCATGCCTGCCCAAACCCGACAACCGAAGGGCTCTGTCCACATGGCTGTCGCAGGCGGATTTCGTCCGCCTGGTCGAGGTGGGGCTGAGCGCCGATTACGTGCATGAGATCGCCTATGGCGTTTCCCGCAATACGCGGTCCTGGTGGGACAATTCCGCTGCCTATCACCTCGGCTACCAGCCGCAGGACGATGCGGAGATCTTCGCGTCCGAGGTCGAGGCGATCGAGCTCGGCACGGAGCTCGCGCGCGGGCATCAGGGTGGAAATTTCGTGGCGACGGAGTTTTCCAGTCGAGAGGCATGGCTGGCCTGAACGCGGCGCGATCTCGGTCGGTCGCCAACAAAAAGGGCCAGGGCGATGCATCGCCCTGGCCCCTGTCGTGTGAGACGGCTTAAGCCCGCGCGGCGTAGCGCAGGATGTCGGCGCCTTTGTTCGCGAGGCTCCAGTTCTTATAGCGCGGATGGTCGGGCCCGACCTCGAGCGTTTGCGGACGCTCGGTCTCGATGGATTGATAGAAGGCCGTGAGAAGCTCGAGCGAACGACGCGCATCGGTCAGCGTGATCGGCAGTTCGCCGCCCGAGAGAAGCGCCGCGTGATAGGGCGCGAACAACCCTTCGAAGCGGGTCGGCACGAAATTCCAGCCCTCGAAGGCCTGGTCGATCTGCGCCTGAACTTCGGGCGAGGCGGGAATGATCTTCCACGGATCGTCGCCCGGCGCATAGGGCTTCTGGCAGCTCTCGAAGGTCACGTTCTCGAAGCAGAAACGAAGGCGGCTGATCTCGTCCTGCGAGCCGAGGGTCGCAGCGGTCGAGGCGAGCGCGCCGTTCTGCAGCTCCAGGCTGCCGACGACGCAATCCTCGACCTCGATGTTGTTTACGCGTGTGGCCGCGCGGGCAAACACGGACTTCACCGGGCCCATGATGAAGGTGAGCAGGTCGTGCAGGTGGATCGCATGGGTGACGAGAACGCCGCCGAGCTCGGTGTCCCAGCGCCCGCGCCAGGGATTGTCGTAATATTTCGCGGTGCGCTTCCAGAACACCTCGACGGAGGCGAGATAGGGCTTTCCGGCGATGCCCTGGTCGATGATGTGCTTGGCCTTCATGATGCCGTTGCCGTAGCGGTACTGGAAGATCGGCAGCACCCGGCCGCTGGATTGCTTCTCGGCCTCGATCACCTTGTCCACGTCGGCCACGGAGCCCACGAGCGGCTTCTCGCAGACCACGTTCTTGTTGGCGGCAAGCGCCGCAAGGATCTGCTCGAGATGGACGGCGGGAGGCGTGCAGACATCGACGATGTCCACCTCCTCCATGCGCAGGATCTCGCCGAAATCCTTGGTCCGGCGCTCGATGCCGAATTCGTCGCCGATGCTCGCCAGCCGCTCGTCGCTGAGGTCGCAGATGGCGACGACGCGGAACTTGTCCGGATGGGCGGCATAGGAAACGATGTGAGTGCGGCCGATTCCGCAGCCGACGACCGCAACATTCTTGATCATGAGCGCTTTTCTCCCCTTCGCTCCGGGCGCAAGTTGTCCGGAGCCAGCGTCGTAAAATCCGGTTCCTGTGCGTGATAATGCAACGGCGACTCATTGTGGCCGGGCGTCAGGAACCGTAATGTTGGCGATGCAACGGCACTCCGGCTTGCATGTCAAGATTTGTCGTGCAACATGATATGTGCTTAACTTGATCGCGCCATGAGAATGCCTACGATAGCGTGGCTGTATCAGGGATTCTGGCAAGCACCCGCAGAGGGCTGAAGAACAGAACGTTTTTGGAGGAAGATTTCGTGGCCTCAGTTGAGATCCGCAACATTCGAAAGAACTTCGGAACCGTCCCGGTCATTCACGGTGTCTCCATCGAGATCCAGGACGGCGAGTTCGTGATCCTGGTCGGGCCGTCCGGCTGCGGCAAATCCACCCTCCTGCGCATGATCGCGGGACTGGAAAGCGTGTCCGGCGGCGAGCTTCGCATCGGCCCGAAGGTCGTGAACGACGTTCCGCCCAAGGAGCGCGACATCGCGATGGTGTTCCAGAACTATGCGCTCTACCCGCATATGACGGTCGCCGACAACATGGCCTTCTCGCTCAAGCTGAAGCGGGCGCCCAAGACCGAGATCAAGTCCCGCGTCGACCGCGCCGCCGAGATCCTCGGCCTGGGCAAGCTTCTCGACCGCTATCCGCGCCAGCTCTCGGGCGGCCAGCGCCAGCGCGTCGCCATGGGACGCGCCATCGTGCGCGATCCGCAGGTCTTCCTCTTCGACGAGCCGCTCTCCAACCTCGATGCCAAGCTGCGGGTCGCCATGCGCACGGAGATCAAGGCCCTGCACCAGCGGCTGAAGACCACCACCATCTACGTCACCCACGACCAGATCGAGGCCATGACCATGGCCGACAAGATCGTGGTGATGCACGATGGCGTGGTCGAGCAGGTCGGCGCGCCGCTCGAACTCTACGACCGGCCGGCCAACCTCTTCGTCGCCGGCTTCATCGGATCGCCGGCCATGAACTTCCTCAAGGGGCATCTGCAGGGCGGGCGCTTCGTGACCGATACCGGGCTGACCCTGCCGGTCGCCAATCCGCCTGCCGCCTCGGACGGGCAGCCGATCATCTACGGCATCCGGCCGGAGCATTTCATCCTCGACGACGTCGACGGCGTTCCGGCCGAGGTCGCCGTGGTCGAGCCGACCGGGTCGGAGACGCAGGTCTTCGCCAAGTTCGGTGGCACGGATATCGTCGGCGTGTTCCGCGAGCGCGTCGATGCTCAGCCGGGCCATCACATCCGTATCACGCCCGACCCGAAGCTGGTGCACCTGTTCGACGAGCAGACCGGCAAGCGCCTCTGATTGCCGACAATCGTAACGGCGGCCCGCGCAAGCGGGCCGCTTTTTCGTTTCTGCTACACCCCGCAGCACGGTCATCTCTAGGCCGAAGCGCTGGCCGGCAAAGGCGCGTCATTGTATGCCGCTGAGCGAAAGAGCCTTGGGTAACGGGAGGCGGTCATGGACGTTCTGGTAATCGGGGCCGGCGTCGTCGGATTGGCGATTGCGCGGGCGCTGGCTCTTCGCGGGCATAGCGTGATCCTCGCCGAGGCCACCGGCGGCATCGGCAACGGCATCTCCTCGCGCAACAGCGAAGTGATCCATGCTGGCATGTATTATCCCTCCGGCTCCCTGAGAGCCCGTCACTGCGTCGCCGGGCGGCGCATGCTCTACGCCTTCTGTGCGAGTCACGGCGTGCCTCACGCCAAATGCGTCAAGCTCATCGTCGCGACCAACGATCTTGAGCAGGCCAAGATCGAGGGCATTTTTGAGCAGGGACTGGCGAACGGCGTCGAAGGCCTCTCTTTCCTGACGGGCGAAGAGGCGCGACGTCTCGAGCCCAACCTTGCCTGCACCGGCGCCGTGCTGTCGCAGGAAACCGGTATCGTCGACAGCCACGCGCTCATGCTGGCGCTCCAGGGCGGTCTGGAGAACGCTGGCGGCGTCATCGCCTTCAATGCACCGGTCCTGAACATCGCTCGGAGTGATTCCGGCTGGCACGTGCAGGTTGGTGGAGCGGAGCCGACCGAGCTCGTCGTCGACGCCATCGTCAATGCGGCGGGCCTTGGGGCCCAGGCGCTTGCTCGCGCGACGGAGGGCTATCCGACGGAGCGCGTGCCGCCGCTGGTGCTGGCCAAGGGCAATTACTTCGGCTGCCTCGGCAAGCCTGCCTTCTCGCGCCTGATCTATCCCGCTCCCGTCGACGGCGGCCTGGGCACCCATGTGACGCTGGACCTTGCCGGCCGCATGCGGTTCGGGCCCGATGTGGAATGGATCGAGCGCGAGGAATACGAAGTCGATCCGCGCCGGGCCGAGAGTTTCTATGCCTCGATCCGCCGCTACTGGCCCGGTCTCCCCGACGGCGCGCTCGTGCCCGATTACTCCGGCATTCGCCCGAAGCTCTCAGGGCCGGGCGAGAAGGCGGCCGATTTCATCATCGACGGCCCGGCGGAGCATGGACTGCCCGGCCTCGTCCACCTCTTCGGCATCGAGAGCCCCGGGCTGACATCCAGCCTCTCGATCGCGGAGGATGTGGCGGAGAGGCTGAGCGCCTAAAGACAAGTGTCATCCCGGGACTGCGCAGCAGAGCCCGGGATCGGTTGACGAGAATGGCGCGTCGTTGGCTGACGATCCCGGATCGCCTTTTAGGCGTCCGGGATGACGCGTTTGTTATCCCCTGAAGAACAGCAGTGTCAGCAGCAGGAAGGTCGGGATCAGGATGGCGCCCGACCAGAGCAGATAGCCGAAGAAACTCGGCATCTTCACGCCGCCCTCGCGGGCAATCGCATAGACCATGAAGTTGGGTGCATTGCCGATATAGGAGTTCGCGCCCATGAACACGGCGCCGGCCGAGATCGCCGCGAGCGTCAGCGCGCCGGTCGTCATCAGCTGCTGCGCATCGCCGCCGGCGAGCTCGAAGAACACGAGATAGGTCGGCGCATTGTCGAGGAATGACGAGAGGCCGCCCGAGAGCCAGAAATAGGCGGCGTTGTTGGCGCTGCCGTCCGGGTTGGTCACGAGCGCGACGAGCGGCGCGAAGGCGCCGTTCGCTCCGGCCTTGAGCATGGCGAGCACCGGGATGATCGCGATGAAGATGCCGGCGAAGAGTTTTGCCACTTCCTTGATCGGGCCCCAGGAGAAACCGTTCTCCGCGCGGTTCGCCTGCGGCGTCAGCGTCAGGGAGGCGATCGTCACCGCGATCATGATGAGATCGCGCAACGCATTGGCGAGCTCGATCTCGATGCCGAGCAAGGTTGCACGGCCGAGATCGATTGTGGCGCTCATGAGGATGGCGGCGATGATGACGAGGATCAGGACGAGGTTGATGCCGCCGGTGATGCGCACCGGATTGTCCGGAGTCGGATCGGGCCGGACGTGTCCTTCCTTTTTGTAAATCACCAGGTCGACCGCGAAGAAGAGCGCAAGCAGAAGCACGCTCGCGAAAAGCGTCGCGGGCAGCAGGTGCGTGGTGGTCCAGAAGAAATCCACGCCGCGCAGGAAGCCGAGGAAGAGCGGCGGATCGCCGAGCGGCGTGAGCGAGCCGCCGATATTCGACACCAGGAAGATGAAGAAGACGATCACGTGAACGTTGTGCCGCCGATCGTCGTTGGCGCGCATGACCGGACGGATCATCACCATGGACGCGCCCGTGGTGCCGATGAAGCTGGCGAGCACGGTGCCGATCGCGAGCAGGATCGTGTTGGTGCCCGGCGCGCCGTGGATGTTGCCGCGCACGAGAATGCCGCCGGCGACCGTGAACAAGGCGAGCAGCAGGAGGATGAAGGGGATGTATTCGAGGAGCGCCGTATGGGCGAGAGCATGGATCGCCGTCGACGGCCCGAAGGCGAGCGCCATGGGAACGAGGACCAGCAAGCCCCACAGGGCGGCTATCTTGCCCTGATGGTGTTCCCAGGCATGCGGCGCCAGAAGCGGGAAGAGGGCGATCGACAGCAGGATGCCGGCGAAGGGCAATGCCCAGGCGATGCCGAGGCTCGCCCCGTCGAACTCCGCCGCGAAAGCTGCTTGAGGTAGGAGTGTCAAGGCGGCGGCGAGCGCCAGGTTCGGGAGGCGAAGCATGTCGTGCGGATCCCCAGGCCGGCTCGACCGGCTCGTTCCTCGATGATTGAGGAACGCTTTTATGGGAATGGGCTTAACGCCGCAACGGCTCGGCTGTTAACCGGCTATTCACCATAAGTCAAAGATAGTAAAACATCGTTACAGTGATATGTTGGCCAAGGGGTCGCCATAACCGATGTGCCGCTTTCTCGCCTACAAGGGCTCGCCGATCTTCCTCGACGAGCTTGTCTGCGCCCCGGCTCATTCGCTGGTCCACCAGTCCCTCCACGCCGTCGAGGCCAAGACCGGGACGAACGGGGACGGCTTCGGTATCGGGTGGTACGGCGAGCGCCCGGAGCCGGGCATCTACCGTGAGGTGAGGCCCGCCTGGTCCGACGAGAACCTGCGCAGCCTGTGCGAGCAGGTGCGCTCGGGGCTCTTCTTCGCCCATGTGCGCGCCTCCACCGGCACCTCGACCACCCGGGCCAACTGCCATCCCTTCGCCCATGGGCCTTATCTCTTCATGCATAACGGCCAGATCGGCGGCTACGGGCGCATCAAGCGCCGGCTCGAAGCCCTGATCCCGGACGAGCTCTACGACCGCCGCCTCGGGACCACGGATTCGGAAGCGATCTTCCTCTTGGGCCTCGCCAACGGATTGCCCGAGGAGCCCGTCACCGCGATGGCAAAGACCCTGAAGCAGGTGCGCGGCCTGATGGATGAGGCCGGCATCGACGACGCCTTACGCTTCACGGCGGTCTTCACCGACGGCAAGAACCTGTGGGCTTATCGCTGGGCCTGCGATGCCAAGCCGCCCACGCTGTATTTCCGCGAGGACAACGGCAATCTTCTCGTGGTCTCCGAGCCGATCGACGACAAGACCAAGGGCTGGCGCGAGGTGCCGAAGGGCTGCAGCCTCGTCGCGAAAAACGGCAGCATCTCGGTGGAATGCCTGAACGAGGCCATGGGACGCCTGGCAGCCTGACGGCTCCCGTCAGGCGTTCAAAGGGCCGGCCGGTTGCGACATCAGGGAGAGGAGCGCCCCTTTCAGCGCCTCCATCTGATGCTCGGTCTCCGTTCGCGCCGAACCCGCGTCCACATGCAGAAGCCCTTTCAACCGCGCGATCTCGGCAGATTGCCGCTCGTTTTCCGCCAGCAGGATCGAGACCTTGTCCTCGGCGATGCGAAGCCGCGCCTGGGCTTCGTTCCGCTCCTGCTCGCGCAACTGCGCGCGGTCGCGCCAGAGACGGATCGCAACACCCTCGGTTTCTTCAGTCATGGCCGGCTCCTAATCCGGCCGTAGGATCCACGGCCAGAATGGAGGAAATGAGGCACGGTCCGTGCTCGGTTGCATGGCTTTCTGATTTCATCCCTAGAGCATTTTTCGGCGAAGTGGATCCGGTTCACCGTCAAAAATGCGGCAAGCCAAAGAAGAGAGGTGATTCCACGCAAGTGGAAACAGCTCTAGGCTGTCGAATGGCTTCGATGCGCGGTGTCGCCGAGACACGTTAGGGCGCGACGGCCGTCGCCGGCATCGTGATCTCGCCCTCGGCAGACAGCTCGATCTGCTCGTGCCGTCGGTGAGCCCTGTCGAGCCAGTCGGTGAGCACGGATTGGTCCAGGAAGAAGCGGGCGAGGCGGCCTTCCCGGTGCGCGGTGAGAAAAGCAGACAGGGCCGCATGCTCGACCTGGCCGTCCTCGTCTGTCTGCAGGCCTCCGATGCGATTTGCGGTATGCTCTTCGGCCAGAAGAAAGTGGGCAGGCGCAAAATCCGGATGCTCCGCGAGCAGGGCATTGAGCCGCGCTCTGCGCTCCGCTCCGTCGAATTGCAGGGCATAGACGAGAGCGGTTGCGCGGGTCGGTGCATCCTCGTTCAGTTCCGCATAGACCTGTTGCGCAATGAAGCGGCCCTCATGGGCCCGCACGAGGGCGGCGTAGCGCAGATGAGGGTCGATGAAGTCGAGGCCCATTCGTGCGAGCGTGTAATACGCGCGGTGCGCTGCGATGGCCTCGCCCTTGGCCTCGAAGAGCAGGGCATTGTGGTAGAGGCCCGGCGCGGATCCCGGATCGTCGATCTGCCCGCCTTTCTGCGCGAGCCGCGAAAAGGCCTCCACGGGGTTGGCCGTGAGCTGCAGCGCCTGGGCGGTCTTGTCGGCCGGGGGCAGGGCGCTCGCATCAACTGACCGCTCCGGCTGAGAGGGGCGCGACAGCTGCCGATCCGAGACGAAGCTTCCGACGCCGAGCAGAATGGACAGACAGATGCCCGCAAGGGACAGTGCACGCATGGCGAAGGACAGTCTCGGCTTGCGCAGCGGATTCCCGCCCGTCGGGCATCGCGGGCCCGCGATCGTGAAGGCATGCACCGGAAACGGGATGTTCTTGACGTGCCGTTCGCCAATATCGACGAAAGCGGCCGAGACCTGCGCCGAGACCGCCTCATAGACCGCGCGCGAGATGCAGATGCCCCCCGGCGAGGCCAGCGTTTCAAGCCGTGCCGCGAGATTGACCGCCATTCCGAGAAGATCGTCCTTGCGCTCGACCACCTCGCCGACCGAGATGCCGATGCGGAACTGCAGCCACTTGCCGGAGGACTGTGCACCGATCTGGGCTCGAGCGAAATCCTGGATCTCGATAGCGGCCCGTGCGGCATCGAGTGCGGTCTCGAACGCGCACATGATCGAGTCGCCGGCAGTATTGAAGATCCGCCCACCGTGGCGCACGACGAAGCCGTCGAGGACGTAGCGGCACTCCGCCAACTGCCGCAGCGTTCCCTCCTCATCCTCGGCGATCAGCCGGGAGAAGCCGACGACGTCCGCGGCAAGGATGGCAGCCATCCTGCGTTTCATGGCGCGGTCCCGCCGGACGTGCGGGCGTCGGAGAAAAGCGGCGGTGGCACCTCGTGTTCCGGCAAGAAGAGGCCCCTTTTACGTCACGATACATCATAACGAGTTCCCGAAGGGAGAAAAGGGGCTCGGCTTGGTTTTCGGATCCGATAATCCGTTTGAGGTATGGCGCGTTACTGATCCAACTCAGGGTAGTGCCGGAAGATGCCGTCTTCATTGAAGGGAATACGTCGCGGAGAGGCGAGATAGGCCCTGATACGGGGCCGTTCCATTACGGAATCGTGCAGGGCTGCGATCTTGGGCAGCTTCTTCAGGGCCCGGCCGGTCGCCTTGGGAAAAGCATAGGAGAGCCCCTCGACGACCTGGAACAGGGACAGGTCGGCATAGGTCGGCCTGCCGCCGACGAGATGGGCTGGGCCTTCCGGATTGCGGGCCAGGATCGTCTCGAACCAGGTCAGGAATTTCGGGATCCGGCTCTCGCGGAACTCTTCGGCGCGCCGACGGGCTTCTTCCTTCTGGTCCTCGTAATAGAGCCCGACGCCGACCGGATGATGGCTGTCATGGGCCTCGGCTACGAAATCGCTGATGGTAAGCTGGATCTGGTGCGTCCACAGGCCTCCTTCCGGATCCTTGGGGGCGAGGCCGTGCCAGGCCCCGAGATAGAGCAGGATCGCCGCCGTCTGGGCGACGATCGTGTCGCCATCCTTGAGAAAAGGCGGGGCGAAGGGCGGCTTCTCGGCGCTGTCCATCAGGCGCGTCATCGCCCCCATCCCCTTCGGCCGCCGCGCCACGTCCACATACTCGGCTCCGGCCTCTTCCAGCGCCAGACGCACGAACTCGCCTCGTCCCTGGATCGTCGGCCAGTAGTAGAACTCGTAGGGCATGAGGTGCTCCGGATGGTCGACGGTGAACGACGATCAAGCAGGCATTATGTAGAACGTCCGGTTGCTTCTTCATCCCCGGACTTGTTCCGGAAATCCACGTTCCCGAATTCAGGCTTCGCGAAGACGTGGCTGGCCGGGACAAGCCCGGCCATGACGGGCTTTAATGCCTCTCAATGCGCCTCGTCCCAGTTCTGCGCGGCGCGGGCTTCCACGGCGAGCGGCACTTTCAGGGTCACGGCCGGGAAGGGTGCTTCCGTCATCACGCGCGAGATCACGGGCAGGGTCGCATCGACCTCGTCGTCGGGCACCTCGAACACCAGCTCGTCGTGCACCTGCAGCAGCATGCGCGCGGAAAGGCGCTCGGCTTTGAGCGCATCCTCCATGCGGATCATCGCGCGGCGGATGATGTCGGCGGCGGTGCCCTGGATCGGCGCGTTGATGGCCTGGCGCTCCACGCCGGCGCGCTCGGACGGATTGCCGGACTTGATCTGCGGATAGTGGCAGACGCGTCCGAACAGCGTCGTCACGTAGCCCTTGTCGCGCACGAACTTCTTCGTCTCGTCGATATAGGTGCGGATGCCCGGAAAACGCTCGAAGTACTGCTTGATGAAGGCAGACGCGTCGGCGTTCGGAATGCCGAGGCGGACTGCGAGGCCGAAGGCGGAAATGCCGTAGATGATGCCGAAATTGATCGTCTTGGCCTGGCGGCGCAGATCGGACGTCATCCGATCGAGGGGCACGCCGAACATGGCGGAGGCCGTCGCTGCGTGAATGTCCTGACCATTGGCGAAGGCCTCCTGCAGCTGCGGAATGTCGGCGATATGCGCGAGCAGGCGCAGCTCGATCTGGCTGTAATCGGCCGAGACGATCTGGTGCCCTTCCTGCGCGACGAAAGCCTTGCGGATCTTGCGTCCTGCCTCCGTGCGGATCGGAATGTTCTGCAGGTTCGGATCCGACGACGAGAGACGCCCCGTCGTCGTCGCTGCGAGCGAGAACGAGGTGTGCACCCGCTTGGTGTCCGGATGCATGTGCTGCTGCAGCGTGTCGGTATAGGTCGATTTCAGCTTCGAGAGCTGGCGCCATTCGAGAATTTTTGCGGGCAGCTCGTGACCGGCCTGGGCCAGCTCGTCGAGAATGGTCGCGGGCGTCGCCCATTGGCCGGACGGCGTCTTCTTCGCACCCGGCAGGCCCATCTTGCCGAAGAGGATGTCGCCGATCTGCTTCGGCGAGCCGAGCGCGAATTTCTCGCCGGCCATCTCGTGAATCTCGTCCTCGAGTCGCGCGAGAGTCTGCGCGAAATCGCCCGAAAGACGGCTCAGGATCTGCCTGTCCACGAGGATGCCGCGCATTTCCATGCGCGCGAGCGTGTCGACCATCGGCCGCTCCAGTGTCTCGTAGACAGTGGCCCGGCGCTCGGCGACAAGGCGCGGCTTCAACAGCTGCCACAGGCGCAAGGTGACATCCGCATCCTCAGCCGCGTAAGCCGTGGCTTTGCCGATCTCGACCTTGTCGAAGGTGACCTTGTTCTTGCCCGTGCCCGCCACCTCGGAGAAGCTGATCGGCGAGTGGCCGAGATGACGGCGCGAGAGCTCGTCCATGCCGTGCGATCCCTTGCCCGCATCGAGCACGTAGGAGATCAGCATCGTGTCGTCGAAGGGCTGCACCTCGATGCCGTAGCGCTTCAGCACGATCCAGTCGTATTTGAGGTTCTGTCCGATCTTGAGGATTGACGCATCCTCCAACAGCGGACGGATGACATCGAGCGCCTCGCCGATAGGGATCTGGCCCTTCACGAGCCCGCCGCCGAAGAGATCGGATTCGTCCCGGTGCTGGAGGGGCACGTAACAGGCCTTGCCCGCCTCAAGCGCCAGGGAGAAGCCGACGAGATCGGCTAAGGTCGCATCGAGGTCGCTCGTCTCCGTGTCGACGGCGACAAAGCCCTGCTCGCGCGCCGCAGCCACCCACTCCTTCAGGCGTTCGAGGCTGGTCACGGTCTCGTAGGCGCTGACGTCGACGGGCACCGAGGAGGCCTCGGTCGCGCGCTTGCCCGCAAGCTGCGAGGGCATGCCGAGACCTTCGACCGGCTTGCGCAGGGCGGCGGTCTCCGGCAGGTCGAGGCCGGCGAAGGGATCGACCTCGCCCGAGGCCGCATCGGCCTTGCCGAAGAACGGCACCGCATCGTCGGTGGGGGCGATGATGCCCGTTCCCGCGCCGTCGCGCACCCAGCGGATCGCCTCGCCGCCGGGCAGGAGGCGCGGATCGGGCTCGATGGCGGTGGGATCGGCATCGTAGAGTTCCGACACCCGTCTTGTGAGGGTATTGAACTCCATGGCCTTGAGGAAGCCGATCAGGGTTTTCGGGTCCGGTTCGGGCAGGCGCAGATCGTCGAGCGGCACCGGCACCGGCGCCTCGCAATCGAGGGTCACGAGCTTTTTCGAGAGCCGCGCGGATTCCGCGTTGGCGATGAGGGTCTCGCGGCGCTTGGGCTGCTTGATCTCGGGCGCGCGCTCCAAAAGCGTTTCGAGATCGCCGTATTCCTTGATCAGCTGCGCCGCGGTCTTGAGGCCGATGCCGGGCACGCCCGGCACGTTGTCGGAGGTGTCGCCCATCAGCGCCAGCACGTCGCCGATCTTTTCGGGCGGAATGCCCTCCCATTTCTCGGTGACGGCGGCCTCGTCGAGATTGCGCTCGGGCCGGTAGCCGGGCTTGCCCTTGGAGCCCGACTCGAAATCATAGAAGCACACCTTCGGGCCCACGAGCTGCATCAGGTCCTTGTCGGAGGAGATGATCAACACGTCGGCCCCGCGGGCCTTGGCCTGCTGGGTATAGGTGGCGATCAGGTCGTCGGCCTCGTAGCGCTGCAGCTCCACCGGCTCGAGCCCGAAGGCACGGATGGCTTCGCGCATGATCGGCATCTGGACCTTCAGGTCCTCCGGCGCGTCCGGCCGGTGGCCCTTGTAATCCTCGTAGAGCTCCTTGCGGAACGAGCCCTCGGACTTGTCGAGCACGATGGCGAGATGCGTCGGCTTCAACCCCGCCGCCCCGTCGCGCATGAACTGCAGAAGCTTCGACACGAAGAGCCGCACGGCGCCCGACGGCATCCCGTCCGCGGAGCGGGAATTGTACTTCTGGTCCTGGTTCATGGACTGGAAGTAGGCCCGGAAGATGAAGGACGAGCCGTCGACGAGAAACACATGATCGCCGGCTTGGACGGGACGGGAGGAGGGCATCGGGTCTCGGGGGCTTTGGGAGGCTGCTCTGAGGGGAAGAAATAGCGGGTCCGGGGGCGGATGGCTATGGATTGCCGAGATCCTGGGCAAAAGCAGCGGCACAGCCAACCGAGATTCGGCCGTTGGGCGGACATTTGAATTGATATAATGTGCGATAACGCACTGCCCTGAGATCGTCGGTGTGGCAGATACAATGTCGCAGGAGCTTGGCGTCTCAGCGCTTAACCCATTGTATTTTAAGAGATTGCTCTCATGCCAAAGAAGTTTGTCAACAGTATAGCCTTGCGCTGCGCTATACGTAACGTTATCTCAAATGAAATTGAGTGATTCTCAACAAGGTTCGCGACACTCGCGGGGAAGTTGCAGGGAGATAGGGTATGACGCTGAAGTTTTGGAATACGGAGAGTAACCTCGCGACCGGTTCGGGTGTCGACCGCGAGATAGTCGCCTCGCTTCCGAACGGCGGCTATGTGGTCGTCTGGCGTGATACCAAAAAGATCTATTTTCAGCGCTATGACGGCTTGGGCACGAAGGTTGGTGGCCCCACAATCGTGGCAGAGGACGCGCGGGACCATAACATCGCCGATATCGCAGTGGATCCAGTTAGCGGGGAATTTGCGATTTCGTGGAACTCCTCTCAAGGCGATGCCCCTGGCTCGTTCGCAATAACCACCCGATTCTTCGACCTTAATGGAAATGCTCTTGCCACAGATAACCTCGCGTCAGAACTGTCCATCGACAACGCTGATGCTCCCGCCATGGCTCGTAACGGCAATAACAGTTATGTGACTGTCTTCGACAGGGGCAGCGCAATCTCCTTGTTTGTCCATAACCGTGACGGTGTTCAAAGAGCATTCTCGGTTGTCCCGAACGAGGTCGGCGTCGGAAACGTCGACGTAACCGAACTCGGCGGAGGCAAGTTCCTCGTCAGCTATGCGATTGGCGGCGGGACCAACTCGGTCAGGGCCAAGTTGATCGACTTGAACGCGACCAACCCTGTACCCACAGCGAATAAATTGATCATTACCGGAAGCGATGCCGATGTGATTGCCCTCAAGGATGCCAACGGGCAATTGACCGGTTCCTATGCCGTCACGGTTCAAAACGCCGAGTCTATCCGAACATATATCTACCATGCGAACGGTACCCTCGATAAGTCCTTCACAGTTTCGAACGAGGGAATGAAAGAGGGCGATTACGTTCACGCCGTTGCCCTGACGGGTGGCCGCATCGCGGTCATCTACTCAGCCACGGTGCAGACACCCGCCGACAACGGCGATATTTTCCTGAAGATCATCGACCCAAGCCTTCCGGAAAGCGATCCTGCCAGCATCGTGACATTCCCAACGCGGATCAATCGCGGATCCACCGGGCAAGGGCAGCAATACACGCCGACCATCACCGAGATGAAGGACGGCCGCGTCTCGCTCTCATGGTACGATCCCTCCAAGAACTCCATTGCGCATACGATCGTCGATCCCCGCATTGTCAAAGTCACCGTTGACGGCTCCGCGTTCGACGACATCTACGTCGGCACCGAATATGACGGTGACGAACTCCGCGGCAATGGCGGTGATGACAAGCTCTATGGCGGCGACGGAGATGACAATCTCATCGGCGGTGCAGACGACGACCTCCTTGTGGGCGGCGCCGGCAATGACTTTTTTGAAGGCGGTATGGGAGCGGACAGATTCTTCGGTGGAGCGGATCCCGCCGATGCCGGGACGAAGGACAAAGTTACCTATTACCGCTCCACCGCCGGCGTGCAGGTCTATCTGCACAACGGCAAGGCCAGCACCGGCGGCGAGGCGGAGGGCGATTCCTTCAGCGGCATCGAAGCTGTCGACGGATCAGAGCACGCTGACCTGATCGAAGGCAACGGCGCGGCGAACACCCTTTGGGGGAACCACGGCGATGACCTGCTGAAGGGCTTTGACGGCGACGACACGCTCAACGGTGGCAATGGCTCGGACACCCTCTATGGCGGTCTCGGCAGCGACGTGTTCGAAGGCGGCAATGACACCGGCTGGGACACTGTTACCTACGAGTTCACCAATGCCGGCGTCGTCATTGATCTCACCAATACGGACAACAACCAAGGAGAGGCAAGGGGCGACAGCTATAGCGGCATCGAGGCCTTCATCGGCTCCCAGGGGCACGACACGATCCGGGGCTATGCCGACGAGGTCAACAGCTTCCTCGGCAAAGCCGGCAACGACTCGCTTGTCGGCGGCAACCTCGCTGACGCCCTTAGCGGCGATGCCGGCAACGACATCCTCCAGGGTGGATTGGGAGCCGATAATCTCGTCGGCGGAGAGGGGGCCGATTTTGCTTCCTACGCCGATGCGACTGGTCCTGTCCGGGCGGATCTCCATGATGCGGCGAGCAACACCGGCGCCTATGCGCAGGGAGATACATATTTTAGCGATGATCCAGCCCTTATAATCGAAGGTCTGATCGGCTCCAACTTCGACGATACCCTCGTCGGCTCCGAGTTCGACACAACCCTCATCGGTGGCGCCGGAAACGATCAGCTCCGTGCATTTGACGGCAACAACATCTTGCAGGGTGGTCTTGGAGAGGATCAACTCGTTGGCGGTCTTGCCTTCGACTTCGCGAGCTATGCTAGCGCAACCGCTGGCGTGACAGTGAATTTGGGCTTGGCCGTCCAGCCTGCAGGAACAGGCGAAGCGGCTGGAGACAGCTTCACCAGCATCGAAGGCCTGATCGGCTCGGCCTTCGGCGACTCGCTGACCGGCAACGGAGTCGCCAACCATCTCAAGGGCGAAGGCGGCAACGACGGGCTGAACGGCGGAGCGGGCGCCGACAGGTTGGAGGGCGGGATCGGCAGCGACACCTATTATGTCACGGCCGGCGATCGCATCGTCGAGCATGCAGGCCAAGGCACCGATACCGTTGTGATCACCAGCGACTTCGTCGTGACGGGCAATGACTTCGCCAATATCGAGAACATCATCCTCGACGTCAGCACGCTCAACAACACCTTGACCGGCAGCGAGACCGATAACGTGCTGAACGGCAACGATACCGGCAACAGGCTCGAGGGCCTCGGCGGCAACGACACTCTTTATGGCCTCGGCGGCAACGATGGGCTCTTCGGCGGCGCGGGTGACGACGCGCTCTTCGGCGGCGCCGGCATCGACGCTCTCTTTGGCGATGCAGGCAACGACATTCTCGATGGCGGCACCGGCATCGATGCCATGAACGGCGGGGTCGGCAACGATGTCTACTACGTCAACGATGCCGGCGATTCCGTGGTCGAAGCCGCCGGCGGCGGCATCGACACGGTCTATGCCAGCGTCAACTTCAACATGGGCGCCGGGACCGAGGTCGAGTATCTGTATGCCACCGGCGCGGCCGGGCTGATCCTCACGGGCAGCAACTTCGCCAACACGATCATCGGCAATGCCGGCGCCAACAAGATCTATGGCGGCCTCGGCAACGACTTCTTGACCGGCGGTGCGGGCAAGGACATCTTCGTGTTCGACACCAAGCCCAACAAGAGCACGAATGTCGACCGCATCATGGACTTCAACGTCCGTGACGACAGCTTCCACCTGGACAACAAGTACTTCACCAAGCTCGGATCCGGTACCGCCTCGAAGCCGAAGAAGTTCAACTCGGACATGTTCGTGATCAACAACAAGGCCAAGGATCGGGAGGATCGGGTCGTCTACGACAAGAAGACGGGCGCGCTCTACTACGACCAGGACGGCACCGGCTCGAAGGCGCAGATCAAGATTGCGACCCTGAACAAGAACCTCAAGCTGACCTACAGCGACTTCTTCGTCATCTGATCGAGTGACGAAACGACAACGGGCCGCTCGGTGCAAGCCGGGCGGCCTCTTCGTTTTGGCGGCGTTTTCCGCAAGCCGTGATCACGCCGCCTTCAGGCGCGCGAGATCGAGATCGAGTTCGCGCAGGGCCTGCATGACGACGCCCTCCGTCAGAAGGTCCATGGAGGATTCCACCACATGGATCGCCGCGAGCGCCCGCAGCTCCGGAATGGTCTGCGATTCGAGCGCGGCTTCGAAGGAGGGGCGCAACAGGTCCATGGCGCGGGTGCCGGGGCCGCAGAGCACGATGTGGTCGGGCTCCAGCGTCTGGATCAGGATGCCGACCGCATCGCCGAGCACCTCGCCCGCTGCGTGGAACAGGTTGATGAGGGCGGGATCGCCCGCGCGGGCCTGGGCCACGATGGAGACCATGGCGTCCTCGCTCGGCAGCAGCAGGGTCGGGGCTGGGCGATGGTCGATGAGCTGCGCGTCCCGGTGCAGGGCGTAATCGGCGAGATAGGCCTCGATGCAGCCGCGCCCGCCGCAGCGGCATTGCGGCCCGCTCCGGCGCAGGCGCACATGGCCGAACTCGCTGCCGCCGAAGCGCGCGCCGCGATAGAGCTCGCCCTGGATCAGGAAGCCGAGGCCGACGCCGTCGCCGACCATGAGGCAGGCGGTTCTCCCTAAGCGCAGCTCCGCATGCCTCTGCGTGATGGCGAAGGCCATGGCGCTGGCGTCGTTCTCGATCAGCACCGGCTTGCCGAGCCGCTCGCCGAGGCCGGAAGCAAGGGGAAGATCGCGGGTGCCGAGCACCGGGCTCCAGGCGACGATTCCGTCCTTCGTGTCCACATAGCCCTGGCAGGCGAGGCCTATCGCCTTCACGTCCGCAGCACCTGAATCCTGCGCGAAGACGGCGATCGTTTCCGCGAGCACGTCCATCAGCTCGTCGGCGCCGAGACTGCGCAGGGGGCGCTCGATATGGCGGCTCGCCCGGTTGCGCCCGGCGCTGTCGACGAGCCGGAGCTCGATGCGGTTGAACCCGGTCCAGACGCCGACGACCGAGCCGAGGGTGTCGGCAAAGAACAGGCGCGTCTTGGGCCGCCCCCGGATCAGCCCTGAGGCCTGATCGGCCGCGTCCTCGGTGACCAGGATCCCCTCGTCGAGCAGGCTCGCGGTGAGTTCCGAAACGCTGGCCGGGCTCATGCCGAGATGCTGGCCGATCTCCACCCGCGCCATGGGGCCTTCGCGGCGCAGGGCATCGAGCAAGCGCCGGCGGGCGGTTTCGCGGGGAGACAGGGGCAACGTGGTCATGGCTTCACTTTATTCGATCTATGAATAAAACAATTCCAAAGAATGGGGATATCAGACCAAAATATTAGACGAATGGTGCTTGAACCCCCAAACGGCTCCGATAATTATTTCCGCGCTCGAAAAATAACGCATGGCAGGTTGAGCCACGTCCGTCGATCCGTCCGGATCCGACACCTCGCCATAAGCACGACGCCTTGTGAGGCAAGGCGTTCAGGAGGGAACCGATGCTATCGAAGAAACATGCCCTGATCAGCCTTGCCGCTCTGGCATTGTCCGCGACCGCCGCCTTCGCCCAGGCCAAGGGTCCGGTGGTCGGCGTCAGCTGGTCGAATTTCCAAGAAGAGCGCTGGAAGACCGACGAAGCCGCTATCAAGGCCGCCGTCGAGAAGGCCGGCGGGACCTATGTCTCTGCAGACGCCCAGTCCTCGCCCTCAAAGCAGCTCACCGATATCGAGAGCCTGATCTCCCGCGGCGCCAAGGCGCTGGTCGTGCTGGCGCAGGATGCGGATGCGGTGCGCCCGGCTGTCGAGAAGGCGATCGCCGAAGGCATCCCGGTGGTCGGCTATGACCGTCTGATCGAGATCCCGCAGGTCTTCTATCTCACCTTCGACAATGTCGAGGTCGGCCGCCTGCAGGCCCGTGACGTGTTCAAACTGAAGCCCGAGGGCAACTATGCCTTCATCAAGGGTTCGGGCTCCGATCCGAACGCCAACTTCCTGTTCCAGGGCTCGATGGAAGTGCTCAAAGGCGCCATCGATTCCGGCAAGATCAAGAATGTCGGCGAGGCCTATACCGACGGCTGGCTCCCGGCCAATGCGCAGCGGAACATGGAGCAGTTCCTCACCAAGAACAACAACAAGATCGATGCGGTGATCGCCGCCAATGACGGCACCGCGGGCGGCGCCATCGCGGCTCTTGCGGCACAGGGCCTCGCGGGCTCCGTGCCGGTCTCGGGCCAGGACGCCGACAAGGCGGCGCTGAACCGTGTCGCCCTCGGCACGCAGAGTGTGACGGTCTTCAAGGATGCGCGCGAACTCGGTCGCAACGCCGCGGAAATCGCCGTGCAGCTCGCAGGCGGCAAGAAGCTCGCCGAGATCCAGGGCGCGAAGCCGTGGAACCTCGGCCCGAAGAAGCAGAACATGACCGCTCTCTTCCTCACGCCGGTCGCGATCACGAAGGACAATCTCGACGTGGTCATCAATGCCGGCTGGGCCTCGAAGGACGTGGTCTGCCAGGGCGTGAAGGCAGGCTCCGTGAAGGCCTGCAACTAACTCCTACCTTGTCATTCCGGGGCGCGCCGATGGCGCGAGCCCGGAATCCATAAACACTACATTTCAAGAGGGGCGGTAAATGTGCCGCCCCTTTCTGAACCGTCAGCGGTTATGGATTCCGGGCTCCGCTTCGCGGCCCCGGAATGACACTTTTGCACAACGAGCCATTCCATGACCGCACCTGTTGCCACGACTGCCCCGCCGCCGAGCGCCGCTTCCGGCTCGCTCCTGTCGAAGCTCGAGATCGATGTGCGCATGCTCGGCATGCTCGCGGCGCTCGCCGTCATCTGGATCGGCTTCGACATTCTCTCCGGCGGTGTGTTTCTCACGCCGCGCAACCTCTGGAACCTGTCGGTCCAGACGGCCTCGGTCGCGATCATGGCGACCGGCATGGTGCTTGTCATCGTCACGCGCAACATCGATCTCTCGGTCGGCGCCATCCTCGGCGTGGTGGGCATGATCATCGGCGTCGCGCAGGTGCAGTGGCTGCCGGCTTATCTCGGCCTGGAGCATTGGATGACGGCACCGCTCGCCGTGCTCATCGCCGTCACCATCGGCGGGCTCATCGGCCTGTTCCAGGGCTGGCTCATCGCCTATCTCGGCATTCCCTCCTTCATCGTCACCCTCGGCGGTCTGCTGGTGTGGCGCGGCGCGGCCTGGTGGGTCACGACGGGCCAGACCATCGCGCCCATGGATACACGCTTCAAGGCCTTCGGCGGCGGCGTCGAGGGCGCGCTCGGCGCCACCGCCACCTGGGTCATCGCGGCAATCGCCTGCGGCGGCATCATCGTCGCCCTGGGCCTCGCCCGCCGCCGCCGGCTGCGTTTTGGCTTCCCGGTGCGTCCCGGCTGGGCCGATGCGGTCATCGCCGGCATTTCCTGCGTTGCCGTGCTCGGAGCCGCCGCCATCGCCAATGCCTATCCGCTGCCTGCCGGCACGGCGCGCCGCTGGGCGGAGGCTAACGGCATCGCCTGGCCCGAAGGCGGCCTGTTCATTCCACACGGCGTGGCGCTGCCGGTGCTGATCGCGGTCGTCGTCGGTCTGGCGATGACCTTCATCGCCACGCGCCGCCGCTTCGGCCGCTATGTCTTCGCCATCGGCGGAAATCCCGAGGCTGCGGAGCTGTCTGGCATCAACACCCGCTGGACGTTGATGAAGGTGTTCGGCCTCATGGGCCTGCTCTGCGGCATCTCCGCCTGCATCTCGACCGCGCGTTTGAATGCGGCAACGAATGCCGCCGGCACTCTCGACGAGCTTTACGTGATCGCCTCCGCCGTGATCGGTGGCACGTCGCTCGCCGGCGGCATCGGTACCATCGCGGGTGCGATGCTCGGCGCCCTCGTCATGCAGTCGCTGCAATCGGGCATGGTGCTGCTCGGCGTCGACACGCCCTTGCAGAACATCGTTGTCGGCGCGGTGCTCGTGCTGGCGGTCTGGGTCGACAGCCTCTATCGCCGCCGCATCAAGTAGGACAAGTGCATCATGCCAACGAATGAAACGGCGCCTCTCGTCGAGATGCGCAACATCTCCATCGCCTTCGGCGGCATCAAGGCCGTGGACGGCGTCTCCGTCGATCTGCGTCCCGGCGAGGTGGTCGGCCTGCTCGGCCATAACGGCGCAGGAAAATCGACGCTGATCAAGATCCTCTCCGGCGCCTTCAGACCGGATGCGGGCGAGATCTTTGTCAACGGCGAGCATGCCGACATCTCGACGCCGCGCGATGCCAAGCGCTACGGCATCGAGACGATCTATCAGACCCTCGCGCTCGCCGACAACATCGACGCTGCCGGCAACATCTTCCTAGGGAGAGAAGTTCTCACGTCCTACGGCACCCTCGACGATGCGACGATGGAATCCGAAACCCGCAAGGTCATGGCCCGCCTCAATCCGCACTTCCGCCGTTTCAAGGAGCCGGTGAAGGCGCTCTCCGGCGGCCAGCGGCAATCGGTGGCGATCGCGCGCGCGATCTACTTCAACGCCCGCGTGCTCATCATGGACGAGCCGACGGCGGCGCTCGGCCCCGCCGAGACGCAGCAGGTCGCCGATCTCGTGTTACAGCTGAAGAAGGAGGGCATCGGCATCTTCCTCATCAGCCACGACATCCACGACGTCTTCGGCCTTGCCGACCGGGTGAGCGTGATGAAGAACGGCAAGCTCGTGGGCTCGGCCAACGTGCAGGACGTGACGCAGGACGAGGTGCTCGGCATGATCATCCTCGGCAAATGCCCGCCGGGTGCCACGCCGGGACCGGGCGCGAGCTGATTGTCGTTGCGTCCTCCTGGACGAAGCGTTAGCAGAAAGTATGCATGAGCCTCTACTGTCATTCCCGCGAAGGCGGGAATCCAGTACCACAACGTTGCCAATAAAGCCTCTCAGTGTGGGACAGTTTCGTTCTGTTTCGTCAGCGGATATGGATCCCCGCTTTCGCGGGATGACAGGGCTATAATCTGCTGATGATTCCAGATCTTCGCTGAGCCTCGGCCAGAGCGCGACATTCCTCTTTCAGAATGAGTAAGAGACCATGACCCAGACGATTTACGGCTCCCTCAAGGGCAAGAGTGCTCTCATCACCGGCGGCGCGAGCGGCATCGGCGAGAGCATCGCGCGTTCCTTCCATGCGCAGGGCAGCAAGGTTGCCGTCCTCGACTACAATGCCGAGGCCGGCCAGGCCCTGGCGAAGGAGCTCGGCGAGCGCGTGCATTTCGAGCACAGCGACGTGCGCGATATCCCCGCCTTTCAGGCGGCGATCCGGCGCGCGAGCGATGCGCTCGGCCCGATCACGATTCTCGTCAACAATGCGGCACGCGACGACCGCCACACCATCGATCAGGTCACGCCGGAATATTGGCGCGAGCGCTTAGCCACCAATCTCGACCATCAGTTCTTCGCGGCGCAGGCCGTGCTGCCGGACATGGAGAAGGCGGGCGGCGGCTCGATCATCAACATGGGCTCGACGAGCTACATGGTGAGCGACGATTCCTTTGCGGCCTACAAGACCGCGAAATCCGCTTCGGTCGGCCTCACCCGGGCGCTTGCGCGCGAGCTCGGGCCGAAGAACATCCGCGTCAACTGCCTGGTGCCGGGCTGGATCATGACCCAGCGCCAGATCGATCTCTGGCTGACGCCGGACAGCGAGAAGGAACTGCTCAAGCGCCAATGCGTGAAGCGCAAGCTCGTCCCGCAGGACATCGCCAATGTTGCGCTCTTCCTCGGCTCGGACGAGTCCAGCGCCATGTCGGCGCAGACCTATCTCGTTGACGGCGGCTGGGTTTAAACGCAGTCTCGATTAGACGTCATCCCGGACGGCGCGAGCCGATCCGGGATCGCGAGCAGGATGTGGTGCTTGAATCTCAACACTGTCATTCCCGCGCAGGCGGGAAACCAGAAACGCTGACGGCGCCGAACTGGTCGAAGGTCGCGGTTATGGATTCCGGCCTTCGCCGGGATGACAGTGCTTGGCTCGCTAGACGATCCCGGATCTCGCTTCGCTCGTCCGGGATGACGCGAGAAGTCAGGCCCTCGACCCCGCACCGACAGCGGCAGCCTCGTCGAACTCCTCGTCCTTTTCCTTCACCGTCTGCATCGTATCCCGCCTGACGATGAAGCACAGGATCACTAGCGGGATGCCGATGCTGGCCGTGGCGGTGAAGAGAAGCGGATAGCCATAGGCGTCCACCACCGCGCCCGACGCGCCGCCGATGAGCTTGCCGGGCAGGGCATAGAGCGAGCTGAGCAAGGCGTATTGCGACGCGGCGAAGCCGGGCGATGTCAGCCCCGACATGTAGGCGATGAGGGCCGAGCCGGCGAAACCGGCTGCAAAATTGTCGATGCTGATCGAAAGGATGAACAGCAGCTTGTCGGCGCCCTCGACGGCGAGCCAGGCGAACATCAGGTTGGATGAGGCGGCGATGACGGCGCCGATCAGCAGCGTCCACCACAGGCCCAGTCGCGTAAGCGCCAGGCCGCCCGCGAAGGCACCGATGATGCCGACCCAGATGCCGTAGAGCTTCGAGACCTCGGCGATATCGGCCTTGGAGAAGCCGAGGTCGATATAGAGCGGATTGGCCATGACGCCGGCCACGAAATCCGGCAGGCGGAAGCACGCGATGAGCGCCAGGATCGGGATCAGCATCAGGCCCTTGCGCCGGAACAGATCGGCGAGAGGTTCGGTAACTGCTGCAGCGAACGGCAGATGCTGGCGTGCGGCGCTTTCATCCACGCGCGGAGAGAGCAGGGTGCCGACGAGACCGACCGCCATCAGCGCCGCCATGGTCCAGTAAGCGCTGCGCCAGTTCACGAATTCCGCGATGTAGAGCGCGCCCGCACCGGCGCAGATCAAGGCCAGGCGATAGCCGAGCTGATAGGAGGCCGCCATCATGCCCTGCCGCTCGGTGGCGGCGACGTCGATGCGCCAGCCGTCGATAACCACATCCTGCGTCGCCGATGCGAAGGCGACGAGCAGGGCTGCGGCCACGGTCAGCCCCAGGCTGGACTGCGGATCGCCGAAGGCGATGCCGATCAGGCCCAGTGCCACGACGATCTGCGACAGCGCCATCCATCCGCGCCGGCGGCCGAGCAGACGGGACAGGATCGGCGCATCGTAGCGGTCGACGATCGGCGCCCAGAGAAACTTGAAGGAATAGGCCAGCGCCACCCAGCTCAGGAGGCCGATCTCGGTCCGCGAGATCCCCGCCTCCCGCAGCCAGGCCGACAGCGTGCTGAAGACGAGCAGGAAAGGAAGCCCGGAGGAAAACCCTAAGGGCAGCATGAGTGCGATGCGTCCGTCGGTCAGGACATCACGGAGCGACAGACGATGTTTGGGTGTACCGGCCATGAAATCATCGAATAACTGAGAACGGCGGCCACATTGGCATAAGGCGGTGCCGATGCAAAATCCGCCGATGGTCCTGATTGTCCTTCACGGTCGCGCTCCGCTTCGACCGGGACGGCGGGATACCTTGAGCGTTCGGTGGGTTGTCCCCTAGGGTTGGAAGAGAGCGGAACGGGAAAGAGCGCGGCGTGGCAGGCTACAGCATCAAGCAGATCGAAACCATCTATGAAGGCTGGCGGAAGCTTTTCAGGCTGACGGTCCAGATGCCGGACGGCCGGCTCATGGCGCGGGAGGTGCTGAACAGTACCGATGCCGCCGTCGTGCTGCCCTACGATCCCGAGACGCGCAGAGTCATCCTGGTCCGGCAGTTCCGCGCGCCGGTCATGCTTGCCGAGGGGCATGCGGATCTTCTGGAGGCAGTCGCAGGACTTCTCGACGGAGACACGCCCGAAATCTGCGCCCGGCGCGAGGCCATGGAGGAGGCGGGCCTGCGCCTCGGTGCGCTCGAGCCGGTCGGCGTCGCATGGTCGGCCCCCGGGATGACGACGGAGCGCCTGCACCTTTTTCTCGCGCCCTACACCGCCGCCGACCGGGTCGGCAAGGGTGGTGGCCTTGCCGAGGAGCACGAGGAGATCGAGGTTCTGGAGATCACCCTCGACAAGCTGGCCCGGATGCTGAAGCGTGGCGCCGTCGCGGACCTCAAGACCGTAGCCCTCATACAGGCGCTCCAGCTCCGGCGTCCGGACCTGTTCGCGACCTGAGCATCAACGGCTGAGCCGCTCCGCATGCCAGCGCAGATGATCCTCGATGAAGGTGGCGATGAAGAAGTAGGAATGGTCGTAGCCGTCCTGCATCCGCAGGTTCAGCGGAATCCCGGCCTGGGCGCAGGACGCCTGCAGCAATTGCGGCTTGAGTTGGGTCTCGAGGAAGCCGTCGGCAGTACCCTGATCGACCAGCAGGCCGGGCACACGTGCGCCGCTCTCGATCAGTGCGCAGGCATCGTATTCGGACCAAGCCGAACGGTCGGGGCCGATATAGTTCGACAGGGCTTTCTCGCCCCAGGGACAGTTCATGGGCGACGCGATCGGCGCGAAGGCCGAGACGGCCTTGAAGCGTCCGGGATTGCGCAACGCAATGGTGAGCGCTCCATGCCCACCCATGGAATGGCCCGTGATGCCCTGCCGGCTCATGTCGGCGGGCAGGTTCTCGGCGATCAGTTCCGGCAGCTCATGCTCGATGTATGAGCGCATGCGATAATTCTTGGCCCAAGGCTCCTGCGTCGCATCCACGTAGAAGCCCGCGCCGAGGCCGAGATCGTAGGCGCCTTCCGGGTCGTCGGGCACGCCCTCGCCGCGGGGGCTGGTATCGGGCGCGATCAGGATCAGGCCGAGCTCCGAGGCCACCCGCTGCGCGCCCGCCTTGACGGTAAAATTCTCCTCCGTGCAGGTGAGCCCGGAGAGGAACCACACCACCGGCACCTTGGCGTCTTTCGCCTGCGGCGGAACGTAAACCGCAACGCGCATCGGCGTGCCGGTTTCACGGGAAGCATGACGGTAGACGAATTGCGTGCCGCCGAAGCAGCGCGCCTGCGAGACGACCTCGAAACTCAACGATCTCTCCCGAACATTTTTCTTACCGCATTTTCGACGGCGAACCGGTGGCCACTTCGCCTGAAAATGCTTTAGTACACGATGACCGAGCGGATCGACTTGCCCTCGTGCATGAGGTCGAAGGCGGTGTTGATCTCGTCGAGCGGCATGGTGTGGGTGATCAGGTCGTCGATGTTGATCTTGCCCTCCATGTACCAGTCGACGATCTTCGGCACGTCCGTGCGGCCGCGCGCGCCGCCGAAGGCCGTGCCCTTCCACACGCGTCCGGTGACGAGCTGGAACGGGCGTGTCGCGATCTCCTTGCCCGCTTCGGCCACGCCGATGATGATGCTCTCGCCCCAGCCGCGATGGCAGCACTCGAGCGCCTGGCGCATCACGGTCACGTTGCCGGTGGCATCGAACGAGAAATCCGCGCCGCCGCCGGTGAGATCGACGATCGCCTGCACCACCTTGTCGGCGCCGATCTCGTTCGGGTTGATGAAGTCGGTCATGCCGAATTTCCTGGCCATCTCGACCTTGGTCGGGTTGATGTCGACGCCGATGATCTTGTCGGCACCGACCATGCGCGCGCCCTGGATCACGTTGAGCCCGATGCCGCCCAACCCGAACACCACCACGTTGGCGCCGGGCCACACCTTTGCCGTGTAGATCACCGCGCCGATGCCGGTGGTGACGCCGCAGCCGATATAGCAGATCTTGTCGAAGGGTGCGTCCTCGCGCACCTTGGCGAGCGCGATCTCCGGCAGCACGGTGAAGTTCGCGAAGGTCGAGCAGCCCATGTAGTGAAACACGGTCTCGCCGTCGCAGCGGAAGCGGCTGGTGCCGTCGGGCATGACGCCCTGGCCCTGCGTGGCGCGGATCGCGGTGCAGAGATTGGTGCGGCGCGACAGGCAGGATTTGCAGTTGCGGCATTCCGGCGTGTAGAGCGGGATCACATGGTCGCCGACCTTCAGCGTCGTCACGCCCGGGCCGACCTCGCGCACGATGCCCGCGCCCTCATGGCCGAGGATCGCCGGGAACTTGCCTTCGCTATCGAGACCCGAGAGGGTATAGGCGTCCGTGTGGCAGACGCCCGTCGCCATCACCTCCACGAGCACCTCGCCCGCCTTTGGGCCTTCGATGCGGATGGTCTCGATGGTGAGCGGCTTGCCAGCCTCCCACGCCACGGCGGCCCTGGTTTCCATGCTCGTGTCCTTCCCATGATTCGATCAGGGGACTATGTGAAGCCGCGCTTCATCTGGTCAATAGAAGCCGTCTTCGTATCCCTGGACTTCACAGACAGGGCCGAGCGACATATGTCTGCCGGCAAACTCACGAAGGAGCGACTTGTGCCCGATGTCCGCGCCGCCATCATACCCGTGACGCCCTTCCAGCAGAACTGCACCTTGCTGTGGTGCGAAAAGACGAAGAAGGCCGCCGTGGTGGATCCCGGCGGCGATCTCGAGCGCATCCGCGATGCCATCGCGCAGAGCGGCGCGAGCGTGGAGAAGATCATTCTGACCCATGGCCATATCGATCACGCGGGCGGAGCGGCGGAGCTTCGGGACGAGCTCGGCGTGCCGGTCGAGGGACCGCACGAGGCGGACGACTTCCTGCTGCAGCGGCTCGCCGAACAGGGAAAGGCCTACGGCTTCGAGGCCCGTGCGGTGACGCCGGACCGCTGGCTCAACGAGGGCGACACGGTGAGCGTCGGCGACCTCACCCTCGACGTGCTGCATTGCCCCGGTCATTCGCCGGGCAGCGTCGTCCTCGTCTCGCCCACGCAACGATTCGCCCTTGTCGGCGACGTGCTGTTCCAGGGCTCGGTCGGGCGCACCGACCTTCCCGGCGGCGACGGCAAGGCATTGATCCGCTCGATCAAGGACAAGCTTCTGCCGCTCGGCGACGACATCGCCTTCATCTGCGGCCACGGTCCCATGAGCACCATCGGCCAGGAGCGGCAGACCAACCCGTTCCTGAGGGGCGAGGAGTTGGTTTGAGGCCAAAGCATAACGCAACTGTCATTCCGGGGCCGCGTAGCGGAGCCCGAAATCCATAAACACGACGTCTCAGCAAAGAGCGAGCAGCGTTGCGCCTCTTCCTGCCACGTCAGCGGCTATGGATTCCGGGCTCGGCCTCCGGCCGCCCCGGAATGACAGTGCGCAAATTGAAAACAAAAACGGTCCGGGATCGCTCCCGGACCGTTCTTTTTGCCCCTACGGCTTTATCTTTATTCCGCGGCCTGGATCAGCACCGCGCCCTTGAGGCCCATGCGGTCCGCCACGCCGAGGCCATAGGCCTTGTCGGCGAGGTAGAAGTGCACGATCTGGCGCTTCACGATCGCCTCGGGCACGCCCTGCATCGCTTCCGCGATGTTGTCCATGAGCCGGTCCTGCTCGTCCGGCGTCATGAGGCGGAACAGGTCGCCCGGCTGCTTGTAGTCGTCGTTGCCGGCGCGGTGATCGTAGCGATCGGCATCGCCCGAGATCTTGAGCGGCGGCTCGGCGGCGCGTCGCGTCTGCACCGGACCGTTGAACGAGTTCGGCTCGTAATAGGCATCGCCCCGGTTCGGGATATCGGACAGCATCGCGCCGTCGGCGTGGTAGTGATGAACCGGGCAGCGCGGACGGTTCACCGGCAGCGCCTCGTAATGGGTGCCGACGCGGTAGCGGTGCGCATCCGCATAGGCGAAGATGCGGCCCTGCAGCATCTTGTCCGGCGAGAAGCCGATGCCGGGCACGATGTTCGACGGCGAGAACGAGGATTGCTCGACCTCGGCGAAGTAATGCTGGGCGTTGCGGTTCAGCTCGAGGATGCCGACCTCGATCAGCGGATAATCCGCATGCGGCCACACCTTGGTGACGTCGAACGGATTGTAGGAGGTCTTCTCCGCATCGGTCTCGGGCATGACCTGCACGCAGAACTTCCAGCGCGGGAACTCGCCGACTTCGATGGCCTCGTAGAGATCGCGCTGCGCGCTCTCGCGGTCCTTGGCGACGACGGCCTCACCCTCGCGGTTCGTCCAAGTCTTGATGCCCTGCATGGACTTGAAGTGGAACTTGACCCAGAAGCGCTCGTCCGCCTCGTTGATGAACGAGTAGGTATGCGAGCCGAAGCCGTGCATGAAGCGGTAGCCCTGCGGCAGGCCGCGATCCGAGAACAGGATCGTGATCTGGTGCAGGCTCTCGGGGCTGAGTGACCAGAAATCCCACATGGCGGTCGTCGAGCGCAGGTTCGTGGCCGGATGGCGCTTCTGCGTGCGGATGAAGTCGGGGAACTTGACCGGGTCGCGCACGAAGAACACCGGCGTGTTGTTGCCGACGATGTCCCAGTTGCCCTCGTCCGTATAGAATTTCAGCGCGAAGCCGCGCACGTCGCGCTCGGCATCCGCCGCGCCGCGCTCGCCGGCGACAGTCGAGAAGCGCAGGAACGCTTCCGTCTGCTTGCCGATCTCGGAGAAGACCTTGGCCTTGGAATATCGGGTGATGTCGTTGGTGATGGTCAGCGTGCCATAGGCCGCCGAGCCTTTGGCATGAACCACGCGCTCCGGGATGCGCTCCCGGTTCTGGTGCGCGAGCTTCTCGATCAGCTGGTAATCCTGGAGCAGCAGCGGGCCCCGCGAGCCGGCAGACAGGCTGTTCTGGTTATCGGCGATCGGCGCACCTGCCGTGGTGGTCATGGTTGTTTTTGTCATGGTCGTCCCCATTGCGTGGGGCGCAAGATGGCGATGCGGTGCGATAAGGTCCAATTGTATTGATTACAAACTGCGATCAGTTATTCTTATCGCACGATGATCACGCTCCGACAGCTCCGATATTTCGAAACGCTGGCGCGCATGAAGCATTTCGGTCTGGCGGCCGATCAGTGCTCCGTCACGCAGCCGGCCCTCTCCATGCAGATCAAGGAATTGGAGCGGGAACTCGGCGTGGAACTCGTCGAGCGCAGAGGAAACTTCGTTGCGCTGACCCTCACCGGCCAGGAAATCGCCGCACGGGCGGAGACGATCCTGAATCAGGTGAGGGAACTGTCGGATTACGCGCGCCAGCACCATGGCGTCCTGACCGGGCCCCTGCGGCTCGGGATCATCCCGTCGGTCGCGCCCTATCTGCTGCCCGACATCCTGACGGAGGTGGCCAGGCAGTATCCGGCGCTCGACCTGCAGATCCGCGAGACGCAGACGAGCGCCCTCGTGGAGGAGCTGACCCGGGGCGAGCTCGATGCGGTGCTGCTCGCCCTTCCGCTCCAGCAGCCACAGCTCGAAACCATGGCTCTGTTCGACGACCGCTTTCTCATCGCGGTCCAGAGCCAGGCGGCGCATAGCTGGACGACCGGCGATCTGCGCGCCCGCATCGGGCAGGAACGGCTGCTTCTCCTGGAAGAAGGCCATTGCCTGCGCGATCAGGCCCTGCAGTTCTGCCAGATCGCCAACATGCAGGCGCGCAAGGCGCTGGGCGCCGCCTCGCTCACCACCATCATGCAAATGGTGGCGGCCGGCCATGGCATCACGCTTCTGCCGGAGATTTGCGCGAAGACCGAGGTCGACCGGCAGCGCGTCGCACTGATCGAATTTCCTGACGATGCGCCGATGCGCATCGTCGGCCTCGCCTGGCGCCGCACATCGACCCGCAAGAACGACTTCATCGCGCTCGGCACCCTGATCAAGTCGCTCAAGCAGCAAGGAGCCGAATTGGACGAAGCCCCACGGACGTGAGGCGGAGTCATGAAGGTCAGGGGCGCTGTTTCCGGATGTGCCTTGCGTGACCAGCGAGCAGTTCGTTATAAAGAACATTACGCGATGCGCTTTGGCCATTATTCACGAGTATAATCGTGAATAATGGCCTCGCCATCAACGTCTTGATGTCTCCGGTCGCCGCGCGACAATCCCGGTGCCCTTCCAAAAGCCTGCGAGTCCACGATGATCAAGCCCGACGTTCCCGCCGCCATCGGCAATACTCCCCTGATCAAGCTCCGCCATGCCTCCGAGCTGACCGGATGCACGATCCTCGGCAAGGCCGAGTTCATGAACCCGGGGCAGTCGGTGAAGGACCGCGCCGCGCTCTTCATCATCGAAGATGCCGTCCGGCGGGGCACCTTGCGGCCGGGCGGGATCATCGTCGAGGGAACGGCGGGCAACACCGGCATCGGCCTCGCGCTCGTCGCCAATGCCCTCGGCTTTAGGACGGTGATCGTGATCCCGGACACACAGAGCCAGGAGAAGAAGGACATGCTGCGGCTCGCCGGTGCCGAGCTGATCGAGGTGCCGGCGGTGCCCTACGCCAATCCGAACAACTACGTGAAGGTCTCTGGCAGGCTCGCCGAACGCCTCGCGGCGTCCGAGCCGAACGGCGCGATCTGGGCCAACCAGTTCGACAACGTGGCGAACCGGCAGGCTCACCTGGAGACGACGGGACCGGAGATCTGGGAGCAGACGGACGGAAAGGTGGACGGCTTCGTCAGCGCCGTCGGCACGGGCGGCACGCTTGCCGGCGTCGGCATGGCGCTGAAGGAACGCAATCCGAAGGTGGCGATTGCCCTTGCCGATCCGATGGGCGCGGCTCTCTACAGCTACTACACGACGGGCGAGCTGAAGGCGTCGGGCTCGTCGATCACCGAAGGCATCGGCCAGGGCCGCATCACCGCGAACCTGGAGGGCGCGCCGATCGACGTGGCGTTCCAGATCCCGGACGAGGAAGCAATTCCGATCGTGTTCGATCTGCTCGCGCATGAAGGCCTGTGCCTCGGCGGATCGTCGGGCATCAACGTTGCAGGCGCGATCCGGCTGGCGAAGCAGCTCGGTCCCGGGCACACCATCGTCACCGTGCTGTGCGATTACGGCACGCGCTACCAGTCCAAGCTGTTCAACCCCGACTTCCTGCGCTCGAAGAACCTGCCCGTTCCGAGCTGGCTCACGAAAGAGGTCACCATCGATCCGGGGCTTGTCTAGAGAAGAGGGGGCCGCGTCCGATACCGTCGGAAGCGGCCTTGCTTCATCAGGCTGCGGAGGAGGTGCTGGCCTCGGCGCTCGTCGTGGACGGCGTCTCCTCGGGGCGCTGCGGCTGTTGCGGGCGGCTGAGATTGGCCGGCGAGCGGTTGGCGGACACCGCCGACGGCGATGTGGACGATGCCTTCGCGTGGACCGTGTGCAGATCGGACTGGATGCTGTCGATCAGATCGATAAGCCAGCTCTCGCCGCCCTGGACGCGTTCGCGCAGGGCGGATTTCGCGATGTCGAGCTTCGCCGAAATCTCCATGGTGTTGCGCGATTGCAGGTCGCCGAAATCCCGCTCGATGGCGGCCAGTTCGCGCACCAACTCGTCGCGCAAGGGGCGTTGATCCTCGACCGTGATCAGAGGCGAGTTCAGCATGCCGCGCAGGGCAGCCCATCGCAGGCCGAGAGCGCTGACGGATTGCGTTCCTTCGAGTCCTGACTGGTTTTGGGAATCGGCCACGAGCATTTCCTTTTCGCGAGAGCTTGAGAATCGGGTCGTCGCAGGAAGGAGCATGGTTGTGGCGTGAATCGGGCAGCCTCCCGCAAAAGACCGCCCGGACTCGTGCTATTTCGAATATGGTTATCGAATTCAGCGGATAAAGAAATACAGTGTCAGTGCGGCGCCGACGGCGATCACGAGCCAGCGGATGACGCTCGCCGGCAAGCGGCGGCCGAAGACGACGCCGAGATAGCCGCCGATCACCGAGGCCGCGCCGACGATGAGCGTCTCGGGCCAGCTCACGAGCCCGGCGACGACGAACAGCACGACGGCGACGAGCTGGATCAAGGTGGAGCACAGATGCTTTGCCGAATTGATCAGGTGAAAGTCGTCGCCCTCGGTGATGGCGAGCGCGGCCAGCATGACGATGCCCATGCCGGCGCCGAAGAAGCCGCCATAGACCGCGACGCCGGTCTGGAAGACGAGGCCTGCAGCCCAAGCCTTCGTTGAGGGATGATGCCCCTCCTGCTTGCCGATGGCGCGGGCGAGCGCCACGATCTTCGGGCTTGCGGCGAAGAGCACGGTGGCGAACAGCAGAAGCCACGGCACGAGCTGCCGGAAGGCCTCGTTGTTGGTCACCGTGAGAATGTACGCGCCGCCGAGCCCGCCGATGAGGCTGACGATCCCGAGCGCAGCAAAGCGCCGAATATTGGCGGCGAGCTCGCGCCGGTAGGCCCAGGCGCTCGACAAATTGGCCGGCGTGACCGCCACGGCGCTGGTCGCATTGGCGATGACCGGCGGCAGGCCCGCGGCGACGAGGGCGGAGAAGGTGAAGAAGGTTCCTCCACCCGCGATCGCATTGACAAGGCCGGCGGCAAGACCCGAAGCGGCAAGAAGCGCCGCGTTAGACAATTCCATGATCGCTCGAACTGGTGTGAAGATGAGACAGGACGGTTCGAGCCGCCATAGCATGGCGATGTGGCCATGTCCCCCAGGCGATTGTCTAGGCAGATATGCTTCGCGCGCTCTCCGACCCCTTGCGGGTGGGTTCAGGCTGCCGCGAGCAGCTTGTAGAACACCGTCGTGTCGCAGAACCCGCCCTGCGGCCAGAGCGCGTAATTCGGGATGATTCCCGACTTGGTCCAGCCGACGCGCTCGTAGAGGCGCTCCGCATCGCCGCCGGTGACCGTGTCGAGCACGAGCACGGTCTTGCCCGCCTTCCGCGCCGCCGCCTCGGCGGCGAGCATGAGGGCGGCGCCGATGCCGTGCTTCCTGAACCTGCGATGGACGAGCATCTTCGCGATGTCGGCCCGGTGCGGCTGGTTCTCCGGCTGTTTCAGGATGACCTGCACGGTGCCCACCACTTGTCCGCTCGTCCGATCCTGCGCCACGAGCAGGATGCGCTCGCCCGCAATCGCGCCCTCGGCGACGCCATGCCAGAACGCATCGGCTCGGTCTCGGGACAACGGCAGCATGAAGCTGACCGACGCGCCGCCCTCGACGCAGTCGATGAGGACGTCGGACAAGGCGCAGACTTGGCCGAGGGCTTCCTGCGGAGCGAGCGCGCGGATGGTGAATTGGTCGATCATGACGCTTTCCTCAGCGTTGCGCGGCAGAGCCGGCCCGTGTGTCGATCGCGAGCGCCACCAGGTAGCGGGCGGGTCGCTCGGAGTGGTTGCGGAAGATGGTCGGCCGGTCGAGGCGCATGGACAGGCAGTCGCCGGTGCCGAGATGATAGGTGTCGTCACCGAGGGTCAGGTCGATATCGCCTTCGATCATCCAGATCTGCTGATGAACGACCGACGCGCGGTGCCCGGTGTCATAGGCCACGCGCGCTCCCACCGGCAGCACGACCTCGACCAGCTCGATGGGCGAGGGGAAGCCGAGTGCAGAGAGATTGCGGCGGAGGTAGCCGCTGTCCGGATCGCGCCAGACGCGCTGATCGGCGCGGTGCGCCAGGGGCGAGGCACCGGCGCTGTCCTTTTCGGCGAAGAGAGAGGCCAGGGTCACCCCGAGACCGGCAGCGAGCTTGTCGAGAACCATCGCCGTCGGGCTGCTCTCGCCGCGCTCGATCAGGGAAATCATCGAGCGGCTCACCCCGGTCCGTTCGGCGAGACCGTCGAGAGTTAGGCCGTTCTCAGCCCGCAGATCGCGCAGGCGGGTCGCCAGATGGGTGTTAAGCGTGGAGGGATGATCCATTAAGATAGATTATTAAATCCAATATACTGGAGTCAAGCACCGGACAGCGAAGCTTGGCAGCCGTAAAGACGTCGGTTTGCTGTGGATCACGGTGGGGCACTCCATTGCCCTTGAGAGAACAAAAGAAGATTTTCAAGGCATGTCGAACGTGATCCCCCTCGCTCCGCGCCTGAAGCAAGGACAACCGCCTGCCGCCGAGGCGGAGGAGAGGGCCGCGCTCGCCGCCGATCTCATCGACCTGATCGAGCGCGTGCGGGAGCTGACCGAGCATGTGGCCGGATTGCCTGGCCCCGCAATTCAGATCCAGCAGACCGCCCAGCAGCTCCTGGATGCCGGCACCGCGCTCGAGCGGGCGGTGGATTCGCTCACCGATGGTGGCGATTGGGTGCCGTTCTAGAGCATCGGACCCGAAAGTGGGTCCACTTTCGGGGTCAATTCCGATGTTCCACTCGCTAAACTCCTACTTCAGCGCCTCTATGCGTTCTCCGGCCTGAGCGATGCCGAGCGCTCGCGCCTGCGCGTAAAGCTCCCGCGCCCTGGCGGCGTCGCCGCGGATCCCCCGGACGCCAAGCTGCGACAGCATGTTCGGGTCGAAGGTCTCGGCCAGCAGGAAGGCCGCGCGCGCATTGCCGCTTCCCATGGCGCGTTCGAGCAGGAGGCGGGCTCCGCTCACATCTCCTTTGTGAAGAAGCTCTTGCGCACGGGCCGTCAGGCGGTCTTCGGCCTTGGGAGGCTCGACCGCCGCAGCCGGCTTGGGCTCGGATGCCGGGTTGGGCTCGGATTTCGGCACGGAAACCGCCGGTGGCAGGACTCTGGCCGGGTCCAGGCTTCTCTGGGCAAGCGGCAGGGGCTGGATGCCCTCGGGCAGTGAGGCGACCACGACGGAGGTGGGCACTCTCTCGGAAGGCGTCGAGGCCGCACCCGGAAGGGTCAAGGCGGGAGCGCCTGCGACCGGTGAAGCCGGCAGAGACGCCGTGGCCTGAACAGGGATGTCCTCCGGCACGGGAGCGGCGAGCGGCGGCTCGGCACCGGCGGCGGCGATGCGGAACACGACCGGCGCGGCGCTCGGCCGAAGAGGCTCCTGCAGCATGCGCAGATCCTCCTCGGCTTCGGTCAGGGCCTGGTTCAGGATATCGCTGCGGGTCTGGGACCTGGCCAGGGCCTTCTCCAGTTCGGCCACACGGGTCGACTGGGACGCCATGGACTCGCTCCTGGAGGCCTGCAGATCGCGCAGGTCCTTCTGGGCGCCGGCGAGCTGGCGTGCAGCGGCGGCGGCCTGCTCCCTTTCCTTCCCGAGCAGCGCTTCCAGCTCGGCGGTCTTCGATGAGCCTGCCGCGTTGTCCTGCTCGCGCGTCGTCCGCAGGCTGCGGTTCTCCTCCTGCAGCCGCGCCAGTTCGATACGAGCCGCGTCGCTGCGCTGCCGCTCGCGCTCCAAGGCCTGCTGGATCTCGGATGCCTTGGCGGATTGCGTTTCCGTTTCGGTGGCCAGGCGTTCCGCGAGGGCATTGTGCTCCTGCGTGAGTCCGTTCAAGGTCTGCGAGACTGTGCTGCTGAACGATTGCTCACGCTCGAGCGCCTGCTGCATATCGGCCAGGTTCGCAGAAGTCGGTGCAAGCGGGCAGGCGTCGGATGTCGCCGTCTGGACGATTTCGCCCGCTGCGGCGGCCGGGCGGGCTTCGCCGCGGATGCCAAGCTCCTGCAGGGCTTTGAGGAAGTTCGGGTCCTTGATATGGTCGGCGAGAACGATCGCAAGGGTGCCGACTTCGATCGCCGCGTTGAGGCTGTTCTCCGCTGCCGTGACATCGCCCCGTCGGATCAGGGATTCGAGTTCCGCAGCAAGCTGCCTGCGGTCGGGAGATGTGAGGAGGAGAGGCAGAAGATTGCGGAAATCGCTCGCGCTTTCCCTGTCGGCCGCGGCTGCGTCCAGGGTCGAATCAGGGATGGAAAGATTTTGGGCGGCTGCGGGGCCGAGAAGTGCAAGCCCGATCAAAGAGGCGGCCAGCAGCTCGGCGGTGAAAGATCTCAATCCAAATTCATCGTGCCCAATCATGTCGGACCTCCTTCGATGGTCACCGAAGGCGGGCGATCCGCCTTCGGCTTCGGTCCTGTCTTGGTTTCTCGGCGTATCGTGCGAAAAGTGGCCCCGGTTTTCCGCACTCAACGATGCGCCGCGTAGGAGATCGAGCATCGAATAGATCCCAAAATGGAATCCGCTTTTGGGTCCGATGCTCAGTCTTGCCGTGTCACGCGCCGGGGCGATCTCTGCCGGTCGTTCTGCCATGCGAGGAATTCCCGGAACAGGACCTCTCGCTGCTCCGCGGACACGTTGACGCCTCTGCTGTTCATGAAGCTCTCGAAGCTCTGGCTCTGGGCCGACGGCTTGCTGGCCATGGCGGCGCGGTCGAGCCAGGCCTGGGCCGGCCTTACGCGCTCCCAGCCGGGCACGTCGGCGGCGAGGTTGACCTCTTTCCATTTCGGGTGGCGGCCGGGCTGCAGGAACTCGTCGAAGCGCGAGAAGAAAGCATCCACGAAGCGCCGGACACGGTTGTAGCGGTCCGAATTCTCCGGCCAGTTGAACACGGCAAGCAGGCTGCCGACCGCCAGGGTCTCGACCGGCTTGTCCTTGTCGACGAGCTGCGGATAGTCCGCATTCGCGAGGCTCGCTGGGAAGTAGCTTTCCGCGATCTCGCCCTCGAAGGGAATGGCGAGGAGATGGAAGCGGCCCTCGGTCTGGAACTCGGCGATGGCGCGAACCGGCCGTCCGGCCACGTAGACGGCGGCTTGGATCTCGCCCGACTTCAGCTTGGCATAGGAGGACGCCTGATCGAAGGTGGTCATCTCCGGCTTGATCCCGAGCTTGCCGAAGATCAGGCGCGAGGTCAGGTTCGTGCCGCTGCCGGACTTGTCGATATTGACCTTCTTGCCGTCGAGCTGCCGGATATCCGTGATCTCCCGGTCGGCGATGATGTGGACCTCCTCGTTGTAGAGGCGCGTGATGAAGCGCAGGCGCCGCACCGCATCGCCCTGGAGGTTCTCGGCGCTCAACTGCTCGCGCGCATCCATCTGCACGATGCCGATATCGACCCCGCGCAGGAACATGATGTCGCGCAGGTTCTGCAGCGAGCCGCGGCCGATCATCGGCAGCACCCTTAGATCCTCGCCGTCGAGCACATTGGCGAGGTCGGCGGCGATGCGGATATAGGTTCCGTCGGCGCCGCCCGAGATCACGCCCAAGGTGCCGGAATTCGCGCGGGCCGGGTTGAAGGCGGGAGCCGTCTGGGCCGATGCACCGACGAGGCCGGAAACAAGAAGGGCTGCGACGAGAGGCAATCGGCAGGACAGGCGATGGATTAGGCTGGTTACGGAAAAGAAAGAGTTGACCAGGCCCGACATTCTTCATCCTCCCTGGATGTGCCTCGCGGCTGTTGTCGATTGGATCGCTCGCTTCAGCATCGGATCTTGAAAATAGTCTTAGCAATGATGAAACAAAACGAAACAAAGCTCATCGTATGCCCCTGGGGAACACGGTCAATTGCGTTTCGCTGCCGAGCTAATACTCAAGAAGTGCTAGGTCGTACTCAAAAAGGGATAGGGGTTATCTTTATATTCCTTGAAAAAGTGGAATTTCTTATTTGGGCAAAATAGAGGCTGGGCAGCGTGTCAGGGGGCTGCGGCATTAAGATATTTCTGGGTTCGGCAGGGCTCCTTTAACGGTCCGTTAACCATAAACGGTCGAAATCAACACAATTAAAGGAAACCGTACTCCCGTGACCATTGCCGTTCGCAACCGTCCATCTCTTCGCTTCCGTGGCAGGTCCTTCATGGCCCTGGTCCTCGCGCCAGAAGTGCCGCTGAGGGACTGGCTCGAGGATCTCGATGCGGTCTCGGAGCGCTCGCCCGGCTTTTTCACGGGGCGGCCCATCATTGCCGACGTCTCACAGCTGAAGCCGTCCAAGTCCGAGCTGAAATTTCTCCTCGCCGCCTTCAAGATGCGCAACATCCGCATCATCGGCCTCGAGGGCGCGGCTCCGGAGAATGTCGACGCCGACATGCCGCCGCAGATCAACGGCGGAAAGCCTGCCGGCGACATCGACGTGCCGGATGCGGCCAATGCCGCCGTCGCGGCCGCGGGCACGCCTTTCGCCGATGCGCCGGTGCCTGAGAAGTCGCTCCTCATCGAAGGCTCAGTCCGCTCGGGTCAGTCGATCCTGCATCCGGAAGGCGACGTGACGGTTCTGGGCTCCGTCGCCTCGGGATCGGAGATCGTCGCGGGCGGCTCGATCCACATCTACGGCTCGCTGCGCGGCCGCGCCATCGCCGGCTGCACGGGCAACGGCAAGGCCCGCATCTTCTGCCGCAAATTCGAGGCCGAGTTGATCGCGATCGACGGGCTCTACAAGACCGCTGACGATCTGGGGGGCAAGTTCCTCGGTCAGCCTGTGCAAGTGAACCTGGATGGCGATTCCATCATCCTGAAAACATTGGACTGAAAGAAAGAGAGACGACGATGGCCAAAGTCTTGGTCGTAACTTCCGGAAAAGGTGGCGTTGGCAAGACAACGTCTTCGGCAGCTCTGGGGGCAGCACTGGCACATGGCGGCGAGAAAGTCGTCGTCATCGACTTCGACGTCGGCCTGCGCAACCTCGATCTGGTGATGGGGGCCGAGCGCCGCGTGGTGTTCGACCTCATCAACGTGGTGCAGGGCGATGCCAAGCTCAACCAGGCGCTTATCCGCGACAAGCGGATGGAGAACCTCTCGCTGCTTCCCGCATCCCAGACCCGCGACAAGGACGCGCTGACGGAAGAGGGTGTCGCCCGCGTTCTCAACGAGCTGCGCGAAAAGTTCGACTGGATCATCTGCGACAGCCCGGCCGGCATCGAGCGCGGCGCGACGATGGCCATGCGCCATGCCGACGTCGCCGTCGTCGTGACGAATCCGGAAGTCTCCTCAGTGCGCGATTCCGACCGCATCATCGGCCTGCTCGATTCGAAGACGGAGCGCGCCGAGAAGGGCGAGCGCATCGAGAAGCACCTGCTGCTCACCCGCTACGACCCGGCCCGCGCCGAGCGCGGCGAGATGCTGAAGGTCGACGACGTGCTCGAGATCCTCTCCATCCCGCTCCTCGGCATCATTCCCGAGAGCGAAGAGGTTCTGCGCGCCTCGAATGTCGGCTCGCCGGTCACGCTCAACAATCCTGCCAGCGCCCCGGGACGGGCCTATTTCGACGCCGTCCGCCGGCTCAAGGGCGAAACGGTCGAACTGACCATTCCCACCGACAAGAAGGGCCTATTCGGCAAACTGTTCGGACGGAGGGCCGCATGAATCTGCTGAGTTTCTTCAACCGGCGCACATCCGCGCCCGTGGCGCGCGAGCGCCTGCAGATCCTGCTGGCGCATGAGCGCGGCATCGTCGGGGGCAAGCCCGACCTCGTCGCCCAGCTGCGGGAAGAAATCCTCGCCGTCGTCCGCCGCCATGTGATGGTCGATCAGGACAACGTGCAGGTGAAGATGAACCGCGATTCCGACATCTCGACCCTCGAGATCGAGATCGAGATCCCGGGTCCGGGCTCCATCGCAGTAAGCGCCTGAGCCTTCTATACTGATACCTCCGCAGTCCCTGCCTCATGCAGGGACCGTTTTTTACTGCGACTGACCCCATACGCCGAGTTTGGCGGCGCGTGCCTTGTCGGCCGCCGCCTTGAGCTCCGGCGTCGCGTCGCCGGTCGGCCGTCCGCCGCCGTTGAACAGGACCACCCGCGACAGGTCCTGGCCGCCGACCTGGCATCGATAGACATCGTTCGATCCCGCCGGCTCGCAGGCCACTTCGCGGCCGTTGAGATACTGGGTCAGGTCTTCCGGCTTGCCTGCGCCCGGTGCCCATTCGACGCCGAAGAGGCGCACCACCTCGCCGTTCAGGGACAGGGTTGCCGTGTCGATCACGTCGGGCACGCCGCGTAAAGCGGCCGAGGAGGCCGTCGATCCGGTGACGGACGGCTCCGGTTCGCGGATGGGACCGGCGGCAGCAAGGTTCGATGCGGGAGGCGGTGTCGTGCTGGCCTGCGACGGTGCCGCATCGTCGCCGCGGAACATGAAGGCGCCGACGCCCAGAAGCGCCACGACGGCGACCGCGCCGAGCGCGAGGCTCGGCCTCGCCCAGGACCGCTTCCTCATGTCGCCGAAAACCTGTCGTTGGTGCTCGGCCACGATCGGAATGGCTTCCTCCGGCATCGGGTCAGCGGACCCCTGCGGAAGTGTCGGTGCGTCCGAGGCGGCGAGGGCATCGTGCTGATGCGCACGGAGTTCGGGGGCCTCATCCCGTATGTGTGCAAGGGGCGCAGGCTTGTCCAGTTCCGGGCTGGCCGCAGCGTCCGACTTCGTGCCGGGATCGAGAGCAAGCCAGTCGCGCTTCGGCTTCTCGCGCGGTTCGATCGGCCCATCCGCTCCGGCCTGTTCCGCATCGCGCTTCCCCGGCCGGAACAGCACCGGGTATCGCACGCGCAGCTCGTCCAGGAGGTCGTGCAGCGTGAATTCCACGTCTTCGCCATCGAGGCGCTTCGTGCGCGGCTTGCCGTCGTGGTCGATGATCGTGAGCTTGAGCGCACCGTCCACCTCGGACGGGCGCACGGAGGATTCGATGATGAGCTCGAGGGCGCGGTAGGCATCGTCGGTCGGGTGGATCCGGTCGAGCTCCGCCCGGATGATCTCACGCATTCTCTCGCGCATGTGAGCCCAATGATGGCGAGGATCCGCCGGCGAATCGCGGGTGATGGAATCGTCATTCATACGAGGCGCCCTCCTGGACGATGCTGCGCTTGCGCTCCTGACCGAGCAGCGTACTGTGTTCCGCAACGATGACCGGCTTGTCGCCGATGAAATGCACGACGAGCTGGAGCGCTCCGGTGCCCCGCGACATCCGGCGGCGCTTGGGATGGGAGGCCGTGAAATCGAACACCGCGTGCACGGTGCAGATTTCGCCGGCCGGGTTGCAGACGGTGCCGATGCCGTCCTGGCGCGGGCGATAATCGCGCTCAGGCCAGCGCCGCACGAAACGCCGCTTCTCGTTGAAGAGCCGCTGCATGCTCACCTCGCGCCCGTGGAAGATAATGCGGGGCGCATAGAAGATCGCCGTCGCCTCGAGCGCATCCTCGTTCGCGGCCGACCAGGATTCGAGATAATCGATGGCGAAGCTCTTGGCCGCCGCGGCCCGGGCCGAACGCTTCTCGGCATCGGGATCCTTCATCGGCTGCGCGGCGATGGCCGGACTAGGCGGAGGGGCCGCCGGCGTTTGGGGCTGTGCCGTCTGCGGCGGGCTTGCGGGCGCAGGCGATGCGGCCTGTGGTGGGGGAGGGGCGGGCGTCGGCTTCTGCGGCTCGGCATTCCGAGCGGGCGCCGTCGCGCTTTCCGGCGGAGGATCGACCCAGCTTCGTCCGGGCTGCGCCGCGGCCATGGGAGCGACCGCCATCAGCAGGGTCAGGAGGGCGGTTTTCGATGTCAGCGATCGGCCGATCTTCATGCGTTTCCAAAAGCCCTCTTTGGCAAAGGTGACCGGGGGAAAGCGGGTAGAAGGCCTCTCGGTTCCAAAGGCCCTCTCCGGCAGGAACATCCTGCCGGAGAGGCTTGAAAATGGTTCGGTGATGAAAAGGGTAGAGGCCGAAAAAAATTAAAGCTGGGCGACGTCGACGGAGCCGACGCCCGAAATCCCGAGGGCCTGCGCCGAGGCCTTGGACAGATCGATGACGCGGCCATGGGCGTAGGGACCGCGGTCGTTGATGCGCACCACCACCGACTTGCCGGTCTTCTTGTTCACGACCCGGACCTTGGTGCCGAAGGGCAGGGTCCGGTGGGCGGCGGTCATGTCATTGGTGTCGAAGGTCTCGCCGCTCGCGGTCCGGCGGCCCTGGAAGCCGGGTCCATACCAGGAAGCGCGGCCGCTCTGGATCACTTTCCCCATGGCTGCCGCAGGCTCGGCAAAGGCAGCGGGAGAAAAGAACGCCGCCGATCCGGAAATGAACAGGCTGGCAAGAGCGAGCGTTACCTTACGTTGATCCACAATGCATTCCCTTGTCTGTTGTCGATGGAACGCAAAATGAAGGTTAATGGGGCAACATTAAGACGATTTATTCGCACCGGACTATGCAGAAATAGCCTCTATTAACCACTTGGTGAGGTGTTAATATCTATTTGATGTTGCAATATACCATCAGTAGAAACGGTTATTCTGAAGTAACTTGGAACTATAGCCTTAGTCATAAGGCTAGGGAATCTGCCCTGCCCGGCGCGGCGGGAGAGCCATCAGCCAGAGGGCCAGGGCCAGAGCCGCCAGCAGGAGAATCGTCACGAGGCCGGCAACGCCGCCCCATCCCCAACGGGTCCAGAACACGCCGCCGAGGGTACCGACGGCGCTGGAGCCGAGATAATAGCAGAACAGGTAAAGGGCCGAGGCCTGCGCCTTCGCATCGACGGCCCTGTTTCCGACCCAGCTGCTGGCGATGGAATGTCCGCCGAAGAAGCCGAACGTGACGGCGACGATGCCGGCGAGGATCAAGGCAAGGTGCTGGGAGAGTGTCAGGGCCACGCCGGCGAGCATGATCGCGATCATCGCCCACAGCACCCGTCGGCGTCCGAGCCGACCGGCGAGCTCGCCGATCCAGGCCGAGCTTAAGGTCCCGATCAGATAGGCCGCGAAGATCGCGCCGATGGCGGTTTGGCTTAAGGAATAGGGCGGCTCCGTGAGGCGATAGCCGAGATAGTTGTAGAGCGTCACGAAGGCGCCCATGAGAAGGAAGGCCTCCGCGAACAGGGCGCGCAGACCGGGGTCCCGCAGGTGCACGCCGAGGGAGCGCAGCAGGTCCTGCGGATCGGCCCGGCGCGGGTGGAAATGCACCGAGGCGGGAAGGCTGCGCCAAGCGGCGATCGCCGAGACCAGCCCGATGGTCCCGATAAGCCCTACCGCAAGACGCCAGGACCCGAGATCGGTCAGCACGCCGCCGATGATCCGCCCGGCCATGCCGCCGATCGCATTGCCACCGATGAAGAGACCCATGGCAAGGCCGATGGATTTGGAATCCACCTCCTCGCTCACATAGGCCATCGCCACGGCGGGAAGGCCGCTCAAGGTGATCCCGATCAGCATGCGGGTCAGGAGCAGGCTGGTCCAATTGGGCGCCGTGGCGGAGAGGATGGTGAGGAGCGCCGAGGCGAACAGGGAGGCTACCATGACCGGCTTGCGGCCCCAGACCTCGGAGAGGGAGCCGGCGACGAGCATGGCCACTGCGAGAAGGCCGGTGGAGAGCGACAGGGACAGGCTGCTGACCGCGGCGCTGACATGGAATTCGCGCGAGAATTCCGGCAGCAGAGGCTGGACGCAATACAGGATGGCAAAGGTTGAAAAGCCGGCCGCGAACAGGGCGAGATTTAACCGCCGAAAGGCGGGCGTCCCGCTCACCAGACGGCTCGGCACGTCCGACATGTGATCCTGCATGAATTCGTTCCGCGATCTGCGATGGAGCGCAGGCCTTGTGGGCCGAAGCCCGGAAAAGGGCGGGGCCATGAGTTTCTATGCTTAGGATGCAAGTGTAGGCTAGTCGACCAACCGATCCATTCATCCAATGCATGGAATATGTGCCGAGTTTGCACTTCTCCTGCTCAGGAAACAGTATTTTATGGAAGCCATATTACCTTCCAACTCGAGACCTTCAGGCTCGTCGCGTCCGCGCACGAGCCTCATTTTTTGAGTCTTTCATGGCCCCGGCTCCCCGGACGACGAATGCCGCCCCGCAGGCCGCCGCAGGCCTGCCGGTTTCCTCTCCGTTGCGGGGAATCCTGTTCCTGATCACCTCCACGATCGTGTTCTCCGTGGCGGACGTGATCACCAAGCAGCTTGCCGCCACCCTGCCGCCGCCTGAGGTGGCCTGGATGCGCTACATCACCTTCGCGGCCTTCATCGTCCCCTTCGTGCTGATCAAGGGCGGTCCTGCGCTGCTCCGCTCCCAGCGGCCCGGACTTCAGGTGGTGAGAGGGCTCGGCATGGTCGGATCGTCGATCATGTTCATCCAGAGCCTGCCCCACCTGCCGGTTGCCGATGCCACGGCGATCTTCTTCGTCTCGCCGATCCTGATCATGGCGCTCTCCGTGCTCTTTCTCGGCGAGTCGGTCGGCTGGCGGCGCTGGACCGCTGCGGCGGTCGGCCTGATCGGGGTTCTGATCGTCGTCCGGCCCGGCACGGGCGCCTTTCAGCCGGCGGCCTTCCTGCCGATCCTCAGCGCGTCGAGCTGGGCCGTCGGCGCCGTCGTCACCCGCAAGATCAGCGGCGATCAGGCGCTGACGACGCTCGCCTATTCAGCCTCGGTCGGCAGCATCGTGCTGAGCGCGCTCATGCCCTTCAACTGGGTGACGCCGAACGGAACGGAGATCGCGCTCGGGCTTTGCATGGGCGTCCTGTTCGCCATCGGGCATTGGCTCGTCGTTCTGGCCTATCGCCACGGCAATGCCTCGATGATCGCGCCGTTCTCCTACGTCCAGCTGATCTGGGCCGGCACGCTGGGCTATCTGGTGTTCGGGACGCTGCCCGATTCCTGGACGATCGCGGGAGCCGTCATCATCGCCATGAGCGGTTTCTACACCGCCTATCGCGAGCGGGTCCGCATGCTGCAGAGGAAGTTTTCCGCCGCGTAGGATTGCGGGGCCCGTCCGCCGATGCCCGATCGTTCAGGAGCCCGAATGAACCACGCGCAGGCGCGGGCGTGCGGTGCGGCTGTAGAAGTTGAGCTCGACGAACTCCCCGTCCTCCGCACCTTCGACGAGGCGATAGCCGAACTGCTCCACGAGGGCGCGCACCTGCCCGAGATTGTCGTTCGAGATCTTGCGGGTGAACTCGGTCAGATCCTGGCTCATCAGCGCCGCGACGATGCCGATCTCGACTCCCTGATCGAAATCCGCGGTCCGCGCCGGAAAACGAAGCCGCATACCCTCAGCGAGATGGATGTGGTGCATGGGATCCTGACAATTCACGCCTCAACAGGCGGCGTTTATCGGGCCTAAGTTCCTACCTGTTGCTTAAAACGGAAGGGCGGGTTCGGAGCGTGGTTAACCTTTCGTGCAGGCGCCTGCCATGGATCCCGGAAGGCAGCTTTGCATTAATCCCTTGCAGACCCTCGGCCTCCTCGCAGGAAGGGGTGGGCGGTCTCATCACTCACATGAGGGCGAGGCCATGAGGGCTAGGCGGAGCATGAGGCAGCTTTCGATCGGGACTGCACTGGCAGTCGTTTTGCTGGGTTCGGCGGCCCAGGCGGCGGATGCAACGATGGTGACCCGGGCCGGTCTGTCGCCGCTCCAGCCCGGCCGCGCCATCGCGCGGCTCGCCGACCAGGGGCTCGGCTATTCCGTGCTACACGATGCTCCGGACGCTCGGCGGGGCCTCTACCGTGTGCATGTTACCTGCGCCATCGATGAGAGCTTCATGCAGACCTTTTGCTCGACACCGGCTTATGCATCCTACTGCCCGCGGGCCCGGATCGTCTGCGCGGACGGCGGGCAAAGCGTTCAGGCGCTGCGGTTGAAGTACTGAAGCGCGCCCTCCTGCGGGCTCTGTGCCGGGTTTCCAGGCGTGGCTCCCAGGGAGGGTTGTCGCTTTTCCGCGACGTCGCCTTGTATTCGCCGTAAGTTGGCACTAAATAATGCCCTATCGACATTTGGCCGGACAATCGGGCCGTTTCGCCTTGGCCTTCCAGGCGCACGTTCAGACACTCTTCCAAACATCGACGAACCCGAGTGTGAGGTCGTGCGGGCGCACGCTCTTGGCTCACGTGCATTTCTAGCCTAACCAAGGAATACCCCAATGATTACGGGCACCGTTAAGTTCTACAACGACCAAAAGGGCTTCGGCTTCATCCAGCCTGACGATGGCAGCAAGGACGTGTTCGTCCACGCCACCGCTCTCGAGCGCGCCGGCATCCGCGGCCTGCGCGAAGGCCAGAAGGTTTCCTTCGACACGGCCGAGGATCGCCGCAGCGGCAAGGTCGCCGTCAACAACATCCAAACGGCATAAATTCCGTTTAAGCAGGCGGCTCGGCATTCCTTGCCGCCTCGCGAAGCCGCTCCCCTGGAGCGGCTTTTTGCTTTCTGAAAGGAGGTTCCTGTGAGCCACAAATTTTCCGTTGGCCAGCTTGTGCATTCCGCTGCCACGCATTTCGCAGATCGCACGAGCGGCACCTACGAGATCGTTCGCCTGATGCCGGAGAACAGCAATGGCGAGCTTGGCTACAGGATCAGGGACACGGTGAGTGGCGCCCAGCGCGCGGTCGGCGAGTCGGAAATCCGCGCCGTCGATACGAAGCAGCCCGTCCAGAGCCATTGAGACTTACCTTCCAGGCCGCAGCATATTAAGAAACCTGGCGTTCAGCGTGGACTAAGTCACTTTGCACGACACCAAACCCAGCGGCGTCTACGGGACGCCACCGGCCGAGCTGGCCGAAGCACCTGAGGGTGCGATCCAATTCTCGGCCCTGATCCCGGGCTCCGCCAGATTGGAGAAGCAGCCGGAAGGCTCCTTCGGCGAGATGGTCGTGCTGGCCCCGCCCGGCACCGTCGAGCGGCGCTACGTCACCGCCCTGGCCCTGCAGGTGCTGGCGCCCGGAGGCTCCCTGACCATCCTGGCGCCGAAGGACAAGGGCGGCGCGCGCATCGCCAAGGAGCTCAAGGGCTTCGGCTGCGAGGTCAGCGAAAGCTCCCGCCGTCACCACCGCATCTGCACCGCCGTGCGGCCCTCGGGATTGATCGCGGCTGACGAAGCCATCGCCGAGGGCGGTCCCCGGCTCGATGCCACGCTCGGCCTGTGGACCTGGCCCGGCGCCTTCAGCTGGAACCGCATCGATCCCGGCAGCGCGTTGCTCGAGCAGACCCTGCCGCCGCTGTCCGGCCGCGGAGCGGATTTCGGCTGCGGGATCGGCATCCTCGCGCGCAGCATCCTGGCATCGCCCAAGGTCGAGCGCCTGGACATGATCGATATCGACCGCCGCGCCGTGGAGATGGCGGCGCGCAACCTGGACGATCCGCGCGCGCAGGTGCGCTGGGCGGATCTGCGCGGCGGAACGGACCTCAAGGGCCTCGATTTCGTGGTGACGAACCCGCCGTTCCACGATGGCGGCGCCGAGGACCAGAGCCTGGGCCAAGCCTTCATCCGCCGGGCCGCCGAGGCGCTCAGGCCGGGCGGCATCCTGTGGCTCGTCGCCAACCGCCATCTGCCGTATGAGGCCGTGCTGACAACCTTGTTCAGGCGCGTGACCCCCAAGGTCGAGGCCTCCGGCTACAAGATCTACGAGGCGCTCAAATGAGCAAGGCTCCGACGCTCCGCCTCGACCGGCTGCTCGCCAATATGGGCTACGGCTCGCGCCGCGAAGTCCAGTCTCTCGTCGATGCCGGACTGGTGACGCTCGACGGGGATGAGGTCGAGGAGCCCGACCGGCGCATCGCCGTGACCCGCGACCTCTCGGAGCGCATGAAAATCCAGGGCAAGCCGCTCGATCCGCCGCCGGGTCTGGCGCTGATGCTGCACAAGCCCCTCGGCGTGACCTGCTCGCACAAGGAGGCCGGACCGCTGGTCTATTCCCTGCTGCCAGAGCGCTGGCGCCGGCGCGACCCGGCGATCTCCACCGTGGGAAGGCTCGACAAGGATACGTCGGGGCTCCTGCTGATGACGGATGACGGTGCCCTGCTGCACAAGATCATTTCGCCCCGCGCCAAGATTTCGAAGCGCTACCGCGTCACCCTTGATCGTCCCCTGCGTGGCGACGAGGCGGAGATCTTCGCATCCGGGACCCTGATGCTCGACAACGAGGACAAGCCGCTCCTGCCGGCGCAGCTGGAGGTGACGTCCGACACCAGCGCCTTCCTGACCCTCACGGAAGGGCGCTACCATCAGGTCAGGCGCATGTTCGCGGCGCTCGGCAACCACGTCACCGATCTGCATCGCGACCGCATCGGCGCGCTTGCCCTGCCTGACGATCTCGAACCGGGGCAGTATCGCCTGCTCGGCGAGGCCGATCTCGCGCTCGTCCTGCCGCCGGCCAGGGGGGCTTGAGTCCTGCGCCCGTTACGGCGTCGCGGCCGCGATCAGCCCGGCGGTGTCGTAGTATTCCTCGAAATCGACCACCTTGCCGTCCCTGAAGCGCCAGATATCGACCTTCCTGGTATCCGCTACCTTGCCTGTGCCTTTATGGCGCCAGATCGCCCGTCCGATCACGGCGACGCGGTCGTCCTCGGCGATGAAGTCGTTCATGGCGTGAGAGATCATCTCCCAGTCGCGCATCAGCGCGTCGAGATAGGCACGCACACCTGACTTGCTGGTCCGGCGCGCCGTGAAGGGGACTTCCGGCGAACCCTCCGCCAGCGAGCCGAGGCTGACATCGTCGGCAATGATGTTCATCCAGCATTCGCAATCGCTGCCGCGGGATTCGACCCATTGAGCATAGGCGTCTTTGAGAATCGCAACATGATCGTGGGCTGCCATGGAGCTCTCCCGTGGAAAGCAAGCTTGAGCGGATCGCCCGGGCGAAATGGTGAGGCAGGAGGGGCCGTTTGCACAATGACTATTAGGGTCTAGCGCAAGGCTGCGCGAGGCAGGGAATCTTATCTGCGGCAACATTCGGCAAGAGCATCCGACCGGCCGCGGTTGCCCTGACCCCTTCGGCCGGGTTAGGGAGAAGTGTGTCCGCTGCCGTGGAGCACGTTTCGCTCGGATGGACAGAGCCTTGGCCCGATCCTGCCTTCATCGTTTCATCGCGCAGGCATTGCTCGGGCTGCTCCTTTTCGCATGGCTGCCGGTCGCGGAGGGAGCAAGCTCCCCGTTCCTGAACGATCCCGGACAGGTTCTCTCGCTGACCGAATTGCCCGATGGAGCGGAAGCGGACGGCGAGGCTTGCCGCGACGCTTTCGAAGATGGCGACGGAGGCCTCGACGATCTCGTCCTCGTCGGGGCGCCCTGCCGTTTCAGCGATGCCTTTGTCCGGCAGCGCCTGCCGTGGAGCATCCCAGGTGCGGTTCTCATCGCCGGCCTGTCGGGCGTTCCGCACGCGACGGGTCCGCCCAAGACTTTCCCGTAAAGCAGGCCTGCGGCTCGGTCCCAGGTCGTGACACGCCGCTGCGTGCCGGCAAGGTGCGCCCATTTTCCTGCCGAAGGGCCCTCGAACCGCTGCATCCGTGCTTTTCCGGTTCATGGCCTCGGACCTCAATTCAAGTTTTTCATCATGGAAGCTCTCCTCCCTCAAGCTCTGAAACTGCTCGGCATCATCTGGATCAACGTCATCCTGTCCGGGGACAATGCCGTGGTCATTGCGCTCGCCTGCCGCGGCCTGCCGGAAGACCAGCGCCGCATCGGCATGATCCTCGGCGCCGGCGTCGCCGTCGGCCTGCGGATCGTCTTCACCGTTCTCGTTGCAGCCCTTCTCTCCACGCCCTTCCTCAAGATCATCGGCGGCCTGCTTCTCCTCTGGATCGCCGTAAAACTCCTGAGCGGCGACGACGATGAGGGGAACGTGAAGGAGACGAGCCGGCTCTGGCACGCTGTCTGGACCGTCGTGGTCGCCGATGCCGTCATGAGCCTCGACAACGTCCTGGCGATTGCCGCCGTGGCACAGGATTCCACGTTCCTGCTCGCCATCGGGCTTGCCATCTCGATCCCGCTCATCATCGCCGGCGCCGCGCTCATCATGGCACTCCTCGACCGGTTGCCCCTTCTCGTCTGGGCCGGGGCCGCGCTTCTGGGCTGGGTGGCCGGCGAGATGCTGGTGTCCGATCCGTGGCTGATTCAGCAGCTCGGCCAGGAGTTGGGCCACAAGGCGGAGATCCCGACCGCCATCGTCGGCGCTCTTCTGGTCCTCGCCATCGGCTACGTCTCGCGCCAGCGCACGGCGACCGACGAGGCTTAAGGAGATCCGGCCTCCGGCCGCCGTCGCAAACCGCGGCTGCCGGAGGTTGCCCTCAAGGCCGTAATCGGGTAGGGAAGATTTAAGGCTCACCGCCTCAAGCACCCGTAGCTCAGCTGGATAGAGCGTTGCCCTCCGAAGGCAAAGGTCACACGTTCGAATCGTGTCGGGTGCGCCAATCTTTTCAATGGCTTCCCTATAGAGGCTGAGCAGGTTTGATGGCCCTGCGTAAGCAAGGGGCGCATTTCGATGCCTTTTTCCGGTGGCATCGCCTGTTGGACCTCTCATCTTGACCGCGCGACCGAGGAAGTGGTCATTAGCTCGCTCCCCTGTCATTGATTAATTGGCGCTGATCCTTGGCCCGCCTATCTGATTTTTGCGTGTAACTGCTGTCACCGGCTTGGCCGCGTCCTTATCGCATCGTGCGGAACAGTGGATCCGGTTTTCCGCGCCGAACGATGCACCAGCCAAGGGAGGGAGCATCGGAATTGACCCCAAAAGTGGGTCCACTTTTGGGTCCGATGCTCTAGAGCATCGGACGGTTAAACGGACGCATATCCGGCAGCCTTAAGGTAGTTCCAGCACTCTTGTGGTTCGAACAGGTTGCAGATCTCACCGAGCGCTCGCCAGAGCGCGTCGAACGTTCGGGCCTCGGCCTTGCGCAAGTGCGCTTTGATCTTGGCAAAGGCCTGTTCAATTGGATTAAGATCAGGCGAATAAGCAGGTAAAAACAGGAACCAGGCTCCGCGTTGCTTCAGACACTGAGCGGCCTTCTCGCTCTTGTGGACAGCCAGGTTGTCGAGAATCACCACATCGCCTTTGCGCAGCGTCGGCGCGAGCTGCGTCTCAATGTAAGCCTCGAACGCCAACCGGGTGATCGGGCCATCGATGATCCACGGCGCGCACAACTCGTTGCACCGTAGCCCAGCCAGAAAGGTATGGGTTTTCCAGTGTCCAAAGGGAGCTTTCATGCGTAGGCGCTGGCCCCTGCGGCTCCGCCCGCGCAGGCGCGTCATCTTGGTGTTGACATACGTCTCGTCCAGGAACACCAGCCGGTGCGTCTCCTGGCGCATGCGCGGCTGGCGCTGGGCATGCCAGACCCGGCGCTCATCCCGCACATCGGCGCGTGCGCACTCCGCCGCCATCAGGCATTTTTTTATATGAGAAGCCGTGCCGGCACAGGAAGCGCGAGAGCATCGCGGGAGCCGCAACGATCCCATGCTCAGTCAGCAGCCTTGCGGCCAGCTCGGGCATGGTGATGGCCGGCTCGGCCTCGACCGTCTGGATCAAGAAGCTCTCATAGGGCACCAGCTTGCCGCGTCCGGGCGGACGGCCTTGCCGGGCCGGTGCCGGCGAGCCGAACCGCCGCTTCCGCTGCACCAGCTTGATGGCGAAACTCTCGCTGACGTCAAAGTGCTGGGCTGCCGCCCGGCAGGAATGACCTGCATCGACAAAGTCGGCGACGCGCACCCGCAGATCCAGGGAATAGCAATGACCCATAATCCACCTCCCAGTCCAGGCAGTGAATCACAGCTCGGCCTCGCACAGAAGCCAGGAGTCTCATTTCCGGTCCGAGGCTCTAGTCCAGCCATTATCCGCAAGACACCTAATTGTTGATTGGGTTGTTACTGCCTAGACACAGCCCCTTCACGCGCCTCGGCGGGCGCGTGAAGGGGCTGTGTTCCTACCACAGTGAGATCACGCTTTGGGCGTCGCGCTGCTACTGTCTCTCTCGAATTACGCAGCTTCGTGATCGATCTCAGACCTATAACAGGAAGTCGTTGCGAGAGAGCGTATCTACGTTTCGCACCAAGATTTCGAAGTCGCTCCTTCCGTCACCGTTCACATCGCCCTGAACGATAATGTGGCTGCCACTATCACGTAAGCGAAGCTCTCCAGCCGAGTGGGAGAACGCATTAAAACCGATGAAATGGAAAGCGTTGTTTCCACTCCGCTCCGTATTCGCATCGATCGTACGAAGGTCGATGTCGTCCTGCCTGCGTTGGAAATCGAGTACCTGATCTCGCGAGGAGGACGATCTGCCAGTTTCGGTCGTTGCATTGAAATCGAATAGATCTGCACCTCCGCCGCCATCGTAGAGGTCACGTCCTAAGCCTCCGCTCAGGATGTCGCGATTTCCACCCCCATGCAGAGCATCTCGTCCTGCCCCTCCATCGAGATTGTCGTTGCCCTCGCTGCCATGCAGGACGTCATCCCCGCCGCCGCCGCTCAGAGTGTCTGCGTCAAGCCCACCGAAGATGAAATCGGCATCCAATCCGCCACTGAGCGAGTCCGCGCCTGCGCCGCCATCCAGGCTGTCATTGCCAGCGCCGCCCTCTGCCGTGTCGTTGCCTAATCCGCCGAAAAGTGAGTCGTTGCCGCTCCCACCGTCTAAGGAGTCATTTCCGTTCCCGCCGTCGATGAAATCGTTCCCATCGCCGCCGAAGAGACCTCCAACAAAGGTTTGCCCGGAAAAACTGGAGATGGTTCCTGACTCGTTCCCATCCCCACCATAGATAGTGTCGTCACCGTCGGCGCCATAGCCAACATCGTCGCCCGTGCCACCTTCAAGATAATCGTTCCCTGACAGTCCAAATGTAGGATCCCCGAATGGACCAGTTCCTCCTACCGGGGGAAAAGTCAGGTACGTTGTTCCGAGGAGCACATCATTGCCTTGGCCACCGTAGATCTCATTGGCCGTAGCAACTCCGACCAAGAAGTCATCCCGTTTCCGCCATAGATGGTATCGAACGCACTTCCTAAAGTACTGTTGTCGCTGTCATTGCCGTAAAAGTTCGCCATGGCGTTCTCCTTGCCGATGCAACGTTTTTAGGCTGAAACGCAGACTGTGATAGGGGAAGCGATCGCAAACGATAAGATAATCATCTCATTTGTTTTGCAACAATTGGAAAGATGGCTTCAACCGTTGTTCATGACGACTATTATGGATGAAGTATTTACCGCCCGGATTGCCTGAGAAAATAACCGCTCCTGCGTTCTCAGAAGTTATGGCAGATCAACACCAGAGCTTGCTGCTTTCGATGCGGCCGCTCTCTGGCGCTCGAGGTTCAGGATGCGGATCCGCTCGCTCGGACGTCGAAGGTGTCGCTGTCGTTGATGCTCCGGCCGTCGACAGTTTCGGCGGCACCGGGCAGGTTTGCCATACCTAGCGGCCGGGCAACAAGCATGCGTCGGAGAAACTGCAACTTATCCCACCTCCGGCTGGTTCGACTTTTGCCCGTCGGCCACGATCTCGATCCGTCAGGAAGCGGCAACAGCGATCACCGGTCTCCGTTCCACACACCAAGAGCTGGTGGCGGATCCTCGTTCCTATCTGTGGTTCCCGGAAATTATGGGTATAAGCCGTGCAAATCGAGGGGGCCGGCAGTCATACCTAAGCGGTATCGTTATCTCCGGAAGGGGAGTAGCCCTTCGTTCCATCGAACACAAGAATAAAATTCATCTGCGCAAGTTAACCGGTCCCTCTCGCATGAGATGGACTTGCTGTGGCTGAAGAACCGGAATGGATCGCTAAGTTGAACAGGCATCTTAAGATTGAAATCTTTCGATCACACGAGCAACTGCGCAGCGTGTGGACGGCATTTCAGGATGAGGCCTGCTGCACGGCCTTCCAAACCTATAACTGGATGGGCCCGCTTCTGGACAAGGTCGGGAGCGCGTTATCCGCTGCCCCGGCAATCGTTCTGGTCAGCAGCAAAAGCGGGACGCCGCTGATGCTGGTTCCCATGGCCGAGCGTCAGCATGGAGCGATGCGGATTCTGGAATTCATCGACTTCGGCCTCTGCGATTACAACGCGCCGATCATTCGTCGGGATTTCGCGGCGGAGCTTGCTGGACAGGACTTTTCCAATGTCTGGCGACGAATTCTCGCGCGCCTCGATCGCGTCGATGTCGTGCACCTGCAGAAGATGCCATCCGTCATTGGAGAAGCACCAAATCCTTTCACGCAATTGACTTGTCAGGACGACCTGGTCGCCTTCAACTGTCCTATCGGCTCCGACTTCGCGGATTACATGAAGACGCGGAGCAGCAACATGAATCGCGAATTGCGGCGCTCTCGCCGGAAACTGGAAGCAATCGCGCCGGTCGAACTGAGGGTGGCATCCGATCCGGAGACCGCCGACGCTTTGATGAGATCCATCCTCGCGCACAAATCTGCCTGGTGTCGTGCAAGCGGTGTCCCTGATCTGCTCGGTCAGCCTGCCTACACGGACTTCTATCGCACGATCGTTCAACAGGAGGTGAACGGCGTCGCCCACACAGGTGCGCTCATGGTCGGCGATCGCATGATTGCCGGCATCTTCGGGCTTGTCTGGCGCGGCCGGTTCTATGGACTCATTCAATGCAGCGATTTCGAGAATTATCGGGCGTACTCGCCGGGTAGTCTTCTGCTCGCTGAAGTGATCCGCTGGAGCTGCGAGAACGGGGTATCCCTTTTCGATTTCTCCATCGGCTCGGAATCCTACAAGGGCCGTTGGGCCGACGAGGAGCAGCAGCTCTATCAGCACGGACAAGCCTTCAGCGTCATGGGTAAGCTGGTCGATATGCGCCGCCGTGCGCTGGCCGGTTTCAAGAGCAGAGCACATCCGCAGCTTGTGGAGGCTCTTCGAACCCTGAGGAACAAGACGGGAGCGTCAGCCCAAAGTTGGTGATGCTTTTCGGATCGCAAGTTGATCAGCGCTATCGATCTCGAATGCGAACGCATCCTGTCGGGCTAGCACTATCGCCTTGGGCAGAGCATCGGCATCTCAACAGGCCGATCAGCTCGCATTCCGCTTTCGTGTGGCTGCTGCCTTCTTCGCGGACGCCGAGCGAGCCGCGGCGGGACGCTTAGCCGAGGCCGCTCCTCCAGCGGCGCCGCCCTTTTTCGCCGACGTCTTCGTATCCTTCTTGCCCCGTCCGGAACCGCTCTTGTTGCCACCCCCGCTTTCCTTGTTGACGGTGGCCCAGGCGCGCCGCTCGGCTTCCTTCTCGGAGACGCCACGGCTCTCGTAACCTTCCTCGATATGCTCGGCCTTGCGCTTCTGCTTGTCGGTATAGGCGGACTTGTCACCGCGGGGCATAGGCTGCCTCCTTGAAATCGACGCGAAATGCATGAGCCCTCGAGCCTGCTTCCCGTCGTCCGGAGGGAGCTCTCGGCTCGAAGCTCGTTCATTTGCGAAAAACGAGGAGTCGAAGAATCGGTTCCGGCCCAACGGTCCTTCCGCGGCTCGAAGCCACGAAGGCGCCATGACGGGCTGCACAGTCCGATCAGGTTGTCGTGGCGGGGCAGATAAGGAGGGCCGAGGATCCGTGTGGCTTAAGCGATCCGGCAGTCAGAAAGCCGCTCCTTCGGGAGGCTCTCTCCGCTTAGGATCTCGTGGCCGGCGCTGGTGTCCCTGAAGGAGGTCAGGCCTCACGCGACGGGCGCCTATTGTTGGCGTTCGGCGGATTGCAGCTTCCGGAACTCATCCAATTCGCCTGAGCGATCGGCGCTCGTCTTGGCCCTGCCTGAGGTTCGCATGTAAACCAGGCTTGCGGCCAAGATTGCAAACAGGCTCCCGCAAAGCGGCATGCTGACAAGGGCGATGGTTGCTCCATAAGGCCAGAGCAATACGCAACTGACGCCGCCCCCGACCAAAGCCGCAACCAAGTAAATGATTATCATCCCGCGTCCTCTCTAGGGGACTACCTCAATCGCACCTTAACGGAGTTTGCTGGCGTTTGAAAAGCACCGGTCGAAGTGTCGCAGACTTGGACATGCCGTAGGAAAAGATATGCCGTAACGGAAAGACGCGCTGGAGGTTTCACCCTTTATAGTCCGCCGGCTACGACTGGCGGGGCCTTTCTTGGTCCCGCCATGCCATATTACATACTGCCACGATACAACAGAGTCTGTTTTTCCATCTTCTAACGGGGTCATCGTTGGCAGCATGATGATGCGACTGAAATCACTTCCTCTGGCGATGGCCGGTCTCCTTCTCGCGAACGTCGCCGGCGCTCAGGCTCCCGAGGGCCAAGCTGGCTGGCGCGAGCGGCAGGAGAAGTTCAACAAGCGGATCGAGGCCAGCAACAGGCGGGCGACCCGGAGCATTTGTGCGGATCTCTGCAAGGAGCAACGACGACCGGCGCATGTCGAGCCCGATGAGCTGCTCGAGCCGGAGTTCACCTCCGCAACTGCTTACGAGCGCGCCCGCACGCCCTATGAGATGCAGCTCGAGAGCGAAGGCCTGCAGGCTGAGGGTGGCGGCGCCAGTCCCCTCACCGTTCCCTAGAGCATTTTTCGGCGAAGTGGATCCGGTTTTCGCTGACGCCGCCTACGCGGCCTGGGCCGGGCGCGGTTTCGGCTTGATCGCGTTGGCGAGCACGATGCCGGCGACGATGAAGGCCGCTCCGGCGAGGTCGTAGCCGTGCAGGCCTTCGCCGAGGAAGAGATAAGCCAGGATGGCGACGAAGACCGTCTGCAGGTAGAGCAGCATGCTGGCGCGTCCTGCACCGAGCGTCTCGACGCTGCGGTTGTAGAGGTAATACATCAATGCGCCGCCCGGGCCGGCCACATAGGCAAGCGCCAGAAGGCCGCTCGCATGCAGCGACGAGCGTTCGCCGGACACCAGCTCCCACAGGTAGAAGGGCAGGGCGGCCAGCGCGCCGGCGCCGAGCAGGAGAACGACCATCGGCAAAAGCTCGATGCCCAGTTTGGCGCGGCGCAGGAGCACGGTGTAGAGGCCCCAGCAGATGGCGCTGCCGACGATCCACAATTCGCCGGGGCTGAACTGGAGCCGCATCAGCGCGGCGAGGTCGCCGCGCGCGACGATTACCCCCATTCCAACGAGAGCGAACGCCGCGCCGAGCGCCTTCCAGGGACCGAGCGGCTCGCCGAGCACGAAGCGGGCGAGCACCATCGTCATGATCGGCGACAGGGCCATGATGATGCCGGCGGTGGTCGCGTCGGTGTGGTTGAGGCCGGTATAGATCATACCCTGGCAGAGCGTCAGGCCGATCGTGCCGATGGTCAGCACCTCCAGTGCCCGCGATCGGAGGAGCGCGATCATCGCCGCGTGGTGACGATGCACGATCGGCAGCAGGATCGCGCAGGCGAGCGACAGCCGCCAGAAGCACAGCGCCCAGGGCGGCATCTCCGGAGCGGCCCACTTTGCGGCGATGTAGACGCCGGCCGAGAGGAGCCAGCAGAAGGTGGCCGTGAGATACGCGGACAAAGGCACGGCGCCCGCGATCGCCTTGCCGTCGCTGGGATGAGCTATCGGCAGAGATTGAATGTCCGTTCCCTCCGATTTTGCGATGACCTTAGCATGATCGCGGCCTTCCGCGGAGCGGTAGCGGCAGGCCGAGATGACGGCTCCGGACCCGGCAAAGCGCGCATACGCGAATCATCCAACTAAAGTTGTCCCGTGCAATAACGATGGAATATCCATGCTTACTGCAGATTATCGGGTTCAATATTGAAGACTATATGAGACCTAAACCGAAGGAGTAATCCTTAAGATGCATTAATTACTGACAAAAGGATGATTTCTGTTCAAGGGGTACCGATGAAGGCCGATTATCGGAACCAATTCCTTTCACTATGCTTCTCTCATCAAGATTTCTTGTCCGGGTAACTCCGGAATTTCCCCATCTTGACTCGGGAGTTAAGTATGAAGCGTACCCACAAGCTTGCCTTGGCAGGCGCCGCTACCCTTTTGTCGTCAGTCGCGGTCTTCACCGGCGTCTCGAGCTCGTATGCCGCGCCAGCGAACAAGGCTCGCCCGGCCCGCGTGGCGCAAGTCTGCGTTCCGGCCGTGCCGAACCCGTCCGATTACACCAATTGCCGTCTGGTCCGTGTCCAGGGCGATACGACCTGCCGGTGCCGGATCGTTCCGCAGGAGCAGCGCCAGGTCCAGACGCCCTTGGATCGCGGGAATCTCGTCACCGGGGCAGTCCTGGGCTTGGGCGCATTCGGTCTGATCAACACCGATCGGCCCGGCGACCATGGCGGCACACGCGAGGGCTTCGCCTCGAACAACGCGCCCGGCGGCACGAGCCCTGGAACGCCCGGCGGCGGCTCGAATGCCGGTGGCGGTTCCGGAACGGGCAATTCCGGTGGCGGCGGACACTCGGACAATGCGCCGGGGAAGGGCAATAGCGGCGGAGGCGGATCCAAGGGCGGCAGCTCGGGAAGCGGCGGCTCGGGCGGCTCGAATCCCGGTGGAGGCACCAACCCCGGCGGCACGAGCCCCGGAGGTGGGACCTCTCCCGGAGGTGGGACCTCTCCCGGAGGCGGAACCTCTCCCGGTGGCGGAACCTCTCCCGGAGGCGGGACCAACCCAGGGGGCGGGACCAATCCTGGTGACGGCGGCAACCCCGGTGGCGGCACGAACCCGGGTAATGGCGGCAATCCCGGCGGTAACAACCCGGGCGGTGGTGGTCACCACGGTGGCGGCGGACACGGTGGTGGGCATCACGGCGGTGGCCACGGCGGCGGAGGTCATGGCGGGGGTGGCCACAATGGCGGAGGTCATGGCGGTGGTGGTCATGGCGGTGGAGGTCACGGCGGTGGTGGTCACAACGGCGGAGGCCATGGCGGCGGTGGTCACAACGGCGGTGGTCATGGCGGAGACAATGGCGGCCATCACGGCGGCGGAAAGGACCATGACGGCGGTGGCAAAGGTCACGGCGGCGGGAGAGGCGATCACGGCAACGATGGTCCCGGCCGCGGCGGCCATGATCATGACGGCGGCGGCAAGGGCGGCCGCGGAGACCACGGAGGACGTGGCGATCATGACGGTGGCAAGGGCGGCGGTCACGACGACGGCGGCAAAGGCGGTCGTGGGGATCGCGGCAATGACGACTCGGGTCGTGGCGGCGGAAAAGGCTCCGGCGGCGATCACGGGGGCGGCAAGAGCGATGGCGGCCGCGGCGGAGACAACGACGGTGGCGGTAAAGGTGGCGGCCGTGGAGGCGACAGCGACGGCGGCGGCAAGGGTGGCGGCCGTGGAGGCGACAGCGACGGCGGCGGCAAGGGCGGTGGCCGTGGAGGCGACTCGAAGCGCTGACGCCTGATCGCCTGCAAAACACGAGCCCCGCCGGTCCATCGGCGGGGCTCAATCATTTTCGGAGCAGCGGATCCGATCCTGACCAAAGAAGCGGCATCGTCGGGCCTGTCATAAATCGACACGAATACCCGCCGGGACGGCTGCGCCGTCGATCGATCAACCGGCAGGATTCTCGCCGACGGTCCGGCAACCGGCGCGGTTTCGCGCAAGGCTTAGCTCGCGCCGACCTTCTTTCGTTTGCGCTACGCTCGGCAAGATGGCGTGACGGACCTCGAGGCCGCTCTCGGTGGATCGGCCGCGCGGCTTCACCGATGCGCTGATGGTGACGCGGTTTCCGGAAATGGGGTCGAGGATGGTCATCGGTCGTCTTCTTTCGGTCGGCATGCAGACGATGCCGCACATGGAAAGAAACTGTTTGGCGTGAGATCCGTTCGAGGTGCCATGCGCGCGGTGTGCGCTCGAACACCAAGAACCGGCGGGGCCTCGGTTCCGAGCAAAGGCCGAGCCCCAGAGGATGGCAGAATCAGGTGCAGGACAATGCGGCCGGCATCGCTACGCTCCTCGTCGTGCGTGTCCGAGGGCCTATGCTCCAAGCCGCGCCGAGAGCCGTCACGCGCGATGCGTCAGCGATCCCATTTGATGTTCAGTGCGCTCGTCACGAGCCGGTCGATGAGCACCGGCGCATCCGCTGCCATCCGCTCGATTCCCGTCACGGCTTGCCGCGTCATGCGGCCGTTCAGGAACGCGTAGTCCATCACGATCGCGCTGATGAGCGCTAGCGCGGTCTTGAAGGCACGCGAGGCGAGATCGGACCAGGACATGAGGCCTCTCAGGGAAACTCTGTTCGCCTCATGCCCGAAAGGCTCGGGCGGATCAAGGGACAGGCGGCCTCAGGCCTGTTTCAGCATCCATTCGTGGTCCGGGTCGTTGTGGAATTTCCAGATCCGCTTCGGGCCGGCCATCACGTTGAGATAATAGAGCTCGTAGCCATGCGGCGCGCCGACCGGATGATAGCCCTTCGGCACCAGCACCACGTCGCCATTGCTCGCGGCCAGCGTCTCGTCGAGCGAGCGGTCGTCCGTATAGACCCGCTGCAGAGCAAAGCCGGAGGGCGGGTTGAGGCGGTGGTAATAGGTCTCTTCCAGCAGCGATTCGTTGGGCAGCATGTCCCGGTCGTGCTTGTGCGGCGGATAGCTCGACCAATGGCCGGACGGCGTGATGACCTCGACCACGAGCAGGCTTTCCGCCAACTCGGTCTCCGGCAGGATGTTGCGCACGTGGCGCGTGTTCGTGCCCTTGCCGCGGGTTTCCTGCCCCACTTGATCGGGCGCGATCACGCGCGCGGGCAGCTTGCCCTCGGCCGGCGCGGTGCACACGGCGATCTCGCAATCGGTCTCGGCCTTGAGCGACCATTCGGAGCGTGCGGGCGCATAGAGCGACCACGGGTCCGGCTCGAACGGCGAGCTGCGCCCGCCGATCGTGCCGAAATCCTGGCCTGAGGCCGCCACACGCGCCTTGCCGGAGAGCAGGACGATGCAGGCCTCCCGGTCGCCCGTCGCCTGTTTCAGGCTCTGCCCGCTTTCGAGCCGGTAGACCTCGAAACCCACATAGGTCCATCCGGCGGATTCCGGCGTGATGGCATGGATGCGCCCGTGCTCATCGGGCTTCGACGGTTTGAAGAGGAGGTTCGACATCGCAATCTTCCTTATCGCAGGCCGGCGTCCTTGAGATACCGGGTGAGATTGGCATAACCCATCTTGGCACAGGTGAGCGGGTGCGCCTTCTTCGGATCCTGCTCCGCCTCGATCACCACCCAGCCGCTATAGCCCGGCAGTTCCTTGAACACGGAGACGAAATCCACCATGCCGTCGCCCGGCACCGTGTAGACGCCTTCGATGACGGAATCGAGGAAGCTCCAGCCCTCGGCCTTCGACTTTTCCATCACGCTCTTCCGCACGTCCTTGGTGTGCACATGGCTGATGCGGCTGCGGTAGCGGCGGGCGAGCGCTGCGGGATCGGCACCGCCCCAGGTCGCATGTCCTGTGTCGAGAAGAAGATGCACAGCCTCGCCCGTGGAGCGCATGAAGGCGTCGATATCGGCCTCCGATTCCACGATGGTGCCCATGTGGTGGTGATAGACCACGCGCACGCCTTCCTGCAGGGTCCGCTCGGCCACTTCGGTGATGCGGCGGCCGAACTCGGCCCAGTCGCCGTCCTTCATCACGGGGCGCTGCGACAGCGGCTTCGAGCGGTCGCCGTGGATGGCGTTCGAGGTCTCGGCGAAGACCAGCACGTTAGAGCCCATGCTTTTCAGAAGATCGAGATGCGGGCGCAGAGCCTTCATCTCCGCATCGGCGTCTCGCTTCAGAAGTTCGGCGGAATACCAGCCGGAGACGCAAGCCAAGCCGAAGGGTGCCAGCGCCTTCTTCAACGCCTCCGGCTCGCGCGGAAACTTGTTGCCGAGTTCCATGCCCTCGAAGCCGGCTTCCTTGGCCTCGGCCAGGCAAACCTCCAGCGGCGTCTCACCGCCAAGCTCCAGCATGTCGTCGTTGGACCAGCCGATGGGATTGGCCCCGATGCGGATCGTCATGATTGTTATCCTTTCTCGATCATATTCCTCAACCTCATCCTGAGGAGGGCCTTCAGGCCCGTCTCGAAGGAGGATCCAGTGCTTTCTGAAGTCTCCTTCGAGACGCCGCTTCGCGGCTCCTCAGGATGAGGGCAGTGTTTGTATTCGCAGTCTCAATCGCCCACCCGCTGCGCGGCAAGGGCCGTTTCGTAATTCTTGCGTGCCGTCTTCACCGGCTCGCGCACCGAGACTTCCGGCACCGCCACGTCCCACCAATGACCGCCAGCATCGGTGGAAGCGAGCGGGTCGGTGTCGATGACGATCACGGTGCTGCGCTCGGCGCTGCGCGCCTTCTTCAGGGCATCCTCAAGTTCGCCGATGCCCTTCACCTTGATCGCCTGTGCGCCGAGGCTTGCCGCATGCGCCGCGAAGTCGATCTCGGGAAGGGTCACGTGGTTCGTGTGCTGCAGCAGGTTGTTGAAGCTTTCGCCGCCGGTGGCGCGCTGCAGGCGGTTGATGCAGCCATAGCCGCGGTTGTCGAGCAGCACGATTATCAGCTTCTTGTCGAGCATCACGGAAGAGGCAAGCTCCGAATTCATCATGAGATAGGAGCCGTCGCCCACCATCACGATCACTTCGCGCGAGGGATCCGCCATCTTCACGCCGAGCCCGCCGGCGATCTCGTAGCCCATGCAGGAATAGCCGTATTCCATGTGGTAGCCGAGGGCGGTGCTCGCTTTCCAATGCTTGTGCAGCTCGCCCGGCAGGCCGCCGGCGGCACAGACCACCACGTCGGTCGGCTGCGACGTGCGCTGCACCGCGCCGATCACCTGCGCATCGGAGGGCAGTTCCGCGTTGGTCGGATCCGTGTAGCGGGCGGCTTTGTCGAACCAGCGGGTTTTCTCCTGGCGCGCCTTTGCCGTCCAAGCGTCGGGGGCCTTCCAGGCGCCGAGCGCGCGGCTCAGTTCCTCCAGGCCGACGCGCGCGTCGGCGACCAGCGGCAGCGCGTTGTGCTTGGCCGCATCGAAGGTCTGCACATTGAGGCCGACGATGCGCCGGTCCGGGTTCTTGAACAGGGCCCAGGATCCGGTGGTGAAGTCCTGCAGGCGCGTGCCGACCGCGATCACCACATCGGCCTCTTCGGCGAGCGCGTTGGCGGCGCCCGTGCCGGTCACGCCGATGGCGCCGAGATTGGCTTGATTGTCGTGCGGCAGGCTCGACTTGCCGGCCTGCGTCTCGCCGACGGAAAGGCCGTGCTTCTGCGCGAAGTCAGCCAGCACTTTTTCCGCGCCGGAGTAAAGCACGCCGCCGCCGGCGACGACGAAGGGCTTCTTCGCGTTGCGGATGAGGTCGGCGGCGTCCGCGAGTTCTGCCTCGTCGGGGCGGATGCGGCGCGGCGTCCAGATCCTGTCCGCAAAGAAACTTTCCGGATAATCGTAGGCCTCGGCCTGCGTGTCCTGGCACAATGCCAGCGTCACCGGCCCGCATTCGGCGGGGTCGGTGAGCACGGTCATGGCGCGTTGCAGCGCGGGGATGATCTGCTCGGGTCTGGTGATGCGGTCGAAATAGCGCGAGACGGGCCGGAAGCAGTCGTTGGCCGACACCGTGCCGTCGGAAAAGCTTTCGATCTGCTGCAGCACCGGATCGGGCCTGCGGTTGGCGAAGACGTCGCCGGGAAGAAGCAGCACCGGCAGGCGGTTCACATGGGCGACAGCGGCGGCCGTCACCATGTTGGTGGCGCCGGGGCCGATGGAGGTGGTGCAGGCCATCATGCGCCGGCGGCGCGAGGCCTTGGCGAAGGCAATGGCCGCATGAGCCATCCCCTGCTCGTTATGGGCGCGGAAGGTGGGAAGGGTCTCGCGCACCCCGTGCAGCGCCTCGCCCATGCCCGCCACGTTGCCGTGGCCGAAAATGGCCCAAACGCCGCCGAAGAGCGGCAGGATTTTTCCATCGATCTCCGTCTTCTGCGCCGTCAGGAATCGGGCGACGGCTTGCGCCATGGTCAGGCGGATCGTGCTCATGCGTGTTCCCCTTAGAAATCGCGTCGCAGGGTTTTCAGGTTTTCCCGTTCATGGAAAGAGGGCAGGGCCTTCTGCCGGCTCCGCCCTTGGTATTAGGCCGCCCTCGAGCGGGCCGAGACCCGCTGCCAGGCATCGACGAGACGCTGGAAACGGGCGGCCATGTCGGCGATTGCGGCCTCATTGGCGATCTCGCCCTTGAGCCAGCGCCGCGCGGCGTCGTTGAAGATCGTGCGGCCGACCGCAAAGCCCTTCACCTGCGGCTCCTTGGCGGCTGCAGCGAAGGCTGCCTCCAGTTCATCCTCCGGCGCCTCGAGCCCGAGCAGCACGATGCCGCGGCAATAGGGGTCATTCCGGGTGATTACGTCTCCGATGGCATGCCAGGCGGCTTCGTCCCGCTGCGGCTCGAGCTTCCACCAGTCCGGCTTGATGCCGAGATCGTAAAGGCGCTGCAGGATGCCGGCGACGGTATCGGTCTTGAGCGGCCCGTGCTTGCCGGCGATGATTTCGACCAGAAGCTCGCGGCCGATGCGCCGCGCGGCGTCGTGGAGGCGAAGCAGGTCGCGCTCCTGTTGCTGCTTCAGCTCCGGTGGATCGTCGGGATGGTAGAAGCACAGGCATTTGATGGTGTGCCCGACCGGCCATTCCACGAGCTTGGCGCCGAGCGAGCCGCCGCCCTCGAAATCGAGCGGTCGCGAGCCCGGCAGCTCGACGGGGCGGCCGATCCAGAACGGATGATCGGCGGCGCGGAACAACGCTTCGCGGCCATAGGTGCCGTCGATCAGCATGCCGAAGCCGGGGCGGCCGTCCGCCACCTTCGCCGCGGCCTCGACGGCGAGCACCTTGAAGTCGGGAATGCGCTCGACCGGCGCGCCGATCTCCTTCGCCATTGCTTCGAGCTGCATGCGGTGGTCGATGGCGAGCGCCATGAGGGCCGGGCTCTCAGGCCGGCGCGTCGTCGCCCAATGAATGTGGTTGATGTCCTCGTCGAAGCGCAGGGCCTTGTGGCGGCTGCCCACCTTCAGGAAATGCTGCAGCTCGGGGAAGGTCGGAATCTCGGGCGAGCAGAGCAGGCGCGAGACCGCAAACGCCCCGCTCGCATTGGCATAGGCGCAGCAGGTCTCGAGCTTTTCGTCTTTCAGCCATCCGCGCAGGAAGCCGGAGAGAAAGGCATCGCCCGCGCCGAGCACGTTGTAGACCTCGACCGGGAAGCCGGGACCCTTCACGCCGTCGTCCAGCGAGGCGGGAATCTCGGCCGGAAACACCACGCAGCCCATGGGGCCGCGCTTGCACACGATGGTCGCCTTCGAGATCGCGCGGATGGCGCGGATGGCGGTGAGCGTATCTTCCGAGCCGCCCGCGATGTGCAGCTCTTCCTCCGTGCCGACGACGAGATCGCAATCGGCGAGGATCGGCTTCAGGTGTTCCGTGACCGCATCGGAGCGCACGTAACGCGATTCGCCGGCGCCGTGGCCGAGAAGGCCCCAGAGGTTGGGGCGGTAATCCACGTCGAACACCACCTTGCGGCCATTCGCCTTGGCGATGCGGATCGCCTTCTTCTGCGCGGCGGCCGTTTTCTCGCGCGAAAAATGCGTGCCGGTGACGACGATGGCTGCGGCCGAGGCGATGAAGCCCTCGTTGATATCGTCCTCCGTCAGCGCCATGTCGGCGCAGTTGTCGCGATAAAAGATCAGCGGAAAGGAATCCTCGTCGCGCACGCCGAGAAGCACGAGGGCGGTCAGGCGCTCCCCGTCGGTGACGATGCCTTTCGTCGAGACGCCCTCGCGCTCCATCTGCTCGCGGATGAACCGGCCCATGGCCTCGTCGCCGACGCGGGTGACGAGGCCCGATTTCAGGCCGAGTCGCGCGGTGCCGATGGCGATATTCGCCGGGCAGCCGCCGACCGCCTTGGAGAAGGAGGCCATGTCCTCAAGCCGCCCGCCCACCTGCTGGCCGTAGAGATCGACCGAGGAGCGTCCGATGGTGATGACATCCAAGGCTGGCTTCATGCTATTCCTCCCGCTCCCGGCCTTGTAGAACCGTGTGAGAGCCGCTTTCGGCTCTTGCAGTTATAGAACGTTTATTCTATTAGCAAATAATCTTGGAATATCAATTCCAAATTTCGCTGTAGCCGGCAAAGAATCAGAGGGGAAACATGATCAGGATCGCCGTTCTGGGCGCGGGCCGAATCGGCCGCATTCACGGGCGCAACGCCGCCAGCCATCCGGACGCTCGCCTCGTGGCGGTGGCCGACCCGCACGCTCCCTCCGCGCAGGAGCTGGCGGTGGCAACGGGCGCCGAGGTTGCCTCCTTGGAGGAGATCGTCGAGCGCTCGGATGTGGACGCCATCCTCGTCTGCACGCCGACCACCACCCATGCCGATCTGATCGAGCGCGGCGCGCGCGCCGGCAAGGCGGTGTTCTGCGAGAAGCCGGTCGATCTCTCGAGCGCGCGCATCGAGGCCTGCCTCGCTACCGTCGAGAAGGCCGGCACGCCGCTGATGATCGGCTTCAACCGCCGCTTCGATCCCAACTTCGCATCCCTGCGCCGGCGCCTCGCCGACGGCGAGGTCGGCGAGGTGGAAATCGTCACCATCCTGTCGCGCGATCCCGGCCCGCCGCCGGTGAGCTACATCGCCACCTCGGGCGGCCTCTTCCGCGACATGATGATCCACGATCTCGACATGGCCCGCTTCCTGCTGCTCGGCGACGAGCCGGTGGAGGTGCATGCGGTCGGCTCGTCCCTCGTCGATCCCGCCATCGGCCAGGCCGGCGACGTGGACACGGCGGCAGTGATGCTGAAGACCGCCAAGGGCCGCATCGTGCAGATCTCCAATTCCCGCCGCGCCACTTACGGCTACGACCAGCGCATCGAGGTGCACGGCTCCAAGGGCATGATCCGCGCCGGCAACATCCACCGCACCACGGTGGAGGTGGCCAACGCCTCAGGCATCGCCGCCGACCCGGTGCAGGATTTCTTCCTGGAGCGCTATGCGGAGGCTTATCGCGAGGAGCTGGCCACGTTCCTCAACGCGGTTCGCGACGGCAAGCCGTGCAATCCCACCGGCCGTGACGGCCTGATGGCCCAGCGCCTCGCGGATGCGGCGACGGAGTCGGCGCAGAGCGGAAAGCCGGTGCGGGTGTAAGCAACACGCGTCATCCCGGACGGCGTAAGCCGATCCGGGATCGCGAGCAGTAAAGGATGCGGGAAACTCAACGCTGTCATTCCCGCGCAGGCGGACCCGAAGGGCCGCGCCGCAGGCGTGGAAATCCATATCCGCTGACGGTGCAGAGAGCGGTGCAACGCATTTCGCTCGGTCCGCAGATGTCGTGTTTATGGATTCCGGGCTCGGCTTTGCCGCCCCGGAATGACAGCGCTCTTCTAGCCCAACGGTCCCGGATCGGCTGTGCCGTCCGGGATGACGCCCTAACTATCCCTCCGCCCGCTTCTCCGCAGTGCCCACCGCCAGCGCCATCGCCAATGCAAACGATGCGGAGAGCGAGCGGAAGGCGCCGAAATCAGCCTCGGCGACCTCGATCCAGACATCGGCGCTCGTCACCAGCGGGCTGAAGGCCGAGTCGGTGATCGCCACCACCGGCACGTCGCGCTGCGCGGCGGCGGCGGCAAGATCGGCGGTAACCGGCGCATAGGGCGTGAAGCTGATGGCGAGCACCGCATCGCGCTTCGTGGCGATGGCGAGCTGCTCCGGGCCGAGCTGTCCGACATGATCGATGAGGATCGCCCGCACCCCGAGCTTGCCGAAGGCGTAGGCGCAATAGGCGATAACCGGAAACACCCGGCGCGCGCCGAGCAGATAGACCGTGTCGGCCTTGGCGAGCGTCTCGATGGCGCGGGACAGTTCTTCCGGGCTCACGGAGGCGCTCATCCGTTCCAGCGACACGGCGGCGGCATTGGTGAAGCCTTCGAGCAGGGACGCCGCATGGACGTGATGTCCCTCCGCATCGCGCAGGCCCTTCAGCCGTTCGCGATAATCGGGAAAGCGTTCGCGCAGGCGGTCGCGAAAGATCTGCTGCAGATGAGAGAAGCCGTCATAGCCGAGGCTCTTGGCGAAGCGCACCAGGGTGGAGGGCTGCACGCCTGCGTGCTCGGCGATGCCGGCCACCGTGCCGAAGGCCACGTCCTCGGGATGCGCGAGGGCGAAGGCGGCGAGCTGCTTGAGACGCTTGGGCATCGCATCGCGGCGGTTGAGCAGAAGCGTGCGCAGCCCGTCATAATCCTCGGGCACTCCGACCGCGACTGTCTCTGCGCTGCCCATGCTGTCCTCTGCTCCCATCCAACCGGCCCCGAGACGTCGGAACGGGCCTTGACCCGATCCTACAAAAATGGAATAAAAATTCCAATAGTGAAACAAAAAAGGTTCTGACGTTCCGTTTTGACGGACGATCGGATCGGCAGAGGGAACGCTGTTCGGACGGTGATTCGCCCTTCGGCTCATTTGTTTTCTCTCTGCCCGGTGAGGCAAGCGGCAATGCCGCTTAAGTCCATCGCTGCCAACAGGCTGCGGTGCACGACTGAGATCAATGGGAGGAAGAGCATGAAATCTTTCATTACCGGTCTGGCTGCCGCAGCAGCCCTGACCCTTGCCGCCGTCGTTCCGGCCGCGGCGCAGAATACCCGTATCATTGTCGTCAGCCACGGCCAGGCCAACGATCCGTTCTGGTCGGTGGTGAAGAACGGCGTCGCCGCGGGCGGCCAGGACATGAAGGTCCAGGTCGATTACCGGGCGCCGGAAACCTTCGACATGGTCGCCATGTCCCAGCTCATCGACGCCGCCGTGAACCAGAAGCCGGCCGGCCTCATTGTCTCGATCCCGGATTCCTCGGCGCTCGGCCCGGCGATCCAGAAGGCCGTGGCCGCCGGCATTCCGGTGATCTCCATGAACTCCGGTTCCGACGTGTCGAAGAAGCTCGGCGCGCTGCTTCATGTGGGCCAGGATGAGATCGAAGCCGGACGCATCGCCGGCGCGAAGCTGAAAGAATTGGGCGGCAAGGTCGGCCTGTGCGTGAACCAGGAGGTCGGCAACGTGTCGCTCGACCTGCGCTGCAAGGGCTTCGCGGAAGGCTTCGGCGGCAAGGTGACGGTGCTCCCCGTCACCAACGATCCCGCGGATATACGCGCCAAGGTGAAGGCGGCGGTTGCGGCCGATGCCTCGGTCGATACCATCCTTGCGCTCGGCGCCGGCACGGCGGGCGAGCCGTCGGTTGCGGCCGTGAAGGAGGCCGGCAAGACGGGCGCCATCCGCGTCGCCACCTTCGACATGTCGGCCGGGTTCCTCAAGTCGGTGGCGAGCGGCGAGGCGGTCTTCGCCATCGACCAGCAGCAATACCTGCAGGGCTATCTGCCGGTCGTGTTTCTGGCGAATTACGCCAAGTACGGCCTGATGCCCGGCGGCAACGTGCCCTCCGGCCCGAACCTGATCACCAAGGAAAAGGCCAGCCAGGTGATCGATCTGTCCGCCAAGGGCATTCGCTAAAGCGCTTATCGGAGCCCGCAGCCGGCATGGCTGCGGGCTCCCGTTTTTCACGGATCCATTCGGGGAGGCGCTCATGGTCAACACCACCCAGCCGACCGCCAATCTCGCACCGGCCACCGCCGTCAAGAAAATTCAGGACGAGCGCCTTCGGGAGGTCTCCCTTCTTACAAAGATCATGCGGCGCCCGGAACTCGGCGCCCTGGCCGGCCTCGTCCTGGTCACGATCTTCTTTCTCTCCACCGCCGATTCGTCGATGTTCACGCTCGCGGGCATCATGAACATCCTCTCGCCTGCGTCTCAGCTCGGCATCCTCGCCATCGCAGCGGCGCTCCTGATGATCGGCGGCGAGTTCGATCTCTCCATCGGCTCCATGGTGGCCTTCACCGGCCTCGTCTTCGGCGCCTTCATCACGCTGAGCGGCTGGCCCCTGCTCGTCGCCATCGCAGCGACCTTCGTCGTGGCGGCCGTGCTCGGTGCCCTGAACGGGCAGATGGTCATTCGTACGCGGCTGCCCTCCTTCATCGTCACCCTCGCCTTCCTGTTCATCCTGCGCGGGCTCTCGCTCGTCGGGCTGAAATGGGCGACCGGCGGCTCGACGCAGATGCGCGGCATCGGCGATCAGGCGGGCGAGGGCATCATCCGCGAACTCTTCTCCGGCGTTGCCTTCGAAGGCGTCTTCTCCTGGTTCGCGGCGCATGACATCATCGCCAAGTTCCCGAACGGCACGCCGACGGTGACCGGAATGCCGGTCTCCATCGTCTGGTTCATTCTCTTCGCGCTGGCGGCCACTTGGCTTCTTCTGCGCACGCGCGCCGGCAACTGGATCTTCGCGGCCGGCGGCGATGCCAATGCAGCGCGCAATTCCGGTGTGCCGGTCGACCGGGTGAAGACGGCGCTCTTCATGTTCACCGCCGCTGCGGCCGCTCTCGTCGCCATCCTCACCGTTCTCGATGCCGGCTCGACCGATGCGCGGCGCGGCTTCCAGAAGGAATTCGAGGCGATCATCGCCGCAGTGATCGGCGGCTGCCTGCTCACCGGCGGCTACGGCTCGGCCATCGGCGCCTTCTTCGGCGCCATCATCTTCGGCATGGTCTCCATCGGTCTCACCTACACGCGCTTCGATTCCGACTGGTTCCAGGTTTTTCTCGGCGCCATGCTGCTGCTCGCCGTTCTGTTCAACAACTTCATCCGCCGCAAGGTGACGGGAGAACGGTGATGGACACGGAAGCCCCTCTCATCGACATCCGCAACCTCGTCAAGCATTTCGGCTCCGTGATCGCGCTCTCGGGCGTGTCGCTCACCGTCAATCGCAGCGAGGTCATGTGCCTTCTGGGCGACAACGGCGCCGGCAAGTCGACCCTGATCAAGACGCTCGCCGGCGTGCACAAACCGACCTCGGGCGACTTCCTGGTCGAAGGCCGGTCCGTGGCCTTCGCCAGCCCGCGCGACGCGCTCGATGCCGGCATCGCGACGGTCTATCAGGATCTCGCGATGATCCCGCTCATGTCGGTCACGCGAAACTTCTTCATGGGCCGCGAGCCGGTGAAGGGGATCTGGCCGTTCCGCAATGTGGATTTCGATCATTGCGACGAGGTCACCCGCGAGGAGATGCACAAGATCGGCATCGACGTGCGCGATCCGCATCAGGCGGTCGGCACTCTTTCCGGCGGCGAGCGCCAATGCGTGGCGATCGCGCGCGCCGTGTATTTCGGCGCCAAGGTGCTGATCCTCGACGAGCCGACCTCGGCGCTCGGCGTAGCGCAGACCTCCATGGTGCTCAAATACATCCATCAAGTCCGGCAAAAGGGCCTCGGCGTGATCTTCATCACGCACAACGTGCGCCACGCCTATGCGGTGGGCGACCGCTTCACCGTGCTCAATCGCGGCAAGACCCTCGGCACCTACAGAAAATCCGAGATCCAGATCGAGGAGCTGCAGAACCTCATGGCCGGCGGCAAGGAATTGCAGGCGGTGTCGGAGGAGCTCGGCGGGATGGTGTAAAAGCGTGATTGCTGCGCTACTTCCCTCCCCCTTGCGGGGAGGGATTGAGGGTGGGGGTCGCAAAGTCAGAGCAATGAGATTGATGGGGAGGCGCTGCGCTTTTCAGCATCGGGATGGCTGGCACAAGGCCGGCCATGACGTGGCGGATGTGACGGGAAGATCTCACCCGGCCACACCACCCCCACCCCTCCCCGCAAGGGGGAGGGAATTCCGCGCAGCCTCTTATTGTCCAAACCCTCAGGAGCGTAACGCATGACGTCACTCGGCATCGGTCTCATCGGCACGGGCTACATGGGCAAGTGCCATGCGCTCGCCTGGAATGCGGTCGCGGCCGTCTTCGGCGATGTGGAGCGGCCGCATCTCGCTGTGCTGGCCGAAGCCTCGCAGGATCTTGCCGAGCGGAAAGCGCATGAGCTCGGCTTCGCGCGCGCCACCGGCGACTGGCGCTCCCTCGTCGCCGATCCTGCCGTCGATGTGGTGTCGATCACCACGCCCAACGCCTTCCATCCCGAGATGACGATCGCAGCGCTGGAGGCGGGTAAGCATGTCTGGTGCGAGAAGCCGATGGCGACGAAGCTCGAAGATGCCGAGCGCATGCTCGCGGCGGCCCGCGCTTCGGCCAAGGTCGCGGCGCTCGGCTACAATTACATCCAGAATCCGATCGTCCGCCTCATCAGACGCCTGCTCGACGAAGGCCGGATCGGCGAGGTCAACCATGTGCGCATCGAGATGGACGAGGATTTCATGGCGGATCCGGAGCAGCTCTTCTACTGGAAGAGCGAGGCGAGTTCCGGCCACGGCGCGCTCGACGATTTCGGCGTCCATGGCTTAAGCCTGATCTGGGTCCTGTTCGGCGGCGTGCGGCGCGTCTGCGGGCATATGGCCAAGCCCTATGTGGATCGCCCGGTCAAGGACGGCGGCCGCCGCGCGGTCGAGACCTACGACATCGCCACCACCCTGATCGAGCTCGACAACGGCGCCTCGGGTGTGATTGCCCTCAACCGCTCCGCCTGGGGCCGCAAGGGCCGCATCTTCGTGCAGCTCTTCGGCGCGAAGGGCTCCATCGTCTACGACCAGGAGCGCATGAACGAGGTGCAGCTCTACACCGCGGACGGGCCGAAGGAGAGCCAGGGCTTTTGCACCATTCTCGCCTCCCCGCATCATCCGCCTTATGATAAATTCATTCCGGCGCCAGGCCATGGGCTCGGCTTCAACGATCTGAAGATCGTCGAATGCCGCGAGTTGATCCGCCGCATCGAGGGCGAGCGCGCGCATCTGATCGCATTCGAAGACGGCATCCGCATCGAGCGAACAGTGGATGCGATTGCCAGGAGCGCCCGTGAAGGCGCCTGGGTGGACGTGACAGCAGGCGGGTGACGACAGACGGCCTGAGGAGGAACGACCATGAAAGTCGGGACGACAGCGGATCGGATTGTCATCGAGTACGATTTCAGGAGGAACTCCAGGGATGTCTGGGCGGCGCTGACGTCGCCCGAGGCCATCGGCACCTGGTGGGGCGGCACTGTGCGCCTGGAGCCGAAGGCTGGCGGCGCCTTCCGCGAGGAATGGATCGACGGGACCGGACGCAAGGTCGTCACCATCGGCACCGTCAGCCGCTTCGAGCCGCCCGAGCTTCTCGAGCTCAGCTGGGCCGACGAGGACTGGCCGCAGGCCACGCAGGTGTCCATGAATGTCGAGCCCGTAGCGGATGCCAAGACGGTGCTCCGGCTCGATCACCGCGGCTGGTCGGTCCTGCCGGCCGACAGGCGCCAGCAGCTGATCGAGCAGCACGCGGCGGGCTGGCATCACCATCTGCGGAATCTCGAGGCTTATCTGGGGCGTTAGAGAGCCAGCTTGGAACCGCCGCTGTCATTCCGGGGCGCGTAGCGGAGCCCGGAATCCATAATCACGACGTCAGAAGGAAGAACGAGTCACGTTTCGCCTCTTTCTGCACTGTCAGCGGTTATGGATTCCGGATCGCCTGCCGCGCCCCGGAATGACGGTGGGCCTTTGTCCTACGTCATAACCGGTGCAAGCCCAGCCGTTACGCGGATGATAACCAGAACCTATGCCGCGTGCGCCTTCACCACGTCCAGAAACGCATCCGCATAACGATCGAGCTTGGCCTGTCCGACGCCGTGGATCTCGCCGAAGGCGCGCGCGGTCACCGGACGCTTGGCGGCCATGTCGATGAGGCTGCGGTCGGAGAAGATGACATAGGCCGGCACGCCCTCTTCCTTGGCGAGCCGCGTGCGCAGGGCTTTCAGGTCGAGAAGCAGCGGATCGTCGCTCGGCACCACGGATTCCGCTTCCATCCGCCCGCGCCGGCGGCGGCGCTCGGCGGGCTTCATGAGCACGTCGGAGCGCAGCTCGATCCGCTCCTGGCCCTTGAGCACGGCAACGCCCTTGTCGGTCAGGGTCCAGCGTCCGTATTCGGCAAGTTCCAGGCCGATCAGGCCCGCCGCATAGATCTGCCGCATCAGCGAGCGCCATTCCGTCTTCGAACGGTCGCCGCCGACCCCAAACGTTTTCAGCTTGCTGTGGCCGAAACGGCGGATCGAATCCGTCTCCTCGCCGACGAGGATGCTGATGAGATGCTCCGTGCCGAAGCGCTCGCCGGTGCGCACGATGGCGGAGAGAATTTTTTGCGCCTCGATGGTGCCGTCGAAAGACATCACGCCGTCGATGCACAGATCGCAATTGCCGCATGGCTCGGTGCTCTCGCCGAAATAGGCGAGCAAGGTCTGGCGGCGGCAGCGCGGCGCTTCGCAAAGCGCCACCAGTGCATTGAGGCGCTGGCGTTCGACGCGCTTCTGATCGTCGGAGGCGTCGCTCTCCTCGATCTGCAGGCGGCGCAGGCGCATGTCGTCGAGGCCGTAGAGGGTCAGCGTATCGGCGGGCGCGCCGTCGCGGCCCGCGCGGCCGATCTCCTGGTAATAGGCCTCGATGGATTTCGGCAGCGCCGCATGGGCGACGAAGCGCACGTCGGGCTTGTCGATGCCCATGCCGAAGGCGACGGTCGCGACCATCACCACGCCGTCCTCCTGCAGGAAGATGTCCTGGTTCTTGGCGCGGTCCTGCTGGTGCATGCCGGCATGGTAGGGCATGGCGCGATAGCCCGCCTGGCTCAGGGAATCGGCGAGCCTTTCCGTCGCATCGCGTGAGGAGCAATAGACGATGCCGCTCTCGTGCCGGTGCTTGTCGAGGAACGAGAAGAGCTGGCGCTTGGAATGCTCCTTCGCCTGCATGGCGAGGCGCAGGTTCGGCCGGTCGAAGCCGTGGATGAAGAGGCGCGGCTCCTCCTCGAACAGCCGGTGCATGATGTCGCCGCGCGTCGCAACATCCGCGGTGGCGGTGAGCGCGATGGTCTGCACATTGCCGAGCCGCTGGCGCACCTCGCCGAGCATGGCGTATTCGGGCCGGAAATCGTGGCCCCATTGCGAGACGCAATGCGCCTCGTCGATAGCGAGCATGTTCACGCCGGCCCGTCCCAGCCATTCCGTCGTGCCGGTATTGGCGAGGCGCTCCGGCGAGGCATACAGAAGGCGCATGCGCCCATCGCGCACCGCATCGACCACGCGGCGGTTCTCGTCCGGATCGTTGGCGGAGTTGAGGCTGCCGGCCTCGACCCCGAAATGGCGCAGGGCCGCCACCTGGTCGCGCATGAGGGCGATGAGCGGCGAGACCACGAGGGTCAGGCCCTGGCGGGCGAGCGTCGGCAGCTGGTAGCAGAGCGACTTGCCTGCACCGGTGGGCATGACGGCGAGAATGTCCTCGCCGGCGAGCACGGCGCGCACGATCTCCTCCTGACCTTCGCGGAAGGAGGGGAAGCCGAACACGTCGTGGAGAATCTTGGCGGGATCGATCACGTCTGCCGTGTGGCCGAGGACAGGCTTTCCGTCAATGCGGCATCGGGAATCCCCAGCCGGCTCAAGACGCCTTTCGCTGCGGCAATGCCGGTGGCGAAGCTGGCCTGCAGCAGGTAGCCGCCGGTGGGCGCCTCCCAGTCCAGCATCTCGCCGGCGACGAAGATTCCGGGCAGCCGCCGCAGCATCAGGTGTTCGTCCAGCTCCGTGAACGGCACGCCGCCGGCGCTGGAAATGGCCCGCTCCAGGGATTTCGTGCCGGTCAGCCTCAAGGGCACGGCCTTGATGAGACGGGCGAGCGAATCGGGCTCTACCGGCAGGGCAGGGGAAGCCTCCCGCAGCAGGGCAATTCCGACCGGGCTCAGTCCGGCGCTCTTGCGCAGGAATGTCGAGGCGGATTGGCCTTTTCTCGGTGCGCTCAGGCGCTTCGCCAGAGCATCTTTGGGCAGATCGGGCCTGAGATCGATGTGGAGAAGGGCGGACCCACGCTCCCCGATGGCGTCGCGGAGCCGTGCCGAGAGCGCGTAGACGGCGCCGCCCTCGATCCCGTCCGCCGTGACGATGGCCTCGCCCTTCACAATCCTGCCCTCGAAGGCGAGTGCGATCCGCTTCAGGGGCTCGCCCTCGAAGCGGCTGCGCATGACCTCCGACCACGGATAGGTGAAGCCCATATTGGCCGGCCGGAGGGGCGAGACGGCGACGCCGCGCCGGGCCAGCAGGTCGACCCAGGTCCCGTCCGAGCCGAGCCGCGGCCAGCTTCCGCCGCCGAGCGCCAGGATTGTGGCGTCGGGCTTCACCCGCACCGGCTCGCCGGCCGCATCGGTGAAGGCGAGGGAGCCGTCGTCAAAACCCTGCCAGCGATGGCGCAGGGCGAAGCGGACACCGAGGCCCTCCAGCCGCGACAGCCAGGCGCGCAGGAGCGGAGAGGCCTTGAAGGCCTTGGGGAACACGCGCCCGCTCGATCCCACGAAGGTCTCCTGCCCCAGGCCCTCGCACCAGACGCGCAGGTCCTCCGGACGGAAGGCCTCGATCGGGGGCCGCAGCTGCGGCGCGGCCTCGGCATAGCGGGTGATAAAGCGCTCAAACTCTTCCGAATGCGTGAGGTTCAACCCGCCCCGGCCCGCCATGAGCAGCTTGCGGCCGACCGAGGGCATCTGGTCGTAGACGGTGACGGAGACGCCCGCGCGTCCCAAAACCTCCGCGGCGATCAGGCCGGCAGGGCCGGCGCCGACGATGGCGACTTCAGGGGAGGAGGGGTACGAGGGCATGCGGTCAGCTGACGCGGGAGGGCAAGGAAACTGGACCCTTAGGCAGCGGCATGGCATGCAGCGGCATCGGGTTCATGGCTTTTGCACATGAACGCCACGGGTTGTTTTTTCAAGGGGAGCGGCGCCTGAACGCCGCCCGAAGGGGATTGCGATGCGCGCTCTTTTCATCTCGGCCTTCCTTGCGCTCGGTCTCGCCGGCTGCGCCGGTGATTGGGCCCTGACTCCCAAGGATGCTGTCCTGGCGAGTTCCACGAACGATGCCGCCGCGGCCGCCCGATTGATTTCGGCCTACCGCGTCTCGAAGGGTCTGAGCCCCGTGACGGTCGACACGAATCTCAACAAGGCGGCCGAGCATCAGGCTCGGGCGGTCGCTGCTGCCGGCCGGCTCAGCCACGGCCGCTTCGCCAGCCGCATGGATGATTACGGCGTCATCGGCTATTCGGCCGAGAACCTGTCGGCCGGATCGGATTCCGTCGACGGCGCCATCGGGCGCTGGAAGGCCTCTCCCGGTCACAACAGCAATCTCCTGATGCCCCAGGCGCGCAAGATCGGCCTCGCCCGCGCCGATGCCAACAACCGCTACGGCCGCTACTGGGCGCTCGTCCTCGGGCAATAGCGAAGGCACCAACGGGGCCGCGCCGCGTTAGGATTGAAGTTCCTCTCGCTCGCGTTCCCCATGACCCATCAGCAAATGCTTTCCTTCGCCATCGTCGCCGGGATGATGGCGCTCTTCGTCTGGGGCCGTCTGCGCTACGATCTCGTCGCGGTTCTCTCCCTTCTGGCGGCGGTGCTGGTGGGCATCGTGCCTGCCGACAAGGCGTTCGAGGGCTTCAGCGACGACATCGTCATCATCGTCGCGAGCGCCCTTCTCGTCAGCGCTGCGGTGGCGAAATCCGGGATTCTCGAGGCGGGCCTGAACCGGGTCGGACCCTATCTGCGCACAACGCAGATCCAGATCGTCGTGCTCGTGACCGTCGTGACGGTGCTGTCCGCCTTCGTGAAGAACATCGGCGCGCTCGCGATGATGATTCCTGTCGCGTTCCAGATCGCCCGGCGCACCAACACGCCGCCTTCGAGCTTTCTCATGCCGATGGCCTTCGGCTCGCTCCTCGGCGGCATCGTCACCCTGGTCGGCACCTCGCCCAACATCATCGTCTCGCGGGTCAGGGAAGAGCTTCTGGGCGAGCCTTTCGGCATGTTCGACTTCACGCCCGTCGGCATCGGCATCGCGCTCGCAGGCGTCGTCTTCCTCGCCTTCGGCTATCGCCTGCTGCCGCAGGGGCGCAAGGGTGCTGCCTCCCTCGACGCCGCGCTCGACATCAAGGACTACGTCACCGAGGCCCGCGTCACGGCGGAATCGGATGTGGTCGGGCAGACGGTGGCGGATCTGCACCGGCTCGCCAACGGCGAGGTCAAGGTCTCCGCCATCATCCGCAACGAGACCCGCAGTTCCAGCCCGCTCCCGGACGTGACGCTTCGGGAAAACGACCTGCTCATGCTGGAGGGCGAATCCGACGCGCTCGAGAGCGCCGTCGCCCGGGCGGGCCTGCGGCTCAGCCGCGAGCATCGCCTGCCCGAGACCGAGGAGGCCACGGACGAGATCGGCGTCATCGAGGCCATCGTCGGGCCGAACTCCGCCCTGACCGGCGTCTCGGCCGGGGATATCGGCCTCTATGAGCGCCACGGCGTCAACCTCATCGCGGTCAGCCGCAGCGGGGAGCGCTTCAAGGAAAGGCTGCGCACCATCCCCCTGCGCTCCGGGGACGTCATCGTGCTCCAGGGCAATTTCAGGCGACTGCCGGATACCCTGCGCGATCTCGGCTGCCTGCCCCTGGCCACGCGCGAGATCCGCCTCGGCAGCGCGCGCCGGAGCCTCCTGCCCGCCGCGATCCTGGCTGTTACGATGGGGCTCGTCGCCTTCAACATCCTGCCTGTCGCCATCGCCTTCTTCGGGGCTGGGGTCCTGCTGGTGCTGTTCGGCTCGCTGACCTTGCGCGAGGCCTACGAGACCATCGAGTGGCCAATCATCGTGATGCTCGGGGCGCTCATCCCGGTCAGCGAATCGATCCGCACCACCGGCGGCACGGACCTGATCGCCGGCTGGCTCTCCTCGGCCGCCAACATGCTGCCGCCGACCGGCGCCCTCGTGCTGATCATGGTGGCGGCGATGGCGGTGACGCCGTTCCTCAACAACGCCGCGACGGTGCTCGTCATGGCGCCCATCGCGGCGAGCTTCGCCAGCCAGCTCGGCTTCAGGCCCGATGCCTTCCTCATGGCCGTGGCGATCGGCGCGGCCTGCGATTTCCTCACGCCCATCGGCCACCAGTGCAACACCCTGGTGATGGGGCCGGGAGGCTACCGCTTCGGCGATTACTGGCGACTCGGTCTGCCGCTTTCGATTCTCGTGGTGGTGATCGGGGTGCCGCTGATCATGCTGGTCTGGCCGCTGTGAACGGCCGCGTCAGCCCAGAATGGCCATGAGGAGAAGAGTCGTGCCGACGATGGACGAGGACAGCGCGACGATCATGGCCCAGATGTGAAGCCGGTCCCGCTCCTCCTGGTTCAGAAGGGGGCGATAGCGCGAATCCGAGCGGCCGAAGATGAAACTGGTGTTCCGCGCCGGCCGCGGATCGTGGGGCATCACGCAAAAGCTCGACCGCACCACGGAGCGCATGGGCTCATGGCGGATGCCGTAGGAAGGCTCGCGGGAGATCGGCGGGTTCATGGCGTGACGCTACAGGGGACGAGATCGTGAGCGAGAGGCTCGCCCGGAACCTGTGAAGGAGAGGTAAAGGCCTAAGACTTCTCCCCATCGTCGTGAACGAAGTCTTGACGCGGCCCCCTGTCGCCCTTGCTGACGCTTCCCGCGGTGTACTTGTCATGATATGCCGTTACGGGAAACGAGGGAGTTGTCGCGATGAGGAGCTTTTGCCGGGCAGGCCTTGCGGCCGCAGCCGTGATTCTCGGGACATGGCAGGCTCATGCCCAGGGCGCTTCGAAAATCAACTTCGCCGCCTTCGCGCCGCGCCTTTCCGATATCGCGGCCGGCAATGTTGCAGGGCCGGATCATGCTGCCGCCTATCAGAGCCAGATGAACCAGGTTGCGGCCTCCCAGGCGGCCACCATAGGCATGACGGCCACGCAATCCACCATCGACGCCATTTTCTCGGGCGGCAGAAGCCTCATGACGTCGGTTCCCTACATGGCGATGCAGGCCGGCATGGCCGCCCAAGTGCAGGCCTCGCAAAACATCGTGAACTCGGCCAGGGCACGGGGCCAAGCCGAGCGTGCCGCCAGCCAGCCCGTGCCCGATCCCGACCGCCCCGCCGAGGCGCAGGCCATCCTGTCGGTCATTGAGAAAGGCTATGGCAGCGGCGCCCCCTGGCAGAATCCGCAGACGGGCGCCTCCGGACGGGTCACGATCCGACCGGTCGTGAAGGGCAGCTTCAAGGGTCAGGATTGCCGCCTGGTGCAGCGCGAATGGCGCGGCGGCGGCAAAGCGCGGAAAGGCGACATGGTCGCCTGCCGGTCCAACGGCGAGTGGTACGCTCTGTCGTGAGAGTCCCGGCCCGACAGGCAGTCCCCTAAGCCCTCATCCTGAGGGCCGCCGCAGGCGGCGTCTCGAAGGACGAGGGCGCCTCCAGTGCTCTCTGGAACCTCCTTCGAGACGCAGCTTCGCTGCTCCTCAGGATGAGGAAGAAGATTGACGGGGACTTCCTTTCCCCACAGGAAACGGGTCGTTCGGCGTCTCATTTCGTGGCATTCAGGCTCGAAACCTGGATTCGTTGAGATGACACAAGCGCCCATTCAGAAGACCATGGCGGTGTCCGATTGGGCGCTGCTGGCCGTGCTTTCCATTGTCTGGGGAGGGTCTTTTCTTTTCATCGGCGTCGCCGTGCGTGAATTGCCGCCGCTGACCATCGTGGCGGTTCGGGTGGTGACGGCTGCCCTGGCTCTTCTCGTGACCTTGAGGCTGGTGGGGGTGGCGCTTCCGCGCACCCGTCAGGCCTGGGCGGCCTTCTTGGGCATGTCGATCCTCAACAACGTGATCCCCTTCACGCTCATCGTCTGGGGACAGAGCCATATCGCCAGCGGGTTGGCCTCGATTCTCAATGCCACGACGCCGCTCTTCACGGTGATCGTGGCGCATTACCTGACGGTCGACGAGCGCCTCACGGGGCAGAAATTCGCCGGCGTCATCGTGGGCTTCGTCGGCGTTGCAGTGATGATTGGCGCCGCCGCTTTCGTTTCTCTGGACACGAGCATCCTGGCACAGCTGGCCATTCTCGGCGCGGCCCTGTCCTACGGCTTTTCCGGCGTGTTCGGGCGGCGCTTCAAGACCATGGGCATTCCGCCGCTCGCGACGGCCGCCGGGCAGGTGACGGTCTCGAGCGCGCTTCTGCTGCCGGCAGCCCTCCTCATCGATCGGCCCTGGACATTGGCGATGCCTGGTACCGCGACCATCGTGTCGCTCGTGGCCCTCGGCCTCGTCTCGACGGCCTTCGCCTATCTGATCTTCTTCCGCCTGCTGGCGCGGGCCGGGGCCACGAATGTCGGTCTCGTGACCTTCCTCATCCCGGTCAGCGCCATCCTGCTCGGCGTGTTCATTCTGGGCGAGACATTGGCGATCCGGCATGTGGCCGGCATGGCCCTGATCGGAGCAGGGCTCATCCTGATCGACGGCCGCATCGTGTCCGCGCTGAATGCCCGGCTCAGCGCGAAGGGGCTGGCGACGCGCGGAAACGGTTGAACATCATGTCCGGCGCGCTGGTGTTGTGGCGCGAGGGCACGAGGCGCCCCATCCAGGCATCGGTCGCCTTGGCGCCGGGGAAGTTCATGATCGGCTCCTCGCGCCAGGAGCGGGCGCCTTCCTCGCGCACGGCGATGCGCGCCACATCCGCATTGAACTCGGTCACGTACATGGAGCGCAGCCCCGCGAAGGGCAGGCCAGAGACGCCCCGGTCGAAGGCGACGTCGAGGGTCATGCGCTCCTCGTTGAGCGCCTTGACCGCGACGCTGGCCTTGCCGCCCTTCGCCAGGGTGAGCGTGAAGGTCATGGTCTTGGGGTCGAAGGCCACGTCCTTCAGGTTCACCACCGGCCGCTGGTCGAATTCCACTGGACCGACGAGGAAGGACGAGCCGTAGGAGGTCCAGTCCAGATGCTCAGGCGGCAGCGGCTTGATGCGCCAGTAGCCGTCGCCGGGATAGATCACGAGCACCTCCACCGCCTTGTCGCCCCGCTTCTTGAGGAGCTGGAGGAGATGGATCCTGGGCGTGACCTTGTCGCCGATCGTCACCGTGACATCGCTCGGGCGCCAGAACTCGGTGAAGGACAGGCCCATGATGCGCAGGCTGTCATCCTCGTAGAGGGTCGCCATGGTCGGATGCGGCTTGGCCGAGGTTTCCTCCGAAATGTCCTCGCAGGCGGTCCAGTCCGGCTCCCAGCGGTCCTGGCGCAGGGAGCCCATATAGGCCGGATGCACGGCCTCGATCTGGAAGTGCCGCACCTCGGGCGAGGCGAAATTGACCGCCACGTTGTCCTTTTCGGCGCAGAGCACCGGCTCGCTGGTGTTGGTCATCTCCACGGCAAGGCCGTCGAGGGACGCGGCATGGGCCGTCGTGGCAAGACCGAGGAAACCGAAGCCAATGAGCCGGGAAAGGAGCATGGAGAATCGTCCGGATTGTCGTCGTGGAAGCGTGGCGGCACAGATAGCGTGCTGGATCTATGCCGTCGAGCCAAGAGACCTTTGCAGGCAAACCCATTGATCCGGCATGGCTGCCATCGCATCTATGGAATTGGGGATCGGGAGTGCCCTGTGATAGGGTGAAAACAATCCTGAAGCGTGGCTTTGGGGGCGTTTCGCCCCAAATGACCTCCTTCTCCCTCCGGATTTGAAGCGGTTTGCCTGAGTTATTGATGATGCGCCTGAGTTTGAGCCTGTCCGACAATCCCGCCACGACCCTGGTCGAGCGGGCGATCATGGAGTTCCGCAGCGCCCGCCCCGTGGTGATCGACGGCGCGGAAGGCCGCGCGCTCGTGATCGGCGTCGAGGATTTGGACGATGCAGCGGCGGCCGAGATCGACGCCGCGGCCGAGGGTCATGCTCATCTCGTCCTGCCGGCGGCGCGGCTGCGCCGCCTCGGCCTCGAGCGCGAAGGACCCGGCCGGCTCGCCCTGCCCGTGATCGACCGGGTACGCGTGGAAAACCTAGCCCTCAAGGTCGACGGGCGCATCGATGCGCCGGTCCGGCCCGCCGATGCCCTGGACGAAGAGGCGCTGGAACTCGCCCGCCTGTCCCTCGTCCTGCCGGCGGTCATCGTCGTGCCCCTGGCGGAGGGCGTCGAGATCGCGCCGTCCCTGTTGCGGGTGCCTGGCGAAGCGGTTCGCGATTACCGGCATGCCCAGGCTCTGGGCCTGAAGATCGTCAGCCGGGCGCCGGTGCCGCTGGAGGGCGCACCGACCAGCGAGTTCGTGGTGTTCCGCGGCGGCGAGGGCCTGCGCGATCAGGTGGCGATCGTCGTCGGAAAGCCCGATCTCTCCAGGCCCGTGACCGTGCGGCTGCATTCCGCCTGCCTCACCGGCGATCTCTTCGGCAGCCTGAAATGCGATTGCGGCGACCAGCTGCGCGAGACCGTGCGCTTCATGGCGCAGAACGAGGGCGGCATCCTGCTCTATCTCGATCAGGAAGGACGCGGGAACGGCATCGCCAACAAGATCCGCGCCTACAAGCTCCAGTCGCAAGGGTATGACACCTACGACGCCGACGAGGTTCTGGGCTTCGAGGCGGATCAGCGCCGCTTCGATTTCGCCGCCGCGATGCTGAAAGAACTCGGCATCGGCACGGTGCGCCTCATGACCAACAATCCGGAAAAGATCGCCGCGCTCGCCAGGGCCGGTCTCGAGGTGATCTCGGACCATCGCGTGCTCGGCCGCCCGACCGCGGAGAATGTCAGCTACCTCGCCGCCAAGCGCGACCGGGCCGGGCATTACATCGATATCGAGGGCATGCTGGCCTCGTGTAGCAAGGATTGAGACGCGTCTCTTCTCACATCCGGTATTGCCACATTTCATCATCCCCTTAGCTTCCCCTAAGGCGGCCGTCTTTCGCCCGACCGCCCGAGTTCTCATCGCCGGCGCATGCCGGCGGGATCAGGGGAATCATCATGTGGAGTCAGGTCTATAATCCCTTCGGCAGCGCAGCTTTGTCCACCGTCGCTGCCGCCATTCCCGTCGTCCTTCTTCTGGCGATGATCGCATCCGGCAAGGTGAAGGCCCATATTGCCGCCGTCGTCGCCCTGGTGGCGGCGATCGCGGTCTCCGTCTTCCTGTTCACCATGCCTGCTGGGCTTGCCATCCGCGCGGCGCTCTTCGGCGTCGTCACAGGCATGTTTCCCATCGGCTGGATCATCCTGAACGTGATTTTCCTCTACCGGCTGACGGTGGAGAAAGGATGGTTCGCCACGCTTCAGCAATCCGTCGGCGACCTCACGACGGATCGTCGCCTCCAGCTGCTCCTCGTCGCCTTCTCCTTCGGAGCCTTCTTCGAAGGGGCGGGCGGATTCGGTACGCCCGTTGCCGTGACCGGCGCCATCCTCATCGGGCTCGGATTCTCGCCGCTCGCGGCGTCCGGTCTCTCGCTCATCGCCAATACGGCACCGGTGGCCTATGGCGCGCTCGGTGCCCCGATCCAGGGCCTGGCCTCTGTCACGGGCTTCGATCCTTACGTCCTCGGCGCGATGGTCGGGCGCCAGCTGCCCTTCTTCTCGGTCATCGTGCCCTTCTGGCTGATCTGGGTCTTCGCGGGCTTTCGCGGCATGCTCCAAGTCTGGCCGGCCATTCTCGTCTGCGCCGTGTCCTTCGCGATCCCGCAATTCCTGATTTCCAACTACATCAATCCCTGGATCGTCGATATCGGGGCGTCCCTGATCTCGATGGCCTGCCTCGTCGGCTTCATGCGGATCTGGCGCCCGAAGGAGGTCTGGACCTCTCCCGCCCTGCGCACGCACGACATTTCCGCTGGCACCCTGACACGGCCCGCGCCGCTGGGCGCCGGCACGGCCAATGTTTCGCCCCGGGCGAGCCGTGAGGACGTCATGTGGGCGTGGGTGCCGTGGATCATCCTGTCCATCATCGTCGCGATCTGGGGCACCGGCTGGTTCAAGGCTCTCGTGAACCCGATCTTCACCTGGAGCTATCCGATTCCCGGCCTGCACAACATGGTGCAGAAGGTTGCGCCCATCGTCGCCACTCCGACGGCGGAGCCTGCCGTCTTCGCCTTCACCTACATGTCCTATACCGGCACGGGCGTGCTGATCGCGGCCATCATCGCGGGCTTCGTCATGGGATTTTCGCCCTTGCGGCTCATCACAGCCTGGTTCGAAACCATCTGGGTGCTGCGCTACTCGCTCATCACCATCGCCGCGATGCTGGCGATCGGCACGCTGACGCGCTTCTCAGGCGTCGATGCGACTCTGGGTCTTGCCTTCGCAGGGACGGGAATCCTCTACCCGTTCTTCGGCACGCTGCTCGGCTGGCTCGGCGTGGCGCTGACGGGCTCGGACACCGCATCCAACGTCCTGTTCGGCGGTTTGCAGAAGATCACGTCCGAACAGCTTGGGCTGTCCCCCATCCTCATGGCGGCGGCGAATTCCTCCGGCGGCGTGATGGGCAAGATGATCGATGCCCAATCCATCGTCGTGGCATCGACGGCGACGAACTGGTTCGGCCACGAGGGAAGCATCCTGCGCTTCGTGTTCTGGCATTCCATCGCGTTGGCCTGCCTCGTCGGCGGCCTCGTGATGCTGCAGGCCTATGTCCATCCCTTCACGCAGATGGTCCTGCATTGATGGACATACGACAAAAGAAAACGCCGCCGGAGACGATCCGACGGCGTTGGCTTGATGAGGGGATTTATCGAGCCGGCATGCCCGTCTCCACGATCTTCGCCCAGAGAGAGACGCCATAGGGGCTGGCCTCGTCGTTGAAGTCGTAGGCCGGGTGATGGACGCCGGCGGTGTCGCCGTTCCCGAGGAAGATGTAGGCGCCGGGACGCTGCTCCAGCATGTAGGAGAAATCTTCAGCGCCCATGAGCGGCAGGATGGCGGTGTCGACGGCGTTCTCGCCGCCGACGGCCCGGGCAATGCTGGCCATGAACTCGGTCTTGTCGGGATCGTTGATGGTCACCGGATAGCCGCGGTCGTAGTCGATCGTGGCCTTGGCGTCGAACGCGGCGCAGACATTCTCGACGATGGCACGGATACGGTTCTCGGCGAGATCGCGGACTTCGGGCGCAAGGGTGCGCACGGTGCCGAGCAGCATCGCGGTCTGCGGAATGACGTTGTAGGCGTCGCCCGCCTTCACGGTGCAGACGGACACCACTACGGAATCGAGCGGATCGGCACTGCGCGAGGCGATGGTCTGCAGAGCCGTGATCACATGCGCCGACACGACGACGGGATCGATGCAGTCATGCGGGCGCGCCGCATGGCCGCCCTTGCCTTCGATGGTGATGGTGAAGCGGTCGGCAGCGGCCATCATCGCGCCGGGACGGATGGCGAACTGGCCCACGGGAATGCCCGGCATGTTGTGCATGCCATAAACCTCGTGCACGCCGAAACGCTCCATGAGGCCGTCCTTCAGCATCTCGTTGCCGCCGCCGCCGCCTTCCTCCGCCGGCTGGAAGATCACCACCGCTGTGCCGTCGAAATTGCGCGTCTCGGCCAGATATTTCGCAGCACCCAGCAGCATGGCGGTGTGCCCGTCATGGCCGCAGGCATGCATCTTGCCGGGGACCTTGGACTTGTGGGCAACGTCCGTCGCCTCCTCGATGGGCAGCGCGTCCATGTCGGCGCGCAGGCCGATCACCTTTCCGGAATTGTTCGTGCGGCCCTTGATGACGCCCACCACGCCCGTCCGCCCGAGACCGGTCACGACCTCGTCGCAGCCGAAGCTCTTGAGCTTGTCCGCTACGATTCCCGCCGTGCGGTGAACGTCGAACAGAAGTTCGGGGTTTTCGTGGAAGTCGCGGCGCCACGCGGTGATTTCATCGGCGAGATCGGCGACGCGGTTGATGATCGGCATGGGAAGTCCTCGGGTTGGGAGAATCCGGAAAGCACCAGCCAAGCAGAGGCGGTGCCACCGCGTCAACCGTTACAGGATATCCGGCTAGAGCATCGGACCCAAAAGTGGGTCCAGTTTTGGGTCCGATGCTCCTTCTCTTGGCTGGCGCATCGTTCTTGGCAGCCCTCTGGGTCCACACGATGCGCTCGTGGGAGGTCTCAAACTTTTCTGCGCAACACGGCCTTGGGGCGCTTGGTGCGGAACTGGCCGCGCTCGATGGCGACGAAGATCAGCACCAGGACCACGAGGGTGGTGAACCACCAGACCTGCGCGGTGCCGATGCCGAGACAGCCCAGGGTGAAGGTGCAGGCGAAGGCGGCCATGATGCCGGGCTCCACCGTGGCGCGCTGGATTCTCGCCCGGGTGGCGGCCTGATAGAGAATGATGCTGCCCGCCGCGGCGCCTACCAGCCCGAGCTCGTACCAGATCTCGAACAGGAGCGTGGACGGCGCGGTCGGCGGAATCAGGCCGAAGAAGCGGCCGCGCAGGGCGGTTTCCAGGCCGTGCCCGGTCACGAGGCGCAGGGGCTCGCTGAGGACGATCTGGCGCCAGGCGTCCAGGCTCACCACCACCGGTGCCTTGGGGCCGAAGAGGCCGATCGCCAGAGGCTTCAGCACGAAAGGCAGGAGCGGCGCAAACAGCAGCAGGCCTGCCATGACGAGGCCCGTCAGCCGCGATCCGAGGGCGGGACTCCAGGCGGTGACGACGAAGGCGAGGGTACCGGCGATCAGCCCGTAGAGAGGCAGGCCCTCACGGGTGAGAAGAGAGCAGACGGCCACGGCCAGGGCGAGGCCGATGGCCTCCAGATTGCGTCCGCGGGAATGGAGCCAGGCCAGCGCCGGCCAGAGCAGCACGACGAGCATCAGCATGCCGCGCTCGAGGCTCAGGCCCTCCGGGTCGAGCGCGCTGCCGCCTGTGATCGACAGGCCGATCGCGATCAGGGCGGCCAGGCCGACGCCGATGGGCAGGAGATAGAGATTGGCCGAGCGCATCCGCTCGGGCACCGCGAGATAGCCGCCAAGCGCCATGAGGGCCATGCCGGTGATGTTCAGAAGCCTCTCCGAAGCCTGGGGCAGGAACGGCGTCCAGACCAGCGACAGGCCGGCCCAGAGCAGCAGGACCATGCCGGCGACGCCGCCCGGCGACACCATCAGGGCGGTCAGCTTTTCCCGGGCGTTCCTGGCGCTGCCGTCGAGCACCGAGGCAAGGACGAGGAGAATGACCGCCAGCGGCGCCATGGCCACCAGGGCCCGCCGCGTGAACAGCGCCGCCAGGGGCACGGCGAAGAACAGGATCGCGAAACCGAGACGCCGCAAGATGGCGGCGGCATCGGCGGATGGATTTGCCGTTTGGGAAATCGAGCGGATCATGCAGGCGGGCAACCGGGAATTGAGCGGTCAGGGAGGGCAAGCGTAACGGAGCCGTGCACCAAAAGCTGTAGGTGCAATGCAACACATCTCGGTCCTGTGCAGCACTCTCGGCATAACGCTGCTCTCCTAGCGTCATCACCGGCCTTGTGCCTTGGTGTCATTCCCGGCCGGAGCGTCAGCGGAGGGGAAGGGAATCCATAGTGCTGAGCGTGTGGGTGGATCCCCTTCCCGGCCTGCGGCCGCCGGGGATGACAGCGGCGTTCACAGGTTCGGGGTAGCGGCAGGAATGCGGATCAGCCCTTCTGCCCCCGGATGAAATTGACGATGCCGGAGAAATCGTCGCCCTCGTGGCCGGCATTGGCAAAGAGCGAATACAGCTGCGCGGCCTCGGCACCCAGCGGCGTCGCGGCGCCGGAGGCGAGCGCAGCCTCCTGCGCCAGCTTCAGGTCCTTGAGCATCAAAGCCGCCGCGAAGCCCGGCTTGTAGCCGTTATTGGCGGGGGAGGCCGGGACCGGGCCCGGCACCGGGCAATAGGTGGTGAGCGACCAGCACTGGCCCGAGGAGGTGGACGCGACATCGAACAGCGCCTGATGCGAAAGCCCGAGCTTTTCACCCAGGACGAAGGCCTCCGCCACGCCGATCATCGAGATGCCGAGGATCATGTTGTTGCAGATCTTCGCCGCCTGGCCGGCACCGGCCTCGCCGCAATGGACGACCTTCTTGCCCATCTTGGACAGGATCGGCTCGGCCCGGTCGAAAGCTTGCCTCGCGCCGCCCGCCATGAAGGTCAGCGTGGCGCCCTTCGCGCCGCCGACGCCGCCGGAGACCGGCGCATCGAGGCTTGCCAGGCTGCCGCCCCGCTCGCGCGCCAGCCCATGCGCCTTGCGGGCGCTCTCCACATCGATGGTGGAGCAGTCGATCAGCAGCGCGCCGTCCTTCACCGAGGGCAGGATGTCGGTCCAGACCGAGAGCACATGCTTGCCGGCGGGCAGCATGGTGATCACCACCTCCGCGTCCCGAACGGCCTCGGCGGTCGAGGCGGCGATGCTCGCGCCTTCCGAGCGCGCCTGATCGCAGGAGGCCGGCGACAGGTCGAAGCCGATGACGTTGTGCCCCGCCTTGACGAGATTGGCGGCCATGGGCCCGCCCATGTTGCCGAGGCCGATGAAGGCGATTTGGGTCATGAGAATCCTCCCTTTTGTCGTGCGATTCTTTAAGCCAACGTGTCGATGAGGGCCGCAATCATGCGTTGCGCGCCTTCCAGAGAGCTCCGGTGAGCGCGAAGCCGTAGAACCACAGCATCAGCGATCCGAACACCTTGTCGAGGGCGGGGTCGAGCCGCGGAAAGAACACGGCGAAATGCGAGCCTATGGCGGCCAGGATCAGCATGCCCGGAACGGCGACGAAGCCCATCGCCCGGGCCGTGTCCTGTCCGGGCGCGCGCAGGATGCGGCCGACCGACAGGCCGAGCATCAGGCCGAGCACGGCGCCGGCCGCGAAGTTGAGCTGGAACGGCCGCCGCCCATCCAGGAAGAACCACGGGCCGGCCCACAGGAACAGCGCGAAGATCGCTGCGGTCAGGGCCAGGCCGAGGCCGAGCGACCTGAGCATCATCGATTGCCGCGCCCCACCAGATCGCGCGCCACGATCAGGCGCATGATCTCGTTGGTGCCCTCGAGAATCTGGTGCACGCGCAGGTCGCGCACGATCTTCTCGACCCCGTAATCGGCGAGATAGCCGTAGCCGCCGTGGATCTGCAGCGCGTCGTTCGCCACCTGGAAGCCCACATCGGTCGCCATGCGCTTGGCCATGGCGCAGAGCCTCGTCGCATCGAGCGCCTTGGCGTCGAGGGCGGCGGCCGCGCGCCATAGGAAGGTGCGTGCGCATTCGAGCTCGGTCGCCATGTCGGCGAGCTTGAACTGCAGCGCCTGGAAATCCGAGATGCGCTTGCCGAAGGCCTTGCGGTCGTTCGCGTAAGACAGCGCCTTGTCGAGGGCGGATTGCGCGCCGCCGAGCGAGCAGGCGCCGATATTGATGCGCCCGCCATCGAGGCCGGACATGGCGATCTTGAAGCCCATGCCCTCGTCGGAGAGAAGATTGGCGACGGGCACGCGCGCATCCTCGAAGATCACCGCGGCGGTGGGCTGCGCGTTCCAGCCCATCTTCTTCTCCTGCGCGCCGAAGGACACGCCGGGCATGTCCTTCTCGATCACCAGCGTCGAGATGCCGGAGGGACCGTCCCCACCGGTGCGCACCATCGTCACGTAGACGTCGGACGTGCCGGCGCCGGAGATGAACTGCTTGACGCCGTTGACGATGTAATGATCGCCGTCGCGCACGGCCTTGGTCTTGAGCGCCGCCGCATCCGAGCCGGAGCCCGGCTCGGTCAGGCAATAGCTCGCGATCAGCTCCATGGTGACGAGGCGCGGGATGTAGCGTTGGCGCTGCTCGTCGGAGCCGTAGCGGTCGATCATCCATGTGGCCATGTTGTGGATCGACAGATAGGCCGAGACGGCGGGGCAGCCGGTGGCCAGCGCCTCGAAGATCAGCGCCGCGTCGAGCCGCGTCATGCCCGATCCGCCCACATCGTCGCGGGTGTAGATCGCGGCCATGCCAAGCGCGGCCGCCTCGCGCATCACATCCACGGGAAAATGCTTCTTCTCGTCCCATTCGAGGGCGTGAGGAGCGAGGTTCTCCGCCGCGAAGGCGAGCGCCATGTCGCGGACGGCGATTTGATCGTCTGTGAGGGAAAACTGGGTCATGGAATCCAGCGCAGTTGGAGTGGCAGCCGCGTATGCATCGTTCGGTCAGCACGCAAGGACGCGAACATGTCCTTCGTTACCATAAGATAGAAGCTTCCGGTCGCGGGTCACTAGGACGAAACCCTCTGTTCGAGCCGTTGCGGCGATAATCCGGTCTGCGGGGTCTGCCGGAGGCATGCCTGGTAGAAATGCCGACGCGATCAGAGTCCGCGGAGGCATGGGAGCCAACCTCACGCCGGGCAGGGCTAAGGCCGCATCGAACCATGCTTCAGGCGGCATACTCAAGGCGATTCTCCCTTTTCGGACAAGCGTTCCGATTTCCCACGCCGTGATCGGGGAGATCAGGATCCGATCTGACGGAGCGGCTTCATCGACGGCCCGGCGGCAATCCTCCGATATCTCTTCGCCGTTGGCGATCCAGAGAACGGCGCAGGTGTCGAGAAGAAGGGGAGCCACCTAGAGGGCTCCTCGCTCGGCGGCCCAGTCTTCCCCGGTCGGAGAGGTGATGTCGAATTCGATGTTGATGCGCACTGTTCCCTTGAGCCCGGCAAAGGGAGATTTGACGGAGGGAGACTTGGCATGCGGAGGCGATTTCGCCGGTGAGCCCTCGTCGTCGCCGGGACCGATCTTGCGAAAGACCAGTTCCTCCTTTTCGAGATCGACCTGCTCCGTCCGCCAGCCCGCGCTCAGCCAAGCTTGGGTCATGACATGGTTTTGCGCATTGTTCGACCACAGGGCCCGGTGCCGGCGCGAGGACGGGGGCAACCCGAAACCGAGGATACGCTCGATCTCCTTGAAGCTGGCTCGCCACGTCGGAACATGCAGCGTGGCGAGGTGATGCTTCAACGGCTCGTACTTGGACAAGACGGCCTCCTGACGGGTTAGCAACAATAGTTACACATAGTTACTAACCCGTCAAGAATAGTTACTTCCAGGAAGAAGTTACTTCATGGTCGGAATGGAGAATTCCGCGCCTTCCTTGATTCCGGACGGCCAGCGGGAGGTGACGGTCTTGGTCTTCGTATAGAAGCGCACCGCGTCCGGGCCGTGCTGGTTCAGGTCGCCGAAGCCGGAGGCCTTCCAGCCGCCGAAGGTGTAATAGGCGAGCGGCACCGGGATCGGCACGTTGATGCCGACCATGCCCACGTTGACGCGCGAGGCGAAATCGCGGGCGGCGTCGCCGTCGCGGGTGTAGATCGCGACGCCGTTGCCGTATTCGTGATCCGAGGGAAGACGCAGCGCATCCTCGTAATCCTTGGCGCGGACCACGGAGAGCACGGGCCCGAAGATCTCTTCCTTGTAGATGCGCATGTCGGTCTTCACCTCGTCGAAGAGGCAGCCGCCCATGTAGAAGCCGTTCTCGTAGCCCTGCATCCTGAAGTCGCGGCCGTCGACCACGAGCTTGGCGCCTTCCTGGACGCCGATATCGACGTAGGAGCGCACCTTCTCCATATGCGCCCTGGTGATCATCGGGCCGAAATCGGCGGAAGGATCGGTGGAGGGGCCGACCTTCAGGGTCTCGACCCGCGGGATCAGCTTGTCCATGAGCGCGTCGGCGGTGGCCTTGCCGACCGGCACCGCGACCGAGATCGCCATGCAGCGCTCGCCTGCCGAGCCGTAGCCGGCGCCGATGAGCGCGTCCGCCGCCTGATCGAGATCGGCATCGGGCATGATGATCATGTGGTTCTTCGCGCCGCCGAAGCACTGGGCGCGCTTTCCGTGCGCGGTGGCGCGGGAATAGACGTATTGCGCGATCGGCGAGGAGCCGACGAAGCCGACCGCCTTGACGTCCGGATCGTCGAGGATCGCGTCCACCACTTCCTTGTCGCCGTTGACCACGTTGAGGATGCCGGCGGGAAGGCCCGCTTCCATCATCAGCTCGGCAAGCCGCATCGGCACGCCCGGATCGCGCTCGGAGGGCTTGAGGATGAAGGCGTTGCCGCAGGCAATCGCCGGCGAGAGCTTCCACAGCGGGATCATGGCCGGGAAATTGAACGGCGTGATGCCGGCGACGACGCCCAGCGGCTGGCGGATCGAGTACATGTCGATGCCCGGGCCGGCGCCTTCCGTGAACTCGCCTTTGAGCAGGTGCGGGATGCCGGTGCAGAACTCCGCCACCTCGACGCCGCGCTGGATGTCGCCCTTGGCGTCGACGATGGTCTTGCCGTGCTCGCGGGCGAGGATGTCGGCCAGCGAATCCATCTCCTTGGCGATGAGTTCGAGGAACTTCATCATCACGCGGGCGCGGCGCTGCGGGTTGGTGGCGGCCCAGGCGGGCTGGGCGGCTTTGGCGTTCTCCACCGCCTGGTGCAGCTCGTCCTTGGAGGCGAGCGCGACGCGGCCGAGAACCTCGCCGGTCATGGGCTGGAAGAATTCGGTGGTGCGGCCCGATTTGCCCGGAACCTGCTTGCCGCCGATGAAATGTCCGACCTCGCGCATGGCGTCTGTCTCCTCCTGAGGGTGTTTTTAGTGTCCCCGTTCTATCATTGTTGAAATCGCACGACTATGGGTGAAACCGAGGCACCGTTGTGCGAAAATACCAATACCATGAGTGCATTCGACTGGGACGATCTCCGCTTTTTCCTCGCCGTCGCCCGCGCCGGGCGCTTGACGGCGGCCGCTCGCCAGCTCGAGGCCGATCATACCACCGTTTCGCGCCGCATCTCAGCGCTTGAGGCCGCCCTCAAGGCCAAGCTGTTCGAGAGGAGCCCTCAGGGCTACACCCTGACCGAGCAGGGCGAGCGGCTGCTGGCCAAGGCGGAGGCGATGGAGACCCAGGCGCTTGCCGTGGCAAGCGAGCTCGGCGGCGCGGACCTCGCGCTCTCCGGCACCGTGCGCATCGGCGCGCCGGACGGGATCGGCACCTATTTCCTCGCGCCTGAGCTCGGGGCGCTCGCCGAACGGCACCCTGGCCTCACGCTGCAGCTCGTGGCCTTGCCGCGCACCTTCTCGCTCTCCAAGCGCGAGGCCGACATCGCGGTCACCCTGGAGCAGCCGACGGAAGGGCGCCTCGTCTCGCGCAAGCTCACCGATTACCGCCTCCGGCTCTACGCCTCGCAGGATTATCTCAACCGCCACGGGCCGGTGGCGGACCTCTCGGATCTCGCGGGCAAAACTCTCGTCACCTATGTGGCCGACCTTCTCTACAGCCCGGTGCTCGACTATTTCTCGGCCCTCGAGAAACACACCGCGCGCCGCTTTGAATGCGCCAGCGTGGTGGCCCAGGCCGAGGCGGTGCGGGCCGGAATCGGCATCGGCATCCTGCACGACTACGCGGTGCGGCAGTTCCCGGAGCTTCAGGTCGTGCTGCCGGACATCTCGTATCTTCGCACCTACTGGCTCGTCACCCACGCGGATGTGCGCTCCTTGCGCCGTGTGGAGGAGGTCTATTCCTTCATCCTGAGCCGGGTCCGGGCCAACCGGGGATTGTTTGTGTGAAGGCGCCTCTTCCCTCCCCCTTGCGGGGAGGGGCCGAGGGTGGGGGTCGAAACGTCAGAGCGCTACACTCGATGAATTCGGGCGCCGCTGTCCCTACCACGTCATCACCGGCCTCGTGCCGGTGATCCCGATGCGAAAGGCGCAACGTTCTTCCGATCGGGATGGCCGGGACGAGCCCGGCCATGACGTGGCGAGTGTGATGGGAAGCGTGCACCCGATCGCCAGGAATGACAACAAAGCCGCATTCGTCGCTTTGCCCTTCACGCGGCCGCCTTATGGGACTAAGTCAGGCGTCAAGAAAACCCACGGAGATCCTCATGCCCTCCAAGCTCGACCAATTGCGCGCCATGACGGTCGTCGTGGCCGATACCGGCGACCTCGACGCGGTCCGCCGCCTGAAGCCCCAGGACTGCACCACCAACCCGACCCTGCTCCTGAAAGCTGTCGAGATCCCGGCCTACGGACACCTCCTCGAAGAGGCGCTCACCTGGGGCCGCAAGCAGGGCGGCTCCCGCGAGGGCGTGGTGGCAGCGATCTGCGACCGGCTCGCGGTCGCCTTCGGCGCCGAGCTTGCCGGCATCGTGCCGGGCCGTGTCTCGACGGAGGTGGATGCCGATCTCTCCTTCGACACGGAAGCGACCGTGAAGACGGCGCGGAGCATCGTCAAAGATTATGAGGAGCGCGGCGTCGGGCGCGAGCAGATCCTGATCAAGACCGCATCGACCTGGGAGGGCATCCGCGCGGCGGAGATCCTTCAGAAGGAGGGCATTGACTGCAACCTCACGCTCCTGTTCAGCCAGGTTCAGGCCCAGGCCTGTGCGGAGGCGGGCGTGTTCCTGATCTCGCCCTTCGTCGGCCGCATCCTTGACTGGCACGTGAAAGCCGGCGGCGGACCCTATACGGGCGAGACCGATCCGGGCGTGCTCTCCGTGCGCAAGATCTACGCCTCCTACAAGGCGCAAGGGATCAAGACCGTGGTGATGGGCGCCTCCTTCCGCAACATCGGAGAGATTGAGGCGCTCGCCGGCTGCGACCGCCTCACCATCTCGCCCGCGCTCCTCGACGAACTGGCGAAGGCCGAAGGCGACCTGCCGCGCAAGCTCTCGCCCGACAATGTCGAGACGATCCAGCCCCTGCCGCGCATGGACGAGAAGAGCTTCCGCTTCGCATTGAACGAAGACGCGATGGCGACCGAAAAGCTCGCCGAGGGCATCCGCTCCTTCGTGAAGGACTTGCGCAGCTTGCGTACGCTTGTGGCGCAGCGGCTCGACGAGGCGAAGGCGGCTTAAAAGCGAAGAAACGTCATCCCGGACGCCGCAGGCGATCCGGGATCGCCATCAGAATAAAGCACGGTCATCCCGGGGCCGCGCAGCGGAACCCGGGATCCATAACCACGACCTTAAACCAGTCTTGCACCGTTAGCGGTTATGGATCCCCGCCTGCGCGGGGATGACAGTGGTGGTTCAAGTGCCATCCTCGCCAAACGATCCCGGATCTTCGCTGCGCTTCGTCCGGGATGACGTTCGCGTCAGCGCGTCTTCACTTCTTCCCCGCCAGCGCCTTCTCGCGGATCGCCGAGAGCGACATGCTTGGCGTGATCGCTTCCGGGTCGATCATGCAATGCAGGATCGCCGGCTTGCTGGAGGTGAGCGCCCGCTGCAGGGCCGGCGCGAATTCTTCCGTTGTCGTCACGCGCTCGCCATAGCCGCCGAAGGCCTTGGCGTAGGCGGCGAAATCCGGGTTCTTCAGCATCGTCGCCGAGACGCGGCCGGGATATTCGCGCTCCTGGTGCATGCGGATCGTGCCGTACATGCCGTTGTCGAGCAGGATCACCAGGATCGGCAGGTCGTATTGCACGGCGGTGGCGAATTCCTGTCCGTTCATGAGGAAGTCGCCGTCGCCGGCGAACACCACCACGGGGCTGTCTGGCTGGATGCGCTTGGCGCCGACGCCTGCCGGCACGCCGTAGCCCATGGAGCCGGAGGTCGGAGCCAATTGCGTGCCGTAGTCGCGGAACGGCCAGAACCGGTGGACCCAGGTGGCGAAGTTGCCCGCGCCGTTGCAGAAGATCGTGTCGGACGGCAGCGTCTTGCGAAGATAGGCCATCACCTCGCCCATCTGCAGCGCGCCGGCGTGACGGACGGCGGTCGGATCGCTCCAGGCCAGATAATCAGCATGCGCCGTCTTCGTGCCCTCGCTCCAGGGCAGCGAGACCGGCGGATGCACGGCCTCCAACGCCGCCGTGAAGGCGATGGGCGAGGCGTTGATGGAAAGATGCGGGGCATAGACCCGGCCGATCTCGCTCGGATCGGGATAGACATGCACCAGTTTCTGCTGCGGCGCCGGAATGTCGAGCAGCGTATAAGCCTGGCTCGGAACCTCGGAGAGGCGCCCGCCGACGAGCAGGACGAGGTCCGCGTCCTTGATGCGCGCAAGCAGCTTCGGATTCACGCCAAGCCCGAGATCGCCGATATAGGACGCGTGATCGGCGGGAAACAGCATCTGACGGCGGAAGGTGCAGGCGACCGGCAATTCGAAGCGTTCCGCGAAGCGTTTGATGCGCTGCACCGCGACCTCGGACCAGCGGCTGCCGCCGAGAAGCGCAATCGGATTCTTGGCATTGTGCAGCAGCTTCTGCAGCTCCGCCATCTGCGTCAGGCCCGGATGCGTCTCGACGATCTGGTAGCGCGGCGCGTCGGCGACCGCGGCCATCTCGGTGAGCACATCTTCCGGCAGCGCGATCACGACGGGACCGGGACGGCCGGACGTCGCGACGTAGAAGGCGCGCGACACGATCTCCGGAAAGCGCGCCGGATCGTCCACCTCCGTCGCCCATTTGGCGAGCGGGCCGAACGCGGCGCGGTAATCGAGCTCCTGGAACGCCTCGCGCTCGCGCATGCCGCGTTCGATCTGGCCGACGAACAGGATCATCGGTGTCGAATCCTGCTTGGCGATGTGGATTCCGGGTGAGGCGTTGGTCGCGCCGGGGCCGCGCGTGACGAAGCAGATGCCGGGGCGGCCAGTGAGCTTGCCGTAGGCCTCCGCCATCATCGCCGCGCCGCCTTCCTGGCGGCAGATCGTGACCTCGATGCTCGCATCATGCAGCGCATCGAGGGCCGCGAGATAACTCTCGCCCGGAACGCAGAAGATGTGATCGACTCCGTGGATGAGAAGCTGATCGACAAGGATCTGGCCGCCGGTGCGGGAGGGCGCTGTCATGAAAGGCTCGCATTGTTAAGAGTGTCGATAACAAAACGGAGGGCGTTGGCCCTCCGTTTGACTAACGTGCAACGATCAGGCGTCGACGTCGAACTTCACGCCCTGGGCGAGCGGAAGCGTCGCGCCGTAATTGATCGTGTTGGTGGCACGGCGCATATAGGCCTTCCAGGCGTCCGAGCCCGATTCACGGCCGCCGCCCGTCTCCTTCTCGCCGCCGAAGGCACCGCCGATCTCGGCGCCCGAGGGGCCGATATTGACATTGGCGATGCCGCAATCGGAGCCCACGACCGAGACGAAGGCCTCGGCCTCGCGCAGGTTGAGCGTGAAGATCGAGGAGGAAAGGCCGGCGCCGACCGCGTTGTGCAGCGCGATCGCCTCGTCGAAGTCGGAGTAGCGCATCACGTAGAGGATCGGCGCGAAGGTCTCGCGGGTCACCGGGCCGGTCTGGCTCGGCATCTCGACGAGCGCCGGGCGCGCATAGACGCCGTCATTGGCCACGTCCGTATAGCGTCCGCCGCCATGCACCTTGCCGCCGGCCGCGCGGGCCTCGTCGAGGGCGCGCTCCATGCCGTCGAAAGCGGCCTTGTCGATCAGCGGGCCGACGAGCGTCCCTTCCGCGCGCGGGTCGCCGATCTTGACGCTCGAATAGACCTTGGCGAGACGCGGCACGAGCTGGTCGTAGACGCTCTCGTGCACGAAGAGACGGCGAAGCGTCGTGCAGCGCTGGCCCGCCGTGCCCATGGCGGCAAAGGCGATGCCGCGGAGCGCCAGATCGAGATCGGCGGAAGGCGCGACGATGGCGGCGTTGTTGCCGCCGAGCTCGAGGATCGCGCGGGCGAAGCGCTCCGCGAGCTTCGGGCCGACCTGACGGCCCATGGCGGTGGAGCCGGTGGCGGAGAGAATCGGCACACGGGTGTCCTCGACGAGGATCTCGCCGACCTCGCGGCCGCCGAGCAGCACCTCGCAGAGACCTTCCGGCACGCCGCCGAAGCGCTTGGCCGCGCGCTCGACGATGGCGTGGGTGGCGAGCGCGGTCAGCAGGGTCTTCTCGGAGGGCTTCCACACCACGCTGTCGCCGCAGACGAGCGCGAGCGCCGCATTCCACGACCACACGGCGACGGGGAAGTTGAAGGCGGAGATGACACCGCAGACGCCCAGCGGATGCCAGGTCTCCATCATGCGGTGGTCGGCGCGCTCGGTGGCGATGGTCAGGCCGTAGAGCTGGCGCGACAGACCGACCGCGAAGTCGCAGATGTCGATCATCTCCTGCACCTCGCCGAGGCCTTCCGAGACGATCTTACCGGCTTCGAGCGTCACGAGGCGGCCGAGATCGTCCTTGGCGGCGCGCAGCTCCTCGCCCAGCAGCCGGATGAACTCGCCGCGCCGGGGCGCCGGGATCTTGCGCCAGGCCTTGAAGGCGGCGTCGGCCCGGCCGATGGCGGCCTTGGCCTCGTCGGGCGTCGTCTCGCGCACATGGGCGATCACCTCGCCGGTGATCGGGGACCGGGCCGGACGGCCGCCGGCGGCGAAGGCGCTCTCCGGCACGCCGAGGCGCGCGAGAATGGCGCGGGCCTCGTCCGCAACGGAGGCGGGTGCGGCGGATACGGGTTTCAGGCTCGCGGTCATGTTGGTCTCCCTGAATGCGGGCGTGAGGCTCATGGAGCCTGCCACCCTCGCTTGTCCTTGGAACGAAACGACGGCGGCTTTCATGCCACCGTCTTAATGCATGACCGGGAAGCCTGGGAACTGCTTTTCCCGAATAGGGTCATGCCATTTTGTAAAGAACCCAAAAGCTTGGCTCGACCGGCCCTCCTCCCCCTTGTGGGGAGGAGTTGGAGGTGGGGGTGTGAGCGATAGCCTATGAAGGTCTGGCGCCGGCACCCCCACCCTGGGCCCTCCCCACAAGGGGGAGGGAAAGAGCTTTGCACCCGGCCTAACTGGAGACCTTCCTCACGCCACCGCGTCGAGGCGGATGTTCTTGACCGCCGGCTCGTGGCCCTTGTCCAGGCGCTCGCCGGCATAGACCCGGCCGAAGCGGTTGGCGAGAAAGGTGTCGAGGTCGATCTCCTCCTGGCGCACGAAGCCCTGTTTCGGCAGTTGGCCAGCGACCAGCAGGTCGAGCATGGCGCAGATGCCGGCGGCGGTGGTCACCTGGATCGCGGTGCGCTGGGTGCCTGCCACGTTCTGGCCGTAGATGCTGCGGGCATAGGTTTCCTGCACGAAGCGGCCGGCGCGCTCGCCGGTCACGGTGACGAAGACGATGACCATGTCCTGCATGGTGGCCGGAACCGCGTTCTCCAGGATGTCCTTGAGAACCTCGCGGCGGTTGCGCAGCTGCAGGTCGTTGAGCAGCACCCGCATGAGGGCGCAATGGCCGGGATAGCGGATCGTCTTGTAGTTCAGGTTGCGCACCTTGCCTTGAAGCGTCTCGCACAGCGTGCCGAGGCCGCCGGAGGTGTTGAAGGCCTCGTAGCGGGTGCCGTCGAGGGAAAATTCCTCCAGCTCTTCCATGGCCGGGACTTCGCGTAGGGTACCGTCGACCACGGCCTCGCAGCGCTCGATATACTCGTTGATGACGCCGTCCGTGCTCCAGGTGAGGTTGTAGGACAGGGCGTTCGACGGGTATTGCGGCAGCGCGCCGACGCGCAGGCGCACCGTGTCGAGCTTGTCGAAGCGGCTCGCGATGTCGTGGGCGACGATGGAGATGAAGCCGGGAGCGAGGCCGCATTGGGGAATGAACGCCGTCTCGGCGCCATCGGCCAGCTCCTTCACCATGCGGGTGGTGGCGACGTCCTCGGTCAGGTCGAAATAGTTGACGCCCGTCAGCCGCGCCGCCTTCGCCACATGGCCGGTCAGGTGGTAGGGCGCGGCGCTGAGCACGGCGTAATGACCCTTCAGGGCATTCTGCAGGGCGACCGCGTCGCTGAAGTCGAGTTGGACCGTCTTGACGCCGTCCTTGGCGACCGCTTCGAGCGCCTCGGCAGAGGAATCCGCGACGGTGACCCGGTAATCGCCGGTCTCGTGGAGCATGTCGGCGATGGTGGAGCCGATCTTGCCGGCGCCGATGACGAGGATCGAGTGCATGAAAACCTCCCTGTGTTGCCTCTAGAAAAAGGCAAATCCGTGCAAAGCGCCATGGACAAACCGACGGAAAGCCGAGTAGTTTTCGGCAGATTGCCGAGTTGATTGGTCATATCGATGCTGGATGCCACGGACCGTGCCCTGATCGCCCTGCTGCGGGAGAATGCCCGCATCGGCCATGCGGAGGCGGCGCGGCGCCTGAAGCTGTCGCGCACCACGGTGCAGGCGCGGGTGGAAAGCCTTGAGCGCCGCGGGGTCATCGCCGGCTATACCTTGCGCCTCGCCGAGGAGGTCGCGAGCCGGATGGTGCGCGCGCATGTGACCATCGTCGTGGCGCCCAAGGCCTCGGGCGGCGTCGTGGCCGCGCTGCAGCGCATGCCTGAATTGCGCGCGCTTCATTCGGTCGCGGGTGTCTTCGATCTCCTGGCGGTGGTAGAGGCTCAGGACGTTCCCTCCCTCGACGCCGCCATCGACAAGATCGGTGCGCTCGATGGGGTGGAGCGCACCCAGTCCTCCATCATCCTCTCAACGAAATTCGAACGATGACCTCAGCACCTTCTCTCCAAGCCGATGTCGTGATCGTCGGCGGCGCCGTCATGGGTTCTTCCGCGGCCTATCATTTGCTCGCCGATTCCGGCTTCAAGGGGCGCGTCGTCGTCGTCGAGAAGGATCCCACCTACCAGCTCTCGGCCTCGGCCCTGTCGGCGGCCTCGATCCGCCAGCAATATTCGAGCGCGGTGAACATCCGCATCTCGCTCTACGGAATCGATTTCCTGCGCAGCATCGGCGACCGTCTCGCGGTCGATGGCGAGCGTCCGGAGATCGGGCTCAAGGAAGGCGGCTATCTCTATTGCGCGTCGGAGGCTGGCGCGTCGATCCTCGCCGAGAACCACGCGCTCCAGACGGCCGAGGGCGCCGACATTCTCTATCTCGATCCTGCCGCGCTGAAGGAGCGCTTCCCCTGGCTCAACACGGAGGATCTCGCCGCCGGCACCTGGGGCCGCTCGGGCGAAGGCTGGTTCGACGGCTGGGGCCTGCTCCAGGCCTTCCGCAAGAAGGCGCGCGCGCTCGGCGCCGAATACGTGAAGGGCGAGGTGGCCGCGATCGAACGCGACGGCACCGCCATCGTCGCCGTGCGTCTGAAGGACGGCACGCGCATCGCCTGCGGAGCGCTCGTCAACTGCGCCGGCTCCGGCGGCCGGGCGATCGCGGCGATGGCCGGCCTTGCGATCCCGGTCCAGGCCAAGCGCCGCTACGTCTTCACGTTCTCGTGCCGGGGGCCTGTGGAGAACTGCCCGCTGCTCATCGACACGTCGGGCGCTTATGTGCGTCCGGAAGGGGAGGGGCATTTCATCTGCGGCGCCTCGCCGGAGGCCGATCTCGATCCCGACTGGTCCGACGAGGATCCGGCGTCGCAGGAGATCGATCACGCCTTCTTCGAGGAGTTCATCTGGCCCTCGCTTGCCCATCGCGTGCCCGCTTTCGAGGCGATCCGGCCGGGCCGCGCCTGGTCGGGGCCCTACGACATGTGCCTGCTCGACCACAACGCCATCGTCGGCACCGCGGGCGAGATGAAAAATTTCTATCTCTGCAACGGCTTCTCGGGCCACGGGCTGCAGCAGGCGCCGGCCGTCGGACGCGGCCTTGCCGAGCTGATCGTCCATGGCGGATACAGGACGCTCGACCTGTCCGAACTCGGCTACGAGCGCGTGCTCGCCAACAGGCCGCTCCTCGAGCGCAACGTGATTTAGCGCGTCGCGGCCCTTCACGGGCGATTCGCGTTTACGCGACACGGTCAAGCTTGGCCTTGAGCCGGTCCCCGCGTCCCGGTTCGTCGCTGCTCCGGGGTTTCTTCCGTTCGGGTACTCCCCCCAACGAGGAGGCGCCCAGGCTCATTCCCGGTGGCCGGCGTTAAGTCTTTTGGAGGAAGGGGCTTCCATTTTGAAGCCGGCTATGATTGTCATATTTTCGTCATAGAAACGTCACTCGGCCTTAACGCATGGGTGATGAACGACAATAACGTCCCCGACGGGATGACTTGGGAGAGATCACGATGATGAAGAAGTCCCTTCTCGGCGCACTGGCCCTCGGCCTGGCGACGAGCACCTCCGCCTTCGCACAGACGGAGATCCAGTGGTGGCATGCGATGACCGGCGCCAACAACGAGGTCGTCAACAAGCTGGCAGAAGAGTTCAACAATTCGCAGAAGGACTACAAGGTCGTCGTCAGCTACAAGGGCCAGTATGCCGACACGCTGAACGCCGGCATCGCCGCCTTCCGCGCCGGCAACGCTCCCCACATCCTGCAGGTCTTCGAAGTCGGTACGGCGACCATGATGGGCGCCCGCGGCGCGGTGAAGCCGGTCCACGAGATGATGAAGGAAGCGGGCGAGAAGTTCGATCCGCAGGCCTACCTGCCGGCCATCACCGGCTACTACTCGACCGCCAAGGGCGAGATGCTCTCCTTCCCGTTCAACTCCTCCTCGATGGTCATGTGGATCAACAAGGACGAGCTGAAGAAGGCCGGCATCGCCGAGATCCCGAAGACCTGGCCGCAGGTGTTCGAAGCCGGCAAGAAGCTGAAGGCCGCTGGCCACGAGACCTGCGGCTTCTCGAATGCCTGGGCTCCCTGGGCCAACATCGAGCAGTTCTCGGCCTGGCACAACATTCCGATGGCCACCAAGGCCAACGGCCTCAACGGCTTCGACACGGAGATGAAGTTCAACTCTCCGGCCCATGTGAAGCATCTGCAGAACCTCGTCGACCTGCAGAAGGACAAGACCTACGATTACTCGGGCCGCGACAGCCGCTCCGAGGGCCGTTTCACCTCGGGCGAATGCGCGATCTTCCTGACCTCGTCGGGCTTCTACGGCAACGTGAAGGCCAACGCGAAGTTCGACTTCACCTCCGTGCCGATGCCGTATTACCCGGACGTCCAGGGCGCTCCGCAGAACTCCATCATCGGCGGCGCTTCGCTGTGGGTCATGGGCGGCAAGAAAGCCGACGAGTACAAGGGCGTGGCCAAGTTCTTCGCCTTCCTGTCGGACACGGATCGCCAGGCCAAACTGCACCAGGAATCGGGCTACCTCCCGATCACCAAGGCGGCCTACGAGAAGACCAAGGCTTCGGGCTTCTACGAGAAGAACCCCGTCCTGCAGACTCCGCTGCTGGAGCTGACCAACAAGGAGCCGACCGAGAATTCCCGCGGTCTGCGCTTCGGCAACATGGTCCAGATCCGCGACGTGGTCTCTGAGGAGATCGAGGCGGCGCTCGCCGGCCAGAAGCCGGCCAAGGACGCTCTCGACTCCGCCGTGAACCGTTCCAACCAGATCCTGCGTCAGTTCGAGCGCACCGTTCGCTAAACTGAACCGATCTGTGCTTCTGTCATCCCGGGCGGCTTCGATAAGCTGTCCGGGATGATCTTATAGATAACCTTCGCAGACCGGTTGCCGCCGTCATCTGCCTCCCATCCCCGGACAGCCGTAATCGCGATGGAAAAACGAGCTCATTTTTCAGGTTGGACACTGCCGCTTCTGCTGATCGTTCCGCAGATGGCGATCACCCTCATCTTCTTCTACTGGCCGGCCTCGCAGGCGATCTGGCAGTCCTTCCTGCGCGAGGACGCCTTCGGCCTCTCCTCGGAATTCATCGGCTTCGAAAATTACGTCCACCTGTTCCAGCAGCCGGAATATTACCGGGCCATGGTCACGACGGCGATCTTCTCGTCCCTCGTCGCCTTCTTCTCGCTCGCCTGCTCGCTGCTGCTGGCGACGCAGGCCGACAAGAACCTGCGCGGTGGACAGGCCTTCAAGACCCTGCTGATCTGGCCCTATGCGGTCGCCCCGGCCATCGCCGGCGTGCTGTGGATCTTCATGTTCCATCCGACGCTCGGCACCCTGTCGAAGCCGATCAAGGCGATCGGCATCGACTGGAACCCGATGCTCAACGGCAACCACGCCATGACGCTGCTCGTGCTCTCCGCGACCTGGAAGCAGATCAGCTACAACTTCCTGTTCTTCCTCGCCGGGCTTCAGGCGATCCCGAAGAGCGTGATCGAGGCCGCGGCCATCGACGGCGCGGGTCCCATGCGCCGGTTCTGGACGGTCATCTTCCCGCTCCTGTCGCCGACCACGTTCTTCCTGCTCGTGGTCAACATCGTCTACGTGTTCTTCGACACCTTCGGCATCATCGATGCCGTGACCGGCGGCGGTCCCGCCGGAACGACGACGACTCTCGTCTACAAGGTCTATGCGGACGGCCGCCTCGGCGGCGATCTCGGCGGCTCGGCCGCGCAGTCGGTGATCCTGATGATCATCGTGATCGCGCTCACCGCCATCCAGTTCCGTTATGTCGAGCGCAAGGTGCAGTACTGATGGTCGAGAATCGTCCCTTCACCCAATTCATGGCCTATCTGACGCTCGCGCTGGGCATCGTCATCGTGGTCTTCCCGGTCTATCTGGCCGTCATGGCCTCGACCTTCGATGCCGCCACGATCGTCAACGGCAACATGCCGCTCACGCCGGGCGATCAGGCCGGCGTGAACTATTCGCGCGCGCTGTTCTATGGCGGCGCGCTCGCCCGCGAGCCTGTCGGCATGATGATGGTCAACTCCATGATCATGGCCTTAGGAATAGCACTCGGAAAAATCCTGATCTCGATCCTCTCGGCCTATGCGGTGGTCTATTTCAAGTTCCCGTTCCGCAAGACGGCGTTCTGGGTCATCTTCATCACGCTGATGCTGCCCGTCGAGGTGCGCATCTACCCGACCTACAAGATCGTCGCCGATCTCGGCCTGCTCGACACCTATACCGGCCTGATCATGCCGCTCATCGCCTCTGCCACCGGCACGCTGCTCTTCCGCCAGTTCTTCATGACGATTCCGGACGAGCTGCTGGAGGCCTCCAAGATCGACGGCGCGGGCGCGTTCCGCTTCTTCAAGGATACGCTCCTTCCCCTGTCGATCACGACGATCGCGGCCCTGTTCGTGATCCAGTTCATCTACGGCTGGAACCAGTATCTCTGGCCGCTGCTGATCACGACCAAGAGCTCGATGCAGACCATCGTCATCGGCATCAAGAAGATGATCACGACGACCGACGCGCTCACCGAATGGCAGATCGCGATGACTACCGCGGTGCTTGCCATGCTGCCGCCGGTGCTGGTGGTGGTCTTCATGCAGAGGCTCTTCGTGAAGGGTCTCGTCGAAACGGAGAAGTGACGCGCAAAAGTTGCGCAGCGCCTTCTCACAACAATGGAATTCATGCCCGGCGCCCCTTAAGCGGCGCGGGCAGCGGTCAAAAGGAATGAATCGATGGCAGGGGTAACGCTCGACACCGTCAGGAAGATCTACGCGGGCAATGTGGAAGCGGTGAAGGGCGTCTCGCTCGGCATCGAGGACGGCTCGTTCTGCGTGCTGGTCGGCCCGTCCGGCTGCGGCAAGTCCACGTTGCTGCGCATGATCGCAGGCCTCGAGACGATCTCCGGCGGCGAGGTGAAGATCGGCGAGCGTGTGGTGAACCAGGTCGAGCCCGCCGACCGCGACATCGCCATGGTATTCCAGAACTATGCGCTCTATCCGCACATGACGGTCTACGACAACATGGCCTATGGGCTGAAGAACCGCGGCACGCCCAAGGACGAGATCGAGAAGCGCGTGAAGGAAGCCGCGCGCATCCTCGCCATCGAATCCTTCCTCGCACGCAAGCCGCGCCAGTTGTCCGGCGGCCAGCGCCAGCGCGTCGCCATGGGCCGCGCCATCGTGCGCAAGCCGCAGGTCTTCCTCTTCGACGAGCCGCTCTCCAACCTCGACGCCAAGCTGCGCGTGCAGATGCGCGTCGAGATCAAGCGCCTCCAGCGGGCTCTCGGCGTGACCTCGATCTACGTCACCCACGATCAGGTCGAGGCGATGACGCTCTCCGACAAGCTCGTGGTGATGTCCGGCGGCCAGATCGAGCAGGTCGGCTCCCCCGCCGACGTCTATCGCCGCCCCGAGACACGGTTCGTGGCTACCTTCATCGGCTCACCGCCCATGAACATCCTCTCCGGAACCGTGGAAGGCCAGGGCCGCGTGTCGGTCGGCGGGCAATCGATCGCGGTGACAGACATGCGCGAGGGCCTGGCCCCCGGCTCGGCCATCGAGGTGGGCCTGCGCCCCGAGGACGTGCAGGCGGGCGGCGGCGCTGCGAGCTCCCTCTCCATGGATGTGGATTTCGTCGAGGAGCTCGGCGCGACCCAGCTCTTCCACGGCAAGGTCGCCGGTTCCGAATTCGTCGTGCAGGCCTCCACCGGCCAGCTCCCGGCGGACACCCGCAAGCTGACACTGGCCGTCGACCCGGCCAACGTCCATCTCTTCGACCCCCAGACCACCAAGCGTCTCGGCCGCGTCTGATCGCGGCCCGCCGGTCCGGAATACCCGTTCATCAAGGCCCCGGCATCGCCGGGGCCTTTTTCGTTGAGATGACCCTGTCCGTCTCCCTCTCCTGTTTGGGAGAGGGTCGGGGTGAGGGAAGGCCGGTGCCGGATGAGGCACTGAGCGGGACGCGCTGCAGGAGAAGGTGGACGGGCGCTTTGCCGATGGAAAGCCCCGCCCTTACGCCCGCACGGGAGAGGGGAGATCCGCGTGTCATCCCCGGCGAGCGAAGCGAGGGAAGGGGACCCATGGCGCCGAGCGTGTGGGTGGATTCCCTTCCCCTCCGATGGCTGCGCCATCTCCGGCCGGGAATGACACCGTCCTTCATGCCATCCACTCACGTCATCACCGGCCTCGTGCCGGTGATCCCGATACGGTGAAGCGCGAAGTCACCCACTGTCATCCCGGAGCCGCGCAGCGGAGTCCGGGATCCATAACCGCCAATGGCGCAGAAAGAGGTGTGAGGTCGATCACCCTCTGCGGGGATGTCGTGGCTATGGATCCCGGGCCCTGCTGCGCAGTCCCGGGATGACAGCGGAGATGGACGGAGAGCAACGTTATGTTCTCACTTTGTTCTTGACAATAGTCCCAACCTCGGCTATACACTTGCGCAAGATCTGCTCCTGACGAGGGGCGCGCTCGCGAGGCGTCGCAGTGTGGGAGCAGGCACGGTCCCGTGCATGTGCCGGTACGCAGGTGCGTGTGACGGGAGGCCCAGGCTGTGTGCTGCTGAATAGGGATTGGTCCCAGGCCCCCGCTGACGTTGCGGTTCCCGCCTGGCGCAGTCACCGAACCGGCACCGCCTGTCCGCCTAAAAAAGCCGTGCGCGAAGCGGCCTCCCGGCTCTTCCATTTCACACCATGCATCAGCGAGCCGGGCCGCCCTTCGCGCCACCCTCGCTCTCCACAAGGCTCGGAGCCCAACGGCTCCGGGCCCACAGGTGCTGGCTCTTCGACACACAGACCCGGAGGAGCGGTTGCACCGGGTCGGAAGCCTCGGTATCCCTTGTCCATCAACGTGAGGAACAGCGATGACGGTCAAGCTCGACGGGGCGACACTCCGCATTGAGGATACGGTGCGGGTCGCCCGCCCGGACGCGCAAGGCAATTACGCGCAGGCGGCCCTGGCGCCGGAAGCGCGCGAGCGGATCGCGGCGACGCGCGACTATATCGACCGCACCTGGATGCACGACGATGCGCCGCTCATGTATGCCTTCAACACCGGCGTCGGCCTGTTCAAGGATCAGCGCGTGCTCATCAGTGACATGGCGGCCTACCAGCGCAAGACCGTCTATGCCCATGCGACGGGCGTCGGCGAGGCATTTTCCGAGGACGTCACCCGGGCGATGATGCTGCTGCGGGCCAATGCCTTCGCGTCGAATTATTCCGGTCCGCGCGTCGAGCTCGTCGAGCGGCTTCTCGCCTTCCTCAATGCCGGTCTGCATCCGGTGATTCCGCAGAAGGGCTCGGTCGGCGCCTCGGGCGATCTCGCGCCGCTCGCCCATATGGCAGGCTCCGTCTGCGGCTTCGAGGAAGCCGAAATGGTCTATCGCGGAAAACTCATGCCGGCGCGCGAGGCTATTCACGCTGCCGGCTTCGATCCCGATTTCGACCTCGGCGCGAAGGATGCCTCGGCCCTCATCAACGGCTCGACCACCTCGCTCGCCCTCGCCGCGCTCGCCACGCACGATGCGCGCCGTCTGCTCAAGCAGGCCGACATCGCCATGTGCCTATCGCTGGAAGCCATGCGCGGGGAGCTTGCCGCCTTCGATCCGCGCGTGCACAAGGCGCGCCCGCATCCCGGCCAGGCCCGCGTGGCGCGCAACCTGCTGCGCATACTCGAGGGCACGAAGCGCTGCTCGCAGGAAGCGCGCGATGTCGTCTTCCCCGACGAGCCGCGCCAGCCCGGCCAGCCCGCGAGCCCGCGCGTGCAGGACGTCTATTCCCTGCGCTGCACGCCGCAGGTTCACGGGCCCGCTGTCGAGGCGATCGAATATGTCGAGCGCATCGTCGGAACGGAGATGAATTCCGCCACCGACAATCCGCTGATCTTCGACGACGGCAAGGGCGGCTACGTGTCGATCTCGGGCGGCCATTTCCACGGCCAATACATGGCGCAGGCGATGGACTTTCTCGCCATCGCCATCGCCGACCTCGGCGCGGTTTCCGAGCGGCGCCTCGCGCGCCTGATCGATCCCACCATGTCCTACGGCCTGCCCCGCAACCTGCTCGCGGGCAAGCGCGGTCTCAATACCGGCTTCGCCACGGTGCAATGCTCGATGTCGGCGCTCGTGATGGAAAATCGTGGCCTTGCGACGCCGGGCTCGGTCGATTCGATTCCCGGCAAGTCCAATGCGGAGGATCACGTCTCCAACTCGACCTGGAGTGGGCGCAAGGCGCGCACCATCGTCGAGAACGTGGAGCAGATCGTGGCAGGCGAATTGCTGATGGCGGCGCAGGCGCTCACCCTCGTCGAACCGATCGCCAAGGATTATCCGCTCGGAAAAGGCTCGCGTGCGGCGATGGAGGCGATCCGCGCCGTCATCCCGCCAGCCCTCGACGGTGACCGCTGGTATGCCATCGAGATGCGCCAGGCGCTCGATCTCGTGCGCTCCGGCGCGGTCGTCGCGGCGGTCGAGAGCGCCATCGGCGAGCTGGAATAAACGAAAAGGGCCCGGCGATGCCGGGCCCTGAAATGCTTTAAGCTGCGATGGCTCACCGGCAGCGGCGGACGTCGCGAAACACGATACGTCCGTTGGGTTGCACGATGCGCTCGCGCACCCAGCGGCAGCGATTCGGACGGTTCCAGCCCGGCCGCACGCCGCAATCGCGGACGGTGCGATAGACCACCCTGCCGTTCGGCCGCACGGTGCGCACCCGCCGCGTGATGCATTGCACATTGTCGACGAGCGAAGGCGCATGCACCTGCTCGGGGCTGAAGCGCGCCCGAGCCTCGTGCGGTGCAGCGAGGAAGCCGGCACTAAGAGCGAGAGCGAAGGCGGGGAGAATGATGGCTCGCATGGTCCATTCCTTGCGTCTTTAAGGGGCTGACGACAACGGCATGTCTATGCCATGGTTCCTGAAGCTGGAATGAACTCCATGGTGTCACGCGTTGTCATTCGTCCCGTTCAGGCTTCCGATGCGGTCGAGCTGGTCGCTGCCAATCTGGCGAGCATCGGCCTGCACGAACCCTGGGTGTCTCCCTGCCGCGATCAGGCGAGCTTTCTCGGCTATCTCGCGCGCTGCGACGGGGATCGCTCCTTCGGCTTCATCGCCCGCGAGCGGGAGAGCGGACGAATCGTCGGCGTGGTGAACGTGAGCGAGATCGTGCGCGGCTTCTTTCAGAGCGCCTATATGGGCTATTACGGCATGGCCGGCATGAACGGGCGCGGCCTGATGGGCGAGGCGGTGAGGCTTACCGTGACGCATGCCTTCCATGGGCTCGGCCTGCATCGGCTGGAGGCGAACATCCAGCCCGGCAACGAGCCGTCGCGCGCACTCGCCAAAAGACTGGGTTTCCGTCAGGAGGGCTATTCGCCGCGCTATCTGAAGATCGACGGCGAATGGCGCGATCATGAGCGCTGGGCCGTGCTCGCGGACGAGTGGCGCGGCTGACGATGTTCAGGTCACCGCACCGAGCTTCTTCTGCAGGAAGACGCGGCTGCCGCCGACCGGATAATCCTTGAGCTCGCCGAAGACCTCGTAGCCGAGACGCCGATAGAGGCCGCACGCCTTGGGATTGAGCGTGTCGATCCAGGCCGAATGGCAGCCCCGCCGTGTAGCCTCCTCCTCGGCCACCGCGACGAGCGTCGTCGCAAGGCCCATTCCGCGAAGCGCCTCGGGCACGAAGAGCAGTTCGATTCCGAGCCAGCCGCCGGCCGTGCGGCCCAGAAGCCCTCCGACGGGCATATTGCTGTCCGGATCGCGAATGGCGATGGCAAGATCCAGGCCCGGCGGATGACCGGCAAAGAGCGTTGCGTTGAAGGCTCGCACGCCGTTGAGCACGACGTCGTGGAGCGCGGGCTCGTCGTCGACGAATTCGATTGTCGGTGTCGGCGTCATCGAACGACTCTCACGCCGCGATCCGCCTGACCGCTTCGATCAGCACGCGGGCCGCCACATCCGCGTCCTCGACCGTGATCGATTCCGCCGGGTTGTGGCTGATGCCGCCCTTGCAGCGCACGAAGAGCATGGCGGAGGGGCAGAGATTGGCCATGGCCACCGCATCGTGCCCGGCCCCGGAGGAAAGATGCAGCGGCGCGATGCCGAGGCTCCGCGCAGCATCCTCGAGCTGTCCGATCAGGGTCTTGTCCATGGGCGTCGCGGGCGATTCCATGAACGGCTCGATGGTGAAGGCCACACCGCGCCGCTGCGCCGCCGCATGGCACTCGGTCACGATGTCCTCCACCATGGCGAGGCGCACTGCATCGTCCGGCGAGCGCGCGTCGAGAGTGAAATCGACCCGTGCGGGAATGACGTTGATTGCGCCGGGCTGCACCTGCGCCACGCCGACGGTCGCCACCGTATCGGTGCGGGTGGAGCCTGCGCGCTCCACGATGCTGATCATCTCGGCGACCGCCGCAAGCGCGTCGCGGCGCATGGCCATCGGCACCGTGCCGGCATGGCCCGCCTCGCCGAGGGCGGTGGCGCGGGCCCGTGTGATGCCGTTGATGGCGGAGACGATTCCGACGGGCAGGTCCTTCGCTTCCAGGAGCGGTCCCTGCTCGATGTGAACCTCGAGATAGCCGCGATAGCGCGCCGGGTCGCGGGCGAGCGCCGCCGCACCATCCGGATCGCCGCCGAAGCGGATCAGCGCATCGCGAAGCGCGATGCCATCCTGATCCCTGCCGTCGAGCCAGGCCGGATTGAAGCGGCCGGCCAGCGCCTGGGACGTGGAGAGATTGGTCGGGAAGCGCACATTCTCCTCATCCCCGAAAGCCACGATCTCGATGGGACATGCGGGCTTGATGCCCTGCCGCGTCAAAGCCTCGACCGCGACGATGCCGAGCACCACGCCGAGATTGCCGTCGTAGCGGCCGGCATCGACGACGGAATCGATATGCGAGCCGATGAGGAGGGCGGGTGCGTCGGGATCGGCGCCTTCGATGCGGCCGATCACGGAGCCGAGCGCGTCGATATGGGCGTTTAAGCCCACCTCCAGCATCAGCTGGAGCGTGGCGTCTGCCGCTTTGCGGTGCGCGTCGGAGAGATAGAGGCGGGTGAGGCGGCCGGGCTCGTCTGTATGCCGGGCGAGATCCTCGATCATCGCCATCGCGCGGCGGCCGAGGGTGAGATCTGTCGTGAGCGTCATGGGCCGGAGAGTTTCAGAAAGGCAGATTCGCCGCAAGGGCCAACGGTTCCGGTATCGGCACACCATCCCGGGCCTTGTCGATTAACATATGTTATAATAAAGCTTTGGGAAGCTTGTCCTTATCAGGAGAGTTAGGCCATGCCCGATTCCATCAGGTTGCCGGTTCGGACCGACCCGGGCGAGCCGGGCTCGGACCGCTGGAGCACCCCCATTCGCCCGATCATCTGGCCCGGCCTCGACGTGCTCTTCAGCGCGCCGGCCGATCAGGCCTATACCGACGCCCTTCCCCCCGTGTCCGGCCCGGCTGCGATGTCGGCGTCGTTCTCCTTTCCGCTTCCCGGCCCTTCCCGGCCATTCAAAGTGGAGAGCCCGACGCTTCCGAAAGACGCGGCGATCGCCGGAGGGATGAGCAAGCCGTCTGCGAAGACGGTGACGGGCGACGATGCCGCCAACAGGCTCTCCGGCGGCGCAGGCAGCGACAGGCTGAATGGCGGCGGCGGCAACGACACATTGCTGGGCGGCGCGGGGAGCGACACGCTGATCGGCGGCAGCGGCAACGACTCGCTCGTGGGCGGTTCGGGCGACGATCGCTATATGGTGGATTCCCTGCGCGACCGAGTCCGGGAGACGACGAATGGCGGCCTTGACACGGTCGAGGCGCGAGTAAGCAGATACACGCTTGCATCGGGAATCGAGAATCTCATCCTCGGCGGGCGGATCGCCAAGGGAAAAGGCAACGCGCTCGCCAACGTGATCACCGGCAACAGCGCCGCCAACACGCTCGACGGTGCTGCCGGCGACGACACGCTCAACGGCGGCGCCGGCAGCGACAGGCTGATCGGCGGCACGGGCAGCGACACGGCGAGCTATGCGAGCGCTGCCAAGGGAGTGTCGGTCGATCTGTCCAGGACGACGGCGCAGAACACGATGGGCGCGGGAACCGATCGGCTCTCAGGCATCGAGAATGCGATCGGTTCGTCGTTCGGCGACACGCTTACGGGCGGCGCCGATAGCATCCTCACCGCCAACCGGCTCGACGGAAGCGGCGGCAATGACGTGCTTTTCGGCGGCGGCGGCGACGATACGCTGATCGGGGGAAGCGGCAGTGACAAGCTCGACGGCGGCGCGGGCAACGATCTCTATTCCGTCGATAATCAGAACGATGTCGTCGTGGAGGCCCCGGGCGCAGGAATCGACACGGTCGAATCGAGCATCGATTATACCCTCGGTGCGAACGTCGAGAATCTCAGGCTTGCCGGTGCAGCCGCGATCGGCACCGGCAACGAGCTTGCAAACGTCATCACGGCGAGCAGCGCGCAGCACAGCACCCTTCATGGCCTCGACGGCAACGATACGCTCCTCGGCGCCGACGGCGGGGACACGCTTTTCGGCGGTGCGGGCAACGACTCGCTCGACGGCGGTGCGGGCGATGACGCGGTGCATGGCGATGCAGGCGACGATAGGCTCGCAGGCGGTCTCGGCAGCGCGGACAGGGCGATCTTTTCCTTCGCCGGATCGGCACTCGTCATCCGCCTCGATTCCACCGGCAGCGGAACGGCGACCGGCCAGGGCAACGACACCTTGAGCGGCTTCGAGATCGTCGAGGCCGGCGGTTTCGGCGATCTCATCGAGATCGGTACGGACGCGGACGATTTTGCCAATATCGTCCGGGGCGGCGCCGGCTTCGACACGATCCGCGCCGGCGGTGGAGCCGACCGGCTTTTCGGTGAGGACGGCAACGACTGGGTCGAGGGTGGGACGGGCTCGGACATGCTCGATGGCGGCGAGGGAGCCGACGCTCTCGACGGCGGAGCCGGCAACGATACGCTGATCGGAGGGCTCGGGGCCGACAACATCGCGGGCGGTGAAGGTGATGACAACCTGGATGGCGGCGAGGGAGCGGACACCCTCCTCGGCGGAGGCGGCAGCGACGTCATCGTCGGCGGCGCGGGTACCGACAGTCTCGATGGCGGGATGGGCGCCGATCGCCTCATCGGGGGTGCGGGAAGTGACGCTTATGTGGTGGACGATGTCGGGGACGTCATCGAGGGGGAGGCGGAGGGGACCGGCGGAGACGCCCTCGACCTGGTGTGGGCATCCGTGGACTATACGCTGGCAGCCAATCTCGAATACCTGTCGCTGACCGGCGCCGCGATGCGGGGGACGGGCAACGCTCTCGCGAACCGGATCGCGGGCAACGGCCTCGCCAATACGCTCGACGGCGGTGCCGGCGTGGACACGCTGATCGGCGGCGCCGGCAACGACACCTATATCGTAGACGAGACCGGCGACACGATCATTGGCGAGGCGGTGGGCACCGGCGACGGCTTCACCGATACCGTCGTGAGCGCCGTCGATTACACGCTGGGCGACAACCTCGAGAACCTGACGCTGACCGGCGCCGCGACGCGGGGGACGGGCAACGCTCTCGCCAACACGCTCGATGGCGGCAAGGGCGCGGATACACTGATCGGCGGCGCCGGCGACGACACCTATATCTTCGACGCCTATACCTCCAACAACGAAATGGATGTGGCGATCGAGCAGGCGGGTGAGGGAATCGACACCATCGAGATCGCCCGAAGTTTCGCGCTGCGCGAGTACCTCCTCGCCGACCATGTCGAGAACCTGATCGTCAGACGCGATCTTTTCATGATCTTGAACGGAAATAGCCTGAACAACTACATCGCGGTCACGGCCACCAACACCGAGAACAGGCTTGAGGGTCTCGAGGGAGACGACACGCTCGACGGCGGATACGACGTGAATGGCCTGGGCAGCATTGTGGACGTCATCAATGGAGGGGGCGGGTACGACTACGCGGATTACTCCAAGCATCCCTCATCGGGAGTGTTCGGCGGAGGCGTCTTCGTCGATCTCGCCGAAGGCAAGCAATATGCGATCAATACCGGCGTTGCGCTCGGAGGCCTCTCCGATCAGCTGATCAGCATCGAGGGCGTCATCGGAACGGCCTTCGACGACCGCTTCGTCAGTGGATTCACCGGCGTGGATCGGATTGTCGGCAACACCTTCAAAGGCGGCGCCGGCATGGACATCGTCGATTACCGTCGTGCCGGGGCCGGCGTCAATGTGGTTCTCGGTGACGGCGTCGAGTCGTCGACCCGCGACGTCTTCGAGAGCATCGAGGGCCTTACCGGAAGCGCGTTCGACGATACGCTGAACGGCAGTACCGGGAACGACTACCTAGATGGCGGACAAGGCGACGACATTCTCAATGGTCGCCCCGGACACGATATCGTCGACTACCTTCTGGCCACCTCAGCGATCTCGATCGACCTTCGAAACAAGGTGCAGACCGGAACGGGTGGATTCGGCACGGATGAGTTCACTTCGATCGAGGGCGTTCGGGGCACCATCCGGGCGGACTCCATCTGGGGCAACGATGCCGGCAACACCCTCATCGGCCTGATCGGTGCCGACAAGCTCCATGGCCTCGACGGAGCCGATACCCTGGACGGAGGCGACGACAACGATACGCTCGAGGGCGGCACCGGTGCGGACAGGCTCATCGGGGGCGAGGACCACGACACCTTCGTCTTCGCCACGACCCAGGAGGTGGCGGGCGATGTCATCGCCGATTTCAACGGCAGCCAGGATGTGCTCGACCTCTCCAAAATCGACGCGATCAACGGCGGCGCAGACGATGCCTTCTCGTCGACCATCACGATCAGTTTGGGTGCCCCCGCCATACTTGCTGCCGGGAGTCTGTGCTACGATTTCAGCAACGGAATCCTTTACGGCTTCGTCGGAGATGCCGGCACCAGCGCAGCTCCCAATTTCGCGATTACGGTTGGGCTCGGCATCATCTGGGGCACGAACAACAACATCCTGCTCTGAGCGGCGGCGATCATCGCCGCCGGCCCGGTCAGGCCGCGACGCCGAGCTTCTTCTGCAGGCTCGTGGACGAGGTCGTGTATTGGAACAGGAGCTTCTTTTCCGGATAGACGTAGCGGTGCACTTTCTGCGCCGCGAGCGCGGCCTCATGGAAGCCGGAGAGGATCAGCTTCAGCTTGCCCGGATAGATGTTGATGTCGCCGATGGCGAAGATGCCGGGAACGTTGGTCTCGAACTTCTCCGTGTCCACCGGGACCAGGTTCTCATGCAGGTTCAGGCCCCAATCGGCGATGGGGCCGAGCTTCATGGTGAGGCCGAAGAAGGGCAGCATCACGTCGCAATCCACCGTGATCTCCGAGCCGTCGTCCTTGCGGATCACGGCGCCTTCCAGCACCGGCGCTTCGCCCTTCAGGGTGGTCACCTGGCCGAGATGCAGGTCCATCTCACCAGAGGCGACGAGGGAGCGCATCTTCTCCACCGTGTGCGGCGCGGCGCGGAAGGCGTCGCGGCGGTGGAGCAGGGTGAGACGCTTGGCGATGGGCTGCAGGTTCACCGTCCAGTCGAGCGCGGAATCGCCGCCGCCGACGATGAGCACCTTCTTGTTGCGGAACATCTCCATCTTGCGCACGGCATAGTACACGCCGGTGCCCTCGTATTCCTCGATATGGTCGATCGGAGGCTTCTTCGGCTGGAACGAGCCGCCGCCCGCGGCGATGATCACCGCCTTGCAGGTGAACGTGGTGCCGTTCTCGGAGGTCTTGACCCGGAACAGCGGCGCCTCGGGCGTGCCGATGGATTCCAGGCTCTCCACCATCTCGCTGAGGTGGAAAGTCGGATGGAACGGCTCGATCTGCGCCATCAGGTTGTCGACGAGGCCCTGGCCCGTGACCATCGGAAAGCCCGGAATGTCGTAGATCGGCTTTTCCGGGTAGAGCTCGGCGCATTGGCCGCCCACTTTCGGCAGGATGTCGATCAGGTGGCACTTGATATCGAGGAGGCCGAGCTCGAACACGGCGAACAGGCCCACGGGCCCGGCACCGATGATGACGACGTCCGTTTCGATATGGTCGGTCATGAACAGGCTCCTTCGAGAGACCTTTTCGAAAGCACGGTCTCTTGGTCTTAGCAATATGGCAGGATGGCGGTCACGCGCCGGTCGGGGCGAGGGTGACCTCCAGGCCGTCGAGTTCGGGGGTCCAGAGGATCTGGCAGGAGAGGCGGGAATTCGGTTTCGTCACCACCGTGTCGAGCTGATCCTCCTCCTCGTCGGTGGCAGGATAGAGCTTGTCGAGCCAGTCCTCGGCGACGAAGACATGGCAGGTGGCGCATTCGCAGGCTCCGCCGCACAGGCCTTCGATGGGCAGCCCCCAGTCCCGGATGATCTCCATCACCCGCCAGCCCTCGATCGCCTCGAGAGTGTGGCGCTGGCCGGCCCGGTCGGTCACATGGATGACGCCCATGAAGCGGGAGTTCCTCTTTACATCTATTCTGGGATGTGGCGCGGACGGGGCGCCGGATGGCTGCATATCGTCCTTTCGGCCCGTTCCGTCAACGGTTTGGCGTATCAAACCCCGAGGGTTTCCGCCCGCAGCGCCTCGTCGGCGACAAGCTCGGCCATGGAGCCCTGGAACCGGATCTCCCCGCGCTCGATGACGCAGGCCCGGTCGCCGATCCCGGCGGCGAAGGCCCAGTTCTGCTCGGAGAGAAGCACGGCTACCCCCTCCGCCTTCATGGCCCGGATCGCATCGGCCATCATCTGGACGATGACCGGGGCGATGCCCTCGGAGGGCTCATCGAGCAGGATCGCATCCGGGTTGCCCATGAGGGTGCGCGCGATCGTCAGCATCTGCTGCTCGCCGCCGGACATCTGGTTGCCGCGCCGCCCGCGCATCTCGGCAAGGTTGGGAAAGAGCCGGAAGAGCCGCTCCGGCGTCCAGGGGGCACGGCCGGCCACCGCCTCTCGGCGCCCGGTCTCCAGGTTCTCGTCGACGGTGAGGTCGGTGAAGATGCGCCGGTCCTCGGGCACGTAGCCGAGCCCGAGCCGGGCGATTTTGTAAGTCGGGAGCTTGCCGAGGGTGTGCCCCTTGAAGGTGGCATGGGTGGCGGTGGCCGAGATCAGGCCCATGATCGCCTTCAGCGTCGTGGTCTTGCCGGCCCCGTTGCGGCCGAGAAGCGCCACGACCTCGCCGGGATAGAGATGGATCGATAGGTCGAACAGCACCTGCGCCCGGCCGTAGAAGGCGTTGAGGTTCCTGACGTCGAGAAGCACATCGCGTTTCATGCGGGGGCCGCCCCTTTCGGCCGCTCCAGGGCATGCGCGTCGCCGAGATAGGCGCGCCGCACCTGCGGATCCTGGCGGATCTCGTCGGGTGAGCCCGCGGCGATGATCTGGCCGCGCAGGAGTACGAGCACCCGGGCCGCATGGCCGAAGACCACGTCCATGTCGTGCTCGGTGAAGAGGACGCCGATTCCGCGCGAGGCGGCGATGTCCGCGGTCAGGTCCATCAGCGCTGCCCGTTCGCGCGGGGCCATGCCGGCGGTGGGCTCGTCCATGAGAAGGAGCTTGGGCTCGCCGGCCAGCGCCACGGCAAGCTCCACCCGCTTCACGTCGCCATAGGCCAGGGCCGAGCAGGGCATGTCCGCCGCCTCCGCCATGCCGACCTTGGCGAGCAGTTCCATGGCCTTGTCGCGATGGCGCTCCCGGGCCGGCGTCCAGAGCCTGCCGCTTTGCCGCCTGGCGCTGATCAGCGCCATCTGCACGTTCTCGGCGGTGCTCATGGAGAGGAAGGCCTGCGCCACCTGGAAAGTGCGCCCCACGCCGCGCCGAAACCGCGTCTGCGGCGAGGCATGGGTGATGTCCAGCCCGTCGAGCAGGACCCGGCCGCGATCGGCCTTGAGCTGTCCGCCGACCATGTTGAACACCGTCGACTTGCCGGCCCCGTTCGGGCCGATGATCGCCAGCATCTCGCCGCGCTCGAGCGAGAACGTCACGTCCCGCGCCGCCACGACACCGCCGAAGGATTTGTGCAGGCCCGTGACGGTGAGAAGCGTCATGCCCGCTGCTCCTGCCAGTGCCGGAGCGTGCCCACGAGTCCGCGGGGGAAGAGCAGCACCATGGCGATGATGCTCAGGCCCAGCATCAGGCGCCAGAGCGGCGTCAGCGGCATGATCTGGTCGCGCAGGAAATGCAGGACACCGGCGCCGACGAGCGGGCCGGTTACGGTCTGGATGCCGCCCAGCAGCAGCATGGTCAGGGCATCCACCGAGGTCGAGATGCCGAGAAGGCTCGGGTCCACCGAGCCGCGGGAGAAGGCATAGAGGCCGCCCGCGAGCCCGGCGGCAGCGCCCGCGATCATGAAGGCGAGCCAGCGCTGCCGGCGGACGCTCAATCCGATCGCTTCCGCACGGGCCTCCGAGTCGCGGGCGGCACGCAGGGCGTAGCCGAAGGGCGCGTCGATGACGCGCTTCAGAAGCAGCACCGTCACGAGCGTCAGCGCCGCAGTCAGGGCGTAATACGGGACAGGTCCGCTCGCCCAGCCCGACGGCCATACCCCGACGATGCCGTTGTCGCCGCCGGTCACGTCGACCCATTGGAAGGCGACCGCGTAGAGGATCTGCGCGGCGGCGAGGGTCATCATGGCGAGATAGATGCCGGAGAGACGCACCACGAAGGCGCCGATCAGCATCGCGCCCAAGGCCGCCAATGCGAGTCCGAGGGGCAGCGCTGCCTCCATCGAGGCGCCGTACCATTTCACGGCAAGTGCCGCGCCATAGGCGCCGAGGCCGAAGAAGGCCGCATGGCCGAAGCTCACGAGCCCGCCGACGCCGATGAGAAGCTGCAGGCTGAAGGCGAAGAGCGCGAAGATCAGGATCTCGGTCGCGACCTTCAGGAGATAGGCATCCGCCACCAGCGGGAAGGCGGCGAGAGCCGCAATGACGACGAGCAGGATATAGGTCCGGCCGGGCAGGGGCTTGTGGCTGGCGATGCCGATCGCGTGGGTGCCGCCAACGGTTTCGGCGCGCCCGAAGAAGCCGTAGGGCCGGATCGCCAGCACCACGGCCATGAGCAGGAACACCACGACGAGGGTGCTCTTCGGGAAGATCAGGATGCCGAAGGCCTGAAGCTGCCCGATGATGAGCGCCGCGAGAAAGGCTCCCGGCACGCTGCCCATGCCGCCGACCACGGTGACGACGAAGGCCTCGGCGATGATCGACAGGTCCATGCCCGCATGGGCCGAGACGCGCGGGATCTGGAGCGCGCCGCCGAGGCCGGCGAGAAAGGCGCCGAGAAACAGCGTGCCGGTGAACAGCATCGCCTGGTTGACGCCGAGCGAGGCCACCATGTCGCGATCCTGCGTCGCCGCCCGCACCAAAACGCCGAAACGGGTCCGGCGCAGGAGAAGCCAGACGAGCCCCAGCACGACGGGGCCGGCGGCGATCAGCACGAGCTCATAAGAAGGAAAGCGCCGTCCGAGGATTTCCACCGGCGCGCGCAGGCCGGGAGCGCGGGGTCCGAGAATATCCTCCGGACCGAAGACCTGGATCACGAGATCCTGCACAACCAGCACCACGCCGAAGGTGGCGAGCAGCTGAAAAAGCTCCGGCGCGCCGTAGATGCGCCGCAGGAGCAGAACTTCGATGATGACTCCGATGATGCCGACGATGAGCGCCGAGAGCAGGATGCCGACCCAGAAGGTGACGGGTCCGAAGGAGAGTTCGAGCAGCCGCGGCACCAGGGTCGCGGCCGTGTAGGCGCCGATCATGTAGAGCGAACCGTGCGCGAAGTTCACGATCCGCGTGACGCCGAAAACGATCGTCAGGCCGCAGGCAGCGATGAAAAGCGATGAAGCGCTGGAGAGGCCGCTCAGCGCCTGAACGGCGAGGAAGGAGGGATCCATCGCGGTTACCCTCCCCTTGAGGGGGAGGGTCGGCCGTCAGGCCGGGGTGGGGTGGGAAGCACCAGCGCTTCCGATTGCGGCGAGCCATATAAGGCCGCGTAAATGGTGTCGAGAACGCCGTTCATGTTCTTGATCAGCTCGGCATTCCAGAACCGGACGACGCGATAGCCTTCTTTTTCGAGCCAGCGGGTCCGGGCTTCATCCTTGCTGGCAACATCGTCCTGCGAATGGTGACCGCCGTCGAGTTCGATGAGAAGGCGAGCCTTCAGGCAGGCGAAATCGGCGACATAGGGGCCGATGGGGACTTGGCGGCGGAAATGGCTACCGTAGACGGGAATGCGCTTCAGGGCGCGCCAGAGGGCCCGCTCCGGCACGGTAGTGCTTGAGCGAAGTTGTTTTGCTCTTTCGCGTCTGAAGCGGCTGATATCGGACATGATCGGTTTCTGTTGCGGTGCCACCCCACCCCGGCGCTGAAGCGCCGACCCTCCCCCTCAAGGGGAGGGTGAAAGCGCGTCAATCCTTCCGCACCGCCTTCACCTCGCCCTCGGTCGGCATGAACGAGGTGCCGTCCTTGTAAGCCCAGTCGGTCATGCCACCGGCGGCGCCTTTGAGCACGAGCTTGCCGACCCAGGCTCCCATGGAGGATTGGTTGTCGATGCCGCGCATGGTGATGGGGCCGACGACGGTGTCGAACTTCGCATCCTCGAGTGCCTTGATGATGGCCTCGGTCTCGGTGGAGCCGGCGCGCTCGATGGTGTCGCGGATCATATAGACGACCATGTAACCGAGGAGCGAGCCGAGACGCGGCGTGTCGTTGTACTTGGCACGGTAGGCGTCAACGAATGCCTTGTGCTTCGGCTCGGTGATCTGGTCCCAGGGATAGCCCGTCACCGTCCAGCCCGCGGGCACCTCGTCCTTCAGGGGCAGGAGCCATTCGGGCTCGCCGGTGAGAAGCGAAAGAACGGTCTTGCCCTCGAAGAGGCCGCGGGTATTGCCCTCGCGGACGAACTGGGTGAGGTCGGGGCCGAAGAGCACGTTGAAGACGCCGTCGGGCTTCGCCTGCTCGAGCGCCGAGACCGTGGGGCCCGCCTCGATCTTGCCGAGGGCCGGATATTGCTCGGCAACGATCTGGGCGCCGGGCACGCGCTCCTGGATCAGTCGCTTGAAGGCGGCCGCCGCCGACTGGCCGTATTCGTAGTTCGGCGCGACGATGGCCCAGCGCTTCGCTCCGGAAGCCTTGGCCTGATCCACCAGCATGCCGACCTGCATGGTGTTGTTGGGCCGGATGCGGAAGGTGTAGCGGTTGCCCTGAGCCATGGTGATGGCATCGGTCAGAGGCTCGGCGGCGATGTAGACGATCTTCTTCTGGTTGGCGAAATCCGCCATGGCGACGCCGACATTCGACAGGAACGAGCCGAAGAGCAGCGAGACGCCCTCGCGGCTCACGAGCTCGTCGGCCACGCGGGTGGCATCGCCCGTGGTCGCGCCATCCTCGCGGGAGACGATCTCGAGCTTGCGGCCGAGAACCCCGCCCTTGGCGTTGATCTCGTCGAGCGCGAGCTGCCACCCGTCCCGATAAGGCACGGTGAAGGCTGCCTGTCGGGCATAGGAATTCAGCTCCCCGATCTTGATCGGAGCGGGCTGGGCCTGCACGGCGGGAGATCCGAGGGCGAGCGCCACTCCAAGGGCCAGCCAGCGGATCGTCGATGTTGTCGCCATTGCGCGTTCCTTAGCAAACGAGAACCTGCGTGGATTTAGGGCCAATCGCGCCGAGAAGAAAGCCGGAAACTGTCGAGCTTCCCCAAATCCTGCCTTGCCCCCGCCTGGAGCATCGGCCCAAAAGTGGACACCACTTTTGGGATCGGCCGATGCTCATCTTTTAACTGGCGCATTGTTTGGGCTGAAAACCGGGTCCACTTTTCCGCACAATGCGCTAGGAGAGAGTGACACATTCGCCGTCCCCTCGTCCCCGTGGTGTAGTGAATCCATGCTCCTCGACCGCGATCCCGCCCATGCCTTCATGCCCTATCCGGCCGTTCCGATGGCCAATGCCCCGAGCGGCCCCTTGTCGGGCCTGACCTTCGCCGCCAAGGACCTGTTCGATGTCGCGGGCTATCCCACCGGCTGCGGCTCGCCGCACATGCTCGCCATGTCCGGGATCAAGACGCGGACGGCTCCGACCGTGCAGAAGCTGCTCGATGCCGGCGCCCGCCTTGTGGGCAAGACGATCACCGACGAGCTCGCCTTTTCCATGAGCGGCAAGAACGCCCATTTCGGCACCCCGGTGAACGGAGGCGCGCCCGACCGGATCCCGGGCGGCTCGTCCGCCGGTTCGGCGGCGGCCGTCTCGAACGGGCTGTGCGACTTTGCGCTCGGCACCGATACGGGCGGCTCGGTCCGCGCGCCGGCGAATCATTGCGGTCTCTTCGGCATCCGCCCGACCCATGGCCGGGTCAGCCTGGAACTCTGCCACGATCTGGCGCCCTCCTTCGACTCCTGCGGCTACTTCACCCGCGACGGCGCCACCTTCGTGCGGGTCGGCGAGGTGCTGCTCGGATCGGACCGCTCGCCCCTGCCGGAGAATCCCCGGGTGCTGCTGGCGCAGGATGCCTTCGCCCTGCTCCATGGGGATGTGCGGGAGGCCCTCGCGCCGGCGCTTCGTCAGTCGGAGGCCGTTCTCGGGCAGGCTGAGAAGGTCGATGTGGCCGTGGAAGGATTCACCGCGCTCTATTGGGCCATGCGCTACATCCAGAGCCGCGAGGCCTGGATTGTCGACGGGCCGATGATCGAGCGCTACCGGCCGCCCCTCGGTCCCGGCGTGGCCGACAGGTTCGAATTCTCGAAAGCGGTCACCGATGCCCAGGTGGCGGAGGCGAAGGTGATTCGGGCCTCGTTCCGCGAGCGGTTCGGCGCCCTCATTGGCAACGACGCGGTGCTGGTCCTGCCGACCATGCCCGACATCGCGCCGCTTCTCTCCGAGAGCGACGAGTCCCTGAACGACTACCGCAACAACGCCCTGAACCTGCTCTGCCTGTCGGTGCTGTCGGGATTGCCCCACGTCTCGATCCCGCTCGCCTCCCGCCTCGGCGCGCCGCTGGGATTGTCGATCATGGGGCCAGCCGGCTCCGATATGAGCCTTGTCGCCCTGGCGCATCGAATCGCCCAGAGCGTACCAGGGTGAGGGACCCCGTCCCACGCCGCCGGAGTTACCGGCAGAGCGAGGGATCAGCCAATGACCCTAAAAGGGGAGAGATCATGACACATCCAGCCGTTCATCCGCAGACGCCGCATGTGGCGGTGGCCAGCGCCTGCATGCTGGGCGAGGGACCCGTCTGGGACCACCGCTCGAACACGCTCTTCTGGGTCGACATCAAGAACCCCGGCATCTGGCACTACCGTCAGGAAGCGAAGGAGCATTTTCGCATCGATGCGCCCGAGCGGATCGGCTTCATCGCGCTCACCCCCGACGAGGATGAGGTCATCGCCGGCTTCAAGTCGGGCCTCGCCCGTTTCAACCTCAGGACGGGCGCGGTGCAGCCCATCGTCTCGCCCGACAAGGACAAGCCGAACAACCGCATCAACGACGGGCATGTGGGGCCGGACGGCGCGATCTATTTCGGCACCATGGACGACGAGGAGAAGACCGAATCGGGCGCCTTCTGGCGCTGGGACGGCAAGGAGCTGACCCAGTTCCATTCCGGCATCGTCGTCACCAACGGGCCGGCTTTCAGCCCCGACGGGCGCCTTCTCTACGCTACCGATACGATGAAGCAGACGGTCTACGCCCTCGATGCCGAGGGCGGCCGGATCGGCGAGCCGCGCCCCTTCGCCCGGTTCGAGCAGGCCTGGGGCCATCCGGACGGCATGGCGGTCGACGCAGAGGGCTATGTCTGGGTTTGCCACTGGGGCGCCTCGCGCATCACCCGCTTCGCACCGGACGGATCGGTCGAGCGCGTCGTGCCCGTCCCGACCGCGCAGGTCACGAAATGCGCCTTCGGCGGGCCGGATCTGACCACGCTCTACATCACCACCGCCGCTATCGGCCACGACCCGCATCTCGACGTGATGGCGGGGCATCTCTTCCAGGTCGAGACCGGCGGCATCCGCGGCCTGAAGACCCATCTCTTCGAGGGGTAAGCATCATGACGATCGAGCGCTTCGGCTCCCTCAACGGGCAGGACGTCCTGCAGGTCTCGCTCAAGGGACCCGACGGGATAGAGGCGAAAATCCTCACCTGGGGCGCGGTGGTGCGCGATCTCGTCGTGCCGCTCGCGGGCGGATCCCAGCGCGTGGTGCTGGGCCTCAATTCCATCGAGGACTACGTCGCCCATTCCCCCTATTTCGGCGCCATCGTGGGACGCTATGGCAACCGCATCGGCGGGGCGCGGTTCACCCTGGACGGGGAGACTTACGAACTCGATGCGAACGAGGGAAAAAATCAGCTCCACGGCGGCAGCATGGGCTTCGGCACGCGCCTGTGGAGCATCGTCGATCACACGCCCTCCAGCCTGACCCTGGGGCTCGTGTCGGAAGACGGCGACATGGGCTATCCCGGCCGCCTCGTGGCGACGTGCACCTATACGCTCCTCGAATCGTCCCGGCTGCGGATCGCGCTCGAAGCGACAAGCGACAGGCCGACGCCGGTCAACCTCACCACCCACGGCTATTTCAACCTCGATGGCAGCCCCGATATCTCGGCGCACGAGCTGGCGATCGTGGGCGATTACATCACGCCGACTCGGCCCGATCTCATCCCCACCGGCGAGATCGTGGCGGTGGCCGGCACGGACTACGATTTTACGGCCGCCCGCCCGGTCCACGGGGCGCAGCATATTCTCTACGACATCAACTACGTGCTGCGCAGGCCCTCTGGCGAGCTTCGCCACGCGGCAACCCTGGCCTCCCGCAGAAACGGCCTTTCGATGGAGCTCTGGACCACGGAGCCCGGAGTCCAGTTTTATGACGGCCACCTGATCGATATGCCCGTGGCAGGGTTGGATGGCGCCCGATACGGTCGGCACGGCGGCCTCTGCCTGGAACCGCAGCGTTTTCCCGACAGCCCCAATAAAGCCCATTTTTCGGAGTCTATCGTGCGCCCCGGGCGGGTGTCCCAACAGGTCAGCGAGTTGCGGTTCTCGCGCTGATCGACGGAACTTCGCCCAAGCTTAGGTGTTTTTCTTAGCGGGCGTAGCGTTTCCGAACAAACACGAACCAGAAGGGAAAGCTGCCCATGCCGGTGCTCGACGCGAAAGCCCTGGAGATCGATCCGCAAGGTGCGGCTTTCCTGAAGAGCGTCCTGCGTCCGCTTCCCACGACTCAGGCCTCGCCCAAGGACACTCCGCGAATCGGCAAGATCCGCTTCTACGCGATGAGGCGCTCGCGCGAGTTCACGACCGGGACGGCGTGACGGGCCGGTTCGGGCCCGCCAGTTCACCTCAAGCGTCTTCCACCACCGCCACCAATCCGCGCTTGGCAAGAAGCGCGTCTGCCGTGGGCAGCCGTCCGCGGAACGCCGTATAGGCTTCGGCTGGGTCGCGCAGGTTGCCGGCGGAGTAGATGAAGGCTTTCAGCTTGTCCGCCATGCCCTTGTCGAAGGCGTTGCCCGTTTCTTCGAAGGCGGTGAAGGCATCCGCGTCGAGCACCTCCGACCAGAGATAGCTGTAATAGCCTGACGAATAGCCGTCGCCCGAGAACACATGCGTGAAATGCGGCGTGCGGTGGCGCATGATGATCTCGCGCGGCATGCCGATCGTCTGCAGCGTTTCCTTCTCAAAAGCAGACACGTCGAGGTCACTAAGATCCTTGCGGCGATGAAGCGCGAGATCGACGAAGGCGGAGGCGAGATATTCGACCGTGGCGAAGCCCTGGTTGAAGTTGCGCGCGGCCATGAGCCGTTCGAGCAGTGCCTCGGGAATCGGCTCGCCGGTCCGGTAATGGGTCGCGTAGCGGCGCAGGATATCCGGCTGCGAGAGCCAGTGCTCGTAGAGCTGCGATGGCAGCTCGACGAAATCCGTCGACACGGCTGTGCCGGCCAAAAGCGGATAGGTCACGTTCGAAAGCAGGCCGTGGAGGCCATGGCCGAATTCGTGGAACAGCGTGCGCGCATCGTCGAAGCTCAGGAGTGACGGCTCGCCCGCCGCGCCCTTCGAGAAGTTCATCACGTTGACGATGATCGGGCGAATGTCGCCGCCGAGCTTTTCCTGCGAGCGGAAGGCGCTCATCCAGGCGCCGCTGCGTTTGGATGGGCGTGCGAAATAATCGCCGATGAAGGTGCCGACAGGGGTGCCTTGCGCATCCTTGACCTGCCAGGCGCGGATATCGGGATGATAGCGCGGGAAATCCTTCAGCTCCTCGAAGCTCAGCCCGAAGAGTCTTTGCGCCGTTTCGAACGAAGCCTCGATGATGCGGTCGAGCTGGAAGTACGGCTTGATCGTCGCCTCGTCGAGATTGTGGCGCGCCATGCGCACCTGATCGGCATAATAGCGCCAGTCCCACGGCTCGATGGCGATGTTGTCGCCGACCGATTGCGCCTGGGCCTGCAGGTCGTCGCGCTCGCCCTCGGCGCGGGCAATCGCCGGCGCCCAGACATCATCCAAGAGCTTCTGCACATTGCCGGGCGTCTTCGCCATCGTGTCGGCGAGCTTGAAATCGGCGAAGGTCTCGTAGCCGAGAAGCTTTGCCCGCTCCGAACGCAGGGCCGCCGTCTCGGCGATGATCGCCTTGTTGTCGGTGGCATTGCCGTTATCACCGCGCGCTGCCCAGGCCTTGAAGGCCTGTTCGCGCAGGTCGCGCCGCTTGGAGAATTGCAGGAACGGCTCGATGCTCGAGCGGGAGAGCGTGATGACATGCTTGCCCTTTAGGCCGCGCTCCTCCGCCGCCTGGGCCGCGGCCTCGCGCAGGAAGGACGGCAGGCCTTCGAGATCCGCCTCGCCGTCGAGAACGAGCTGATAGGATTTCTCGTCGGCCAGAACATTCTGCGAGAATTGCGTGCCGAGGCTTGCCAGCCGCTCCGTGATCGCGGCGAGACGCTTCTTCTCCTCCGGCCCGAGCTTCGCGCCGGCGCGCACGAAAATGGTGTGGTAGCGGTCGAGGACGCGGGATTGCTCGGGGGTAAGACCGAGGCTGTCGCGCTTGTCGTAGAGCGCCGCCACGCGCTTGTAGAGCGCCTCGTTCATGAAGATGCTGTTGCGGTGCTTAGCGAGGAGCGGCGCCATCTCGCGCTCGACCGCCTGGATCGCATCGTTGGTGTGCGAGCCCGCGAGATTGAAGAACACGCCGCTGACCTTCTTCAGCGTCCGGCCGCTCGTCTCCAACGACTCGATCGTGTTGGCGAAGGTGGGCGCCTCCGCATTGTCCGCGATGGCGGCGATCTCGGCCTGCTGCTCGGCGAGCGCCGTGTCGAAGGCGGGCTTATAATGCTCCGGCGCGATGCTTTCGAAGGGTGGAAGACCGAAGGGCGTCGTCCACGATGTGAGAAGAGGATTGCCTGCGAGAGCCGCGTCTGAAGCCGTCATGATCGCTCCTGCGTCTGAATGAAGGGGCCTAGTCTTAATCGCCTCAGCCGTTCGCGGGAAGGGGGCCCGACTTGGCGGGCGCCGCGACGTCGGAGAGATGGCGTTGCAGGAATGCCAGGGATCTGGCCGTGGCATCGCTCTCCGCCGCACCACGGAAGCCGTGGCCCTGACCGGGATAGACCTTGATCTCGTGCGGCACGTTCTGCTGGCGCAGCAGCGCTTCGACCGCGTAGGCGTTCGACACAGGCACGATGGGGTCGGCCGAGCCGTGCAGGACCAAAGTCGGCGGCAGCTTGGACGTGGCGGCAATCGCACCCTGCGGCAGAGGCCCGAAATAATTCACCAGCGCCTTCACGCGGGGTTCCGTGCTCGCCACGGCAAGCCCCAGCGCCGCGCCCAGCGAAATGCCGACGATGCCGATGCGGTACGGATCTGCCCCCGGCTGATCGGCTGCGAAGGCCAGCGCATCCTGCACGGTGCTCATCCAGGGCATGAAGTTCTGAAACAGGGTGCTGAAGGACGCCCGTCTCTCGCCCGTTCTGTCGAGATAGTGCACGAGATGAACCTGGTAGCCGGCGGCAGCCACGTTGCGCGCGCCCTCGCGGTACTGCGTGTTGGTATTCAGGCCGTCCGCGCCATGCAGCATGAGAACCGCGGGACGAGGCGAGGCGCCCGCGGTCTGGAAGGTTTCGACGGCAATGGTCTTGCCCCCGCTCCTGAAGGAATTGCGCTGGGTCTTGATGGGCATCGAAGCGGGTCTGTCCTGCTGGGCGTGGGCGCTCGGGGAGGCAGCAAGGGCTGCACCGATCAGGAGATGGCGTCTGGTGATCGACATGGGACCGGAGCTTAGAAGACGGGATCGTCGGGATCCGGCTGAGATGGGATCGGATTCCCGCGCTTGCAGATGGCAAAACGTCCCAGCGTTTCTCAGGCTGACAAGCTTGCTGCTACGCTCAAGGATCGTTTGGCCTTCGAACACGTTGTTTGCAGGTCGGCGAGATCGTCTCGCGGCTCAGCAGAGATCGACCGTATGCGTCCCACGCCAGCCCCTGTTACGCCACCCCCGGAGACGGAAATTCAGCCTCCCGGCGTTCCGGGCCTCTCGGGCTTGCTGACATTGACCGTGGCGGTCGTCGTGCTGGCGGCGCTCTATGTGGGGCAGGACGTGTTCCTGCCCGTGGTGCTCGCCATCCTTCTGGCGTTCGTGCTGGCGCCGTTCGTCGATGTGATGCGCAAATGGCATATGGGCCGCGTACCGGCCGTCATCATTGCGGTGCTGGTCGCTCTTGGGATCATCCTGTCCCTGGGCGCGATCATCGGCTTCCAGGTCGCCGGTCTCGCTTCCGACATTCCTCGCTATCAGACCACCATCGAGAGCAAGATCAGCTCTCTCAGGGAAGGAACCCTGGGAAAGCTGCCGGCTCTCCTGAAAGATTTCGGCCGCCGCTTCGACAAGGCCGTCGCCGAGCCGCCGCCGGAGCAGCAGGCGCCGGCATCTCCCAGCGCGCCCGCGCCTCCGGCCGCCGAGCCGTCGGGTCCCTTGCCGGTGGAAGTCCATGAGCCGGAACCGACGCCGGTCCAGGTGGCCAGAGATTTTCTGCTGCCGCTGCTCGAGCCGCTGGCAACCACGGGCATCGTGTTCGTGGTGCTGATCTTCATCCTCATGCAGCGCGAGGATCTGCGCGACCGAATGATCCGTCTGTTCGGTTCGAGCGACCTTCATCGCACCACGGTCGCCATGGATGATGCGGCGCGCCGGCTCAGCCGATATTTCCTGACCCAGCTTGCCCTGAACGCCGCCTTCGGTGTCGTGGCCGCCATCGGCTTATGGCTGATCGGGGTGCCGAGCCCCATCCTGTGGGGAGTGTTCGTAGCCCTGATGCGCTTCGTGCCCTATATCGGCTCCTTCGTTGCAGCCATCCCGCCGATCCTGCTCGCCGCCTCTGTCGATCCCGGCTGGTCCATGGCTCTCATGACCCTGGCGCTGTTCCTGATCGGCGAGCCGCTCATGGGGCATGTGGTCGAGCCTATCGTCTACGGGCAGAGCACGGGGCTCTCTCCCTTCGCCGTCGTCATCTCCGCGATCTTCTGGACTTGGCTCTGGGGGCCCGTGGGCCTGCTTATCGCCACGCCCCTGACGCTCTGCCTCGTGGTGCTGGGGCGACATGTGGAGCGGCTTGAGTTCCTCGACGTCCTCCTGGGCGACCGACCCGCTCTCACGCCGGCGGAAAACCTCTATCAGCGCATGCTCGCGGGCGATCCGGACGAAGCTCTGGAATCGGCGGAAGTCCTGCTGAAAGAGCGCTCCCTCACGTCCTATTACGACGAGGTTGCTCTCAGAGGCCTGCAGCTTGCCGCCAACGATGCGACGCGCGGCGTCCTGACTCAGCGCCAGCTCGATCAGGTCAGGGATGTGATCCGGGCCCTCGTGCAGGATCTCGGCGGTCATGAGGATGTCGAGCCTCATCCGGCGGAGACCGAAGACGAGCCTGTCGCTCCTCCCGCCAGCGAGAAACCCGCCAACAAGCAGCCGGCCGCGGCGGCTCCGCTGCCGCAGGCGCGCGAGATTCCGGAGGCCTGGAAGGCGGAAGGAGCGATTCTGTGCGTCGCCGGCCGCGGTCCCCTCGACGAGGCCGCGTCCGAGATGCTGTCGCAGCTTCTCAGCAAGCACGGGCTCGGCACCCGTGTCGTCCCTCATGCGGCCGTCTCACGCCGGGAGATATTCAGTCTCGACATGACCGGGGTGCAGATGGTGTGCATCAGCTACCTCGAGATCAGCGGCACGCCGGCCCATCTGCGCTATCTGCTGCGGCGGCTGAAGCAGAAGGCGAAGGCGCCGGCCCTCGTCGGTCTCTGGCCTGCGGAGGACGCCGTTCTGAAAAGCGAGACCATGCGCGCAACCCTCGGCGCGAATTATTACGTGTCGTCGCTGAGGGACGCGGTGGTGCAGTGCCTGAAGGTCGCAAGCGGCGAGGAGAAATTGCCGGAGCCGGCTAATTCGCAGAATGTCGAGCAGGCAGCGACTGCCAAGCGACTGCCGCTGCCTGCATGAGGTTTCTTAGGCGGCCGCCTTCCGCGCCAACCGCGCCTTGATGCTCGCAGGGTCCGCACGCGGCGTCGCTGCGAAGAGGGTCTTGGTGTAATCGTGCTTGGGATCGGAGAACACTTGGTCGCGGGTTCCGTATTCGACCGCTTCGCCGAAATACATCACCATCACGTCATCGGCGATGTAGCGAACCACCGACAGGTCGTGGCTGATGAAGACATAGGTGAGGTTGAACTCATCCTGCAGATCGGCCAGCAGGTTCAGCACCTGCGCCTGGACCGACAGGTCGAGCGCCGACACCGGCTCGTCGAGAACGAGCAGGCTCGGATTGAGCATCAGGGCACGGGCAATCGCGATACGCTGGCGCTGACCGCCGGAGAACATGTGCGGATAACGGTTGAAATGCTCTTCGGCGAGGCCGACCTTCTTCAACATCGCCATGGCGCGATCGCGGCGCTCGGCAGCTGACGCGTTGCCATGAATCACCAGCGGTGCTGCCAGCACATCGCCGATCTTCTGGCGGGGGTTGAGCGAACCATAGGGATTCTGGAACACGATCTGCACTTCGCGCCGGAGATCCTTCGTGAGGTCTCCCTTCGCGATGTCGACCTTTTTCCCCTGGATGAGGAGATCGCCGGACGTTGCCGGGTCGATCAGCGTGAGAATGCGCGCGAGCGTGGATTTCCCGCAGCCGCTTTCGCCGACGATGGCAAGGGTCTTACCCTTCTCGACCGTGAAGCTCACGCCCTTCACGGCGTGGACAGTTTTACCCTTGGAGAAGAGGCCCCCGGGTAAATGATAATCCCGGACGATATTTCGGGCTTCGAGAACAACACTCATGATACGGCCGCTCCGGCGATCTCGCTTCCGTCCTTGAAATAGTCGGCGATGGTGGGCAGGCGGTCGCCCGTCGCGTTGTCGGGCAATGCAGACAGCAGGGCCTTCGTGTAGTTGCTGCGCGGATTCTCGAACAACGACAGAACGTCCGCCTCTTCCATCTTGCGGCCTTTGTACTGAACCACGACACGGTCGGCGGTCTCTGCGACCACGCCCATATTGTGGGTGATCATGATCATTCCCATCCCGTGCTCGGCCTGAAGCTTTACGAGAAGGTCGAGGATCTGCTTCTGGATCGTGACGTCGAGCGCCGTAGTCGGCTCGTCGGCGATCAGGAGCTTCGGATTGCAGGCGATGGCCATGGCGATCATCACGCGCTGGCACTGGCCGCCGGACATCTGATGCGGGAACGAGTCCAGACGCTCGGCGGGATCGGGGATGCCGACCGCGGTCAGAAGCTCGATGGCGCGTACACGCCGCTGAGCCCGCCCGAGGCCGAGGTGGAAGCGCAGCACCTCCTCGATCTGGAAGCCGACCGTGTAGCAGGGATTGAGGCTTGCCACCGGCTCCTGAAAGATCATCGCGATGTCCTTGCCGACGATCTTGCGACGCTCGGAATCGGACAGCCCAAGAAGATCGCGGCCGTTAAAGGTCATCTTGTCGGCCGTCACTTTCGCCGTCCACGGCAGAAGGCCCATCACGGCGAGCATCGACACGGATTTGCCAGAGCCGGATTCTCCGACGATCGCCAGGACCTCGCGCTCGTCGACCTTGAGCGACACGCCGTCGACCGCGCGGAACATGCCGGTGGAGGTCTGAAATTCGACGACGAGATTCTCGATTTCAAGAAGCGCCATGATCAGGACCTCTTCAGCTTCGGGTCGAGGGCGTCGCGGAGGCCGTCGCCAAGGAGATTGAAGGCGAGCACGGTGATGAGGATGGCCAACCCCGGGAAGGTCACGACCCACCAGGCGCGGAGCACGAACTCGCGGGCATCGGCCAGCATGGTGCCCCATTCGGGCGAGGGCGGCTGCGCGCCGAGGCCGAGGAAGCCCAGCGCCGCCGCGTCGAGGATGGCGGTCGAGATGCCGAGAGAGGCCTGCACGATCAGCGGAGCGGTGCAGTTCGGCAGCACTTCCCTGAACATCAGGCGCATCGTGCCGGCGCCGCTCACGCGAGCTGCCATGACGTAGTCCTTGGAGGTTTCGGTGATCACCGCCGCGCGGGCGAGACGTACGTAATGCGGCAAGATCACGAGAGCCACTGCCAGCATCGCGTTCATGAGGCCCGGGCCAAGCACCGCCACGATCACGATGGCGAGCAGGAGGCTCGGCAGGGTGAGGACGATGTCCATCAGGCGCATGATGAAGATTTCGGTCAGGCCGCGGAAGAAGCCCGCGACGAGGCCGAGCACCGTACCGACGACGATGGAGATCGCCACCACCACGATGCCGATGAGGAGCGACAGCCGTGCGCCGTAGATCATGCGCGAGAGGATGTCGCGGCCGATGGGATCGGTGCCGAGCGGATAGGCGAAGGAGCCGCCCTCCTGCCAGAACGGTGGCTTCAGGGCGATGGAGGTGTCGGTCAAATAGGGCGAATGCGGGGCGATCACATCGGCCAAGAGCGCTACGAGCACCACGGTCACGATCACGACAAGGCCGGCGACGGCGCCGTGGTTGGCGCTGAAATAGCTCCAGAACTCGCGCAGCGGATGGGGCGGGGTGGCCGTCGGCACGGAGACCGCCGGAGCTTCCATGATTTCAGTGGTCATCGCGTATGCCTGATGCGAGGATTGATGAGACCGTAGGCAAGATCGACGAGAAGATTGACGCCCATCACGACAACGCCGAGCAGGAGCGCACCGCCCTGCAGCACGGGATAGTCGCGCCGGAAAATGGCATCGATGAGCCACTTGCCGACGCCTGGCCATGAGAAAATGGTCTCGGTGAGGATCGCGCCCGTGAACAGCACGCCCACCTGCAGGCCGATCACGGTCACGACCGGAATGAGCGCATTGCGCAGGGCATGCAGAGCGACGATGCGGAACCGGGGGAGGCCCTTGGCCTTGGCGGTGCGGATGTAATCCTCGCCGAGGACTTCCAGCATCGCCGAGCGGGTCATGCGGGCGATCACCGCAAGCGGCACCGTGCCGAGCACGATGGTGGGCAGGATCAGGTGCCTGACGGCGGACCAGAACGCCTCCGGCTCATCGGACAGGAGCGTGTCGATCAGAAGGAAGCCGGTGACGGGCTCGATATAATAGAGCACGTCGATGCGACCCGAGACGGGCGTCAGGTCGAACTGCACCGAAAACAGCAGGATGAGGATGAGGCCCCACCAGAAGATCGGCATGGAATAGCCGGCGAGCGAAATGCCCATCACGCCATGATCGAAGATCGAATTTCGTCGGATCGCCGCGATAATTCCCGCTGGAAGCCCGAGAACGAGAGCAAAGATGATGGCGCAGAGCGCCAGCTCGATGGTCGCCGGGAACAGCGACGAGAACTCGCTCAGCACCGGCTCCTGCGTGATCATCGACTTGCCCAGATCGCCCTGGAGGACGCGGGACAGATAGATCCCGTATTGGACGATGACCGGCTTGTCGAAGCCGTATTCCTTGCGGAGTTGCTCGTGGCGGGCGGGATCGATGCCGCGCTCGCCGGCAAGCGTTTCGATGGGATCGCCCGGTACGAGGCGGATCAGGAAGAAAGCCAGCAACGTGATCCCGATGAAGGTCGGGATGATCAGGCTGACACGGGTGAAAATGAATCTGAGCATCGTCTGAACGTAAAAAGGCGGAGCGGCTTTTTTAAGCCGCTCCGCCGTAGGTTGAAGGGATTAGCTTACTTGCCCTTGATGTCGACGCCATAGAAGGTGTGGCGGCCGAACGGCGAGAGCTTGAAATCCACGACTTCCTTGCGGACCGGCTTCAGCTGCACGGCGTGAGCCACCGTGAACCACGGAGCCTGCTCCTTGAAGATCTTCTGAGCTTCCTCGTAGAGCTTGGTGCGCTCGGCCTGGTTGGTCACGACCTTCGCCTTCGTCACGAGATCGTCGAAGGGCTTGTAGCACCACTTGGCGATGTTCGAGCCCGAAGCGCTCTGCGCCGAGGCGCAGCCGAGCAGGGTGTGCAGGAAGTTGTCCGGATCGCCGTTGTCGCCCGTCCAGCCGAGCTGAGCCATCTGGTGCTCGCCGGCCTGGGCCCGCTTGCGATACTCGCCCCACTCGAAGCTCTTGATCTCGGCCTTCACGCCGATCTTGGCGAGGTCGGCCTGCATGAGTTCGGCAATGCGGCGGGCATTCGGGTTGTAGGGGCGCTGAACCGGCATGGCCCAGAGGTCGGTCTCGAGACCGTTCGGGTAGCCGGCCTCGGCCAGGAGCTTCTTGGCCGCTTCCGGGTTGTACTCGTCGTCCTTGATGGACTTGTTGAACGACCACATGGTCGGCGGGATCGGGTTCGTGGCGGGAACGCCCGAGCCGAGGAACACCGCGTCGACGATCGCCTTCTTGTTCATGGCCATGTTGAAGGCCTTGCGGACGCGCACGTCGTCGAAGGGCTTCTTCGTGGTCTGGTAGGCGAGATAGCCGACGTTCAGGCCGGCCTGATCCATGACCGTGACGTTCGGATCCTTCTTCATGGCGTCGAGGTCAGCCGGATTCGGATACGGCATGACGTGGCATTCGCCCTTCTGGAGCTTGGCCCAACGCACGGAGGCGTCCGGGGTGATCGAGAAGACGAGGTCGTCGATCTTCGCCTTGCCGTCCCAGTACTCGGGGAACGCCTTATAACGGATGATGGCGTCCTTCTGGTACTGGACGAGATAGAACGGGCCGGTGCCGACCGGCTCTTGGTCGATCTTCTCCGGCGTGCCGGCCTTCAGCATGGCGTCGGCATATTCCTTGGACTGAACGCCCGCCCACTGCATGGCGAGGTTGGCCAGGAACGGAGCCTCCGGCTTATTGAGCGTGACGCGGACGGTGTAGTCGTCGACCTTCTCCACCGACTTCAGCAGGGCGGGCATGCCCATGTCGCTGAAGTAGGAGTGGTTCGGGCTCGTGACCTTGAAGAAGGGGTTCGCTTCCTTCCACTGACGCTCGAACATGAACACGACGTCGTCGGCGTTCAGGTTGCGGGTCGGCTTGAAGTTCTTGTTGGAATGCCACTTGGCGTTCTTGCGCAGGTGGAAGGTGTAGACCGTGCCGTCAGCGGAGATGTCCCACTTCTCGGCGAGGCCGGGGACGACCTTCGTGCCGCCGCGCTCAAAGTCGACGATGTTGTCGTAGATCTGCTCGGTCGCGTCGAAGGACGTGCCGGTGGTGTTGACGCCGGGATAGAAGTTCTCCGGGCTGCCCTCGGAGCAATAGACGAGGGTTTTGGCAGCCAGCGGAGCGGCGACCAGGAAGGCCGGAACGCAGATGGCTGCGAAAAGGGCTGATTTTTTCATTACCTTGGTCCTCTGAGACGGCTCTACTCGTGGCCGTTCTGTGACGGAGTTAAGGTGCGAAGCCCCGAAATTGTCAATCTGTCCATGCAACAATGGATAATATTTAAAGGAAATTTACCATTTTCTGCCCCTACGGCAGCTCGAATCGCACCCGCGAAAGGTCAATTTTCCGCGATTTTCGCCCGGTTTCAGGCATAAAGCTGCTCGAAACGCGCTGTGAACCGTGGAGAGCATGCATTCGAACCTTTGACCGCCTTCGCCTCAATTCAGCCGATGGCGCGCTGCCTCACTGATCTTCGCCGCCAGATCGATGCGGTTGAAGGGCTTGTGCAGCATAGGATAACCTTCCGGCAGGCGCCTTGGATCGGCATAGCCCGTCACCAGAAGGATGCCGATCTCCGGCCGGATCGCCCGCACCTTGTCGGCGAGGTCAGTCCCCGTCATGCCGGGCATGGCGAAGTCGGCGATGAGAAGGTCGAGCTGGTCGTCGGTTTTCAGGATGTCGAGCGCCGACGATCCATCGGCCGCCTCCACGACCCGGTGACCCATATCGGCGAGGTATGCAGCCGTGACCGTTCTTACTTCCGCATCGTCATCCACGAGAAGAATGCGCACCTTTGGCGCGTCCGGGGCAATGGTCTGCTTCTCGCGCGGGCCATCCTCCCGCTCCGCAGCCGCACGGGACAGGTAGAGCTCGACCGTCGTTCCCGCTCCGACGGTGCTGCGGATCGTGACGGTGCCTCCGGATTGCTGGGCGAGGCCGTAGACCATGGGCAGGCCGAGGCCGGTGCCCTTGCCGACCTCCTTCGTAGTGAAGAAGGGCTCCAGCACGCGGGTCAGAACCTCGGGCGGGATACCGGTGCCGGTATCCGCCACGGAGATCACCACGTAATCCCCGCCGTTCAGCTCGGCGATGCGTCCCTCCTCCACGGCCTCGTTGCGGGTGGAGAGAGTCAGGGTTCCGCTCTCGGCCATCGCATCGCGGGCGTTGATGCACAGGTTGAGGATCGCCAACTCCAGCTGGTCCGGGTCGACCATGGCCGTCCACAGGTCGTCGGTCAGCTTCCGCTCGATCCGGACGACCCCCCCGAGCGTGCGCGTCAGCAGGTCGTTCATGCCCGTAATGACCTGGTTGACGTCGACCGCCTGCAACCGCATGTCGCGCTGGCGGCTGAAGCTCAGGAGCCGCTGCGTCAGCGACGCGCCCCGCTCGGCCGCGTAGGTGGCGTTCTGCAGGAGACGCGTCAGCCGCGGATCGTCGGGAGCCCGGCGGGATGCAAGATCCAGGCTACCGAGAACCGCCATCAGCAGGTTGTTGAAGTCGTGCGCGACGCCGCCGGCGAGCGTTCCCAGAGCCTGCATCTTGTCCGCCTGCCGCAGGCGCATTTCCATCATCTTGCGTTCCGTGATGTCGCGCTCGATGGTGGCGAGGTTGGTGACGGTTCCCGACTCGTCGAGGATCGGGATGTGATTGATGAGAAACCACCGGGTCGTGCCGTCGGGCGTGGTCCGTTCCTCGATCACCTCATCGGGTGCGCGCGCTGCGATAGCTCGCCGCTCCGCCTCTTCGATCATGGCGGCGCGCTGGGGCGAGACATAGTCGCGCTCCTTGCGGCCCAGGCACCTTCTGGCCGGGTGTCCGAGGCTGCGGGCCTTGCTTGCATTCAGGCGCACGAAGCGGCCGTCGAGATCCTTGAACGAGATCAGGTCGCCCGTGCTGTCCATCAGCCCGTGCAGGAGGGAGCGCTCGGTGTCGAGCTCCCGGGCGAGCATGCGCCGTTGATAGGCGGCGGCCACCATGTTGGTGAGGGCGGCCGGGTCCCAGGGCTTGGGCGCATAGGCCATGATGCGGCCCCTGTTGACCGCGCCGATGACAGCCTTGAGGTCGGCATAGCCCGTGAGAAGGATCGCTTCCGCATCGGTGACATTCCGGGCCTTGGCCAGGAACTCGTCGCCCTGCATCTCGGGCATGCGCTGGTCCGAGATGATGATCGCGATGTCCGGCTCTTTCCGGATGATGTCCAACGCCTTGATCGGAGACGAGGCGGTCAGCACCCGGTAATCGTCCTCGAACAGGTCCTCGAGGGCGATCAGGATGTCCGGCTCGTCGTCGACGACCAGGATGGTGCCATGCGTTGGGTTCATCTCACTCGGCAAGGTCATGCAACAATCTGCCTCGGGATCGTGATGATGAAGCTGGCGCCGCCCTGCGAGCCTGCCTCCACCGTGATCGATCCCTTGTGGGCCTGAACGACGCTATAGGCGATAGCCAGACCAAGTCCAGTTCCAGACCCTACGGGCTTGGTCGTAAAGAACGGCTCAAAGATGCGCTCCCGCAATTCCGGAGGAATGCCCGGACCCGTATCGCTGATTCTGATCGTATAGGTTGTCTTGTTGCTCTCGGTTTCAATGTCTATGCCGCCGGTCCCCTTGATCGCGTCGGCGGCGTTGCCGACGATATTCATGACCACCTGGTTCAGCAGGGCAGGCGAGCAATAGAGGTCGGGAACCGCGTTGTAGCGGCGGCGCACGTCGATCCGGGTGCCGAGCTTGTGGCCCAGGAGAGCGAGGACGGTCTCGATCGATTCAGGCACGTTGACGGTCTGGAAGTCGCCTTCGTCCAGGCGCGAGAAGCGCCTCAGGTTGAGAACGAGTTCCTGAATCCGGGCGAGCCCCAGCTTCATGGCTGCGACCCGGTCGCGCGATTTCTGAACCTGCCGCTCGAGCCCGGCCTCCGCCGGCAGCTTTGCGGCAATCTCGCCCAGGAGCCTGTCCACCGTTCCCTGATGCGCCTGGATGAAGGCGAGAGGATTGTTGATCTCGTGCGCGATGCCTGCAACGAGCTCGCCGAGGGAGGCCATCTTGGCCGCCTGGACGAGCTGGGCCTGCGTGCCCTTCAGGAGGTCGTTCGCCTCCTCGAGCTCGCGATTGGCATTGGCCAGCGCCTCCGCCGAGGCGGCTTCCGCCCGTGCCCGCGCCAGGGCGAGCTCCCGCTCGCGCAGCTCCGCCTCGATGCGCCAGTTCTCGTCCTGCATCAGCTTGCGCCGGACGAGGGCGCGGATGCGCACGCGCATCACGTCGGGCTCGATCGTCGAGGGAACGATGTCATCGACGCCTGCGGCGAAGGCGCGTGCGAGCATGTCGCCACCCTCCTCGTTGCCGAGGCCAACGATGGCGAAGGTCGGGGCGTCCGTGCCGGGCAACGGGGCGAGGCCACGATACAGGTTCAGTTGGCGGCACAGCTCGATGCCGTCGAAGCTTGGGCTGAGCAGGTTCACCAGAACGCAGTCCCAGGTGGAGTTCGGCGCGCGGACCAGCCGGAGAGCCTCGGAAGTGTTCTGGGCTCCCGTCACCGCATAGCCCTCGTGGGTCAGCATGTTCTGGAGATAGGTGCTGCGGGTGGGACTGTCGTCCACGACGATGATGCAGGCGCGGCGGAAGGCGCCGAAGCTGGGGGATTGCCGCTCTTCCCGGGCATCGCCGATCGGCGACGAGCGCCGGCGCAGCAGCGCCTTGATGCGCAGGATGATCAGCTCCTGCTCGGCCGATTTGGAAATGTAGGCGTCCGCGCCGCTCTCCAGCCCCTGGCGCTCGACAGCACGCTCCCGGGCTTCCGTCAGCATGATCACCGGGAGCGCCCGGGTGCGCACGTTGAGCCGCATCTGCCGCGTCAGCTCGTCGCCGTTCATGCCGGGCAGATGGTAATCGGCGATGACGAGATCGGGCAGCTTTTCGTTCAGGCTGTCGAGGGCGGCTTCCGCGGTGGAGCGCCACGAGACGTGAAAGCCGTTCGTCTCCAGCATATGGCGCAGCTGCAGCGCCTGAGTCTCCGAATCTTCGACCAGGAGGATTCCGGCGGTCTGGGCGACAGGGGCGGCGCTCATTCGCCGTCCCCTTGCGCCAATTTCAGAATTCGCGGTGCGAGCAGGTCGAGGGGCAGGCTGAGATTGACGCCCCCGAGGCGGGCCGCTGCTGCCGGCATGCCGTAGACGACGGCCGTGCTCTCATCCTCGGCCAGGGCATAGCCCCCTGCCTGGCGCATCTCGACGAGGCCCTGCGCCCCGTCCTCGCCCATCCCCGTGAGAATGACGCCGAGTCCCCTCGGGCCGGCAGATCGCGCGATCGACTGGAACAGCATGGTGGCCGAGGGGCGCTGATTGCCGAGGGGAGGATCGCCACTCACCCTCAGCGTGCCCGCGGGGGAAAGGAGCAGATGCCGGTCGCCGGGAGCGACGTAAACGCAGCCGGCCGACGGGATTTCCTGATCCTGCGCCAGCCGGACGTCGAGCGGCATCAGTCCATTGAGCCAGGAGGCGAAGCCCTCCATGAAAGGAGCGCCCATGTGCTGGACGAGAAGGATCGGCAGCGGGAAATTTGCCGGCAGGGCGCTCAGGATCTTGGCAAGGGCCGGCGGCCCGCCGGTCGAGGCGGCGATTCCCATGACGCTCGGGCGCGTCGCCTTCCATTCGGCCTCCCGCCTGGGAGCCGGGGACATGGTTTTCTCGCGCCATGGCGCGAAGGAGCGCTGACGGACCACCGGGACCTGGCTCATGATGTAGAGCTGGGTGCAGATGGTGCTGGCGATCCCCGCATAGCCGGCGCTGGAGAGGCCGACGGGCTTTTCCACGACGGTGAGCGCGCCCGCTCTCAGAGCATTCATGGAGATCTTGAGCGAGGAATCCTCGATGCTGTCGGCGATGACGACGATGGGCGTCGGCTGCTCCGACATGATCCGGCGGGTCGCCTCCAACCCGTCCATCCCGGGCAGGCGGATATCCATCGAGATCACGTCCGGCTGCACGCGGCCGATCTCCTGGAGGGCCTCCTCCGCCGAGCTGACGGCGGCCGCCACCAAGAGGCGGGGATCGCTGGCGATGATGTGGACCAGCAGCTGACGGACGACGAGGGAATCCTCGACGACCATCACACGGACCCGCGGCTGAGGCGCCATACTCATCGGACGAAACTCACAACACCTGCCCGATCGTCGCCAAGAGCTCGCGCTGATCGAACTTCTGCTTGGTAATATAGGCGCTCGCGCCGAGATCGAGACCCTTGCGCACATCCTCCGGGTCGGCGCGCGAGGTCATCAGGATGACGGGAAGGGTGGAGAGCCTCGGGTCGTTCTTGATCGCCTGCAACAGGCCGAACCCGTCCATGCGCGGCATTTCCACATCGGCGATGACGAGATCGACGATCGTCTCGCCCGAGCGCAGGACATGCAGTGCGTCGATACCGTCGACGCTGAGGAGAACCTCGTAGCCCTGCGCCTCGAGAATGCTCTTCTCGAGGGTCCGGGTGGTGATGGAATCGTCGACCACGAGGATCGTTCTGGCGCGGCGCTCGTCCTCGGGAGCCCACTGGGCGAGGCCGAGGCCGCCCGCAGCGAGCCTGCCTTCGTTCCTGACCCAATGATCGACCAGCTTGTCGGGACTCAGCACCAGGGCTGGCATCTCGTTTTCCAGAAGCACGGTTCCGGAGACGAGTTCGCCGAGCCCGACCGCCTGAACGTCGCTCACCAGCATGGTGCGCACGTCGTGGAAGGCGTTGACGGCAAGCGCGCAGGTACGGGAACCGTGACGGACAAGAACGGCCTTCACGTGTCCGGCCTCTGTGGGGAGGGGGGCATTCGGGGATCCTGTCAGGGCTGCGAGGGCGACGACTGGGACGATAACGTCTTGTCCCCCGATCTCGATCCGGGCGGCCGGACGGCCTTCCACACTTTCCAGCCCGTCGGAGCGCAGCCGCAGCAGCCGCTCGACCGCATGCGAGGGCATCCCGAACATCCGCTCCTCGGCCTCCAGCAGCAGCAGCGGCTGCCGTGCCGCGGTGAAGGGCACGTTCAGCAGAACCTCGGTTCCGTGAGGATAGCGCGGCCGCAGGAGAACGCTGCCCTGGAGCCTGCGCACGGCTTCCGCCACCACGGAAAGTCCCATGCCGCGCCCCGAGAGCCGGTCCACCTCGGCTGCGGTCGAGAACCCCGGCGCGAAGACGAGGGCGAGCAGCTGATCCAACATCGGAGGCGGATGGTCGGGGCTGCGTGGCTGGAGCAGGCCGCGCTCGATGGCTACCTGCTCGATCCGGCGCAGATCCGGTCCCCGCCCGTCGTCGCGGATGCTGATGGCGAGGCGCCCGCCGCGGGAGGCGAGCTCCAGGGTCACCTCGGCCCGCTCCGGCTTCCCCCTGGCGACGCGTTCCTCCGGTATTTCCGCTCCGTGGCTCACCGCGTTGCGCAGGAGATGCATCACGGGATCCTTGAGCGCTTGGAGCACCTGCCGGTCCACCTGGATGTCGAGGCCGATGCTGCGCACATGCACGTCCCGTCCCGCCTTCCGGGCGATCTCGCGCACCATGTGGCCGAAGCCGCCGAACACCGTTTCCGCCGATACCAGCGAGACGCGGTCGATATTGTCGCGCACCTGGCTCGCGGCCTGCTCGATGGACCAGCGCGACTGTCGCCGGTCGCGCGACAGGGCGGACAGCCTGCGGAACAGGGTTTTCAGGCCCTGGTCGAAATCGCGCAGGCGAGGGGCGAAGGAGCCGCCGCTTCGTATCGCTGCCGCGTTCGATTCTTGCCGAGCCGCGGAGCCTAAGGCGTTCACCTGCGCATAGAGCTGGTCCCAGCCTCGGCGCAGCCCGCGAATCTCCTGCTCGATCTGCCGCAGCGTGTCGTCGATGCCCTCATCCGCCTGCAGCTCCGTCAGGAGCCGATACATGGAATCGGAGAGTTCCTCCATCTGCTCGGCGGCGACGCGCAGATAGGAGCCCGCGCCGCTATCCGTCGCATCGGCTTTCGGAGCCGGAGATTCCGGTTCGCCGGATGCGGGCGTCGAAGCCGGCACGGTGGGGGCCTGGGGTTTCGGCTCCGGCGGCTTCGACATATCCGCGACGAGATCCTCGATCAGGTCGAGGTTCTGCCGCACCGTCGCGACGGTGGGCGCGTCGAGCGATTGCTGCCCTTCGAGCACTTGCGAGAACAGCGCTTCGAGCTGATGCGCCACCTCCTCGACAGCCGGCAGGTCGACTGCGCGGGCAGCGCCCTTGAGACTGTGCGCTCGGCGGAACACGTCCGTCAGATCGATCTCGCCCCGATCCGCATGATCGAGCGCGGAGCGGATCGCCTGGAGATGCTCCCGATGCTCCGCGTCGAAGGCGGCCAGGAGCTGCTTGCGGATATCCGTCACGATGCGCGCGTCCTCATCGACGCCGGATTAAAGGCGATAGCGCTCGGCAAGGCCGAGAAGCTGCTGTGCGAGGCTGGACAGATTGGCGGCTGCCGTATCGAGCTGACGCGTGCCGGCCGCCGTCTGCTGGCTCGCCTGGCGGATGTTCTGAAGTGCGCCCATCACCTGCTCGATTCCGAGCTGCTGCTGGTTGGTCGAGGCGATGATCTGCTGGAAGGTCTGGACGCTCTCCTGGATCTGGCTTGAGATGCCGGTGATGGTCTGCTGCGTGATGTCCGTGCGCTCCTTGCCGGCGGCGACGCGCTTCACGGCTTCCTCGGTCAGCATCACGGACGAGTTGATGCCGCGCTGGATGTCGCCGAGGATCGAGCGCACCTGCAGCGTCGCATCCTTCGCCTGATCGGCGAGGGTCTTCATCTCAGAGGCCACCACCGCGAAGCTGCGGCCGTTCTCGCCGGCTGCCGCCGCCTCGATCGCCGCATTGAGGGCGAGAAGATGCGTGCGCTCCGAAATGTCGTTGACCGACGAGATGATCTCGCCGACGGCCTGCGTCTTCTCGCTCAAGGCCACGATGTTCTCCGCCACCGCTTCCGCCTGCTCGCGGATGGAATCCATGGCGCGGGCCGTTTCCTCCACGGCCTGCAGGCCGGAAATGCTGGTCTGCGCGGCTGCCTGTGCCGATGCGATGACCTCCTGGGCGCGCTTGCCGATCTGCGTGCCCGAATGGGTGATCTCGTCCACGGTGGCGGCGGTCTCCTGCACCGCGGCAAGCTGCTCTTCCACGGAGGCTGCCTGCTCCTGGGTCGAGGCGCGGATCTCCGCTGCCGCGGCGTTCAGGTTCTCGGTCGCCTCGCGGCTTTGGCGGGCGAGTTGCCGCAACCCGTCGACCATGGTGTTGAGGGTCGTGCCGAGATGCCCGATCTCGTCCTTGCCCGTCACCGCCATCTGGCCTCCGAGCTCTCCGCGTCCGACACGCTCGACGAAGCCCATGAAGGTGCCGAGCGGGCCGGTGATGGACGAGCGCAGGGCGTAGGTGATCACGACGCTCAGGATGGCAGCACCGGCCAGGGCCAGGATGATCGACATCCGGCTCTGCTCGTAGACCTCGCCGATCCGCCGCTGCCCGATGGTGATCGCTTCGCTGAGGATGCTGCGGGATTGTGCGAGATTGCGGCTCCAGGATTCGCGGCTGCCGTTCAGTGCGCTCTGGCTGGCAGTCACCGCGGGGAGATCGTTGTTCTGAAGGGCTGCGAACTGCCGCTCGCTGGTCGAGCGCAATTGGCGCAGGTCGCTGCCTGCCCTGTTCAGGGATTCGATGATGCGCCGCCAGGCGTCGGCCCGCTGCGACGTGACCGAGTTCGCCGCAAAACCGTTCACCGTGGCAAGGGTCTGCTCGAGGGACGCTTCGGTTGCCGCGGCCTGCTGCTCCCAGGAGCGGGCAAGGTCGTCGCCGGCCCCCTGCTGCTGACCGAGCGAGCGCAGGAAGAAGCGGGAGAGGATTTCCTCGCGCAGTCCGCGCATGGTGTTCTGCCGCTCGGAGACGTCCTCGAGCTGACGCATCAGAGCGAGGTCGCGCGTGACGATCGTTTCCGTCGATTGGCGGACGTCGTCGAGCTGGTTGATGGCATAGATGCCGAGCCCGACCATCAGCGCGACGATGACGGCGAAGCCGAGAAGAATACGGTTGGCGATCGAGATCGTCACGTCAGACTCCAGGAACAGGGGAAGATGACAGGAAAGGACGCAGGAGGCGTTCTGTATCGAGAAGGGAAAGGGTTTCGTCGCGATCGGCCATCTCGGCCGCGGGTCTGGCATAGCCGGTGACTGCATCGTTTCGGAAGCCGGCAGCCTCCGCGCCGGTCAGCGGGAGAATCTCGGAGACCGCAAAGGCGCGCTCGACCCTCAGCGCCACCTGGGGCTGCTCGCGCCGCAGCAGCACGAAGTGCTGACCCTCGTCGGCAGTGGCGGGTTCCAGGCCCAGGGCGGTCGCCAAATCGATCACGCTCACAAGCCGTCCGCCGCGGCCGAAGAGACCGATCAGGGCCGGTGACGCATCCGGGACGGGCACGCATTTCTGAGCCGGCAGGACCTCGGCCACCTCTTCCACGGGGATGCCGAAACGCTCGCGACCCGACCCGCAGACCAGCGCGCGGGAGAGGGTTTCGGCAGGTGCCGAGGCCGCGTCCTTGCGGGCGGCCAGACCTTCGGTTCTGTGGTCGAGGATCTGACGAATCCGCTCCTCGGCGGAACGGATCCGGATCTGAGTCATCTGGTGCAGCTTGCGGCGCACGGATTTCGCCATGGTCAGCCCCTGCGCCCGGCGGGCGTCTTCGCGTCAAGATGCACGCGGACGAGATCGCGCAGATCCTTCGCGGTCAGCCCATCCGCTTCGTCGAGCAGGCGGTCGCCGGGCATTGCGGCCGCGATCCGGGCGGCATTGGTCAGGGAGCGTTTCCCGGGACCGGATCTACCCTCCGCGAGCAGCAGGAGTCCGAGATGATAGTGAGCCATGGCAAAGCTTTTATCGAGATAGAGGCTGTTAAGGAAGCATTTCTCCGCCTCGTCGGGACGCCGGAGTTCCCGCAGGACGAGGCCGCGGTAGAAATGCAGCGTGGCGTCCAAGGGCTGTTCGGCCAGAGCTTTTCGGCACAGCATGTCCGCCGTTGCGAAATCGCCCGCGTCGGCTCGCGCGCGGATCTCGCCGAGCAGAGCATCGGGCTCCTCGGGACCAGGAAGCGCCTTTGCCGGAACGCGCGGCGGGCGTGCCGGAACCCGAGCCTTGGTTGGCTCCACCGGCTTGGGCGCGGGCAGGAGCGGCTTCCACTCCGGGGGCACGACCGGGAGCTGCGCAACGGACGGGGCGGGAATCATCGCCTCGCTCGAGCCACGGCGATAGGCAACCGTCCCCGGCAGGTTCACGACCTGCATCATCGACGAGAAGGCAGGGTTGGGCTCCGCATGGCCGAGCAGCATCCAGCCTTCCTCGGCGAGGCGCTCGCGCAGGCCCCCCACGAGCTGGATCACGACGTCGGGGTGAAAATAGATCAGGACGTTGCGGCACAGGATCAGGTCGAAATCAGTGAACTCGAGCGGAGAGGTCCCGTCGAGGAGACTCAGCAGGTTGTGGCGCTCGAAGCGGACGACGGAGCGGAACTCCGGCCGCACCTGCCACCGATCCTTGTCGACACCGATGAAGTAGCGCTCTCTTTCCGGCGCCGGCATCGAGCGCAGGGCCCATTTGCCGAACTGCGCCTGCCGCGCCGCCTTGAGGAAGCCGTCGTTGATGTCGGTGCCGAGAATGCTGACACGCCAATCGTTCAGGCTCTCGCCGAGGATCTCGTTGACAAGGATGGAAAGCGAATAGGCTTCGGCACCCGTGGAGGAGCCGGCGCTCCAGATGCGCAGCCGCCGTGTGGCGCTCTTGCGCGCGACGATCTCGGGAAGGATCGTCGCGCGCAGGGCGGCGAACTGTTCCGCATAGCGGAAGAAGAAGGTCTCGCCGATGGTGATCTCGGCTTCAAGCCGGCTCCATTCGGCAGGCCCCGAAATCGGATCGCCGAGAAGGCTCAGATATTGCGTTGAATCGCGAAGACCGGTTGCGCGCAGGCGTTTGCGCACGCGCTCCCATAGGAGGTCGTCCTTATCCTGGTAATAGAAATGCCCCGTGCGCTCGATGATGCGGTTTTTCAGCTGCGGAAAGCCGGCATCGATCAACGGGGCGGCGCGTGCCGCCATCAAGCCTGAACCGCCCATTCGCCGAGCCGGTTCTGGGCCTGACGTCCGAGTTCCGCGAGCGCCTGCCGCTCTTCGGCGAGCAGGATGCGCTCGAGCGTGAGTAGGTGGACGAGGCGGTCCTGCCATGTGACCTCGGCCTCGACGCAGCCGTTGAGGCTGTCGGCCTGCTGCACGGGCGAAAGGCGGGAGGCATCGATGGTCGCCACGTCCAGAACCCGGTCGACGAGGAGCGCCGTCGTTTCCGTAGTACCCAAACCTCCGGTGACGATCAGATGCCGGTAGAGCGCGCTTTCCGCATCGTCACTCTTCTGGGCAAGTCCGAAAAGCACGTCGAGCCGAAGAACGGGGATCGCGCGCCCGCTCAAATTGAAGAAGCCCGCGACCGGCCTCGGCAGGGCCGGCGGACGCCACAGGCGCGGCAAGGGCAGGAACTCCCGCGCCGCACTCCTGTGCAGGGCGCAGGCGGTGCCGCACACGTCGAAGACTATGATCTGCAGGCTCGCCATCGCTCTGATCGCAGGAGGGGTAGGAAAGGGCGGGCGCGCCCGCGGCTTAAAATAGGCACAAAGTTTCAGCCGGCAACAGCGGGACGTTGGCGGCCGCGCTAATAGCGCATCTGTCCGGTGACCTCGAGAATGGCGTTCAGGCCGGCGGCGGCCTCCTCCGAATAGCCGGTCTGCTGAACGGCGCGGAAGATCTTCGCGGCATCATCGTAGCGTCCGAGCTTGAGATAGGACCAGGCGCGGATCAGCAGCAGGTCGTTCTGCTCGGGCACGAGCCGGGCCCGCTCGCTCAGGGCGTGGAGCGTCTCCACGTAGCGTCCGTCCCGGTAGGCGGCAAGCGCTCGCTGGGTCAGGATCGAGGCTCCGAGTTCCACCTGGCGCTCGCGGGTCTGAGGCGCCTCGGCAGCCGCCACGGCCGCTTCCGAGGTCAGGTTCTTGCGCAGATAGGCGAGGGACTTGCCATAGGCCGCCTCCTCCCGGGTGCGGTTGCTGCCGTTGGCGATTGCCCGATCGAAGGCGTCTACCGCCTCGAGAGGACGGTTGGCCTCCATCAGGCACCAGCCGCGGGTCAGGGCCGCATCGGCCGAGAGGCCGCTGGGATTGCGCGTGATGGCGCAGTTGCGTCCCAGAGCCGAACGCGCTTGCGATTGCCGACGGCGCACATTGTCCTCGGTCCGGACGAAGGCCTGTTCGGTCTCGACCCGCTCCACCGTGACCTCGCGGGGCGCATAACGCGGCTGCGCGGGTGGTGCGGTTTCCACCGGAGCAGCCATGGCAGGAGGAGCGGTCATGGCCGGCTGCGGGACGGCAGGCTGTGCGACGACGGCTTGTCTCGTTGCTGGATTCACGCCGTCCGCAAGATCGGCGATGCGCTGGGAGCGGCTGCGCCATTGGGCGACGACGGCATTGAAGCCGCCGCGGTCGTTCAGGCGCTGCGTCGACAGGGCGAGCCCATAGGCGGACGGCTCGTCATCGGCCTTCCAGCTCAGGGCTGTGCGGAACCAGTCGCGCGCCGTGCGGATCTGTTCCGTGTTGTAGGAGTACCAGCCAAGCGCCTGGGCCGCGTCGGAGAAGCGCTGCGCCATCACCACCGGCACGATCCGGCCAATCACCTGCGTATCGAGGCGCGGTGGCGGATCCTGGCTGAGGAGAGCCGTCGCCACATCGAGATAGATCTTCATGTTCTCGGGCGCGCGCTCGCGCCACTCATAGGCGAAGGCTTCGGCCTCTGCGAGGCGGTTGAGCGCCCGCAAGGTCATGGCATAGCCCTCCGCCGCGTTCGGGCCGGCGTTGCGGTCGAGAGCCGTCTTGAACAGTTCGAGCGCCCGCGTGGGATTGTTGTGATGGTAGTTGTACCATCCGAGGATCAGCACGGGGCCCGCTTCGCCGCTGGTCTGAACCAGCCGCTCGACGACGGCGAGGTCGTCTGCCGATGCGGTCATCTTGCTGTCGAGGGAGGCGCGCTCGACCCGGCGGCGGGCAAGTTCGTCGCGGATCGAACCGAAATCGTCCGGGGTCTCGCCGGTCCTGCGCTCGAACTGGAGCAGGGCCGTCACCTGCGGCTCGGGCAGAACGAGGAGGGCCTTCTGCAGGGTCGCCAGGCGCTCGGCCGGATTGGCGCAGTTCGTCAGGATATAGGTGTAGACGTCCCGCGTCCGGTTCGGCTGGTCGGTGCGGGCGAAGGCCTCCGCCACGCGCCAGAGCACGTCGACGTTCATGCAGGTGAGAAGGCCGGGCGCCTCCGTCGCCACCGAGAGGACCGTCCGCCATTGGCCCGTATCCGACGCGTTGGTCAGGCGGCGGCGCGCTTCGACCGTCTCGAGGGCCGTGACCAGCTCCTCCGGTGGCTTCCAGGCTGCATCCGTGGTCTGGCGCTCGGCAATGGCCGCGCGCACCTCTGCGATGCGATCCTCGCGATAAAGGTTCCAGAGCCGTTCGATGAGCGGATCCGGCGGCGGGGCACCCGGGCTGCCGGAGAGCTGGGAGAGGTCGCTCGGCGGGGTCCAATTGGGATAGAGCGCGCGCAGCCGGGCGATTTCGGCATTCACTCGGCGGGTGTCGCCCTGGGATGCGAAATAGCGCAGCGCCGATTCATCGACCTGTGGCTGCGATGGGGTCTGAGACGGGGAGCCGTTCGTCGGAGGTATCGGTGCGGGCGGCGCTTCGGCAGGCGGCTGATTGCCGCCCGTGCCCGTCTGCTGCGCGATCGCTGCGAAGCCGAGGATTGCAACCGCAATGATGATGGCGCTGCCGACTAGACGCATTGCGGATATTTTTCACCGAGCAGGGATTTTGCCAAGAGATACAGGGTCGACGGGTAATAGAGGCTCGGCTCGAAGGTCCTCAGCGGCTCCGGAATCGGCGTCCCGTCGAGCGCGCAGGCGAGCACGGCGGGAAGCATGGCATAACCCTGGTCGGTGAGCCGCTCGCGTACCTGACCGGTGACGACGTTGACCACGGCAACCCCTTCGTTCTCCGCAGACCAGCGCTGCTTGAGAGCTCTCAGCCACTCCATTTCGGTCATCCCTGCTCTCAACAGGTAAAGCGGTATCCTTAACGAGTTGTAACCGAATTCTGGGGGAAAGCCATCGGCAGGCTTAGGTTGCAAGCCGTTTTGCAGGGAAATCCAATCGGCCGGAAGCCGCACCCGGCCCGAGGTCGCCTGCTGCAGCAGCAAGACCCCATCGCGCCAGACGCGGGTCCACTCATATTCCGGCGCCAGGGCCGCCATGACCGGGAATGCTTCGAAAATCCAGTAGGAGAGATTGATGACCGGACCGTCCGGTCGATCGCCGGCGCCGAAGCCCTGGGAGCCGGGAAGCAGGACGAGGGAGCCTCCGGTTCGGCTCAAGGTGCTTTTGCCGATGGCCTTGGCGAGCTTCTGCGCCGCGTTGGTGTAGCGGGTTTCCTGCCAGGCGGCTCCGGCCCTTGCGAGCGCATAGGCGATGAGAAGGTCGCCGTCGGTCGCATTGTTGCGGTCGGTGATCCGCGGCTTGCTGCTGGGGTCCCATTTCCAGACTGCGAGGCCGTCGTCGCGGATGAGAAGTTCGGTGAAGGTGAAGTTCCAGATCTGCTCGAAGGAGCGTCGGTCCCCAGCCGCCAGCGCGAGCAGCAAGCCATAGCCCTGTCCCTCGCTGTGGCTGATGTTGCCGTTGGCTGTGTCGACAACCCGTCCGCTGTCCTCGACGAAACGGGAGCGATAGGCCTCCCAGTCGGCTGCTGAGACGGTTCCCACCAGATTCAGCGGCTGGACGGAGAGGGTTTGGGAGGAGGCCATCGTCCCGGTGAGAATGAGAATTGCAGTGACGAGCCAGGGCAGGATTCGCTTGGGACGATGCGCGCTGACCGTCATGGCCTGCGTCCCAGGCGGTTCAGAAGCAGATAGGTCGCAACGCCCAGGAACATGCAGCCTGCCAGCATGAGAATCGCGTATTGAATGATGTTGGCGGACATCCAGTTGGCCGCGACGAGGCGCATGTTCCTTAAAGAAAGCGGCTGCGTCTGGACGAAGCGATAGTCGTTGATGGGCTCGACCTGCAGCTTCATCTCCCTGGGCTCCAGAGCGACGGCCCTGCCCGCGACCTGGGACCAGAGCATCGGGTTGGCGAGGCGGGCCATCTCGTCCGCCAGAGCGCGGTCGGTGCGCGCGGTCAGAAGGGTCCAGACGCCGGCCGTGTCGGTCTGGTTCTGGGCCAGGAGCAGGGAGGCGCGCTGCGGCGGCTCGTAGGGCGCGTCGGTGCGCTCTTCCAGCGACAGGGAACTGAGGGAGAGGCTGAAGGTCTTTTCCATCCAGCCCTGCAGCGTGCCGAGGGTCTGCTGGAAAAAGCCGCGCCGCTGGAACGTGTCCGACCAGCGTCGGCGGACCTCGTCGGTCGACGCGGTAGCCGGACGGTCGGGCGAGACCTGCGCCGTGGGAAGGCTGAAATCCGAGCTGGCCACCTGCGGTCCCGCCCTGTCACCCGTAGGCGTCGAAGGCCAGATCATACGCAGATGCTCGGAAACCTTCACGTGGTTGAGGAAGCCCGATGGGATCTGATCGACGGCGCCGATGAAGAGCACGGATCCGTTGTCCGCCGAGGCTGCATTGGCGAACTGCGCCCGCACGGGCGTGCCGCCGCTGCGCGCCATGCGGGCGAGCAGAGTGCCGGCGGCGGAATAGTTGAGCGGGTCGGGCCGTGCCAGGACAATGGTTGTCGGAAGGTCTTGGTCCGGGAAGCTGCCCGTGCTCATGACGGCAAGATCCGGCACGCGCCCGATGCGTCCGTAGGTCGGGAACTCGAGGGTCGAGGTGTCGAAGAGAACGAAGCGGTTCGACTCCGAGAGGGTTTCCCCCGGGGCGCAGCGCTCGTCGGCATCGGTGTGCAGAATCGCCTCGATGGTGACTTGGTTGATGCCGGATTTGAAGTTCCTGAGAGGCAGCCTGATGGTATGACGCCGGACGATGTCGCCCTGCTTGGTGATCGTCATCTGCGTGCTGATCATGCCGTTGACGAACACGTTGATGTGGCTGCCCGGCCGGACGGCGGCGGTATAGGCCGCGTCGAGATGCAGGATCGCCTCGCCGTATTCGGTCGCGTAGAAATCCGAAGGCAGGTTGATGGAAAATTCCGCCTTCAGGCGGCGCCCGGAGAATTCCTGCGTCGGCACGCCCAGATCGGCAAAGCGGAAGGATTGAGCGCCGAAGGCGGTCAGGATCTCCGGCCAGTGCCATGCGGCCGTGTCGAGAATGCCGCGCTCGACATTGGCGGTGTTGACGGCTTGCGCGCCGACGATGCCGATGGCGGTGTCGAGGTCCTGCCAGGTCGGTCCGGAGACGACGAGGGTCGAGCCCAGGGATCCGGGCTCCTGCATCATCATGGTCAGCGGCTGCGAAGAGGCTGCATCCGGCATGCCCGCCACCATTCCGCGCAATTCGCCGGCCAGGCCCATGGCCACCTTGATCGTGCCGACGGGGGAAGGGCCGGGATCGGATTCCACTACCTGGATCACCGGATGGGCATAGCGCCCGCGCAGGGCCACCAGCTGCACAAGGCGCAGGAGGCGGTCGCGGATTTCCGGGCGGTAGATCTTGGGCGCAACCACCCGGATCGTCGTCACCCCCGTGCTGTCGACGCCGACCGCCGGCAGGTCGTCGAGGCCGCGCAGGGTCTTGGCCGCACCTTCGGCGAAGACGAGCTTGGTGGTGGCCGAGTCGAGGTCGGTCCAGAGCTCGTAGGTGGCATCGATGGTGCAGTCGGTGCGGTGGCGCTGGAAGGCCTCCGCGCGGATGATGTTCTGTCCCGCCCGCAGGAGACCGGGGCGGATTGCTGCGGTCATGCGCTTGATGTCGTTCGGCGAAGAGATCGGTGTGTCGACCACCGATTCCCCGTTGATCGCGATCCGCAGGCGCGAACCCTCGGGCATGACCACGACCGCGTTCTTGAAGCCCAGCGCGATGGAGGCGCCGCTCGTCGCCTCGTCCTGCGTCAGGTGGAACGTCCAGGACTTCGCATCCGTCTCACCCTCCAGGCGAACCGTTTCGAAGGGAAGAACCGGCCGCTCGTTCCGCACGCCGCTGCGCGCTGCCGGGGCCGGCTGTCTGGCCGGCGCAATGCCGGTCTGAGGCGCGGGGGGAGGCGCCGATGCCGCGGGGTTCTGGCGCTGCGGCCCGATGTTGAAGGGCGTTCCCGCGCTCGGTGGCACGGGCGCCGGCTGGGCTGCGGGAGGCGCGGTAGATGCCGTGCCGGGCTGGCGCATCTCGAAGGCCTGGCCGGGGGAGGGCGCGGGTGCTGCGGGCTCGGGCCGGGGCGGGGTCCTCGCCGCCGGCGGCGCGCCCTGGGAGCCGGGCGACATGGTGAAGGGCGCGGACTGCGCGGCGGCTTGCGTGGCACCCAGAGCCTGCAAGGCGAGCAGAGGGAGGATCAGAACCAAACGCACGAAGCACCTCTACTTGGCAGCCGAGGCGACGGAGGGCGCCGGCGGGCTGGAGCTGCCGATCCTCTGCAGGCCGAGGAAATAGGAGAGACCGCGTCCGGTCTGATAGAACGCGACCATGAAGAACCACAGCGTCCCGCGGAGAACGCCGATGTCGTGGTGCCGGTTCTTCTGGAAGTTGCTCCACTGGTCCGCATTGGCGAAGACGAGGTCGGCGATCATCCGGCGATGTTCGGCCTTCTCGATCAGGAAGCGGCAGCCCAGCAGCAGGCCCTTGTCGTCCATGCCGACCTTGCGGATCTCCACCGGCAGGTGCTGAACGGGAAGATTGGCGAAGGGCTGGAATTCGAGCGTGCCCGCGGTCCCCTTCTTGAGGCGCGGCTCGGCCGAGGGCGGCACGTGGAGCCTGCCGCCGCCCACGGATACGTCTTTCAGGACGGCATCGATGATCTCGTCGCCCATGATGAAGCGGCAGGGCCGCTCGACGCGGACACGGTGGCTCTGACGCCTCGTGGCTCGCTCCGAGACGACACCCAGCGCGCAGCCTGCGATGATGAGATTGAGCACGTTCCAGGCGCCCGTCACGAGGGTCAGGTCGGCCTTGTAAGGCTCGGCCCACACGCGGATGCCGGTGGCGATGACGCCAAGGATCAGGATGCCGAAGATGATGAAGTACGGCGTACCCAGTTCCGAGACCCGGCTCTCCTCCATGGACTCGTTCTTCGCCGTCACCTTGAAGGTGGGCTTGCTGGGATTGGCGATCACCGAGAGCACGGCCGGCAAGAGATAGATCGTCTGGATGTATTCGTAGAGATCCGAGATCCACGGCCAGCGGTAGCGGCCATAGAGATAGTTCTGCATCATGAAGTTCACCATCATGTAGGTGAACGTATAGGCGAAGAACTCACCTCCCGATGCGGTGAAGATCTCGAGCGAGAAGAACAGGTAGCACAGCGGCGAGACGAGGAAGCAGAACCGCGAGAACGGGAACAGCCAGAACATGCTGCTCGACATGTAGCACAGGCGCTGTGAGATCTTCAGCCCGCGCTTGAGGGGCGGAAACTTGTAGCGCAGGATCTGCATCATGCCTTGCGCCCATCGCGAGCGCTGGCCGATGAAGCTGGCGAAGCTGTCCGGCTGCAGGCCGGCGATGAGCGGCTTGTCCACATAGACGCTCGTCCAGCCGCGGGAATGGAGCTCGAGCGCGGTCTCGCAATCCTCGGTGATGCTGACGCCGCTGAATCCGTTGGTTTCCTGCAGGGCCTCGCGCCGGAGCACGGCGGCCGAGCCGCAGAAGAAGGCGGCATCCCACTTGTCGAGGCCGCGCTGGATGACGCCGTAGAACATCTCGTTCTCGGACGGCATGGTCTGGAACGTGCCGAGATTGCGCTCGAGCGGGTCGGGATTGATGAAGAAGTGCGGCGTCTGGACCAGGAACAGGCTCTTGTCCTTGGTGAAGTACCCGACCGTCTCGGTGAGGAAGCTGCGGGCCGGGGCGTGGTCGGCATCGAAGACGGCGACCAGATCGGCGGTCGAGTTCTCGAGGCCGTTGTTGAGGTTGCCCGCCTTGGCATGCACGTTGCGGGCGCGGGTCAGGTATTTCACGTCGAGGGACGCGCACATGGCCTGCAGCTCGGCGCGGCGTTCGCGCGCCTGCTGGGCGGCGGCGGTGTTGCTCGAATTGCACTTCTCGTCCGTGCCGCCGTCGTCCAGAAGCCAGACCGTCATCTTGTCGGCGGGATAGGTCATGGCCTTCGCGGCGGCGAGCGTGGTGGCCAGCAGGTCGGAACCCTCGTTGTAGCTCGGGACGAAGATGTCGACGGTCGGCAGGTTCTGCGGGTCGATCTGGGGAGCCTTGCGCGAAGGCAGAGGGCTGGACACCACGAAAAGGCTCAAGAACAGCATCATGACGCTGTACATCTCGGCCAGATAGAGCAGGAAGCCCGGGATGAAGCTCGCCACCTCGGTGATCGGCGGGATGGTGCTGGTGGTGCGCCAGAAGACGTAGCGCAGGACGATGGCGGTGCCGAGAGCCAGCGCGATCAGGCGCCAGATGCCCTGGGCGCGCATGAACTTGATGATGATCATGCAGGCCACGACCGTGAGGCCCGCAACGAGATGCGCCTGAAGGCTGATGGGAAGAGCCACGATCGACATGATCAGTACCGCCGCCACAGCCCACAAGGCCACGATAAGACCTGCTCGCATCGTCTATGTTCTCGGCTCAAAGGTTTTGCGTGGGAGGAGGGATGCTTAATCGAAGAATAGTCTAGGATCCATGAATATATCGATAGTGTAGCTTAGGCCTAATGTCACATGGGTAAATGCTATGTTATTGCAACTTAATAACATTTTCCCATGAGGCACGATTACTGGCTCGGAGGAGGCGGCACGACGGGGTATCCGCTCTCGGGCGCCGTCGGCAGCGGCGAGGAGGGCTCGGGGATCGCCGGCGTCGCGGAGTCCTTGTCGATCATGCGCCTTGGCGCTGCCGGAACGACGCGGCGGGTTTCCCCGGAAACGCTCCGGCGGCGGACGGTCGTCGTGTCGCTGCCGAGGCCCAGCGGATACATCGGTGCGTTCGTCTCGCCGAGCTGGGCCGGCGGCGGCGGCGGATCGCCATAGGGATTCCAGGATTCCTGGCGGTAGTAGGCGGCAATGGTGAAGCCGTAGAAGACTCTCAGGAGCTGCTCGACGGTGGCGTCCGCATCGCATAGGCGCAGGCGGACAGAAACCGAGCCGCCCGGCAGGAAGACGGCCGGCTCGTCCGGTTCGATCCGCTGCCATGCATAGAGGCAGAGGTCGCCGCTGGACGACCGGCCCGTCGCGAAGCCGAAAGGCCCGAACTTGTTCTGCACATAGACCAGCGATGTCTGCATCTCGACGCCCGGCATCCGCTCTTCCATCTCCGACAGGAGCCGGTCCTGGGAGAGAGACGGGAGCGACAGCGTCTCCGACTGTTCGGGATTGGCCTGTGTGTTGTTGAGCATGCTGACGTAGAAGGCATTCTGCCCGGTGGTGAGCGAGGCGGTCGAGAGCGCGATCTCCTGCGACAGGCCGTCCTGATACGAGCGCTGCAGGACGGCGACGACGGAGGGGCCGCCGGGTGGGGGGACGATGATCGCCCGCGTCGCCGGGACCTCGGACATGAGGGTGGCAAATCCGAGATCGGAGCGCCCCGCACAGGCGGACAGGGTGGTCAGGACCGCCGTAGCGAGAACGGCCTTCACGGCCGCGCCCAGGCAGGATGGACGGACGGAACCGGCGAAAGCGTCCGACGGCCTGGCGCCGAAGCTCATCCGATTCTGGGGCGTCGAAGAAATCATGAAGAACTTTGAAAACTCTGGTGGCCAGCCGGACAGCCGAAGAAGGAAGCCTCGCAGAGGAGCCAAGACCTCCTTTGCGATGAGTCCCGTTCAGCTGGATGGTTAATCAGCTATCACCATTCATGGTTAACGAAAGGTAAGCGCACGTCCAAGAGCGGATTATAGTCCAGCTTCGAGGGTAGGCCAGGCTTGACCTCAGCGCCAGAGGGCATACAAGCAATGCACATCCTTCGGCGCGCTAGCCCCCTGGGGACCCCCATCCTTTTCCGTCCAGATGCCCTGACCTGATCCGCACCGCGTTCAGGCCGTTTTCTCAATCCCGGCCGACCGGCCGGGGCTACGAAAGCCGTTTCCGATGAAGTCCGCCTTTCTGCGCAACGCGCTCGTCCTCGGCATGCTGTCCGCCGTCGGGCCCTTTGCCATCGACATGTACCTGCCGTCGTTCCCAGCCATCGCCCGCGAGTTCCAGGTTGATGTCAGCGCCGTGCAGATGAGCCTGATGAGCTTCTTCCTCGCGGTCTCCGTCTGCCAGATCGTCTACGGGCCGCTGTCCGACCGATTCGGCCGCAAGCCTCCGCTTTATTTCGGCCTGGGGCTGTTCGTCGTTGCGGGGATCGGCTGCAGCTTTGCACCCAATGTCGAAACCCTGGTCGCGTTCCGCTTCCTGCAGGGCGTCGGCTCCTGCGCCGCCATGGTGATTCCGCGCGCCATCATTCGCGATCTGCATACCGGGCACGAGGCGGCCCGGCTGATGGCCACCACCATGCTCGTCTTCAGCGTCTCGCCGATCCTCGCGCCGCTGGCCGGAAGCACGCTGACCGCGTTCTTCAGCTGGCGCGTGATCTTCTGGGCGATAGCGGCCATCGGCCTCGCGGGCCTCGCCGTCGTGGTCTTCCTCCTGCCGGAAACCCATAAGCCGGGCGAAGAACGCAGGGGTCTGGGGCAGGCCTTCGCCACCTACGGACGCCTCCTGAAGGACAGGCGCTTCCTAGGGCTCGCCTTCATCGGCGGTTTCAGCCAGGCGAGCTTCTTTGCCTATCTCGCCGGCTCCTCGGTGATCTTCATCGAGCATTTCGGCCTCTCGCCCTCGGCCTACAGCATGATCTTCGCGTCGAACGCCATCGCCTTCATCGGCAGCGCCCAGTTCAACAGCATCTTCATGCGCCGCTTCGGCGCCGAGCGGGTGGTGCGGACCGCGATCTCGGGCTTCGCCATGCTGGTGAGCCTGCTGTTCGTGCTCACAGTCCTCGGGGTCGACAACGCCTTCGTCCTCTGGGGCCTGCTGTTTCTCTCCTTCGGCTGCCTCGGCTATGTCATTCCCTCGACGGCGGTGCTCGCTCTCGAGGAGCATGGCCCGATCGCCGGAACGGCTTCGGCGCTCATGGGCACCCTTCAGCTCGGTACCGGTGCCATCATCATCGTTCTGGTGAGCCTGTCCTATAACGGCACGTCCCTGTCGATGGTCAGCGCCATCTTCGTCTGCGCCCTCGTGGCGCTCACCTTGAGCTTCCGCATCATGAAGCCGAAGCGGGATTATCCCTGACGGATCTCGGCGAGGATCCAGTCGCGGAAGGAGCGCAGGAGCGGCGTCTCCGCCTTGTGCTCGGGATAGACGAGATAATAGGCGCCGCCGCTGACGAGGCTTTTGGGAAAGAGGATCTCCAGGCGGCCGGAGGCCAGCTCGTCCGCGATCAGGAAATGCGGGATGAGAGCGGCGCCCAGGCCTGCCGCGGCCGCCTGCGCGACCATGGCGAACTGCTCGAAGCGCGGGCCGCGCAGAGGATTGCCCACCTTCACTCCGACGCCGGCGAACCATTCCGCCCAGGCCGTCGGTCGGGTGCTCTGCTGGAGCAGGGTGGCGCGCGTCAGGTCCTGCGGCGCGTGCAGGTTCTCCCGCTGCCGGTAGGCCGGGCTGCAGACAGGCACCGCCTCCTCCGTGCGCAGCAATTCGCACACCGCGCCGGGCCAATGCGGCTCGCCGAAATGGATGGCGGCATCGAAGGGCTCGGCGGCGAAGTCGAAGGGCACGAGACGCACGCCGAAATTCACCGTCGCCCCAGGATGGCGGGCGAAGAAGTCGGGAATGCGGGGAATGAGCCAGCGGGTGCCGAAGGTCGGCAGGGTCGCAAGATTCAGGACGCCGCTCGTGCCGGAGAGCGCGATCGCCTGATGGGTGGCGTCGGACAGCTCGGACAGGGTGGTCCTGACCTGCGAGGCATACATGCGCCCCACATCGGTGAGCACGACCCTTTGCCGGGATCGGCTGAACAGGGAGACGCCGAGGGATTCCTCCAGCTGCTGGATCTGCCGCGAGACGGCGCTCTGCGTCAGGTTCAGTTCCTCTGCGGCTCTCGACACGCTGCCATGGCGGGCGGTAGCCTCGAAGGCGAGGAGGTTGCCCATATTGGGCAGGAAGCCGCGACGAAACACACGTTCATTCCGGTTGAGAATAACCTGCTGCGAAGATGTCGATTTACATTTGGCCTGTCCAGCGCGATTTTGCCGGTCAATTTCAATGGCTTTGGTTAGCCTGAGCGGCTGACCCCACACTCTTTGGGAAGGATGATCGTCATGGCCGGTTCTCAGGAATATGCGAAGTTCACCTGGGAGGATCCGCTCCTTCTCGACGACCTCCTCACCGATGACGAGCGCATGATCCGCGACACGGCCCGGGCCTATGCGCAGGACAAGCTGCTGCCCCGCGTGATCGAGGCCTATCGCGAGGAGAAGACCGACCGCGCCATCTTCAACGAGATGGGCGATCTCGGCCTCCTCGGCGTGACCCTGCCGGAGGAATACGGTTGCGCCGGCGCGTCCTACGTCGCCTATGGCCTCGTGGCGCGCGAGGTGGAGCGCGTCGATTCCGGCTACCGCTCCATGATGAGCGTGCAATCCTCCCTCGTCATGTATCCGATCTACGCCTATGGCTCGGAGGAGCAGCGCCGGAAGTATCTGCCCAAGCTCGCCTCCGGCGAATTCGTCGGCTGCTTCGGCCTGACCGAGCCGGATGCCGGCTCCGATCCGGCCGGCATGAAGACCCGCGCCGTGAAGACCGACGGCGGCTATCGCCTCTCCGGCTCCAAGACGTGGATCTCGAACTCGCCCATCGCGGATGTCTTCGTGGTCTGGGCCAAGTCCGAGGCGCATGACAACCAGATCCGCGGCTTCGTGCTCGACAAGGGCATGAAGGGCCTATCCGCTCCGAAGATCGGCGGCAAGCTCTCGCTTCGGGCCTCGATCACCGGCGAGATCGTCATGGACGACGTCGAGGTCGGCGAGGATGCGCTGCTTCCTAACGTGTCCGGCCTGAAGGGACCCTTCGGCTGCCTCAACCGCGCGCGCTACGGCATCTCCTGGGGCTCCCTGGGTGCGGCGGAAGATTGCTGGCACCGGGCGCGGCAATACACCCTCGACCGCAAGCAGTTCGACCGGCCGCTCGCCGCGACCCAGCTCGTGCAGAAGAAGCTCGCCGACATGATGACCGAGATCACTCTCGGCCTTCACGCGTCCCTGCGCGTGGGACGTCTGTTCGACGAGGGCCGCGTGGCGCCGGAGATGATTTCGCTGGTCAAGCGCAACAATTGCGGCAAGGCGCTCGATATCGCCCGCCAAGCCCGCGATATGCATGGCGGAAATGGTATCCAAGAGGAATATCATGTCATGCGCCATGCGCAGAACCTGGAAACCGTGAACACCTATGAGGGCACGCACGACGTGCACGCTCTCATCCTGGGCCGTGCGCAGACCGGCCTGCAGGCGTTCTTCTGAGAGAAGGCTGGTAGCTCATGTCACTTCGGATCACCTTGGTCGGCTCGACCGGTTGGGTCGGCAAAGCTCTCGTCGCGGCAATCGCCGCCTCGGGCGATCTCAAGCTGGCGGGCGCGGTCAGCCGCAGCGCGGCAGGGCAGGATGCGGGCGAGGCGGCTGGTCTCCCCCGTCTCGGCGTTCAGGTCAGCGCCACCTTGGAAGAGGCTCTGAAAGCTCCTTCCGACGTGGTGATCGATTACACCAAGCCCGGGGTCGTCAAGGCGCATGCCCTGACGGCTCTGGCGCATCGCCGCCACGTGATCGTCGGCACGTCCGGCCTCTCGGCGGAAGATTATGCGGAGATCGACCGTCAGGCGCTCAAGGCCGAGCGCGGCGTGCTCGCTGCCGGCAACTTTTCGATTACGGCGACGCTGCTGCGCCGGTTTGCCCTGGAGGCGGCCCGCTATGTGTCGGATGTGGAGGTCATCGACTACGCCTCCGCGAAAAAGCCCGATACACCCTCCGGGACGGCGCGCGAACTGGCGGAACTGCTCAGCGAGGTGCGCCAGTCCGCAACGTCGAAGCCGCCGCATGAGCTGGTCGGCGTGCAGGAGACCCGCGGCGGTGCGCTTGGGACCAGGGAGCCGGTGCAGGTCCATTCCCTGCGCATGCCGTCCTTTGTGCTCTCCTGCGAGGCGGTGTTCGGAGCCGACAACGAGCGGCTCGTGATCCGTCACGATGCCGGTTCATCGGCTGCTCCCTACGTGGCCGGCACGCTGCTCGCGGCCCGTCGCGTCCTGTCCTTCATCGGGTTGAAGCGCGGCCTCGATGCGGTGATGGATTGAGCCCTATGAAACCGCTCGAAGGCCTGAAAGTCCTCGAACTCGCGCGCATCCTCGCCGGTCCCTGGGTCGGCCAGCTGCTGGCCGATCTCGGCGCCGATGTGGTGAAGGTCGAGCGGCCGGGAGCGGGCGACGACACCCGGGCCTGGGGACCACCCTTCGTCGAGGCAGAAGACGGCGGCGATCTCTCCGCTGCCTATTTTCATTCCTGCAACCGCGGCAAGCGCTCCATCGCCGCCGATTTCGAGACGCCCGAGGGGCAGGAACTCGTGCGCAAGCTTGCTGCCCATGCGGACGTCGTCATCGAGAACTTCAAGGTCGGCGGCCTGAAGAAATACGGGCTCGACTACGCGAGCCTGAAACAGGTCAACCCGCGCCTCGTCTATTGCTCGATCACGGGCTTCGGCCAGGACGGGCCCTACGCCTCCCGCGCCGGCTACGATTTCATGATCCAGGGCATGGGCGGCATCATGGACCTGACCGGCGATCCGGACGGCGAGCCGCAGAAGATCGGCGTAGCCTATGTGGACATCTTCACCGGGGTCTATTCGGTCGTCGGCATCCTCGCGGCGCTTCGCAAACGCGACGCCACGGGGGAGGGCGCGCATCTCGACATGGCGCTCCTCGACGTGCAGACGAGCGTGCTCGCCAACCAGGCCATGAACTATCTGGCCTCGGGCAAGGCTCCTCGGCGCATGGGCAATGCCCATCCCAACATCGTGCCCTACCAGGTGTTTCCGGTGGCCGACGGCCATGTGATCGTGGCGGTGGGCAATGACGGGCAGTTCGGCCGCCTCGTGGCCGTTCTCGGCCGGCCCGAACTGGCGCAGGACGAGCGCTTCAGGAGCAATGCCGGCCGGGTCGGGCACCGGGCCGAGCTCGCGCCGCTGCTGACCGGGCTGACGCTGGCTTTCACCCGCAAGGATCTGCTGTCGGCCCTGGAAAAGCAGGGCGTCCCGGCAGGACCGATCAATACGGTGGCGGATGTCTTCGCCGATCCGCAGGTGATTGCCCGCGGCATGAAGATCGACCTTCCCTCCGAGGCAGCCAGGGGCGGGGCAATCCCCTCCGTCCGCTCGCCCATCGTCATGGATGGGCAGCCGATGACGGCACAGCGGCCGTCGCCGCGCCTCGGGGAGCATACGAATGAGGTTTTGAGCGATCCGTCCTGGATGGCCTGAGACAGGCGGCTAGTGCATCGTGCGGACCCAGAGGGCCGCGTCAGCGACCCGAAGGGCCACGCCAGTGAAAAGTGGGTCCGATTTTCCGCGTTTAACGATGCGCAAGCCAATCCGATGCTCTATTCGGCGATGCCCTTGACGACGAGGCGGTCGATGGCGCTGACGATCCGGTCGCGATCGGCTTCCGAGAACGGGCTGAGATTGTGCATCTCGAGATTGCTGAGGCCCTCCGTCGCGAGCCAGCCGAGCAGGGCCGCGTCGAGATCGTCCGAGGTGGTCTTCAGCTGGTCGAGGGTGGTGTTGATCACCTCGCGCACCGGGTCGAGGAGGCGCGGGTTCTCGGCCGTGGCGACCATCATGCCGGTGGCGAATTCCTGCATCTTGCCGCCGCAGCAGATATTGAGCAGGGTCTTGGTGACGACCCGTGCCTCCAGGTTCGGCCCCGGCACAGCGGTTTCGCGCAGCGCTTGCTTCTCGGCCGTGACCTGGTCGATCATGCGCTGGATCATGGCCTGCAGCAGCGCATCTTTGGTCGGAAAGTTATAAAGAAGCCCGCCCTTGCTGAGCCCGGCTTTCTCGGCAACGGCTTCGAGAGTCAGCCGTCCGGCGCCGATTTCGGCTACAAGCTCTGCCGCCGCATCGAGGATCTTTTCCCGGGAACTCTTGCGGCCTCGGGCATTGGGAAACAGCATCTGCATCTCTTGTCTTGTGCGCAGGCGCACTTGCAACTAAACCGTCCAGACGGTATATAAATGCCTCCACGGTATTGGCGTCAAGGGATAGCCGCGTTAATGCCGCACCCCCTTATCGTATAAGAACCCGTTGATATGGGTTCGGAATCTCGGAAATAGCCTATGAAACGGCGTATTGTTGTTGGTCTCGTGTTCCTTCTTGCGGTCGGGCTGTGCGCCGGCCTGATCTGGTTCAACTTTTTCCGCGACAAGATGATCACCCAGTTCTTCGCGACCATGCAGCCGCCGCCGCAGACGATCTCGGCTGCCAAGGTCGAGGCGAAGACATGGACGCCGAGCATCGGCGCCATCGGCACGGCCAAGGCCGCCAACGGCGTGGAGCTCGCCTTCGAGATCGCGGGCATCGTGAGCGAGATCAAATTCAAGGCCAACCAGGAGGTTCGCCAGGGCGAGGTCCTGGTGCAGCTCGACGACACGATCGAGCGCGCCGACGTCCAGGACGTGCAGGCGGCCGTGAAGACGGCCGAAAGCAGCTTCGAGCGCGCCCGGACCCTGTCGACCCGCGGCTACGGCACGGAGGCCAACCTCGATCAGGCGAGCGCTCTGCTCGCCGCAGCCCGCTCCCGTCTCGCCCGCATTCAGGCGACCATCGAGCAGAAGGCTCTCAAGGCGCCGTTCTCCGGCGTCATCGGCATTCCGCGCATCGATGTGGGCCAGTATCTCCAGCCGGGAACCGTCATTGCGAGCTTCCAGGACCTCTCGTCCATGAAGGTTGACTTCACGGTGCCGGAGCAGCGCGCGAGCGAGATCAAGCTCGGCCAGGAAGTCCGCGTCGGCACGACCGAGGGCAATCTCCCCTTCAAGGGACACGTCACCGGCAAGGATCCGCGCGTCGATCCGAAGACACGGCTCGTCGCAGTCCAGGCCATCGTCGAAAACAACAAGGACGGGGCGATCCTTCCGGGTCAGTTCCTCCATGTGGAGGCGGTCCTGCCGGAGCAGCCCAACGTCATGACCGTGCCGCAGACGGCGGTGATCGCCAGCCTCTACGGCGATTACGTCTACACGATCGACGAGGAGCAGCGTGACGGCAAGGCGATCCAGGTCGCCAAGCAGGTCTTCGTGAAGACCGGCCGTCGTCGTGGCGGCGCTCTCGAGATCGTCTCCGGCGTGAACGCGGGTCAGCAGGTGGTCGCTTCCGGGCAGAACAAGCTGCAATCCGGTGCGACCGTCAAGATCGACAATTCCATCGATGTGACGAAGCTCGACACGTCGAAGCTCGCGAGCGGGCAATAGGCATCAGCCATGAGTTTTACTGAACTTTTCATCCGCCGCCCCGTCTTGTCGATGGTGGTGAGCCTCCTGATCCTGCTGCTCGGTGCGCAGGGTCTGATGAACCTCCAGGTGCGTCAGTATCCCGAGGTCGAGGAAACCACGATCACGATCACGACGACCTATACGGGCGCAAGCGCCGACCTGATCCAGGGCTTCATCAGCACGCCCATCGCCAAGTCCGTCTCGAGTGCGGAAGGCGTGGATTACGTCACGACGCAGAGCCGCCTCGGCATCAGCACGGTCTCCGTGCGCATGCGCCTGAACACCGATCCGAATGCGGCGCTCACCGAAGTCACCGCGAAGGTGCAGCAGGTGCGCGCGCAGCTTCCCTCGGAGGCCGAGGATCCGGTGATCATGAAGGGCACGGGCCAGAGCTTCGCCCTCATGTACATCACCTTCGGCAGCACGGAGATGAATCCGGAGCAGGTCTCCGAATTCCTCACCCGCGTGGTGCAGCCGCGCTTCGCCACGCTCGACGGCGTCGGCAATGCCGAGATCCTCGGCGGGCGCGATTTTTCCATGCGCGTGTGGCTCGACCCGGTGCGCCTCGCCGCCCGCGGCGTCACGGCAGGCGACGTCGTCCAGGCGATCAACGCCAACAACTTCCTCGCAGCTCCCGGCAAGACGCAGAGCGAATACGTGGCCTACAGGCTCGACATGCAGACCACGCTGCAGACGCCGGAGACCTTCGGCATGCTGCCGATCCGGTCCGAGGGCGATCAGCTCGTGCGCCTGCGCGACGTGGCGGATGTGGAGCTTGGCCCCGAGAGCACCGACACCATCGTCAGCTTCAACGGTAGCCAGGGCACCTTCATCGGCATCACGCCGACGCCGTCCGCCAATCCGCTGACCACCGCCGCCGAGGTCACGAAGGAGATCGATGCGATCCGTCCGACTCTGCCCAAGGGCATGAACGTGGAGATCGTCTACGACGCTTCGAACTTCATCTCGGCTTCCATCGAGGAAGTGTTCAAGACCATCGGCGAAGCGGCGCTCATCGTCGTGGTCGTGATCCTGCTGTTCCTGGGCTCCTTCCGCTCGGTGCTGATCCCCATCGTGACGATCCCGCTCTCGCTCATCGGCGTGTGCTTCTTCCTGTATGCGCTCGGCTACTCGATCAACCTCCTGACCCTGCTGGCGATGGTGCTCGCCATCGGTCTCGTGGTCGACGACGCCATCGTGGTGCTGGAGAACATCCACCGTCACATCGAGGAGGGTTTGAAGCCTGTCGATGCGGCCATCGTGGGCATGAAGGAAATCTTCCTTCCGATCGTCTCCATGACCATCACGCTCGCGGCCGTCTATGCGCCGATCGGCTTCACGACGGGCTTGACCGGCTCGCTCTTCAGGGAGTTCGCCTTCACGCTCGCAGGCTCGGTGATCATCTCCGGTATCGTCGCGATCACGCTCTCGCCGATGATGTCGTCGAAGCTGCTGAAGCCTCATGGCGCTCAAGGCCGGTTCGCCGCCTTCGTGGACCGCACCTTCACGCGGCTCGAGAACTGGTATGGAAGGCGCCTCAAGGGTTCGCTGGATTACCGCGGCGTGACGCTCGTCATCGTCGCCGTTCTCCTCGGCACCACGGTGTTCCTGTTCACCAAGACGTCCTCCGAGCTCGCGCCGGAAGAGGATCAGGGCGCCTATCTCGGCATCCTCAACACGCCGAAATACGCGACCGCCGATTACACGCAGCTCTTCTCCAAGCAGTTCACCAATGCGGGCGAGAAGATCCCCGAGATCGACGACAGCTTCCTGATCGTCGGCATCGACGGTGGTGGCGGCGGCTTCTTCGGCTTCAAGCTGAAGGAGTGGAGCGAGCGCGAGAAGAAAGGGGCCGCGACCAAGCAGGAGATCCAGAACCTCCTGAACGAGAATGCCGGCGTGCAGGCCTTCGCCTTCGCGCCGCCGTCTCTGCCCGGTGGCGGCGACGGCCTGCCGATCCAGTACGTGCTGCGCACCATCGGCGATTCGTCCCAGGCCTATGAAGTGGCCGAGCAGATTCGCCAGCGCGCGATGAAGTCCGGCAAGTTCATCGTCGTTCAGAACTCGATCTCCTACGAGACGCCGCGGGCCCGCATCACCGTGGATCGCGACCGGGCCGCCGCTCTCGGCGTGCCGGTCTCGGAGATCGGCACCACGCTCGGCGCTCTCGTCGGCGGCGCGCCGATCTCGAAGTTTGACCGCGACAGCCGGAGCTACGATGTGGTGAGCCAGGTCCGGCAGCAAGACCGCCTGAATCCGGAGCGCTTGGCCGAGTACTATGTCCGGGCCTCCGACGGCTCCATGGTTCCGCTCTCCGCGCTCGTGAGCATCAAGACGGATGCGGCACCGGCGGTCATCGAGCAGTTCAACCAGCTCAACTCGGCGACCGTCTCGGCGCTGCCGCTGCCCGGCGTGACCACGTCGGAAGGCCTGGCGACCCTGCGCGCGATCGGCAAGGAGGTCATGCCTCAGGGCTTCTACGAGGATTATTCCGGCCAGTCGCGCCTGGAGATCCAGGAAGGAAGCTCGATCTTCCTCGCCTTCGGCCTTGCGGTCATCGTGATCTATCTGGTGCTGGCGGCGCAGTTCGAGAGCTTCCGCGATCCGTTCATCATCATGATGTCGGTGCCGCTCTCCATGTTCGGCGCCATGATCTTCCTGAATCTCGGTCTGGCGACTCTCAACATCTACACGCAGGTCGGCTTGATCACCCTGGTGGGACTGATCACCAAGCACGGCATCCTGATGGTGGAGTTCGCCAACGAGCAGAAGGAGAAGCACGGGGTCAGCAAGCGCGAGGCGATCGAGGAAGCGGCGCGCGTCCGTCTTCGCCCGATCCTCATGACCACCGCCGCCATGGTGCTCGGCGTGGCGCCTCTGCTCTATGCCAGCGGCGCAGGTGCCGCGGCACGCTTCTCCATGGGCCTCGTGATCGCGTCGGGCATGTCGATCGGCACGGTCTTCACGCTCTTCGTGGTGCCGATGTTCTACACCTTCATCTCGAAGGAAACCGTGCGCGCAAGCCGCGCCGAGGAGAAGCATCCTCACCGTCAGGCCCTGGCGGCGGAGTAAAGCACCGGACGTGAAAAGTGGCTCCCGTTTTGGGGCCGATCAGATGCGCCAAGAAAAAGAAGAGGCCGGGCAATGCCCGGCCTTTTAAGTTTTGGTCTCGAAAGGCAGGATCTAAAAACCGACTCTGCCTTTCTGCTCTGAAGTCAGAGCTGTTTCCACTTGCGTGGAATCATCTCTGTTCCTTGATGTGCCGCATTTTTGACGGCGAACCGGATCCACTTCGCCGAAAAATGCTCTAGTGGGCGATCTCGCCCTCGACTTCCATGAACGGCGACACGGACCGGAAGCCGGCCTGCTCGGCGGCCTTGCGCACGGCTTCCGCGACCTCGGTCGAATGAACTTCGATGGTCTCGCCCGTCTTCGAATCGACGAACATGATCTTCATCGCGTTCACGTCCGGCTGGCCGTGGGAGATGACGTAGGAGTTCTGGGTCGCCAGACGGTGGACGAGGCCTGCATCGCGCAGGAAGTCGAGCGCGCGGTAGATCGTCACCGGAGCCAGGCGCTTCTTCTCGCTGCTCAGGCGGTCGACCAGATCGTAGGCCCCGACGGGACCGCCGCTCTGGACCAGCTCGCGATAGACGCGCTCGCGAATCGGCGTGAGCCTGAGATTGTTCTGCCGGCACAGATCGTCTGCACGACGGAGGAGGTTTTCCTCTTCTTCTTTCCTGAGGGCTTTGGTGCTCATGAGCCGCACTCCTGTTATTACGGAACCTATACATTCATATAGGTAAAATGTGTCGCTGACAATGTGCTATCGTTGCGGCAGGTGCTTGCAGCTGTGCATATTCCGAAAGGGAAGAGAGCGTTCCGGCAAAGAAGGGCCCAGCTTGCGCGATTATAATACGTAGTAACGTATCAAATTGGCGAAAGGTTCCGGGGCCTAAGCCTGCTTGGTGCAGAGGTCGCAAAGGCCCCTGATCTCGACGGTCACCTTCTTGGCATGAAAGGCATTGTCGTCGCCCCAATGGGACAGCCGCTCGCTGATATGCGGATCCGTGAATTCCCGCACGAGGCCGCAACTCTCGCAGATGGCGAAGGCGGCCATGTCGTGCTCCTGGTGGGGGTGCTTGCAGGCCACATAGGCGTTCAGGCTCTCGAGCCGGTGGGCGAGGCCCTTCTCGATCAGCTTGTCAAGGGAGCGATATACCGTGGGCGGCGTCACAGCGCCCTTGCCCCGCATCTTGTCGAGCACCTCATAGGCCGAGAGCGGATTCTGCGCCGAGCACAGGATCCGGTGGACCCGCTTCTGGGTCTCGTTCAGGTCCTCGAGGCCGTGGTGATGATGCGTGGAAGCCATCTGAAATCGTTAAAAATCCGCCGGTAACGTGATCATCCTATACGTCATGATTGCGGAGGCGATTTCAAGGGAGCGGCGCGAAAGCCCTGCGGATGGGGCAGGGCTTTCGCAGTGTCTACAGATCGACCCAGGCGGCCTTGCGCTGCGAGGAGCGCACCGCCGCTTCGATGAAGCGCACGCCGCGCACGCCGTGGTCGACGGTCGGCACCTGAAGCGCGAAGGGATTGGGATCGCGCTTCTCGATCCGGGCCGCGATCTGCTCGGCCACATCGGTGTAGAGCTGGGCGAAGCCCTCGAGATAGCCTTCCGGATGTCCGCCCGGGATGCGCGATGCGGCGCGAGAAGCCTCGTCGGCGCCGGAGCCGTTGCGGCGGATCGTGCGCGGCGGCTCGCCGAGAGGCAAGAAGGTCAGGTAATTCGGGTTCTCCTGACACCATTCGAGACCCGCCTTCTCGCCGTAGATGCGGATACGCAGGCCGTTCTCGATGCCGGATGCCACCTGGCTGCACCAGAGCATGCCCTTCGCGCCGGAAGTGAAGCGCAGCATCATATGCGCATTGTCGTCGAGGCGGCGCCCTTCCACGAAGGTGTGGAGTTCCGCCGAGAGGGAGGCGACCTCGTCGCCGACGATGAACTCGGCGAGGTTGAAGGCATGGGTGCCGATGTCGCCGACCGCGCCGGCGGGGCCGGAGCGGGCCGGATCCGTGCGCCATTCGGCCTGCTTGCTGCCAGTCTCCTCGACGCGGGTGGCGAGCCAGTCCTGCGCGTATTCCACCTGCACGACGCGGATGGCCCCGAGTTCGCCCGCCTTCACCATGGCGCGCGCCTGCCGCACCATGGGATAGCCGGTGTAATTGTGCGTGACCGCGAAGATCAGGCCCGATTCACGGGCAAGCTTCGCGAGCTGATCGGCCTCGCGCCGCGTGGTCGTCAGCGGCTTGTCGCAGATCACATGGATGCCGGCCTTCAGGAAGGCGCGGGCGGCTGCGGCATGGGCGTGGTTCGGCGTGACGATGGCGACCGCGTCGATGCCGTCCTTCAGCCGGCGTTCGCGGCGCGCCATCTCGTTGTAATCGCCATAGATGCGGTCCGGCTTCAGGAGCAGATCCTCGCCGGACGCCCTGGCCCGCTCCGGGTCGGAGGAGAGGGCGCCCGCCACAAGCTCCCAGCGGTCGTCGAGACGGGCCGCGATGCGGTGCACCGCGCCGATGAAGGCGCCGCGCCCGCCGCCGACCATGCCGAGACGTAGGCGGCGGTTCAGCTTCTGGTCCGGTGATCCTGCAATCGTCATGTGTCGCCCCTTGTCGCTTATGCATCGATGCCGAGCATGCGGCGGTTGGCGGCCTCGTCCGTTCCGCCGGCGGCGAAATCGTCGAAGGCCTTTTCCGTCACGCGGATGATGTTGGCCTTGATGAACTCTGCACCTTCGCGCGCGCCGTCCTCCGGATGCTTGAGCGCGCATTCCCATTCGAGCACGGCCCAGGAATCGTAATCGTACTGCGCGAGCTTCGAGAAGATGGCGTTGAAATCGACCTGCCCGTCGCCGAGCGAACGGAAGCGGCCGGCGCGCTCGATCCAGCTCTCGTATCCGCCATAGACGCCGACGCGGCCGCTCGGGTTGAACTCCGCGTCCTTGGCGTGGAAGGCCTTGATGCGCTCATGATAGAGATCGATGAAGGCGACATAGTCGAGCTGCTGCAGCAGGAAGTGGCTCGGATCGTAATTGATGCAGGCGCGCTTGTGGCCGCCGACCGCATCGACGAAGCGCTCGAAGGTGGCGCCGTCGTGGATATCCTCGCCGGGATGGATCTCGTAGCAGACGTCGCAGCCCGCATCCTCATAGGCATCGAGGATCGGCGTCCACCGGCGTCCCAGCTCCTCGAAGGCCGTCTCGACGAGGCCGGCCGGACGCTGCGGCCAGGGATACATGAACGGCCATGCGAGCGCGCCGGAGAAGGTGACGCTGGCGTTGAGCCCGAGGCGCTTCGAGGCTTTCGCCGCCATCAGCATCTGGCTCACCGCCCATTCCTGCCGCGCCTTCGAATTGCCGCGCACCTCCGGTGCTGCAAATCCGTCGAAGGCCTCGTCATAGGCTGGATGCACGGCGACGAGCTGGCCCTGAAGATGCGTCGAGAGCTCGGTGATCTCCATGCCGTGCGAGTGCACGATTCCGGCAATCTCGTCGCAATAGGCGCCTGAATCCGCGGCCTTCTTGAGGTCGATGAGGCGGGCGTCCCAGGTGGGAATCTGGACACCCTTGTAGCCGAGGGAGGCCGCCCAGCGGCAGATCGCGTCGAGCGAGTTGAACGGAGCCTCGTCGCCTGCGAACTGCGCAAGGAAAAGGCCGGGGCCCTTCATGGTCTTCATGGGTGAACTCCTGGTATTCCCCTCCCCCTTGCGGGGAGGGGCAGGGGTGGGGGTGGCGCGACCGGGTGGCTGCTAAGAAAGTTAGGTTCTGTATGAACCCACCGTGTTCAAAAGTGGAGTAAAGCGCTCTGACTTTGCGATCCCCACCCTCAATCCCTCCCCGCAAGGGGGAGGGAAGAGGTGCGCCGCTTAGAACGGCGAGTTCGGGAAGTAGTGATCCTTGGCGTTGTCCTTCGTGATCAGCTGGGCGTTGAGCACGTAGGTGCCGCGCATCGGGGCGCTGGTGTAGAAGTTCGCCGCGGTGACGACCATGGCGGTGGCGATCATCGACGGCGGATAGGACACGTCGGCGGGGATCATCTTGTCGCCGTCCATCACCTTCTTGATCATGTCCTTCATGCCGGCGCCGCCGAGGACGAACTTGATGTCCTCGCGCTTGCCCTGACGGATGGCTTCCATGATGCCGAGCGCCATGTCGTCGTCGGAGGCCCAGACCGCGTCGATCTTCGGATGCTTGGCGAGGTAGTCCTGCATCACCTTGAAGGCATCGTCGCGGTTCCAGTTGGCATATTGCTTGTCGATCACCTTCACGCCCGAGCCTTCGAGAGCCTTCTCGAAGTTCGTTACGCGCTCCTCGTCGATCACCGTGGGAATGCCGCGGAAGACCACCACATTGCCCTGCTTCAGGTTGTCGACGAAGTACTTGCCGGCCACGCGGCCGAACTCGGGGTTGTTGCCGGCCACATAGATGTCCTGGATCGACGGATCCTTGAGGCCGCGGTCGACCACCGTGATGAAGGTGCCGCGCTTCTTGATCTCGCGGACGGGGTTCGTCAGCTCATCCGAGTTGAAGGGCAGGACCACCAGCGCATCGACCTTCTGCGAGGTGAGATCATCGAGCGCGTTCGCCTGCGATGCGCCGTCGGGCGAGGTCTTCACCACGACCTTGATGCCGGGATAGGTCTTTTCGAGCTGCTTGGCCGTCTCCTGGGCGTGATAGACGACGCCGCCGGTCCAGCCATGGGTCGCGGCCGGGATCGAGACGCCGATCGTCACGTTCTTCTGCTGGGCCATCGCGCCGGTGGCGACGCCGGCCATCAGGCCTGCTGCCATTGCGATCTTCAGTACCGTTGCTTTCATGTCATTCCTCCCTGAAGAGTTGTTCTAAGCCCTTTGTCCCTTGTCCGGTGGGCTTAAGCCCGGTTTCATCGCCCGCGGTGGACTGACCGCTGCACGAGCATGGCGATAATGATGATGGCACCCTGAACCGCGCCCACGAGAAATTCGGAGACGAAGTTCGACAGCACCATGATGTTGGCGACGAGTTCGAGGATCACCGCGCCGACCACCGTGCCCCAGACGCGGCCGATGCCGCCCCGAAGCGCCGTGCCGCCGATGACCACGGCCGTGATGGCCTGCAATTCCCACAGGAGGCCCGTCGTCGGGGTAGCCGAGCCGAGGCGCGGCACATAGACCAGCACCGCGATGCCGACGCAGATGCCCTGGATGATGTAAGTGAGCGTGCGCACGCGCCAGATCGGCACGCCGGAATAGCGCGCCACATCCTCGTTGGAGCCGAGCGCCACCACGTGGCGGCCGAAGGAGGTGCGGTAGAGGATCAGCGCACCGATGGCGGCGACGACGAGAAATGCGATGATCGGGATCGGAACGCCGAAGATGCTGCCGAAATAGACCGGGCGATACATCTCACGCAGATCGAAATTGCGCATGGTGATGGTGCCGCCTGCCGCGAGCCAGATCACGAGCGAGCGGAAGATACCCATGGTGCCGAGCGTCACGATGAAGGGCTCGATGCGTCCGAAGGTGACGATGAGGCCGTTCGCCAATCCGCAGGCGGCGCTCAGCGCGATGGCGGCGAGCATGCCGATGGCAAGCGTCCCCAGGTCGCCCCCGCCGAGATTGTTCAGGGTCAGGATCATGACGCCGGCCGTCAGCGCCGCCATGGAGCCGACCGACAGATCGAGCCCGCCGCCGGCGATGACGAAGGTGGCGCCGACCGCGATGATGGCTATGAAGGCCGAGCGCGTCACCACGTTGAGCAGGTTCGACGCGGTCAGGAAGTCGGGATTGATCAGTGCGCCTGCGATCACGAGCACGATCAGCGCGATGAAGGGCGCGAGCGCCCGCATGTCGATGGTGAAGCGGCGCTTCTCGGCGCCGGTGCGAAGCACGGTTTCGGTCATGCGTGGCCTGCGGCGATTTCCGCCGCCCTTTCTTCATGAACGCCTGTGGCGAGATAGACGATGGAATCCTCGGACAGGTCGCCTTGAGCGACCTCGCCCGCGACGCGCCCGTTGCGCATCACCACGACCCGGTGGCACAGCCCGATCAGCTCCTGCATCTCGGAGGAGATGACCACGACGGCGCGGCCTTCCGCGGCGAGCGAGGCGATGAAGCGGTAGATCTGCTCCTTGGTGCCGATATCGACGCCGCGCGTCGGCTCGTCGATGATGACGATGCGTGGCTCCACCAGCATCATCTTGGCGAGCAGGAGCTTCTGCTGGTTGCCGCCGGAGAGTTGCCCCGCCAGCAGATCGCGGCGCCGGGTGCGGATGTCGAAATCCTTGATCGCCTTGTCGAGCGCCTGCTCCTCGGCGGCCCCGTCGATGAACGATCCGCGGGTGAACTTCTCCAGCGCCGCCAGGGACAGGTTGACGCGCAGGTTCTGCTGCAGCAGCAGGCCTTTGCCCTTCCGGTCTTCGGAGAGATAGACGATGCCGGAAGCCATCGCCTCGCGGGCGTCGCGGAAATGAACCTGCTTGCCGTCGAGGGCGATCGTGCCATGGCCCGGGCGAAGCCCGACGATTCCCTCGAACAGCTCGGTGCGGCCGGCACCGATCAGGCCGCCGAAGCCGAGGATCTCGCCGAGATGCAGGCTGAAGGAAGCATTCTCCACGAAGCCCGGCACGACCATGTCGCGCACGCTCAGAAGCACTTGGTCGGAGGCTGTCTCCGGCTTTTCCGGATAGAGCTTGGACATGTCGCGCCCGACCATGAGGCGGGCCATCTCGAGCGGCTCCAGGCCTTCGATGTCGCGGGTCGCGATATGGCGTCCGTCGCGCAAAACCGTGACGCGATCGGCGATCGCCTTCACCTCGTTCAGGCGGTGGGAGATGTAGAGGACGGCGACGCCCTGGGCGCGCAGCTTGCGGATGATCTCGAACAGGCTCTCGGCCTCGATGGGCGTGAGAACGGCCGTCGGCTCGTCGAACGCGACGACCTTATGCGGCACCAGCAGGGCGCGAGCGATCTGCACGAGCTGCCGGTCAGCGATGGAGAGGCGGCTGACCTGCCGGTCCGGGTCGATGCCGGTGCCGAGCTCACGCAGGATGGCGCGCGCCCGCTCGCGCATGGTCGCGTCGTCGACGAAGCCGAAGCGCCGGATCTCGCGCCCGAGAAAGAGATTTTGCGCCACCGTCAGGTCGGGGGCGAGCAGGATCTCCTGGTGAACGAGAACGATGCCCTGGCTTTCCGCAGCAACCGGCCCCGAGAACGTGACCGGCCGGCCGTTCAGATGAAGATTGCCTTTTGTGGGCGCGAGATGGCCCGAGAGGATGCGCATCAGGGTCGACTTGCCGGCGCCGTTCTCCCCGATGACCGCATGCACCTCACCGGGCTTCAGGTCGAGCGAAATCCCGCTCAGGACCTCGATGGGCCCGAAGGACTTGGAGATGCTCTCTGCGCGAAGAACGGATTCCATGAACTGCTCCGGATGAGCGACATCGCTCACGCCCGCTTGGGCGAAGGAGGTGGCCGGCGAGACTGTGCCGGTGACGTTCAGCTGGAAGAGGCGTGAGCTGGCATTCGTTTCCTCCTGCTTGCGGCCTGTCCTCTTTCGGGACCTTTGCGCCTTAAAAGCCCTCGACACCTGCGAAGAAGGCCCATGTAATCGTTTACATGAAACTTTACCGAAACGGCGGCTTCTGTCAAACAGAACCATCGTAGGGGGAGATCCATGGACGAGGCCGGGCAGGGAGACAGATCGGAGCAGGAGGGCGTTTCACTCCGCGCCGCCCGCATTCAGGATGTCGCGAAGCTCGCCGAAGTCTCGACCGCTACCGTCAGCCGTGCTCTTGCCACGCCGGAGCGCGTCTCGCCCGAAGCGCGGGCGAGGGTACAGGAGGCCATCGCCAAGACGGGCTATGTGCCGAATCTCGCTGCGCGCAGCCTGCGCTCGCAGAAAACCGGCATGGTGCTGGTGGTCCTGCCGGATCTCGCGAACACGTTCTTTTCCAAGATCCTGCGCGGCATCGAGGAAACCCTCTTCGAGGCCGGCTACGGCATGATCATCAGCGATCTCGATGGCTCGCCCGAAAAGGAGGCGCATTTCGCGGCCTTCACCGCGGCGGGGCGCGTGGACGGCGCCATTCTCCTCAACGGCCACCTGTTCGGTCAGACCCGCGAAGGGGAGGGCAAGCCCGCCAGGATCACGATCCCGCTCGTCGCGCTCTGCGAGGCGATCCCGGGTGCCGACATTCCGCAGATCGAGATCGACAACCGGGCTGCCGCAGCGCGGATGACGCGGCATCTGGCCTCCCAGGGGCACCGCAGCATCGCCTATGTGAGTGGCCCCGCCATCAATATCCTGGAGCGCGAGCGCTTTCAGGGCTTCAAGGACGGGCTGGAGGCTGCCGGCCTGCCGTTCGATCCCGACCTGGTCATTCCGGGGGATTACACGGTCGCATCCGGCGTTACGGCCGGTCAGAATCTGCTGGCGCGATCCAGCCGTCCGAGCGCCGTCTTCTGCACCAGCGACGAGATGGCCATCGGCCTCATGCGCACCCTTTTCTCCGCCGGGCTGCGCGTGCCCGACGATATCTCCGTTGCCGGTTTCGACGATATCGAGTTCGCGGCAGTGGCGGAGCCGGCCCTGACCACGATCCATCAGCCGCGGCGCGAACTGGGGCAGGCGGCTGCGACCGTCCTCATCGATCTGCTGCAGGGTCGCCCGACGCCCAAGAGGATCAGGCTGGACACGGAGCTCGTCATCCGCGACAGCGTCGTGTCGCGGACCTGAACAGCTCAGAACATCGAGAAGGCGCCGACGAACAGCACCAGGACGAGGCCGATGAAGCCGACATAGGCATAAAGGGCCTTGTGGGAGTTGCGGTGGGCATAGCTATCGGTCTCGGCTCCGCCTTGCCAGCGTGTGGACGCTTCCTGGTGCCGGGCAAGGTCGATCCGTTCCGGACTCGGCGGCGTCCCCGCAGCCTCGTCGTCGGTGCCCAGCGGTGAAAGGCCGGGGTCGAGCATATCGTTCTTATCCCCGGTGCGGCCGCTGTCGATGTCGCCCTTCAGCTGCGCGGTCGTGGAGCCTGCGTTCATGGGCGGCGCGTCCACCGGCTTGATCGTGTAAGCCGGCGGGATATCGCTGCTATCGCGGTCGTCAGAACGGGTGGACATGAGAACTCTCCCGGGCTCCGCCAGAACATCGGCTCAGCAATGCGTTGAGGGGAAACCACCGGGCGTTCCGAGATGTTCCTGCCAGCCGGGGTCGGAGTGGCAGGCAAGAAAAAAGGCCGTTGTTGCCAACGGCCCGAAGTTTAGGGAGGAAACGCCCAAGAAGGGCAGCAACGCAGCGACGCCAATCGCCGTGTTGCAATGCAATAGATAAGGTGTGGGGCAGCGGCCTTCAAGATCAAAAGGTCAGCATCGTTGCCCAATTTTTCGCCTCCCGAAATGCCAGGGAATTTAAGGATAGCTGGACGCGGGACCGGGACCGGAGGACAAAATGGAGGCAGGAGGAATGCCTGTTGCGATGCCCAAGCTGAACGCCGTTCTCGAAACCGCGCTTTATGTGGACGACCTGCCTCGTGCCAAGGCCTTCTACGAGAGCGACCTCGGCCTGCCGCTTCTGTTCGGCAACCAGCGCATGTGCGCTTTCGATGTGGGCGGGAAAAGCGTGCTGCTTCTCTTCCTGCGCGGCGGCTCGAACGAGCCGATGCCGACGCCGGGCGGGACGATCCCGCCCCATGACGGGCAGGGGCCGCTGCATATCGGCTTCGCCGTATCGGCGGAGGAGCTGGCCGATTGGGAGGCGCTGCTGACGACGCGCGGGATCGCCATCGAGAGCAGGACGACCTGGTCCCGGGGCGGGACCAGCCTCTACTTCCGGGATCCGGACGGCCATCTGCTGGAGTTGGCGACGCCGGGGCTCTGGGCGATCTACTGAGCGTCAGGAATCAGGTCACGACGCTCGGCTCGCCGCGCCCGGTGCGGGCGGCAATCTCCGCGATCTCGTTTGCCGCCTGCACGACCGGCGCCAGCACATCGGCGGTCGGCAGGTCGTGCCGGTCCGCATTCGGCTCGAAGCGCTCGAGATAGACCCTGAGCGTCGCGCCCGAGGTGCCGGTTCCCGACAGGCGGAACACGGCGCGCGCATCCTCCTCGAAGAGAATGCGGATGCCCTGCTTCGGCGTCACCGATTGGTCGACCGGATCCGTATAGGCGAAGTCGTCGCAGGCCTTGACCGTGAGCCCGCCGAAACGCTGGCCGGGCAGGGTGGGAAGCTTGGCGCGCAGGGCGTCCATCAGCGCGTTAGCCGGTGCCGTCTCGAGCTCCTCGTAATCGTGGCGCGTGTAGTAGTCGCGCCCGAAACTGGCCCAATGCTCGCGCACGATTTGATCGGCGGGCTTCTTCGTGACGGCGAGGATGTTGAGCCAGAGGAGCACGGCCCAGAGGCCGTCCTTCTCGCGGATATGGTTCGAGCCCGTGCCCGCGCTCTCCTCGCCGCAGAGCGTGATCAGGCCCGCATCGAGCAGGTTGGCGAAGAACTTCCAGCCCGTGGGCGTCTCGAAGCAATTGATGCCGAGCTTCTCCGCGACCCGGTCGGCGGCACGGCTCGTCGGCATCGAGCGCGCCACGCCGGCGAGGCCCTTGGCATAGCCCGGTGCCAGATGGGCGTGGCTCGTGAGGATGGCGAGGCTGTCGCTCGGCGTCACGAAAAGCCCTTTCGCCACGATCATGTTGCGGTCGCCGTCGCCGTCTGAGGCCGCGCCGAAATCGGGCGCATCGGGACCGTACATCAGCTCCATGAGGTCATGGGCATGGACGGGGTTCGGATCGGGATGATGGCCGCCGAAATCCGGCTTCGGCTCCGCGTTCACGACCGTGCCCGCCGGTGCGCCGAGACGCTCTTCGAGGATCGTCTTGGCATAGGGGCCGGTGATGGCGCTCAACGCATCGAAGCGCATGCGGAAACCGGAGCGGAACAGCTCGGCGACCTCGTCGAAATCGATCAGCTGCTCCATCAGCTCGGCATAATCCGCGACGGGGTCGATCACCTCGACCGCCATGTCGCCGACCTTGGTTTCTCCGATGCGGCCGAGATCGATGTCAGGCGCATCGACGATCTTGTATTCGGCAAGCTCGCTCGCGCGCTTGAACACCGCCTCCGTGAAGGATTCCGGCGCCGGTCCGCCATGGGACATGTTGAACTTGATGCCGAAATCGCCGTCAGGTCCGCCGGGATTGTGGCTGGCCGAGAGCACGAGGCCGCCGATGGCCTTGTGCTTGCGGATCACGCAGGAGGCGGCCGGCGTGGACAGCAATCCCTTCTGGCCGACGAGAACGCGGCCGAAGCCGTTCGCAGCCGCCATCCTGATCGCGATCTGGGCCACGGAATCGTTGAAGAAGCGTCCGTCTCCGCCGATCACCAGGGTCGCGCCTTCCTTGCCGTCGACGGTGTCGAAGATCGACTGGACGAAGTTCTCAACATACCGGGGCTTCTGGAAGACGGTGACCTTCTTGCGCAGGCCGGAGGTGCCGGGGCGCTGGTCGGAAAACGGTGTCGTCGGGATGCGGGTGGTCGCCATCGGTGCAGATCACTTCCTTGAGCGCTCTCTCGAGCCTGTTCTCGGTCCTTCAGCGATCCCGTTCGGGATCGCAACCATTTTAGGGTCGCTCAAGGCAGATGCCACTGCCAAGATGAAGGCAGCATGAAGGTCTGGCAGCCGGGTGGAACATTCTTTCGAAAGCTCTGGCACATCCTGCCAGCGGATGTGCCAGAGTTCGAAAAGGAGGTCAGGGATCGTTGCCGGAGGGCTTCTTCGAAGCGTTCTCGGCTTGAGCCGGGCCGGTGACGGGGAGCGCGTCGCCTGCCGGCTTCACCTCCTCGGGATTCGAGACGGTCTTGCTGACGGGCTCCCGCGGCGGTTCCTTCTGCGGCGGAGGACCTGCAACGGCCGAGCCGCCCATGTAGGAGGGCGGATCGCTGGCCGGGAAGGAATATTCCGAGCCGGCATCGACGAGGTCATCTTCGGCCTTCTTATTCTCGCCCATTCATCTCTTCTGTTCTGCAAAGCCTCGGGTTGCTCCACGAGAGAATGCAGGGAATGGCGCTCATGTTTCAGGCCTGGCGGTAAAATCGGGAAGGTTCGCCTATTCGACTCTGGTCCGTGTGCTCCGCCCCGCTATCTGCTGCCGGACGCCAAAACCATACGGACCGATGTCCGGGAGAACGCCATGAGCCAGACGCGTCGCAGCCTTCTCACGTCCCTGGCCGCCGCTTCAGCGGCATCGGCCCTGGCGCCATGGGGAGCCTTTGCCCAAGCCGCCTATCCGACGCGACCGGTCAAGGTGATCGTTCCCTATGCGGCCGGCGGCGGAACGGATTTCTTCGCGCGTCTCGTCTTCGGCGCCATGGGCGAGCAGCTCGGGCAGCAATTCGTCATCGAGAACCGGCCCGGCGCCGGCACCAATATCGGAGCCGAGGCGGCCGCGCGCGCCGAGCCCGACGGCTACACGCTGCTCTTGGGCGACACGGCGACCTTCGCCACGAACCGCACCCTCTACCGCAAGATCTCCTTCGATCCTTACAAGGATTTCAGCCCGATCTCGCTGACCGGGCGCTTCGCCCTCGTGCTCCTCGTCAATACGAACAAGCTGCCGGTGACCTCCGTCCAGGAGATCGTGGCGGAGGCGAAGAAGACGCCCGGTCGCATCAACTATGCGACGCCGGGCTTAGGGAGCCCGTTTCACCTCGCCACGGAGCTGCTCTCGCAGGGGACGGGGATCAAGCTGACCCACGTGCCCTATCGCGGCGCGGCACCGGCCGTGCAGGACCTCGTGGCCGGGCAGGTCGACATGATGTTCATCGATTTCACCACCGCCCGCTCGCAGATCTCGGGGCCGATCCGGGCGGTGGCCGTGGCATCGCCGCAGGAATTCGCCGGCCTGCCGGGCGTGGCGCCGGTGGCGGCCCATCATCAAGGCTTCGAGGCCTGGGCCTGGCAGGGCTTCGTCGCGCCGGCCGGGACGCCGCCCGAGATCGTCGCGAAGCTCAACGAGACCTATCGGCGAGTGGTCGCCAATCCGGAGATCCGCGCCAAGCTCGTTGCGGCCGGCATCGACGTGCTGCAGAGCTCGCCCGCCGAGATGGCGGCCTATATGCGGGAGGAGGGCGCCAAGTGGGATACGGTCATCAAAACGGCCGGCATCACCCTGGAATAGGAAGGCACCTCAATTGCGGTCCCAGCGATCCCACCGGTTCCAGCGGTCGCCGTCCTGGCAGTTGACGGGCGGGTCCGCCTGAACCTTCCGGATCAGTGCCTCCGCGGGCGCCGGCAGGGCAGCGATCTCGCGGATGATCTTGGTCCGGATCGCGTCGGCGAAATGCTGCCGCTCGCGCACCGGGACCAGGAAGGCTCCTTCTCCGCCGATCACGCAGCTCTTGTAGTAGAGATCGAGATGCTCCATGTCGCCGAAGCCGCTCGGGCGCTTTAGCATGATGGGAAGCCCGTTGATGGTGATGCCCTTGGCCACGGCCTCGTCACGCGCCGCGATCACGCCGCGCCCGCTGCTGTTGGGCCCGTCGCCCGAGACGTCGATGACCCGGCGGACCGGCTCGACGCCGGTCTGATCGAGCAGCTTCACGCCGAAATCGATCGCGCCGGAAATCGAGGTCCGCCGCAGGCGGCCGATCGGATTGTCCCTGAGACCCTCGGCGAATTTCACGGCGCTCTCGGGGCCGTCGATGATGGTCCAGGGCACGATGACGTTCTGGTGCTCGACGCCGGACCATTCCATGTAGGTCACGATGATCCGCCCCAGCATGCCGTTGCGGATGGCGTCGTGCACCACAGGTGAATGGAAGGCATCCATGAAGCCCTGGCGCTGGAGCTCCTGCTCGTCGGGGTCCATCGAGCGCGAGACGTCGACCGCCAGAACCAGGGCCACATCGACCTCGGCCTCCTCGGCTCTGGCATCCGGGGCAGGGAACCACAGCGCCGCCGCCATGGCGGTCGCCAGCATGCCGAGAAGCCTCCGTTTCATCCCTGCCTCCATTCTGCTGAGCAAGGAAGCTGACAGGAAATGTCATTCCGGCAAGGCTGGATGATGCCGGATGCAGGCCGAACCGGCTCAATTTAGCGTGAGCGCATTGTGAAATTCCGGAAGGGGAGCAGCCGGCTGCGGGCCGGATCGACAGGAATATGCGTAGGGTGCCGTTCCTCTTCCCTAGCGATGCGATATAACCGGGACGGGACAGGCCCGGCCTTGCCGGTCCGGGTCCTGCACAGGAGGTTCGACTAGCATGTTCGCCGCTCTCGATCGTTGGTCGCCCTATGCGCTGGCCGTTCTGAGAATCGTCACGGCGCTCCTTTTCCTGGAGCATGGAACGCAGAAGCTCTTCGGCTTTCCGGCTCCCCCGGAGGGCGGCACGCCAGCGCTCTTCTCCCTTTTCGGCATCGGAGCCATCCTCGAGCTGATCGGCAGCCTGCTCCTCCTGGTGGGCTTGTTCACCCGGCCGGTGGCCTTCCTCCTCGCCGGCGAGATGGCGGTCGCCTATTGGATGTTCCACGCTCCCCAGAGCCCCTATCCCGTCCTGAACGGCGGCGATGCCGCCATCCTGTACTGCTTCGTGTTCCTGCTGTTCGTGTTCACCGGCCCGGGCGCCTGGAGCATCGATGGGGCCACGCGGCCGTCGGGCAGGCGCCATTCCTGGGAGCGCTGACCGGGCTGTTGTCCACAGGCAAGAAGAGTTGGACCGCGAGGTCGCATTCTCCTACCCCGAAAGAGCGGGATCACTTCACCGACCCACGCGTTTATTGTCGGAATGGTTCTGACACGCCCCCGGATTTTTCTTCAGGGCGCCGGAAGCGGATAAAGCCAGAGCCAGTTGCGTTGCGTGGGAGTGGACATGGCCGAGATCATCGCGTTCAAGGATCTCAAGAGAATTGCGGATCGCTGCGAGGTTCTGACGCTTTTCGAGCCCAAGCGGCCTGCAGCGAAGCGCACGAAGGCTTCTCCCGAGGCCGGGGCCTTCGAATTTCCGAGCTGCCGCCCCTTCATCTCCGGCAACCTGACGGACCTTTTCGAGCAGGCGAACGCGGTGGCCATGCGCCATCACCACGGCGACCCCAAGGTGTCGGCCGCGATCGCCGAAAAGTGCCTCGAGCTGATCCAGGCGCTGGAACTCCACGCAGAACCGGAATGAACCGCTTCGTCCGCCGGAGATGAAGCCGCGGCCCGTTAACCCTGCTTGTTTGTAGTCTTGCCGATAGGTAAGTCGCCTCATTGACTCTTCGCCGGGGCTGTAGAAATGTTCAGCCCTGAACATGATACCTGTGGCTGGTTGAGTTGTTTGCCGGATGCCGCGCAACTCAAAGGCATGATGCCATCCTGCCAGGTCGGTGCGAATCCGGCGGTTCTCATCCCCAATCCCTGTTTTAATCGATCTCGGCCGTCGGACTTCACCGTCCGACCGGCGCCGAGGCCGTTCCGGTATCGCCGTGTCGAAGGCTTTGTTATTTTTCAATCGTCCAGAGCAGTCCTTTTTGCGCAGCATCCTGCTGCCGGTCTTGCTCGTCGCGTTTGCGACCTTCTCTCTCGGCGCCTTCTCGATTTTCCGGGCGGTCGGCAGCAGCAACGAGATGTCCGCAGAACGCCAGCTTCGGACCGCGGACCGCAGCATCCGCGCCGCCGTTCAGGAACTCGCCCAGCAGCAGGAGATGGTGGCCGTCTGGGACGATCTGGTGATGGAGCTCGGTCAGAACGAGCTCGATCTCAAATGGATCGATGCGAATATCGGCGTATGGCTCTGCAAGACTTTCGGCCAGGACGAAGTCTATATCCTGAACGAGCGCGACGAGCCGATTTCAGCCGCCATCGCCTCCGAACGCGTGTCCGTGCGCGACTATGATCGGGTGCGCGCGCAGATCGGCAACCTCGTCTCAGGCCTCCGGCAAGGTTCCGACACGGCTCACGGACAGCATATCGCGGGTCCCGGCGCGTCTGACTATCTTGTCACCGGCCGTGCGGTTCACGATGCCCATCTGCTCGAGCTCCTCGGCCGGCCTGCGGCCGTGAGCGTGATGAAGATCGTGCCCGAATCCGACGCGGTTCCGCAACTTCGCGGGCGCGAACACTTGCTCGTGAGCATCCGATTTCTCGATGGAAGCTTCATCAAGCAGATCTCCGACCGAAACCTGATCGAAGGCCTTCGCTTCTCCGTGATCGACAGCCCTCAGGTCGGCGAGATCTCCGTTCCCGTCCCTTCCGATGCCAGAGGGCGCATCGGCTACTTCATCTGGAGGCCGGAACTTCCGGGAAACCGGATTCTTTCGTCCGTCGGTCCTGCGACCGCGGTCGCGGCGATCGCGATCCTGCTTCTTCTCGGCGCGCTCATCTATCGGCTGAAGCAATCGACGGCGGCTCTGGAGAGGACGGTGCTCGAGCTGAAGGCAAGCGAGGCCCATGCTCATCATCTGGCTTTCCACGACGTGCTGACCGGATTGCCGAATCGGGCGCTGTTCGAGGATCGGCTGAACCACGCCATCGCCCGCACGCAGGAGGGCGCGCGCATCGCGGTGATGATGCTCGATCTCGACCGCTTCAAGCATGTCAACGATACGCTCGGGCATCACGCGGGCGACAGCCTGATCCGCGATTTTTCCATTCGGTTGGCGAAGCTTCTCGGCGAGCGCGACACGGTCACACGGCTGGGTGGCGACGAATTCGCCATCCTGCATGTGTCGGTGGCAGGCACGAACAGCGCGGAACGGTTGTGCGAGCGCATCCTTGCCGTGGCCTTGGAGCCTTACGACGTTCTGGGAAACCAGGTGTTCGTCGGCACGAGCATCGGCCTCGTCCTTGCGCCCGATGGGAGCGCAGACCGCGTCGAGCTTCTGCGCCGGGCGGACATTGCGCTCTACCGCGCCAAGGCGGAGGGGCGGAACTGCTTCCGGACCTTTACGTCGGAGATGGACGAGACCATCAATGTGCGCCGGATCGTCGAGGAGGAGCTTCGCATCGCGCTCGACGCCGATGACGGCCTCGAAGTGGCCTACCAGCCGCAGATCGCAGCGGGCGGTGCGATCGTCGGTGTCGAGGCGCTGATCCGCTGGCGGCACCCGGTGCGCGGTTTCATTCCGCCGAGCCAGTTCATTCCGGTCGCGGAGCAGACCGGGCTGATCGTGCCGCTCGGCGAGTGGATTCTGCGCCAGGCCTGTCAGGCCGCGCAAAGTTGGCCCAATCTCTTCGTCTCGGTGAATCTGTCGCCGGTGCAGTTCCGGACCGCGAACTTCGCCGAGCAGGTCATCGCCATCGTACGCGAAACCGGCTGCGATCCGCGGCGGGTCGAGCTCGAGGTGACGGAGAGCGTTCTGCTCGATGAAGTATCCGCGACCGCCGATGCGCTGCGGACCTTGCGCGAGGCGGGTTTTCGCATTGCGCTCGACGATTTCGGCACGGGCTATTCGAGCTTGGGTTATCTGCATCGATTCGAGGTCGACAAGATCAAGATCGACCGGTCCTTCACGCAGAGCCTGGGACAGGGCACGAAGGCGGCGGCCGTCATCAAGGCCATCGTGTCGCTCGGCCATGCCATGTCGTTGACCGTCACCGCCGAAGGCGTCGAGACTGAGACGCAGAAGAACTTTCTTCACAATGCCGGCTGCAACGAGATGCAGGGCTATCTGTTCTCGAAGCCGATCCCCGAGAAGCAGGTCACGCGAATGCTGAGCCGCGCCTCGTCGAGTGCAGCGCAGCCTTATGTGGAAGGCTGCCAGTTTTCAAAGCAGGCCGAGTGCGTGTGATGGCGAATCATTGTAGCAGGTATGGAACATCGATCGGACGGATTACTCATTCCGTGCCATGGCATCCGCAAGGAGTGGTGTACCTCTTTCGGTCTTGCGAATTTGAGGAACCTATACCTCCTGGAGCGGTTGTCGGCAGGCATGATCCGGCACCGGATCGGCTTTCCGGATATGGCGCCTTTCAACCAAGGCTTCTCGCCTGATCATCAAAAGGCGATCGGCGTCACGATCCTCGACTGCGCATCGCCGAACACGAACAAGGGGCATAAAATCATGGGGCACGACGTTGTCTACAAGGAGCAGATCCTCCCGATCGCCCAGGACCCTTTTGAGAATGTGACGACGGTGCTGATCTGCCAGAACTTTCTGCTGCGTGCCGGACTCCGCCATATCCTCTCCGGAACCCGCTTCACTCCGGCCGACGACGTCAGCGAAGACATGAAAGGCCTGCGGGCCTTCGCCGACAAGGTGCCCGTCCTCGTCGTCATCTGCGAGGCCTGGACGCCGGAGCAATATGCGGCCTCGATACAGGAACTGAAGGCGCATTGCCCTTCGGCGCGCGTCATCCTTCTCACCGATACCATGGATCCTGAAACGGTTCCGCAACTCTGCCGGTCAGGCGTCGACGGCTTCTGCCCGACGAACATGGAGCGCCCCACGCTCGTCAAGGCATTCGAGATGGTGATGCTCGGCGAAACCTTCATCCCGGCGTCCATTGGCCTCGCCCTTCTCGACCAGATGCGGCGTGCACCGGCGGGCGGCCTCGCCTCTGCGGCCGCCATACCGGCCAACGACACCCTCAGGCTCCTGAACAAGCTGTCGGAGCGCGAAGCCCAGATCCTGCGCTGCCTCACGCTGGGGTCCTCGAACAAGGTGATTGCGCGGGAACTCGGTGTTGCAGAGGCGACGGTGAAGGTGCATATCAAGGCGATCCTGCGCAAGGTGAAGGCGAGCAACAGGACACAGGCTGCCATGTGGGCGGCCGGGCATTTCAGCGCCGCACAGAACGGCGAGACCCAGACCCCAGGGGAATAAGAATATTTGTCGGTGCCTCCGGCGCCAGACCCCGCCCGCAGCGCACGTCATCCCTCTTCGGGTATGGCGTCATACCTCTATGGGAGTAGTCCAAGTGGCGAATTGCGGATCAGTCGAATCGGACGGTACTCCTGATATCGTCCTGACGGCGACCCAGTAAAACTGTTCCGTATCGCGTAATCGCGCCTCAGGCCAACCGAGAAGAAATCACCTCAATGGTGCGGCGGGGCATACATGAATTATCAGATAGAACTGGTTGCTCGTGCATTTTACGATGCCGAGTATGACGATGGCTCATGGGAGTTCGAGGCGGAATACATCAAGCAGGAGTACCGGGAATACGCCAGCAACGCCATCGATCTTCTTCACGAAGACATCGGCGTCCTGCTCGTTGCTCTGGAGGGAGCGGCGGTGGAGGAGAGACCCGGCCGATCGAGAGCTGCCGCTTGAGCCAAACGCGGCCAGCCTGAAAGCTTGAGGATCGGGCCATCGGCTTGATCCTCAAGTCCGCCGTCAATGCAGATCCGGCGGCAGATCGACGATCCGCTTGATCTCGTAGACGACCAGCATCAGGAAAATCGACGTGATCACGAGGCCGAGCGCATGCGTGAATACGCTCATGCTGACGCCTGAGGCCGAGGAAACGAGGGCCAGCAGGATCAGGAAGGGAAGGCCGAGCGCAATCGCGAGAACGGCAATAAAGGATCGTGACATCGGGGCGGTCCCCAGGGGTTCGAAGGAAAACGGTAAATAGCCGAAGAAACGTGGAGAAAGTGAGATCGAGCGGTCTCCGTCCCGCGTGCCGTGCCTGTTCCGGGCCTGCGTTCCGCGTCCTCAAAAATCCCAGCGCTGAGCCTTCGAGACGAGAAAGTCGCGGAAGACCTGGACGCGTGCGACCGATCGCATCTCTTCCGGGTAGACGAGATAGCTGTCGAGCACCGGCATCTGCTCGTCTCTGAGAACCTGCTTGACCTTGGGATTGTTGCTCATCGCGTAATCCGGCGCCATGCCGATCCCGGCTCCGTTCTCGATGGCGTGCCGGAGCGCGAGGCTGTCGTTGACCACGAACCGGCTGGGGCGCGGATCGCGGGCCGGGCGCCCGATGCTCGTCAGGCGATGCAGGTCGAGGATGAAGGTCGGCTGGTCGCCGCCCAGGCAGACGATGGAGTGGCGGTCGAGATCCTCGATGCGCTCCGGCTCTCCGAAGCGCTCGAGATAAGCATGCGCGGCATAGGCATGGTACTGGATCGTGAAGAGGCGGCGCTGGATCAGGTCGGGCTGTGCCGGCCGGCGCAGGCGAATGGCGATGTCAGCCTCGCGCATGGAGAGGTCGAGCTCGTCGTTGGTCAGGATCAGCTGGACACGAACTTCCGGGTAGAGGTCGAGAAACTCCGTGATGCGCCGCGCCAGCCAGATGCCGCCGATGCCGACGGTGGCCGTCACCCTGAGATCGCCCGCCGGCCGCTCGCTCGTCTCCGTGAGGCGCTGGCGGGTCTCCTCCAGGCGAAGGCGGATGTCCTGCGCCGCCCGGAACAGCACGTCCCCGTGCTCGGTGAGGACAAGGCCGCGCGGATGCCGGTGAAACAGCGGGATCTTCAGGTCATGCTCGAGGGCGCTGATCTGCCGGCTGATCGATGACTGGTTGACGCCGAGCTTCTCGCCGGCGCGGGTGAAGTTGCCGGCGCTCACGACCTCGTAGAACAGCCTGATCTTGTCCCAGTCCAATCCAGTTCCTCGGGATGGCGGCTGCGGCCGCGTTGGTCGAGGCGCCCAAGAGAGACCGTGGCAGCCGCTCAGGTCAAGCCCTCTCTTATGCGCAGGCGACAGGGACCGCCCGCGCCAGCCGGCAGGGCTCGGCCGGAGCCGCCGGTGCGGGGAAGGCCTAGTGCAGCCCGCGGTTGTTCGCGATGAAGGTCATGTAGGGCAGGCGCGTGATGCACCAGATGCCTGCCAGGCACGCGACCGCAAACGAGAGCAGGCTGGCGAGGAAGTAGCCGTAGCCGGTCCACGGCGCGCCGAAGGGAATGAAGGCCAGCGTCAGGATCGCGTTGGAGGCGAAGAACAGGCACGTGACGCCAAGCAGGATGCGGCGCAGGTCGAAATAGGCGATCACGATCATCGCGAAGAGCAGCAGCGTGTGGAAGAAGGCGCCGAGAACGCCGAACCGGAACATCGAGACGAGCTCGATCCCGCCCTTCGCCAGGCCGATCAATCCCGGCGCGACCAGGATCGCCAGGTAGCAGATGATGCCCTGAACGATGGCGATGTTCCTGATCCCTTCGCCCAGCACGCTCAGGATGAGCTTGTGGTTCTGCCGGATCCTCTGGAGCGTCGCATGGTTCTGGATGTCCCTGTAGAAGGCGACATATTGCTCGAAGAAGCGCGTCTCGATGGAGACGAGGAAGAGGATCAGCGCCGGGACGATGGTCAGATAGGCCAGGAACATCGAGCTGTCATAGGACGGATTGGTGATCACTCCCGGCGCCACGGATTGACCGTCGGGGGAGAGCCACATCACCCATTTGTCGACCCAGATGGCGGCGTTGTAGAACAGCCCGACGCAGGCGAGATCCCAGTATTTCCGGAAGGACGGCAGAAGCCCGAACGGATTTCTGATGCCATAGGGATATTCGGCGAGAATGCAGCCGAGAAGGATGTAGAAGATGACGGCAAGGCCGAGGGTGAGGCCGGCAAGCGCACCCGCTTCGCCGTAGCGCGGCGACAGATAGGTTCCCGCCGCGAAGGCGACCAGCATGCCGAGCGCGAAGGCGAGGCTGATCGCGCGGTAATTCTTCAGGGCCGAGAGGAACACGCAGGCCAGCCACACCCCTCCCGTCACGAGAAAGCCGAGGAGCGCGAGAAGACTCTCCGCTGCGGAGAGGTCGAGAACGAGCGTGACGAAGGCGATGCCGACAGGAGCCTGGATGCCCCAGAGCAGGATGAGCGCGCCGATCAGGACGCCGGGAACCTCCTCGGCCTGCCGGGCGTACAGCAGATCGGCGAGATGGCGCGTCAGCACCATGACGATCGGCCCGGAGAAGACCAGCGAGAAGGAGAAATTGTAGATCAGGAGTGCGGTGACCCGCGACAGCGCCTCGCGATCCAGTACGCCCTTGGTGGCGGCCTCGAAAGCCGCGAGCGCCAGAACCGTGAACAGCCAGGGACCCGCGGCGACGATGGCGGCATGGCCATAGCCTTGAAGCCGGGCGCTCAGATCATCCCGCTCGACCAGGGTCCTGAGCGCAAAACCAATTCCGGCCATCACACATCCTCTAGAGCAAGAGCCGATCTTTGCGGCATCTCCAGATGATCCTGATAGAGGTCCCGATAGAGTCCGTCGACGACGCGTTTGTTGTAGTACTTTTCCGTCCTCGCCCGGATGGCCTCGCCGTATTGCTTTCTGAGATTGTCGTCGAGCAGAAGATCGGCGAGGCCTTTGGCCGTCGCCAGCGGATTCGAGAGCGGCGTCACGAAGCCGCCCGGGCCGAGCGACGGGACTTCGTCCGCACGGCCGTGGAGGATCTCCCGGCACGAGCCCACATCCGTCGCCACGCTCGGCACGCTGGCCGCGCCCGCTTCGAGCAGGACGAGCGGCTGGGCCTCGCTGATGCTGGTGAGCGCGATGGCATCGACGTTGCCGAGATAGTCCTGCAGCTTCACGCGTCCGGAAAACTCGAAGGTGTTCTCCAGGCCGAGATGAGCGACCATCTGCTGGCATTCGTGAAAATACTCAGGATCCTCATCCGTCGGGCCAAGCAGCAGGACGCGCACATCCGGCACCATGTCGCGCAGGAGGGCGGATGCGCGGATGAAGGTCTTCACGTCCTTGATCGGAACGACCCGTCCGATCAGGGCGACGGTCGGCCTGCGGGGCGAGGGATCGCGGGGCACTTTCGAGAAGCCGTCGTAGTCCACGCCGTTCGGGATGATCTGGAGCTTTTCCGCCGGAGCGCCGTCGCGGGATTGCAGGACCTGATTGCCCGTATAGAGCGTGGTGATGCGGCTGCACGCCTCGTAGCAGGTGCGGGCATAGCCGGTGAAGGCGTCGATCCACACGTCGCGCAGGTCGCGCCGCCGCCCTTCGATATCGAGGGACGAGGGCATCTGATCCGAGAGCCAGTCCGCCATCGCGATCTCGACCCGGCGCTCGTTGGTGTAGATGCCATGCTCGGTCAGGATGCCGGAGCGGCCCGTCGTGAGAACGGCGCGCGCCATGGCGACGCCCGCATAACCGGTCGAGATCGCATGATAGACCTTGGCACGAGGCAGTTTGGCCAGCAGCACGGAGAAGAGGCCGCCCGCCAGCGCGCGCCAGCTCCAGAAATAGTTGAGGAACGAGCTTCCCGGCGTCGAGCGCTCATACATGCGCTCAACCATGGCGAAGATCGCCTCGGTGTTGAGGAGCGAGGAGCGAGAGACATTGGCGCCATGGCGCTCAAGGACGTCGAGGAGCTGCCGGAAATCCGCGAGCCCGCCGCGCTCGAAAAGGCGCGTCATGGGTCCTTCGATATCCTTGGCGATATCCTGGCGGCCGGAGACGATCGGCACCCGCGAAGAATCCTGCTGCAGGGCGATCTCGGTCATGCCGATCACGTTCGGCGGCAGCTTGAAGCGACTCTCCTTGGGGCTGTCGTCCGCAGAGAGCACGATCAGGTGAAACGTGAGATGGCTCTGCGCCTGGATCAGGTCGTGCATCCAGCTCGATACGCCGCCGGCCACGAAGGGATAGGCGCCTTCGACGATGAGGCACACATCGGCTTCGGTTTCGGTGGTGCTGCGATTCTCAACCATGGGCGGGCGTCCACAGGCCGAGGGAGGCGCGGATCGGTTCGTCCTCCGCGCTCGCCGTGAGGCTAGAGAGCAGCCGGGCGCTGACGCGGCGCAGGAGGCTGAGCCGCTTCAGGCTGTAGAGCGCATCCGCCATGGGAGCAACAAGCGGGTGCGGAATCGATTTCGCTCGCAGCCAGGGCATGAGCAGACGCATCGCCAGCCCAGGCCGGTCGAGTTCGAGGAGAAGCCTCGCAACGGTGGCGACGAGCTCCGGATCGCGGGGCGAGGCCCGAAGGAGCTTCATGTTGATGTCGAGTGCGATCGTCCGCTCGCTCGCCGCCCGTTCGGAATCGAGCAGGCCGGTCTGGGCATAGGATTCGTGGTGAAGAGCGATCCTGCGCATGATCGATGGGTTGCCTGGATCCCGTGCGCGCTCCTCCTGCAGCACCACGGATCGTTGAAGGAAGTGGTTCTCGATGCGCGCCACCGCCGTTGCCGCCTGCACCCGGATCGCAGGCTCGGGATCGTTCAGGGCCCGTTGCAGCGCGGGCGAGAATTCCGGCTTGAAATGGTCGGCGATCAGGGTGACGACCGACTGCTTCTGCACCACCGAGCCCTGGTCGAGCACATCGCAGAACGGCGCGACCGTGCTTTCCCGGCTCGGCTTCGCGCCGCGCCACTCGATCAGCTCGTAGAGCGCCTGGGCGCGGTCGGCGAGGGCGCGCGGGAAGAGGCGCTCGTACCATTCCTCGAAGGATATCGAGGAGCGGCTCGAAATCCATCGCACCAGCTCCATCACGGCGCAGCCGACGACTCCGATGGGCCCGAGAGCCACGAGCGACACGACATAGAGCGCCATGCCCGCACTGGAATCGCTGCGGCGGAGCCATGGCAGGCTGCCGGCAATGATGAAAACCGATACGATGCCGTGAAACAGCACAAGCTCCGTCATGGCGGCGCCCGAAGACCAACCGTGAAGCACGAGGGCGATCTCGGCCGCAACCGAGCCGCCGATCAGCAGCTCAGGCCGCGACCGGAGGTTTTCAAGCTTTCTGCTGAGCATCGACAGGCAGCTGGATGGTGACATCGAGAAGAGTCTCCGAGCGCAGGCTCTTCTCGCGCCGGTTGCGGTGAAGAATTTCGACGAGGTGGCGGGAACGCACCGGGTGGCCGTCTTCCGCCAGGATGGCGCAGACGCGGCGGATGAAGCGCTTTGCCATATCGTCGGCCGTATGCGGCTCGTGCCCCGGCAGGAGAACGGCATAGGTCCATCCTCCCTTGCCGAAGTTGAAGCGCAGGTTGTTGGGCGAGAGGATGTCGCGCGCGGCCTGCAGCACGGATTGCGCGACCAGAGCCTCGTCCGGAACGCCATGGCCGGCCTCCGGCTCGAAACCGGCATAGAAGGCGCACGCGTCGAAACCGGATTCCCGCGCGAGATCGGTCAGGGCCGCCCGCTGGCCGTCATAGAAGGATCCCGGCAGGAGCTGCTGCATCGGATCGGAATCACGCACCGCCTTCAGCGCCTCGATCCGTTCGGCGTTCGCATAAGCGGTGCCGATCCATTCGCACAGGGTCTTGAAGTTCTGCACGCTCGCCGGGTTCAGGCCCGTCAGGCCGATGCGCTCGATCTTCAGCATGCCGAAGACCGCTCCGGTCTGCGCATGCACCAGAGGCGCCGCGAGAATTCCCTGGCCCGCGAGAGTCGACTCGTGGGACGTGTCGGAGGCAAGCAGCGTCTGCTGACGGGCGACGATGGCCTGGAACATGGATGATGAGGATCCGAATGCCTTCAGAAACCCATCGCTCGCATGCCAGCCCTCGCTCGCCGAGACGGACAGGGACGAGCCGTTCAACAGGAACAGCGAAAATTTCCCCGGCGCCATGATCGCGCGCACGAGGTCGGGAATGCCGGCGAGCACATCATCGGTTCCCTGACGCTCGATGGAGCGGGAGGCGCGATAGACGGATTGCACGGTCTGAACCTGCGCCGCGACACGGACTTCAAGCGTGCTCTTCGACTCGGACAGCATCTCGTAGGCCTGCGCGATAGCCGCCACCTGCCGACGCGCATTCTCGAGCGTTCCCTTGAGTGCCTCGAACCGGTGCCGGTGGCCCGACCTGATCTCGCCCAGGAGCAAGGCCGCCATGATCCAGAGCACCGGATCGGCGCTCACCCTGAGAAGCCACGCCGTGCTCTCCTCGTTGAAGCCCTGCTCGGGAATGTGCCCCGCGAGCGCGGCGACGGCGCACAAGGCCGCGGTCGCAAGACCCTCGTTCGTCCCGTAATAGGTCGAGACGAGGAGAACGATGATCCAGAAGGGGTGAGGGGATATTTCGGAAAAGCGGTCTCCTGCCCCGAGCAGCGAATCCACGAGCAGGGCGACGGCGAGAAACAGAAGAGTTTCGACGAGCGCGGAGACACGCAGGCCCAGGATGGCCCGATGCGTCCGAGACTCGTCGATATGCGATACACCAGGCTGCGTCATCGAGCTGCGCTAGCCTCCGTCACGGATGCGCCATTGGGAGGAACCTGCGCACCGAGCGTCGAGCCCGTCTCGCGCCCGGCAACGTTCGTACGAACCGAGTGGGCGAACTGGACGACGAGAATGTCACCCGGCTGCAGGGGCGTTGCGCTCGTCGCGACGATCTCCGTCTCCGTGGCGGAAGCATCCTGGCGAACCAGCTTGAAGCCGGGGCGCTGGTTGCGTGAAGGCATGAGCTCGGTTTCCGCGAGCGTCTGGTCGGCGAGCAGAAGCTTCTGCTCGAAATCGTCGAGCGCGCCCTGCAGGGTCTGCAGCTCCCCCGCAATGTCCTGCTTGCGGCGGGCATCGGCCTCCTGCGTGGCGTTCTCCGCCTTCACCAGCTCCTGCTGCAGCCTTAAGGATTTCCCGTCGAGCTCCTGCTTGCGGATGGCGACATCGGCGAGCATGCGGTCGATGTCGAATTCGCGGCCCATGGTGGCCAGTCCGCGCGATTGCAACGAGCGAAGGTTGTCCGCCTGCTGCTTGGTGGCATCCCTGTGGCGCTCGAGGCTTTCCGCTTGAGCCTTGAGAGCCTGAATTTCCTGTCCGTAGAGATCGATGAGCTTCTTCTGTGCGGCGATGGAGGTGCTGAAGGCGCGGCGTCTCGCGTCGAAGATCGTGCCTTCGAGGCGCATCGCCGCCGCGACGACCGGATCCGCTTTGCGGGAGGACATGTCCTCAGGAAACTCGATCGCCTCGGCGTTCTTGAGTTCGGCCTCCAGACGGAAGCGGCGAACAATCAGCTCCGTGACGCGGGCGCTCAAGGAGCGGCGCTCGCCGGCAGCCTGCAACGCCTCCCGCTGTGCCTGAGCGGGTGTCTGGGAAGCGGCGCGATAGAAGCCGCCGGCCAGGCTGACGGCCTGCAGGGCAGTGATCCCGGGACGATAGGCATATTCACCCGGACGTTCGAGATCGCCCATCACGAAGAACGGGCGGAACTGAACGATCTCGATCGACGTGGTCGGGCGCTCGGACAGGGACAGCTTCGCCTGCAGCTTTTCGGAAACCTGCGTGGCGAGAACCGTCGGCTCGAGTCCGAGAGCCTTCACATCGCCGACGAGCGGAAGCGAAATGAGACCGTTGGGGCTGACCGTGTATTCGCCGTTGATGGGCGAGCGCAGTTCGCCGGCTCCCGTGAACCACTCGATGACGCTGACGCGGATCTTGTCCTGGGGACCGAGTTCGTAGACGGGCGAATCCGCAAGCGCCGCCCCAGGGCTCATCCAGGCTGCGCCGGCAACACAGGTCCACACCGAGATGGTCCTGAGCATCGCCGCGATGCGCCCACGGGCTTTGATGGAGCGGCTGTCGGATCGGGAACTATAAAACATCGGCATTATCGGTTTCCTCAATCGGTTGAATTCTCATCGCGTGGCGGTGCGGTCCAACGGTCCCGCGCTCGCCATGGCTTCGCTCGGCTTCAGCCGCACCAGAGGAGCGCCGAAGAGCACTTTGACTTCCGCGAGCAGCATCCGGTCGCTGTCGGTTCCGCGGTCCTGAACGAGGCGTGTGGCTGCAGCCAGCGCAAGGCCCTGGCTTCCGCTCTTGATCGACGTGAAGACGAGATCCTTCAGGAAGTCGGGACCGATCCTGCGGTCTTCGTTCGTCTTCAGCCATTCGATCACGGCATCCTGCCGGCGCGCTGCAGTGGCCGCGATCGCCCAGGCCCGATCGGCCTGCAGCGAAGGCTGCTTGTCTTTCAGGACCTCGAGCACCGCCTGTCCCTCCACCGGCATGCCGAGATCCGCATAGAGGCGGGCGATCGGGTCCAGCAGATTCTCGGGAATGTCGGCGGCGCCTGCGAAGGCCGGGCGCTGACCGTCCTGGAAGGCGAAAGGCAGACCGGATCTGAGCGCGGCGAGCGCGAGGTTCCTGCGCATCAGGCTCAGCTCGAGCCGGGCGAGCTTCATGGCGGTCTCGGGATCGTTTTTGGCATCGCGCGCGGCGAGGCCGGCCCACTCCATCGCGGCCTGGCGGTCTCTCAGGGCCGAAGAGGTTTCGGCCATGACGATCGGAGGCAGAGTGCTCCGCTCGTTCCTCAGCCGCTCTCGAACGGAATCGACCACGGCCGACCGTCCCGCTCGCAGCGCCACCGTCGCCGTCGCAGGCAGAAGATCCGCCGGGATCGAAGCGATGCCCATCGCCTCTGCGGCATCGGCCGCGCGCATGTGCAGGCCCATGGAAGCCGCAAGGCGCAGCCGCAACTGCGCCAGGTCAGGATGGACCTTCGCGCCGGCGGCGAAGGCCTCCAGGCGGCGCAGAGCGGCTTCCCGTCGGCCGGCATCGATTTCGGCCTGTCCCGTCGCCATCACGAGAGCGGGTTCGCGGGATTTGCCCGCCAGCGGCGTCAGGAGCTTCAGGGCGAGATCCGGATAGCCTTGAACGGACAATGCGCCGGCCAGGGGCAGGACGTCCCGTGCGGGATTGCGGGACTTGGCGAGAAAGCGCTCGCCGCGCTCGAGGGCGCCCGCCACCTGGCTGGCAGCGACCCGCAGGGACATGTCGAGGGCCACGACGCTCGCATCGACCGCGCCGGGCCGAAGGGTCTCGAGCCGCCTGATCAGCTCGATGCCGGCTGCAGGATTGCCGGTTGCCTTTTCCAGCTTGGCGAGCTCGATGAAATGCGCCGCATCGGGACGCGACCGGCCGACGAGCTGGCGAAGCACGCGCCGCTGCTCGATCGGGCGGTTGAGCTCGCCGTAAAGCTGCGCAAGTTCCTGAAGGGTGGCCGGCGTCGGCTGGATCGTGCCGAGTCGCTCTACCATGCGAAGGGACGATTCGAGGCGGCCGAGCCGACGATAATAGCCGGCCAGAGCCTGAAGCAGCTCGGGGTCGCGCGGGTGTTCGCTCAGGAGCTGCTCGAGGAGCGAGACGGCGCCCGCCACATCCCCGACCTGGGCGCGGGCCTGCGCGAGCGCGCCGATCGTCGCGGCGGAGGAATCGCCCGCACCGTATTTTTCCTCGAGAATGGCAATCGCCTTATGCGTGAAGCCAAGCTCCAGGTTGAGGCGCCCCAGCTCGGCGCCGCGGGGCACGAAGAACAGGCTGAGGGAGATGGCGGCAACGACCGTGAGCAGCAGCGCATGCTGCCCGCGAAGCGTGTTCCAGACGAACGTGCCGATGGTGCGAGCGGAGCCGATCATGGGGCTCTCTCGTTCGGCAGGCGCTCGGGCACGATCTGCGTCAGGTCCGGCGTTGCGATGTAGGGGACGAAGCCGTCGGCGCGTGCTTCGGCATAAAGCGCGGCAAGGCCCACGCGGTCTTTCGGATTCCAGTAGTCGAGCGAGAAGAGCTGCAGGGACGGGTCACGATCGCGCGCCTCGAGCATCCGCGCGCGCTGCCATTCGATATCCTGCTCCGTCCGGCGGAAATAGGCCCCGGTCTGCGGATTGAAGGTGGTGCGCACCGACTCGCCCAGGAGATAGTCGAACTCGCCCGGAATTTGCGGCAGGATCGCATAGCCGCGATTGACCATGATGATGATCGAGGGAAAGGCCGCCCGGATGGCTCGGACGAGATCCGCAGCCGCGGCGATCATGCCTTTGAACTTGACCGGGTCCTGACGCTCCAGCGACTCGGCGCTGTCGAGGGTATCGAGAAAGATGCCCTGATAGCCGTTCTTCAGGATCGAAGGGATGATTTCGTTCAGAAGCAGATTGCGCCAGACATCGCTGCGCACGTCCACGAAATAAGCGTCGGGCCAAGCCGGGTTAGGCGCGCCCAGGACGCCTTTCGAGCGCAGGCGGGAATAGAACGGCCGGCCGGAATGGACCTCCGCGATGCTGACATAGCCGAGGATCGTCGATTCGACGTGCCGCCTGACGAAAGGCTCCGCCGCCTCGCGATCCTCGATGATGACGAGGGAAGCGTCGTCCGGAATCGTGTCGTAGCGATCGCCGTAATAGACCATGAGCGATTGGTGCTGGCGATAGAGCTTGCCGGCGTGACCTGCACCCGCAAGGCTTTTGTCGCCGTTGCCCCGAAGGGCGGCCGCCACCAGCACGGCCAGAGTGATCCCCACCACGCGCCGATTCAGCATTGGCTTATCCATATCGGATGCTCGGATGCGGGTGCTGATCATTCGACGCCAGGACATGATTCAGGTTTCGGTTTCTCTTAAAAGCCCGGAGACGGCTCACCGAGGAGCGAACGGGCGCTCCTCGGTGCCGAGCTTTTTCCACGTGCTCAGAACAGGAAGTCGTCGAAGCCGATCGCCTTGACCTTGACGTTCGTCAGCGTGACTGATGTGCTGGCATCGAAGGTGACGACCGTATGGCTTCCCTGCTGCTTCACGTGGTCTGCCTTCCATGCGGCGAACGAGTTGGATGTCACGTTGAAGTCGAAGAAGCTGACATCCAGCTTGTCGTGCCGGCCTCCCGTATCCTCGAAATCCATGATCTTGTCGCGGCCGCCGTTCGACTCGAACACGAAGACGTCGTTGCCCCGCCCGCCGCGCAGGATGTCGTTGCCGCCGAGCCCGGCCAGGACGTCGCTGCTGCTCGAACCGGTGATCGTGTCGGCAAATTTCGTGCCGATCACACCCTCCATGTCGCGATACTTGTCGATTCCCAGGCCGGCAGCCCTTCCATCGAAGGTGGCGTATTTGGTGTTGTCCTGGGACAGGGTGATCTTGATTCCCTTCGTGCCGTCGGAAAAGTCGAGCAGATCCTTGCCGCCATCGCCGCTGATGGTGTCGTTGCCCTTGCCGCCACGGATGATGTCGTCGCCGCCGCCGCCTTTCAGGGTGTTTTTGCCGCTCGTTCCGACGAGCCAATCCGCGCCGCCGGTCGCTTTGGCCTGAGTCGCTCCGAAAGCCTTGAAGGCACCCGTTCCGGCGTTGCCGGCCACATCGGCGTAAGTCGCGTTGTTCACGCCGATCGAGACCTGTCCGCCACCGCTCATCAGCGGAGTCAGGATGGCTGTGTAGGTCGTACCTCCATGGGAGGTCAGGCTTTCCAACTTTGCCCCGGTCACGATCACATCCTGCGCCGTGAAGGTGGATGGGTCGATGGCCTCGCTGAAGGTGAATGTGGCGAGAATGGCGTTGCCGGAGCCGAGCTTTGCCTGCGTGATGCTGACGGTTGGGTCCTTTGTATCGATGGTGTAGTTGCCGCTGTTGGAGCCGCTGCCGGCGTTGCCGGCCAGATCGGTATAATTGCTCGTGACCCTGACGATATTCGTCGCATCCTCGATGTCGTGGGTCGGCGTGAACAAAGCTGTCCAGGTCGTGCCGCCGTCCGACGACACCAGATCGCTCAGCGTGCCGTTGTCAGCCGTGACATCGCCGGCGGTGAAACCGGTCACTTTTTCGGAGAAGACGATCGTGACGAGAGCCGTTTCACCGGCCCTGAGGAGCGTCTGGCTGAGGTTGATGGACGTGACCGTCGGTGCCTTGGTGTCGATGCCGAGCGTGGCGACACTGACCGCGCCGGCATTGCCGACGATATCGGTGTAGCTGCCGGCCTTCAGGGCGATCGAGGCCACGCCATCTTGGTCCGCGAAGGCCTTGAACGTGCCGGTATAAACCGTGCCGCCGGCATCTGGTGTCAGGCCCGTCAATATCCCGCCGACAACGTCCAGATCGGTGCCCGGATCGAAGCCTTGGGGAATTTCGCTGAATGTGATCGTCACCGTCGATTCGCCCGCTCCATCGAGTGGAGGCAGAACGATTGAAGCGATTGGACCCTTTGTATCGATGGTGTAGTTGCCGCTGTTGGAGCCGCTGCCGGCGTTGCCGGCCAGATCGGTATAATTGCTCGTGACCCTGACGATATTCGTCGCATCCTCGATGTCGTGGGTCGGCGTGAACAAAGCTGTCCAGGTCGTGCCGCCGTCCGACGACACCAGATCGCTCAGCGTGCCGTTGTCAGCCGTGACATCGCCGGCGGTGAAACCGGTCACTTTTTCGGAGAAGACGATCGTGACGAGAGCCGTTTCACCGGCCCTGAGGAGCGTCTGGCTGAGGTTGATGGACGTGACCGTCGGTGCCTTGGTGTCGATGCCGAGCGTGGCGACACTGACCGCGCCGGCATTGCCGACGATATCGGTGTAGCTGCCGGCCTTCAGGGCGATCGAGGCCACGCCATCTTGGTCCGCGAAGGCCTTGAACGTGCCGGTATAAACCGTGCCGCCGGCATCTGGTGTCAGGCCCGTCAATATCCCGCCGACAACGTCCAGATCGGTGCCCGGATCGAAGCCTTGGGGAATTTCGCTGAATGTGATCGTCACCGTCGATTCGCCCGCTCCATCGAGTGGAGGCAGAACGATTGAAGCGATTGGACCCTTTGTATCGATGGTGTAGTTGCCGCTGTTGGAGCCGCTGCCGGCGTTGCCGGCCAGATCGGTATAATTGCTCGTGACCCTGACGATATTCGTCGCATCCTCGATGTCGTGGGTCGGCGTGAACAAAGCTGTCCAGGTCGTGCCGCCGTCCGACGACACCAGATCGCTCAGCGTGCCGTTGTCAGCCGTGACATCGCCGGCGGTGAAACCGGTCACTTTTTCGGAGAAGACGATCGTGACGAGAGCCGTTTCACCGGCCCTGAGGAGCGTCTGGCTGAGGTTGATGGACGTGACCGTCGGTGCCTTGGTGTCGATGCCGAGCGTGGCGACACTGACCGCGCCGGCATTGCCGACGATATCGGTGTAGCTGCCGGCCTTCAGGGCGATCGAGGCCACGCCATCTTGGTCCGCGAAGGCCTTGAACGTGCCGGTATAAACCGTGCCGCCGGCATCTGGTGTCAGGCCCGTCAATATCCCGCCGACAACGTCCAGATCGGTGCCCGGATCGAAGCCTTGGGGAATTTCGCTGAATGTGATCGTCACCGTCGATTCGCCCGCTCCATCGAGTGGAGGCAGAACGATTGAAGCGATTGGACCCTTTGTATCGATGGTGTAGTTGCCGCTGTTGGAGCCGCTGCCGGCGTTGCCGGCCAGATCGGTATAATTGCTCGTGACCCTGACGATATTCGTCGCATCCTCGATGTCGTGGGTCGGCGTGAACAAAGCTGTCCAGGTCGTGCCGCCGTCCGACGACACCAGATCGCTCAGCGTGCCGTTGTCAGCCGTGACATCGCCGGCGGTGAAACCGGTCACTTTTTCGGAGAAGACGATCGTGACGAGAGCCGTTTCACCGGCCCTGAGGAGCGTCTGGCTGAGGTTGATGGACGTGACCGTCGGTGCCTTGGTGTCGATGCCGAGCGTGGCGACACTGACCGCGCCGGCATTGCCGACGATATCGGTGTAGCTGCCGGCCTTCAGGGCGATCGAGGCCACGCCATCTTGGTCCGCGAAGGCCTTGAACGTGCCGGTATAAACCGTGCCGCCGGCATCTGGTGTCAGGCCCGTCAATATCCCGCCGACAACGTCCAGATCGGTGCCCGGATCGAAGCCTTGGGGAATTTCGCTGAATGTGATCGTCACCGTCGATTCGCCCGCTCCATCGAGTGGAGGCAGAACGATTGAAGCGATTGGACCCTTTGTATCGATGGTGTAGTTGCCGCTGTTGGAGCCGCTGCCGGCGTTGCCGGCCAGATCGGTATAATTGCTCGTGACCCTGACGATATTCGTCGCATCCTCGATGTCGTGGGTCGGCGTGAACAAAGCTGTCCAGGTCGTGCCGCCGTCCGACGACACCAGATCGCTCAGCGTGCCGTTGTCAGCCGTGACATCGCCGGCGGTGAAACCGGTCACTTTTTCGGAGAAGACGATCGTGACGAGAGCCGTTTCACCGGCCCTGAGGAGCGTCTGGCTGAGGTTGATGGACGTGACCGTCGGTGCCTTGGTGTCGATGCCGAGCGTGGCGACACTGACCGCGCCGGCATTGCCGACGATATCGGTGTAGCTGCCGGCCTTCAGGGCGATCGAGGCCACGCCATCTTGGTCCGCGAAGGCCTTGAACGTGCCGGTATAAACCGTGCCGCCGGCATCTGGTGTCAGGCCCGTCAATATCCCGCCGACAACGTCCAGATCGGTGCCCGGATCGAAGCCTTGGGGAATTTCGCTGAATGTGATCGTCAATGTCGACGTGCCGTTTGCATCAAGGGGTGGCAGTTCGATCGTGGAGGTTGGAGCAACTCTGTCGAGGGTGAAAGTGAGGGAGGAGGCCTCCGACAGCGCTCCCGTTGCGTCCTTCTGGCGGACATGGACCGTATTGATACCCTCGACCGGCGCGAAGGAACTGGTCCAGCTGCTGCCGTCAAGCGAGTACTCGGCGGTCGCACCGGAGGCGATACCGGTCACGCTCAGATTGCCGTTGCTCGAAATGTTGTCGGCAATCGAGGTTCCGGTATCTTCGGCGAGAGCGACGGCGGGCGCCGCCAGTGCGAGCTTTACGGAGATTGTGTGGGTGCTATTGCCGTTCACCTTCAATTCGAGTTTGTCGCCGACGAGCTTTGCGATCTCGGCGCCGGTCACGGTCAACTGCCGCCCCTCGGGATTGGTCAGAGCGATAGCGATCTTACCCTCGCCCTTGATCGAGAAGTCGAGGTTGACCCCATCGCCAGTGACCGAGAGAAGTTGGGCACGTGAGGGCAGAGCCGTGATGTGCGTCACATCATCCGGCGTGTTTCCGAGCTTGATCGTGAAGGCCCCGCCATCGGCGTCCATGAAGACGCTGTCGTCGTCATAGGCGTACCAACCGGACACGCTTGCGATCTTGTGCCCCTCAAGATCAAGGGCGAAGGTGCCGATCTGGTTTGCGGTGACCGTGGCTGTGATCGTGTTGCTGGCGCTGTTGAAGCTGTAGTTGAAGCCCGCTTTTTCGAATGCCTTGATGCGCTGCGCAAGATCCAGCATCGTGACGAATTCGGTGTCCTTTTCATAGGCGTAGCGCAGGAACTCGGTGTACATCTCCTCGGTGTAGCGAGACGGCCCGTCGTTCACCATCCACTGCGTCGGCCCGTAATCGTGCCACGGCCAGACGAAGACCGGCATGTCGGACTTCAGGGACAATTCGTTGAACTCTTTGATCCATTCCTGCTTCGCCTGCTCGGCATTCAACCCGCCGCCATATTCCGGCGCGGCATCGACCATGGAGAAGTCGAACTTCATGTTGGGCGCGAGATAGACGCTGTCGGAGCCCGGAGTGATGTATCCGAAAGCGCTGGGATAGCCCGCGCCCACGCCGGTATAGCCGCCGGTCATGTACGAGAAGTACTGGCCAATCAGTTGCGAGGTGGCGAGGGATTCCGGAGCGCCGGGAACGGCCGCGCCTTCGATCGTGATGCCGAGCTGCTGTTCCAGCATCTGCTTAGACCGCTGGAATTCGAACTGAATCTGCGCCGGCGTCAAGGCATTCGTATCTTCGGGGTGCGTATAGGAATGAGTGCCGATCTCATTCCCCATGGCCAGGAGCTGTTCATAAACGGGCTTCGACTTCGTCCAGTCCGTGGTCTGTCCATTGCCGGCGTCATTGCCGATATTGACGTAATAGGACCCGACGAAATTGAAGTCCGTCTTCCATTTCTCGACGATGGAGAGCATCTTGTCGTAGATGCCGCCGCTGACGTTCTCGATCTCCTGCGACTGATCCATGTCGTTGCGCGAAGCGAACAAGGATGCCTGACGGCCCATCTGAAGCTTCAGCTCCGGAACGTTCTCGGGGCGCGCCGCCCAGCCGATGGCATGCAGCAGCATGTTGCTGTCGGCCAGCATGCTTTCCGTGGCGAAGAAGACGTTGTTGCCGCCGGTCTGGGTGGCCAGAACGGCATTGTGTGTGCCGTCCGAAGCGGTTTGGTTCGCCAGAACCTGTGTAGTCCCGCCGTCCACACCTTCAAAATAGGCCGTGCCAACCTGCGATGTGGCATTCTTCAGGTAGGTGCGGATCTGCTCGCCTTCGCCATAGCCGATCACGGTGCCGCTCTGGCCGCCGGTCGCCGTCACGGTGACTTCGTCGACATTGTTGCCGCCGACCCGCTTCACGCCCAGCAATGACTCCATACGAGCGTAAGTATCGGGAAGAGCTGCACCTGTTTCGTCATTCGTCATGAAGTTGCCGGCGGCAACGAGGCTGATGCCATATTTGTTGACGGCGTCTGCCAGGACGTCCTCGATCGCGCTCAGCTTGTCTTTGTTAACGTTCGCAAAGGAGGGGAAGATGATCGCGTCGTAGTTTACGACCTTGGACAGGTTCGTGAGGTCGCTTTCCGTCAGGATGTCGAATGGGACGCCTGCCGCAATCGCCTGGCTCTGGGCGGCCATGATGAGCTGGGAATAAGCAGTCGCACTGAAATATTTCGCCGCGCTGGATTCCGAGAAGACGATTGCGACCTTGAGATTCGTGTCCGTCCTGACCGTGACAGGATCGTCCGTGAGCGTGAACGGTGCGTGCGTGTAATCACCGGGAAGGTAGACATCATCCGGGCCTGGCGCGCCTTCCGCATTAAAATCGATCAGGGTGCTGACGGCGGTCGAATTGTTGATCTTCGCCCTGTCGATTGCCAACTCGACAACCTTGCCGTCGGCCGAACGTGCGAACGACACGCCATCGGTCACGAGGGTCGGGGTTCCGTCCCCCGCTAAGGAATAGAGAGTCGGCCGAATCTCTCCCAGTTCACTGCTTTCGAACTCGATCTTATAGTCCGCGCCGATTGCAAGGCCCCAGAAGGAATGTCCTGTTGCCGTATTCTTATCCGTATTCAGCCACATTGTGCTGTTGGCGCCGATGGAAACCGTGCTGGACTCAATGGCGAAATGAAAGATTCCATCGACGAAGCGCCCGTAGACCTTGGAGCCATTTAAGCCAGTCATTCCAAAGTCGAGACGGTCGATATTGGTCCAATCCGTAAGCTGACCGTCGAGCGTGATCGTTGAGGCCAAGATCTTAATCCCCCGAAAAACTTCATGAATCTGATAGAATTCGTTCTCTCTCGAATATTATTGAAAGGGGGTGTCGATAAAGCTGTCCTGAAGGGCTACCCTGTCGGACGGGAGCTTCTACAAGACCTACCCCCTGCCATGCGGCGTCGCACCGAGCTCATGGAAAATCGGGGGTAGGGCCCTGCCAAATATGCGGCCCAAATGTGGCAAAGCGTCAAAAAGGTGGGAGACCGGCCTACGCCGTTCTGGGCAGGAGGGTCTTCCTCCATCCCACCCCGAAAGGATGCGAAAGATGGGGACAATCCTCCCAAGTTGCGGCGAGATCACGCAGTCGTGTTGGGAGCGCGATCCCCTGCGAGGGGGCGGGCGTCCGTTCGGCCGCTCCGCGCCTCAGCCCCGCGTTCCGACTACGGTACTCACGGCTCGCCGAGTTAGCTGAACAGGATCTGCCGCCACGACTCGCTCTGAACCGTTTCCGGTATTGCCACGTCGATCAGCTTGCGGAGCGGGCTGCCGAGAGGCAGCGCGATCCCGTACATCTGCTGGTGGAAGCTTACGTCGAGCATCGCGGCGGCGGAGGCGAGCAAATGAGGCCGTGTTCATCCACCTGACGGCGGAACGCACGGAAGGATGAGCGCATGAACGATCATCTCTCGCCTGCACGTCACAGGCACATCATGCATCTTTATAGCGTAGGATTGCGCGTCACCCGGCGAAGGCCGGTTCCAGCCGGCCGGCAACGCCGACATCGAGAGCGAGCAGGCTGCCGGCGAGAGGTTGCGACTCGAGTTCCGATTCCGACAGCTTCTGCGTTGCCGTCGTGACGAACAGGGTGCGGAGGTCCGGGCCGCCGAAGGCGCAGGAGGTCGGCTGGCTCACCGGCAGCTCGATCAGCCGATCGAGGCGGCCGTCCGGCGCGAAGCGGGCGAGGCAGCCGCCCTTGTAGCGCGCATTCCAGATGAAGCCCTCCGCGTCGACGGTCGCGCCGTCCGGAGCACCCGGCACTGCATCGGCATCGACGAGGACCGACCAGGTGCCGACGTCTCCGGTGCGAACATCGAACGCTGCCTGCTCGATCTGTCCCTTTCGCGAATCGGCGAAATACATCGTCCGGTCGTCGGGCGAAAACGAGATGGCGTTTGCAACGCAGACGTCGCTGCGAATTCTGGTCACGGACAGGTCGCCATCGATGCGATAAAGACCGCCGGTGGGATGGAGGCCGTAATCCCACATGCTGCCGCACCAGATCCTGCCGGCGGCATCGCATTTCGCATCGTTCAGGCGATTGTGCGGAAGGTCGAATTCCAACTGGACGAGCGGCACCAGATCCGATCGATCCGGGTCGAATGCGTGCAGCCCATCCTTCAATGCGACGACGACGCCACCGCTCCGCCGAGAGACGACGGCACCGATGACCTCGGGCATCGGCCAGGTTGCTTTCCGCCCGCTTGCCACATGAAGCCGGTGGAGGCAGGGGCGGCGCAGGTCGACCCAATAGAGACAGCCGGTCGTCTCGCTCCAGGTCGGAGATTCGCCGAGGATATCGCGGCTGTCGGCCACGACCTCGAACCGTGTGCCGCTAGGCATGGTTCCTCCGCTTCGCGGTCTTCAGCGGCACGACGCCTTTCAGGTTCGGGTCTGCGGCCATGCATTGGAGCAGGTCGTGCTTGGCCTTCTCGATATGGGCTCCCATCAGCATGGACGCCGAGGACGCATCCCGCCGCTCGATGGCGCGGATGAGATGCCGATGGTCGTCCGATACGTTCTCGAAGCGCTTCGGGGTGTAGCCGTAGCGCTGCCACAGGGCCGCGACCAGCAGCCAGTGCCGGTCGACGAGGGAGAGGGCACCGGGATTGCCGGCGGCCTCGTTGATGATGCCGTGGAAGAGATGATTCACTTTCGGAACGGAAACGAAGTCGCCGGCGGCGACGAAAGTCTCGAACAGGTCCTGAGCCTCGACCAGCTTGCGGATGTGCTCCTCGGTCCGCCGCTCGGCCGCCCGGCGTGCCAGCATCGTCTCGATGGCGCTGCGGATATCGAACAGGTCTTCGACGAAGCTCAGATCGATCGAGCGCACCCGGGCGCCGCGGTTGGGCTCGATCACCACGAGGCCTTCGCCGTGCAGCTCGCGCAGGGCCTCCCGGATCGGCATATGGCTGACACCGTAGCGCGTTGCGAGCTCATCGATCCGCAGCCGCGAGCCGAAGGGGAGGCTTCCCGAAATGATATCGTCCCGGAGAAGGCGCTGGATGTCCGGTATGCGCGACATGCGCACTCCTCAACTGGATTTGAGCAAATCTCGTCCCATACAAGCCTGGATTAGTCAATAAGTCGCCAAAGTAGCACATTTTTGATCAAAAACACTCTTGCCACTTTGATCAAAGAAAGGCAGGTTGGGCCGCATCGCCGCGGTAGAACAGGCGGATTCGGGAGCTGATTGCCCGGCTCTTGATCAAAATTCTGAGGGAATGTGCATGCTGACGCCATCTCCCCAGCCTCCGGCAGCGGCCGGAAGCGGGCGGCTCATGGGCTATCGCCGCGCCAATGGCCGGGTCGGGATCCGGAACCATGTCCTGGTGCTCGGCATCAATGGCCTCGCCGTGCGGGTGGCGGAACGCACCGCGGCGGCGGTTTGCGGCTGCATTTGCGTGGCGACAACGGCCGGGCGCGGCCATGTCGAGCCGGACCTGACCTGTCAGATCGATCAGCTGGCCGGTCTCGGCCGGAATCCCAACGTCGCTGCCGTTCTCGTGGTCGGCGTCGATGCGAAGACGACGGAGCTGATTGCGCACCGCATCGCTGAAACCGGCAAGCCTGTCGAAACGGTGACCTTCGCCGAGACCGGCGAGGATAGGCTTGCCGTGCTCGACAAAGGCATCCGGAAGGCTGCCACGCTGGTTCAGCAGGCATCGCTCCAGCGCCGGGAGGAATTCGACGTCGTGGAGCTGATCGTCGGAATCGAATGCGGCCATTCGGATGCGACGTCGGGCCTCGTCAGCAATCCGGTCGTCGGGAAGGTGGTGGATCGCCTGGTCGACCGCGGCGCCACGGTGATCCTGGGGGAGACCGTGGAATGGCTCGGCGCCGAGCACCGGCTGGCATCCCGGGCCCGCACGCCTGTCGTCGGCGAAGCCATCATGAATGCTGTGCGGCAGCGCGAAGCCATGGTGGCTGCATCGGGGCAAAGCCTGACCTGGAACAATCCGGGCGAGGAGAACATCCAGGGCGGCCTGAGCACCATCGAGGAGAAGGCGCTCGGGGCCGTGATCAAGTCTGGCTCGCGCATTATCGATGGGGTTCTCGATATCGCGGAGGCGCCGCGCAAGCCCGGTCTCTACCTCATGGACGGACCGTCCTTCTCTCCGGAATCCCTGACCGGCTTCGCCGCGGCCGGCGCGCAGCTCATGCTGTTCACCACGGGACCCGGCAACAGCTTCGTCAATGCGCTTGCTCCCACCATCAAGATCACCGCGCAGGCGGAAACCGCGCAGCGCCTGATCCATCAGATCGATTTCGATGCGAGCGCCGTCTTATCGCGGGGCAAATCCTTCGAAGCCGAAGGCGAGCGCCTGATGGCGAAGATCGTCGATGTCGCCTGCGGCACCCTCACATGGGGCGAGGTGCTCGGCGAAGGCCTGGAGGTTCTGACGCGCATCAGGGGATCCCTGTGATGGTGCAAAGGATCACAGGGATGATGGCGTCCTTTGGCGGCGCAATGATGGGAAAATCGACCGCTCCGCGACGCTGGCCTGCCTGGACGATCTATCTTCGCACCATGGGGCTGTTCTGCCTCCTGTGGTATGTCATGTCCTGGCTCACGCCGAACAAGATCCTGCTGCCCTCGCCGCTCGACGTGGCCTCGGCCCTACGCGACCGCATCGACGATGGAGAGCTGCTCACCAACGCCACCGTGAGCCTTGCGCGGCTGCTGGTCAGTGTCTCGATCGCCTCTCTCATCGCCATACCGCTCGGGCTTGCCATGGGCACCAGTCGTCTCTTCGAGGATCTGCTCGAATGGCCGGTCGAGCTGCTGCGGCCCATCGCGGGCATCGCCTGGATCCCCCTGGCGCTGTTCATGTTCGGCATCGGTAATGGTTTGCCGATCTTCATCATGGTCTACACCGCCTTCTTTCCCCTGCTGCTCGGCACGGCGGCGGGCGTCCGCAATGTCGACCGCAGGCTCATCTCCGCTGCGAGAACGATGGGGATCCCGAAAGGGACGCTGATGCGCCGGGTCATCGTTCCTGCGGCTTTGCCCTCGATCATGACGTCGGCGCGCCTGGCGGTTGCCGCCTCATGGACGGCGGTGGTGGCGGCGGAGCTCGTCGGCGCTCCCAGCGGTCTCGGCTACGCGATCGAGTATTACCGCAGCATGCTCGACACGCCATCCGTGATGGCCTTCATCATCGTCATCGGCGTGCTGGGATTTCTCTGCGACGCAGCCCTGCGCTCTCTCAGCGCCGCCCTGATGCCCTGGGCAAATGCGGAGGAGAAGCGGTGAAGCACTTTCTCATCCGGGTCGCGACGCCGATCGTCCTCATCGTTCTGTGGCAGCTCTTCGCCGATGCGTTCGGCTCGCCGAGAATGCCGCGCCCGAGCGCGGTGGTCGCGTCCGCCATGAAGCTGATCGGCAGCGGCGAACTGGTCACCGCGCTCGTCACCAGCTTGGGCCGCGTCTTCTCGGGCTTCATGCTCGCCTCTGCCATCGCGATTCCTCTCGGCATCCTGATGGGAAGCGTCAGAACGGTCGAACGGAATCTCGATCCGCTCGTGGAGAGCTTCCGGCCCGTCGCGGCGATCGCCATTCTGCCGCTGGTGATCCTGTGGCTCGGGACGGGCAGCATGGCCGCCATCGTGATCGTCGCCTATGCCGCCTTCTTTCCGATCCTGATCAACACCATCGCCGGCGTAAAGCGGGTCGACCACAATCTCCTGCGGGCCGCCTACACGATGGGCGTTCCTCCCGCGACCCGCATGTGGGTCGTGCTTCTGCCCGCGGCCCTGCCGGCGATCCTCGTCGGCATGCGGATCGGCCTCGGAATGGCTTGGACCGCGATCATTGCCGCCGAACTGGCAGTCGGTGCGAAGGCAGGCGGCGAGGGCGGCATCGGCCAGATGATGTTCATCTTCTACGCCTACAGCGTCGAGCTCAACGGCATCGTGGTGTGCATGATCGCCGTCGGCATCGTCGCGCTCCTTCTCGACCGCATCCTTCGCGCAGCGCTTCATGCTTCCGTTCCCTGGAGCCGCCTATGACCCAGCAACCCGCTCCGAAGATCACGCTTGCGCATGTGCGCAAGGAGTTCGGCGGAACGCCCGCGGCGGTCGTGGCCGTCGACTCTCTCTCCCTCGACATCCAGCCGGGCGAATTTCTTGCCATCGTCGGACCTTCGGGATGCGGCAAGACGACGGTGCTCAACATGCTCGCGGGGCTGGAGCCCGTGACATCGGGCACCATGACCATGGACGGCAAGGCCATTTCCGGCCCAGGCGCGGAACGGGGTGTCATGTTCCAGGATTATGCGCTGTTTCCCTGGAAAACCGTCGTCGGCAATATCGGCTTCGGCCTCGACCATGGTCCTGCCGGACATGGATTGTCGCGCGCCGAGCGGGGGGCCCGCGTCGCGCGGGTGATCGACCTCGTCGGGCTGAAAGGATCCGAGACCAAGTATCCGCATCAGCTCTCCGGCGGCATGCGGCAGAGGGTGGCTCTGGCGCGCCTCGTCGCCAACGAGCCGGAGATCCTGCTGATGGACGAGCCGCTGGCGGCCCTCGATGCGCAGACGCGCATCATCCTGCAGGACGAGCTCTTGCGCATCTGGGGACAGGACAAGCCGACCTCGGAGCGGCGCACGGTGGTCTACATCACCCATTCGATTGATGAGGCCGTCTTTCTGGCGGATCGGGTCGTCGTCCTGAGCAGCCATCCGGGCAGGCTCAAGCGCATCGTCGATGTCGATCTGGCACGACCGCGCAACGACGAGACCCGCAAGAGCCGGAGCTTTGCGGAGCTCAGCCAGACGATCTGGGAGCTGATCCGAGAAGAAGCCTATCGGGCAACCATGCAGTAACGAACTGCAAGCGTAAGGGAGGACCACACAATGACAAATATCAAGACCATCACATTGGGCCGGCGCGGGTTTCTGCTGGGGGCGGCGAGCACGCTATGCGCTCCCGCCATCGTGCGCGCGCAGGGTGCAAAGGCCGCCAAGGTATCCGTCGGCCGCCAGCCCTATGCGGCGGGGAATTCCCCCGTGACCCAGTACATGATGAACGAGAAGCTGTTCGAGAAGGCCGCATCGGAGCTTGGTTACGATCTGACGGTCGATTGGCGCGACTATCCCTCGGCTCTGCCGATGGTGGAGGCCTTCGTCTCCGGCAATCTCGATATCGGCATGTGGGGCAACACCCCCATCGTGCGCCTGCTGTCGCAGAACCAGGGTATCCATGTTCTCACCGTCGGCGAAGGCCATTTGCGCATGGTGCTCTGCACGAGGCCGGATTCGCCGATTCGCAACATGGAGGATCTGAAGGGCAAGACGGTCGGCGCTCTCGTCGGCGGCGATCCCTACAACGCTCTGTCGCAGATGCTGCTCCACGAGCTCGGCAACGCCGATCCGCGCGCTTTCGACATCAAGGTGGTCAACACGCCGACGCAGGCGCAGGCCGCCTCCCTGCCGAGCGGCATGGATGCCGCGATCGCCATCTATCCGGCCTTCCTCAAGGCCAATGCGGAGATCGGGACGAAGGGCATCGTCAACTCGTTCGGATACACCGAAGCAGGTTACAAGGGGCCTGCAGGCGAAGGTGCGGGAATCCTGCTGCCCGGCGTGAAGAAGTCGCCTTTCTTCCCTGATGGATACTATCTCCATCGCTCGTTCTGGATCTGCAGCGAGCGGATCCTGTCCGCGGATGCCGCAATCGGACAGGCCTTCCTGGTCGCCCTGCAGCGGGCCGTCGTCGCGCTGGGCAAGATGAAGCCCGGCGACATCTCCGAGATGGTTTCGAAATATTGGGGCCTCTCGCCCGAACTGGGATCCAAGATCGTCGAGGACGAAGTGCTGTTCCAGCGCGGCTGGATCTGGCCGACAGAGGGCGATGCTGCCGCGATCACGCAGATCTCGAACTTCATGGTCGAGGGACGTCTCATTCCGAAACCCCTCACCTTCGATCAGGTCAAGTCGGCTTTCAGCAAGGCGGCCCCGATTCTTCAGAAAGCCTACGAGGCAACGGGCAAGCTGCCCGCCGAGTCGGACTTCACGGCGAAGGGCGCGAAGGATCTGCGCGGCTTGCCGGCTTGGCAGATGAACAGCTGGAAAGCGCCTGCGTAAGGGAGCGGCAACCGTCTCCCCAGCGAACCACAGACTGCAGCGAGAAAAGGGAAAGAACGAATGACCTCCGTCGGATTTATCGGACTCGGCACGATGGGTGGCCCGATGGCGCGGAACGTGCTCAAAGGCGGCCACGAACTCGTCGTCCTCGATATCAATCAGGCGGCCGTCGCAAAACTGACCGGGGAGGGGGCGAAAGCCGCCGCCTCCCCGAAGGAAGTGGCGGAGGCATGCGACGTGATCATCACCATGCTGCCGGATGCGCCCGACGTCGAGCGCGCCGTTCTCGGCTCAGGCGGGATTCTCGAAGGGCTTCGCCCCGGCGGCGTCTATATCGACATGAGCACCATCGACCCCGCCACCACGCAACGGATCGGACGGATGGTGGCCGAGAAGGGCGCCGGCATGATCGACAGCCCGGTCGGCAAGACCGCCGAGCACGCCGTTGCGGGGACGCTCACCCTCATGATCGGGGGTGACGAGAGCTTGATCGAGCGCGTGCGTCCGATCCTCGGCCTGATGGGCAGCGATCTCATCCGGTGCGGCGATCTCGGTGCCGGCCAGGCCATGAAGCTGATCAACAACCTGCTTGCGAGCATCCTCCTGGAGGCCAGTGTCGAGGCGCTCGTATCCGGCGTGAAGGTGGGTTTGACGCTCGACACGATGATCAGCGTGCTGAAGACGACCATGGCCTGGAACAACCAGCTCGCCATCGCCATGCATAACCGGGCGCTCAAAGGGGATTTCGCGCCGGGATTCATGGTGAAGCTCGCGCACAAGGATTGCCGCCTGGCGATGAGCATGAACGAAGGGCTCGGCCTGAAGGCTCCCGTGGGGGCAGCAGCGCTCGCAGCGCTCCAGGAGGCCTTGGACGATGGACTTGGGACGAACGATGTCGGGTCTCTGCTCCGCCTGCGCGAGAAAGCGGCCGGCGTCACCGTTCGGCTCAGCCAAGCGTGAGCCTCGCGATGAAAACCGGAACGCAGCCATCGGAGACGGGCGCCATCGTACTCGATCCCGCCGACGACGTTGCCGTGCTCATTGCTGGTGTCGAAGCAGGCGCCTTCGTCAAGGTAAGCGGTCCTAACGGCCCGCTGTCCTTGACGGTGCGCCAGACCTTGCCGATGGGGCACAAGATCGCTCTTCGCGCGCTCCCGGCGGGAAGTCCCGTGCGCAAATATGGCGAGGTCATCGGGCGCCTCACGGAGCCGGTTGCAGCGGGCGACCATGTCCACATCCACAATCTCGCGAGCCAGAGGGCCGTGACGCAGCCTTAAGGCATCCTCTCGAACGAAAATGGAAAAACCGATGTCAGGTCAGGATGTCGCTTCATCGAATGAAAGATCGATCGCCCAACGCTTCTCGATGGCGGGGCGGCGGGCGCTCGTCACCGGTGGCAGCGTGAGCATCGGCCGCGAGATCGCTCTTGCCTTCGCGGAGGCGGGGGCCGACGTGGCGATCCAGTATTCCAAAGCGGCGGACATCGCCTTCGGAAAGGACAATGCGGCGGAGGAACTGGTGCGGGAGGTCGAAATCAGAGGCCGCCGCGGCATTGCGCTCGAGGCGGATTTCGAGCGTGCCGGCCAAGCGAAGGATTGCGTTCAGAGGGCGGCGGCGCATCTCGGCGGACTGGACGTGCTCGTCGTGTGCGCATCGATCCAATACCGCACGCCGTTCCTGGACATGCCGGAGGAGCAGGTGGAGCGCCAGATCCAGATCAATTTCCGCGCGACGATCGAGCTGCTGCAGGCAGCCCTGCCCTTGATGAAGGAATCGGGCTGGGGCCGCGTCGTCACCATCGGAAGCATCAACCAGACCAAGCCTGAATCCGAGCTCACGGTCTATGCGGCGCTCAAGAGCGCGCAGCACAACCTCGCGATGAACCTCGCCAAGGACTATGCCGTCCACGGCGTCACCATCAACAACCTGTCGCCGGGCCTCGTCGCGACCGAGCGCAACAAGTGGCGCCGCGTCGATTCTGCTGTCTGGGAGGAGATCCAGCGAACCTCCTGTCCCATGCAGCGGGCCGGCGAGGCGCGGGAGATCGCTGGAGCCGCCCTCCTGCTCTGCTCCGAAGCGGGAAGCTTCATCACCGGCATCGACCTGCAGGTGACGGGCGGGCGCCATCTCTAGACCGGCGCAAGGGCCGGGGTCGGAAGAAGGTTTCGACGCGAACGGCCGCCTGCTTGACATGTCCTAACAATGTGATGTTTGTTAGAACAAAGATATAAGAACAGTCACGGGAGGAAGCACATGAAGAATACGGAATTCACTCGGCGCGCCTTTCTGAAATCGGGTGTCGCCACGTCTGCCGCCCTGGCTGCGGCTCCTGCCCTTCTGAACGGCGCGCTGGCGCAGGAGGCTGATCTCGCCCCCTACAAGGCGGCAAAGATCGACTGGCAGCAGTTCAAGGGCGAAACCATCACGGTTGCCGTCATTCCTGCGACCTATTTCGACAACCTGATCACCCTCGCGCCGCAATTCGAGGCGCTCACGGGCATCACGGTGCGCTTCGAGAAGATTCCGCCGGCCCAGATCCGCCAGAAGAGCGTGATCGACCTGACCTCGAAGACGGGCACCTACGCCACCCATGCCGCCGACCCAATGTATTACTCTTTGTATGCAGCCAACAAATGGGTCGAGCCGATGGAGGCTTACCTTTCCGACGCGTCCCTGACGGATCCGAACTGGTTCAAGCTCGACGACATCGTCGCGGCCTGGCGCAATGCCAACAGCGTCGACGGCAAGCTGCTCGGCATGCCCTATGACGGCGAGGTGACCCTGCAGGTCTACCGCAAGGATCTCTACGACGCGAAGGGGCTCAAGCCCGCGGAGGATCTGCAGACTTTCGTGTCCAATGCCGCGGCGGTTCACAACCCGGACGCCCGCGTCTGGGGTGCCGCCCTTCGCGGCGTCGCCGGCGCCGGCCAGAACGTCTACATCTATTCGTCGCTCTTTCGCGAGTTCGGAGGCCAGTGGTTCAAGGACGGTCGTCTCACCGTCAACGGGCCCGAGGCGGAGGCGGCGCTGACCTGGTATGTCGACCTGATGCGCAAATATGCGCCCGCGGCGGCGCAGAACTGGAACTGGCCCGACATCGCCGATGCCTTCTCGCAAGGAACCATCGGCACTTACGTCGATGCCCATTCCTCCGCGTCCGTGGTCAACAATCCCGAGAAGTCGAAGGTGATCGGCAAGGTCGCCTATGCCCGCTGGCCGAAGGGCCCGTCGGGCAAGCGCGTCACCTCGATCTGGAACTGGGGCTTCCCGATCAATGCGGCGCTGCCCGACAAGCGCAAGAAAGCGACCTGGTTCTTCATCCAATGGGCGGCCTGTGCGGAGACCCAGGCGCGCACCGCGCATCGCTTCGCGGGACCTGCCAAGCGCTCCGGCGTCAACCGGATCTCCATCTGGCAGGATCCTGCCTATGTGGGGCTGATGCGCGGGTTCGGCGACAACTTCGTCGAAGCGACCCTGGCGTCTCTCCAGGAGGACACCGACGTTGATTGGCGTCCGCGCGTGCCGCAATGGCCGGCCATCGGCGACACCCTGGCGACGGCGATCCAGTCAGCTCTCGCAGGCCAAGCGACGGCCAAGGCCGCGCTCGACGAAGCACAGCGACGCGTCGAGCCGATGATGCGTGGATGACGATGACGAAGTCGCTTGCTGCAGAACCGGCCGCTCTCGGCCGCGTGATGTCGCCATCCGGCACGAATTACAGCAAGGCTCTGGCCGTTCGGGAGCGCCGTTTTGCGACGGCGCTCCTGGCGCCGGCCTTCCTGGCGCTCATGGCGACCACGACCTTTCCGCTGCTCTACCTGATCTGGACCAGCGTCCACCGCATGGATCTCGCCATGCCGTTCGCCGACGGGTTCATCGGCTTCGCCAATTACCGCGAGCTTCTGCAGGATAGCCGCTTCTGGGCTTCGCTCGCTGTCAGCCTGATCTATACGGGAACGACGGTCGTTCTGCAGGTCGTCATCGGCTTGGCCCTGGCGCTGCTCGTGATGGGAATGAAGCGAGGGCAGGGGCTCTTTCGCATCATCGCCATCCTGCCGGTGGTGCTGTCCCCGGCGGTGGTCGGCATGGTCTGGCGGACCTTCATGCTGGCGCCCGAATTCGGCATCGTCGATTACTTCGCCATCATGGCAGGCCTCGGAAGCCAGAACTGGCTCGGCGATCCGACGTTGGCGCTCGTCTCGGTCGTCGTGATCCACACGTGGCAGTGGACGCCCTTCGCCTTCATGGTGCTGCTTGCCAGCCTCGCCGCGCTGCCGGACGACCTCTATGAGGCGGCACGCATCGACCGCGCCAGCGCGTGGCAGCGGTTCAAGCGCATCACCCTTCCGCTGCTTCGTCCCGCCATCGTGATGGTGATCATCATGCGCACCATGGTGGCGCTCACGGCCTTCGCCGCCATCTTCACCGTGACCGGGGGAGGGCCCGGAACGGCGACCGAGATCCTCAATCTCTACGCCTACCGCAAATCCTTCACGGAGCTGTCCATCGGCTACGGCTCGGCTCTCGCCGTCGCTCTTCTGATCGTGACGGTGCTGATCTCCGCGGTGCTCTTTGCCGTCAGGAGGGCCCGATGATCGGCAGGAAGTTCCGCATCGCCGCGATCATCGGCATCTCCCTGGTCTTTCTCCTGGCCTGGGTCTTCCCGATCGTCTGGAGCGTCATGAACTCCCTGAAGACCGAGCAGGACGTTCTGGCCTATCCGCCGAAATTCCTGTTCGCGCCGACGCTCGACGCCTATCGCGACGTGCTGTTCGGCTCAGGCTCCATCCTTCCGAACCTGTTGAGCAGCTTCATCATCTCCATCGGCACGACCATCGTGACGATGATCATGGCCGTGCCTGCCGCCTATGCGCTCGCGAGGCTGCGCGTGCGGGGCAAGAGATTCGCCGGGTTCTACGTGCTCGCAACGCAGATGCTGCCGCCCGTCGGCATCATCATCCCGTACTTCCTGATCCTGAGGAACATCGGCTGGATGGACACCTACCAGGGCATCATCCTGATCTACCTGTCCTTCTCGCTTCCCTTCGCGATCTGGCTCCTCGTCTCGTATTTCGAGGACATCCCCTTCGAGATGGAGGAGGCCGCCTATATCGACGGTGCAAGCCGCTGGAAGACCCTGTGGCGCATCATCATCCCGCAGGTGCGTGGCGGCATCGCGGTCACCGTCGTGTTCGTGTTCCTGAACGCCTGGAACGAGTTCCTGTTCGCGGTCGTCCTGAGCGGCAACACCGTCCGTCCGGTGACCATCGCGATGTTCAACTTCGTCTCCGTCGAGCAGACTCTCTGGACGAAGCTCGCGGCCGTCTCCGTCCTGGCGATGCTGCCTGTGATCGTCCTCGGCATCGTCGCACAAAAGCACATCGTCAAAGGTCTCACGGTCGGTGCCGTGAAGGGAGGAGGGCGCCGATGAGCATGCGCGGACAGGTTCATTTCGACCGCATCGTCAAGATGCACGGCAATTTCAGCGCTCTCAAAGGGATCGACTTCACGATCCAGCCGGGTGAGTTCTTCGCCCTGCTCGGACCATCGGGTTCCGGAAAGAGCACGACCTTGCGCATCCTCGCGGGGCTCGACATGCCGACCTCCGGCACCGTCGTGATCGACGGCAAGGACGTCACGGCGCTCGACGCCAAGGATCGCGACGTCGCCATGGTGTTTCAGAGCTACGCCCTCTATCCGCATATGACCGTGTTCCAGAACATCGCCTTCCCGCTGGAAATGGCGAAGGTCGGCAAGGCGGAGATCGAGCCCGCGGTGCGGGAGGCGGCGCGCAAGGTCAAGATCGATCACCTCCTCGACCGCAAGCCCGGGCAGCTCTCCGGTGGGCAGCAACAGCGCTGCGCCCTGGCGCGGGCCATCGTCCGCAAGGCGCGTCTCTTTCTCCTCGACGAGCCGCTGTCGAATCTCGATGCCAAGCTGAGACTGGAAACCCGGATTGAGCTCAAGAAGCTGCAGCGCTCGCTCGGCGTAACGGCGGTCTACGTCACCCACGACCAGGAAGAGGCCATGACGCTGGCGGATCGCATGGCTGTTTTCATGGAAGGGCAGATCCAGCAGATCGGCCGTCCCTCGGAGGTGTTCGCGAAGCCGAATTCGGTCGACGTTGCAGCCTTCATCGGTTCTCCACCGATGAACCTGATCGAAGGGCGCTATGCGGACGGCTCTGTGGAGATTAAGGGCCACCGCCTCAAAACATCCCACCAGATCGCCGGATCGCGCGACGTGATCGTCGGTATCCGCCCCGGAGCCGTACGGCTCGAGGCCGGAGGTCTTCCGGCCGTGGTCGATCTCATCGAAGATCTGGGCGATACGGCAGTGCTCGATCTCAGCCTGAGCGGAGCGACGGTTCGTGCCCGCATCAGCGACGGGGCCGTTCCGAGGGAAGGGGAGTCCGTGTTCGTGACCGCTCGCCCCGACGACATTCATCTTTTCGACGCCGCAACACGCAAGCGTCTGTGACACCGGAGAAGGTTCGCCCTGGCGGACGAGGATCATGAGAAAGCAAGTCGCACATCAGCCGCCGCAGGATGACAAGGATCCGCTTCACGTTCAGGTCCGTGAGGCGATCCGCCGTCGGGTCCGGGACGGCGACCTCGTCAACGAGAGCGGCCGCCTCATGACGGAGGCGGAGCTCGTCAAGCATTTCGGCGTGAGCCGCGTCACCATCAGAAACGCCATTAAGCCGCTCGTGGACGAGGGCATGTTCGAGCGCGGCAGAGGGCGCGGCACCTTCCTGCGCTCGAACCAGCCCGAGAACTGGATGGGTCGCCTGATGGGGTTCTCGGAAACCATCAAGGATGCCGGCTATGAGCCCGGCGCCCGCATTTTGCATCAGGGGATGACGAACCGGCACGACGAAACGGTCCGGGAGCTTCTTCGGGAGCGGGCCGTCTGGGAGCTGAAGCGCATACGGCTGGCGGACGATACGCCCATCGCGATCGAGCATGCCTTCTACCCTCCCGATATCGGTCTGGAGCTGGAGAAGCGCGATCTGACCTCCATCGTCATGTACCGCGTATTCGAAGGCGACCTCGGCATCGAGATCAAGAATGCGATGCAGACGGTCAGCGCCACGTCGGCCGATCGCCTCACCGCGGAACTGCTCGGCGTGGCGAAGGGAAGTCCACTTCTCTCCATGGAACGTCTCACCATGGCTTCTGACGATCGGCCGCTAGAGCTCCTGCGCTCCGTCTATCTTCCCGATTATTTCCGGTTTTCCATCAATCTGTCACGACGCTTCTGATCGACTATCGGGCAGCGCTGCAGCAACGACCATGAAAGGTGTCCAATGAGCAAACCCGGCACGATGCAGGCAAGCCCCAACATCCTGTTGATCCTCAACGACGACATGGGCTTCTCGGATATCGGCTGCTATGGCGGCGAGATCGATACACCCAATCTCGACCGGCTGGCCCGGAACGGCCTGCGCTATTCGCAGTTCTACAATACTGCGCGCTGCTCGCCCTCGCGCGCGTCGCTTCTGACCGGCCTTCACCCGCATCAGACCGGAATCGGCATTCTCACCTACAGCACCGGGCCCGAGGGCTATGCCGGCAATCTGAACCGCAACTGCGTGACCATCGCCGAAGTGCTCAAGCGCAAGAACTACAAGAGCTATCTGAGCGGCAAGTGGCACGTCGCCAGCAATCTCACGGAACCGACGGATGCCTGGCCTCTGCAGCGCGGCTTCGACGAGTTCTTCGGCACCATCATCGGGGCGGGAAGCTTCTATCATCCCAACACGCTGACGCGCGGGAACGAGAACGTGGAGCACGAGGCCGAGCAGGATCCGGAATTCTTCTACACCGATGCGATCAGCGACCAGGCGGCGGATTTCATTCGCGCGCACAAGAAGAACCACCCCGGGGCGCCGTTCTTCCAATATGTCGCGTACACGGCGCCGCACTGGCCGCTGCATGCCCATGAGGAGGATATCGCCAAGTACAAGGGCCGCTTCGATGCCGGCTGGGACAAGCTGCGCGAGGAGCGCCTGGAGCGCCTTGTAAAGAGCGGCATCATTCATCCGTCCTGGAAGCTCACCGACCGCGATCCCTCGCAGCCGGCCTGGACCGAGGCCGAGCATCGCCAATGGCTGCTGCGCTGCATGGAGGTCTATGCCGCGCAGATCGACCGGATGGACCAGGGCATCGGACGTATTCTTGCCGCTCTGGAAGAGACGGGACAGCTCGACAACACGCTCGTCATCTTCCTCTCCGACAACGGCGCCTGCGCCGAGGACATCCCGGGGGGCGTCACGGCGAAGGAGCTGGTCGATCAGCTGATGATCGCGAAAGCCACGACCCGCAAGGGCGAGCCGGTCCGCTTCGGCAATTATCCGGACATCATGCCCGGAGCCGAGGATACCTATCAGAGCTATGGGACCGCCTGGGCCAATTTGTCCAACACGCCGTTCCGGCTCTACAAGCACTGGATCCACGAGGGTGGCATCGCGACACCGCTGATCATGCATTGGCCGGAGGGCATCGAGGAGGCCGGCGCCCTGCGCCATCATCCGGGACAGCTCACCGACATCATGGCGACCATCCTCGACGTGACCCAGGCCGAGTATCCGCAAACCTATCAGGGCAATGCGATTCTTCCCTGCGAGGGCGAAAGCCTCGTGCCGTCCTTCCAGTCCGATGAAACCTCGCGCGGTCCCCTGTTCTGGGAGCATGAAGGCAACGCGGCCGTGCGCGTCGGCCAGTGGAAGCTCGTGCGAAAGTTTCCCGGCCCCTGGGAGCTTTACGACATGGAAGCCGACCGCACCGAGATGAACGACCTCGCGGCGCAGCATCCCGACAAGGTTCGCGAGATGAAGGACCTCTATGCCGCGTGGACCGAACGCTGCGGCGTCATCCCGCGCGAGACGATCCTCGAATACATGGCGCTGCAGGAGGGAACGGCCTTCTGGGAGGATAAATAGGCGGCGCGCGCGCGTGCAGTTCGCCAATGACTCACAGGGCAGGGACGGGACAGGGCAACCTGTCCCTGCACCGTTTTCCGAAGCGGCCTATCATGGCCGAGATGTTGGACGGTTCGATGACGAAGAGGAGTGGCGGCTGCTGCGGCGTCTCCCGTGAGGATGCGCAGGCATCGGATGGCGGCGTTCAAGCTCAGATGCTGCGCGGCAAGACAGCACCGAAGATCCGCTGGAGCCATCTCGACGGTGGTGAGTTCACGATGGGCACCTCAGGGGACGAGGGGTTCGCGGCCGATGGCGAGGGACCCGCGCGTCGCGTTCGGCTCAGCCCCTTTTCCATTTCGATCTATGCCGTGACCAACAGGCAGTTCGGCGCGTTCGGGCGCGACACGGACTATGCCACGGAGGCCGAGCGCTTCAACTGGTCCTACGTGTTCCATGCCCTCGTGCCCGAAGAGCTGAAAAGCCGCGTCGTGAAAGTGCCGGCGCAGACGCCGTGGTGGCTGCCGATCACCCATGCCTACTGGGCGCAGCCGGAAGGTCCCGGCAGCACGATCCTCGACCGCCTCGATCATCCGGTCGTCCATGTCTCCTGGCACGATGCGAAGGCCTACTGCGCCTGGTCGCGCACCCGGCTGCCCACGGAGGCGGAATGGGAGTTTGCCGCAAGAGGAGGGTTGGAGAACGCGCTTTATCCCTGGGGCGACGAGCTCACGCCGGGCGGGACGCATCGCTGCAATATCTGGCAGGGCCAGTTCCCCGTAGCGAACACCCTGGAGGATGGATATCTCGGAACCGCGCCGGTCGATGCCTATGAACCGAACGGCTATGGCCTCCACAACATGGCCGGCAATGTCTGGGAATGGTGCGAGGACGGCTTCTCGCCGAACTATCACCAGGAAACGTCCGAGATGAACCCGATCTATCGCGGTGAGACCGACAGCAGGTCCATGCGCGGTGGATCGTTCCTCTGCCATGAATCCTATTGCAACCGGTATCGCGTCGCCGCGCGGAATTCCAACGCGGCCGACAGCTCAGCGAGCAATATCGGCTTTCGCGTCGTTCAATCCTCATGATGATCCGTATCGTCCCGTGACCTATTACCTCCCCATTGCCGAGATGCCGGTGAGTGTCTTGCTGATCCTAGGGATGGGTGCGGCGGTTGGGTTCATCTCGGGGCTGTTCGGCATCGGCGGCGGGTTTTTGATGACGCCGCTCTTGATCTTCCTCGGCATCCCGCCGGCGGTCGCGGTCGCCACCCAGTCGGCCCAGATCGTCGCCTCCTCCACCACCAGCGTGCTTGGCGCCATCCGCCGCGACGCCCTCGACCACAAGCTCGGCGCCATCCTGGTCGCCGGCGGCCTCGTCGGCTCGGCGCTCGGCGTCTGGTTCTTCGCCGCCGCCCGCCGCGCCGGCCAGCTCGACCTCGTCATCGTCGTCTCCTACGTCACCCTGTTCACCGTCGTCGGCAGCCTGATGCTGAAAGAGAGCATCCGCGAGTTCTGGCACCGGCGCAAAGGCGGCGCCTTGCGCCTGCGCCGGCGCGCCGGCGAGCATGCGCCCTATCTCGGCTGGCCTCTGCGCATGCGCTTCTACCGCTCCAAGCTCTATGTCAGCGTCATCCCGATCCTCGCGCTCTCGCTCTTCATCGGCTTTGCCGGCGCGCTGCTCGGCATCGGCGGCGGCTTCATCGTCGTGCCGGCCCTGCTCTACGTCTTCCGCGTGCCCACCAACGTGGTCGTCGGCACCTCGCAGTTCCAGATCGTCTGCACCACCCTCGTCGCCCTGATCCTGCATGCGGTCACCAACCAGGCCGTCGACATGGTGCTCGCCATCCTGCTCATCGTCGGCGGCGTCTTCGGGGCCCAGTTCGGCGCCCGCATGGGCCGCCATCTCAGGGCCGAGCTGTTCCGCTTCCTGCTCGCCATCCTGCTGCTCGCGGTCGGCCTGCGCTTCGGCCTCGAGCTGGTGCTCAAGCCGGCCGAGCCGTTCTCGATCTCCGTGCAGGAGGCGCGCCAGTGAGGGCGATCGGCCTCCTGCTGCTGCTGCTGTGCGGCCTGAGCCCGGCCCGGGCCGAGAGCCTGATCACCTCGCTGTCGAACCACCGGGTGCTGATCAACTCGAACTACACCGGCACCCAGATCGCGGTGTTCGGCGCCATCGAGCGCGATGCCCAGACGGTGGCGCGCGCCACGGCTTATGACGTGGTGGTCACCGTGCGCGGCCCGCGCCAGTTCCTGACCGTGCGCGAGAAGGAGCGCCTCGGGCCGATCTGGATCAACCAGGACCAGCAGAAGTTCCCGACCGCGCCGGCCTATCTCAACGTGCTCTCCTCGCGCCCGATCGAGGAGATCACCTCAGAGCAGCTGCAGGCGCGCCAGAAGGTGGGGTTGAGCGCCATCGTCAACGCGCCCGACTTCACCCTCGATCGCGGCGGCGGCGCCGACCGGCCCTTCCGCGAGGCGCTCGCCCGGCTGAAAGCCCAGGAGGGGCTCTATCTCCAGGACGAGCGCGGCGTGACCTTCCTGACGCCCGACATCTTCCGCGCCAGCATCAGCCTGCCGGCGACCGCGCCGCCGGGCAACTACGAGGTCGACGTGACGCTGTTTGCCGACACCGTGATCCTGGCGCGCACGCAGACGCATTTCGAACTGGTCAAGACCGGCTTCGAGGAGCAGGTCGGCGTCATCGCCCGCGACTGGTCGCTCGCATACGGCCTCGCCACCGCCGCCATCGCCCTCTTCTGCGGATGGCTCGCAAGCGCTATCTTCAGACGGGATTAAGGCACTAAGTCCGTTTCCCGTGTCATTCCCGGCCGGAGCGCAGCGGAGGGGAAGGGAATCCATAGCGGAGAGCGTGGGAGCGGATCCCCGTCCCGGTCCTGCGGACCGCCGGGGATGACAACGGGGAGCGTTTCCAACCGAGATCACCGGCACAAGGCCGGTGATGACGAAAGTGTTGGTCCTCATCGTTCCATCGCGAGTGTGAAGAGAGCATGCGTGAGGTGAGACGCCACCGGATCGAAGCCGGGCTCGTCGGCGGTCAGGCGGAACGTGCTCATCACCATCTTGCCTTTGCCGAAGGGGCGCTCCCCGATCAGAGCGGCGGGCTTGTGGCCCCAGCCGACGAAGACGCCGGCATGAACCCGCGATTCGTACTCCCAGGGGCGAAACCCCGTCAGCACATGATGCGGAACCACCCGTTCGAACGAGAGGTCGAGCAGCGGCCCGCCCGGGAACGCGGCAAAGGCCCGGTGGCGGCGCAGCCAGTTGAAGCTCGTGATCCAGTCTCCGCGCCACATGGTGCCGTTGCGCTGCTGGATGCCGATGGTCGGGAAGCGCCGGTCGATATCGGACAGGCCCGTGCCCGATGCGCGCCGGCGCGATCGGTTCACGCTGCCGCCGTCGGCGACCGGATCGGCTTCATCGTGAAAATAGGGCGGATGCGCCGGCGGTTCGTCGCGGCGAAGGTATTTCTGATCGGGATCGTCGCCCGCCAGCATCAGATAGCGGGCGCCCTGGCGGATCGCCTCGACATCCTCCGCATCGACGGACCGGACGACCACGACCTCCGCATTCTCGCGTCCGGAGGCGCGGGCATAGCCGAGCGCTTCGAAGCGGTGCAGAAGATCCTCGTGCGGAGACCAGACCCGCAGGGAGCAATCCACGCTCAACCGCGGATAAACCGAGACATCGAGATCGTTGCGCGCCAGCTCCGCGCCCGAGGCGTCGCGAATGCGAAAGACGAAGCGGAGTTGCGTTGACGCTGAGACTGCCGGAAGCGGGATGCTGATGGAATCCAGCGTCTGCACCGCCATCGCATCGGCTGTGGAGACGGCAATGCGCCCCCGCTCGGGACGGCCTTCGACGGACCATTCGAGTGTCGCGCCTGAGGTGAGACTTGCCATGCCCACGGCCACCGACGGGAAAACCGTGATCGTCTCGCCGCCCCAATACGCCCACCTGTCTACCTTGGGAAGGATGACGATGTCGGTGTTGATCTCGGCAAAGCGCTCGTGGAAGCCGCGCAGGTTGCGGCGCATGTCCATGAGACCGTTCGCTTCCCAATGCACGTCCGTGAATTCGGTCAGCACGTAGCCGCTGATCGAGCCGTGCGAGCGCATGGATTCGATCTGGTATTTCAGATTGGCGAACTGGTGCCATTGCGTGGCGTCGATAAAGCGCTCGAAGGTGCCGAAGACGCGGTCGAAGCGCAGCACGGCGAAGCGCTGCCTCAATCCATGCGGGTAGGCCGAGCCGTCGCCCCAGATCTGGCCCGTTTCCATCCACCACGGCTCCGAGCCGTCCTCGTTCGTCAACCTGTCGGGATGGGGCAGGCCCCAGACGCCGAACTCGGAGACGACGAGCGGCTCCTCGCCGGTCTGCTCGCTGTCGCCATGCGGGCTGTACGTCCAGGCGGCAGCGCCGGCGAACTCCTTCGTCAATTCGTCCCATTCCGCCCGGCGTTCGGGCAGGCAGCGGTAATAGTGATAGTCGTTGATGTCGCTCTTGACGTGGAAGTTCGGCTGGCATGGCGAATTGTCGACAACGAGGCGCGTCGGGTCGAGAGATTTCATCCAGGCATACATCCTGGAGAGCCAGCGCCGGTGATCCTGGTCCTCCGGCAGCTCGGTGCCCCAATCCTCGTTGATGATCGTCCAGGCGATGATCGAGGGATGATTGAAGTCGCGGGCGAGGATGCCTTCGAGGGTCTCCCTGGCGCGACGCTCGGCGGAGGGCGTGAAATAGGCGAAGTTCGGCAATTCGGTCCAGATGAGCATGCCGAGGCGATCGGCGACCTCGTAATAGCTCGGATCGGGCACCTTGATGTGGATGCGAAGGCAGTTGAGTCCGAGCTGCTTTGCCTTCAGGAGCTGATCCTCGAGAAATTCCAGCGAGGGCGGCGTGCAGATGCCGTCGGGGTAATAATCCTGATCCAGGGCGCCGCGAAGATAGAGCGGCTTGCCATTGAGCAGCAGGCGGCCGTGCTTCGCCTCGATGGTGCGGAAGCCGAACGTGTCGCTCCAACGATCCACCGTGACGCCGTCGCGCACGAGGCGCAGGGTCAGCCGGTAGAGATGGGGCTCATCGGGTGACCACAGGTCCGGATTCTCGACCCGCAACGCGATCTCCGTCGAATCCGGCGTGCTCGGAGCGGCAGCCTGCTCGGCGACGATGGTGCCGGACGGGCCTTCGATCTCGGCGACGATCCGATCCGCAGTCTCGGCGGCGATCCGCACGAGCCCATGCACATTGCCGGTTTTCGGATCGGCTGTGATGCGGCAAGTCTGGATGTGCTGCACGGCGCGGGCTTCCAGGCGGACCGATTGCCAGATGCCGCCGATGGGGCCGTACCAGCTCTGCTTGCCGTGCGGGACTTCGTGAAAGGGAGCGTCCGGATAGACGTCGGCCTCGCTCGACGGCAGGACGACCCGGACCGTGAGCTCATGCTCGCCGGCGAGGCCGGAGCCGAGATCGAACTCGAACGGCAGGTAGCCACCTTCATGCGTGCCGACGAGACGGCCGTCGCAATGCACCTCGGCGAGATGGTTGACCGCTCCGAAACAGAGGAAAACGCGCTTGGAAGCCCATTCCGCCGGAACCGAGAAACGTTTGCGGTAAAGCGCCGTGCCGCTCGCATGCCGCAGATCGTCGAAGAGCGCCTGCCAGGGCGCCGGCACGCGGGCGATGCGCCAGTCGCCTTCGCCCTCGACCTGGAAGTCCCAGGCGCCGTCGAGCGACAGGAGCGGACGCTGTCCGGCGATGGCGTCGGCCATCGGGGCCAGAGAATGGTCTTTGGCGAGTGTCATGAAGAATTTCCGTTCCGAGTGCGTGAGATGAAGATCGGCGGGCGCCTACCAGGGTGAGCGGCGCAGGGGCAGGGGGTCGACCGTCCAGGCCATCCGGTCGCAAAGCTTCTGCAGCATGTCGAGCTTCACCGGCGCATGAGTTTCGTCGTTCCAGAGATTGATCGTCTCCGTGGGATCCGCTTCCAGATCGTAAAGCTCCCCGAGCGGCTCGCCGTGGAACGCGACGAGCTTGTACCGCTCCGTCCTGACCATCGTCGCCTGCGGCGCGGGTCCTTTGTGCCAGGGCATGGCGTTGTAGTACTCGCAATAGACGTCGTTTCGTGTCCCGCGCGGATCCGGCGAGACATCGTGGCTCGAGATCAGTGGCCAGAGGGAGCGGCCCTGCATGCCGGGATGGCGTTCGATGCCTGCCGCATCCAGGAGCGTGGGCGCGATGTCGGTCAGTTCGGTGAGCGAATCGATGCACTCGCCTTGCCGAAGGAGGTTCTTCGGCCCGGCGATGATGAGCGGGACGTGGACCGCGGGTTCGTAGAAATAGGGACCCTTCAGGTAGATGCCGTGATCTCCCAGCATCTCGCCGTGATCGGACATGAAGATCACGATCGTATTGTCGATCTGGCCCGTGCGCTCGAGCGAGTCGATCATTCGTCCGACTTGGTCGTCGATCAGGTCGCACATGGCCCAATAGGCGGCGGTGACGAGCCTGTGATCCTTATCCTTCATCTTGTCGAACGGGTAGCCGGCGTTGCCGCCATAAGCCTTCTCGTGATCGATAGTCTGATAGGCCGGCTTCCCGTCAAGCTCGCCCGGCACATAGGCGGGCACCGGAATTTCGTCGAGCCGATCGAGATAAGGCTGCAGATATTCGAGCGGCGGGTCGAAGGGGTGATGCGGGTCGTAGAAATTGACGGAAAAGAGCCAGGGGCGCTTTCCGCCGGCATTGGCCTCGATGAAGGTCACGGCCTTGCGCGCGCACCAAGTGGTGTGGTGATGCTCCGCCGACGGCCCGATCTCCACATGTCCAGAACCGCCGAAGGGCTTGGGATCGTAGGCGGCGCCCTGTTCCAGCAGCCAGAGATTGTACTCGTTGGTCGGCCAGTTGTGGTTCGTCTTCTGCTTCGAATAGGCGATGGCCGGATGGTGCGACCAGTGGAACTCCGCATAGCCGTCATCGATGCGCCGTTCCATGCCGGGTGTCACGGTGGGATGGCAGGCGGACAGATGCAGCTTTCCCGACAGGCCGCAGATATAGCCGGCATCTGCGAGAAGCTTCGTGACGAGCACTTCGTCCTCGGGAATGTCCTGCCCGTTCTGGCGCGTGCGCGTCGTGCGGGGATAGCGGCCTGTCAGGATGCTGGCGCGACTCGGGGTGCAGACGGGACTCTGGCAGAAGGCCTGCTCGAACAGGATGCCGCGGGCCGCAAGACGGTCCAGATTCGGCGTGCGCACGAAGGAATTGCCGTAGCAGCCCAGCGTGTCCCAGCGCTGCTGGTCGGTGCAGATCCACAGGATGTTGGGTTGTGTCATCATCTTTTCCAGCTTTGTCAGGTCTTCACCGCGCCGGCGAAGCCCTCGACGAGATAGCGTTGAGCGAAGAAGAAAAGCGTCACCACCGGCAGAAGGGACAGCGTAGCTGCCGCAGCCATGCCGGGCCAGTCGGTCTCGTTCGTGCCGACGAAGGCCAGCATTCCCACTGCCAGGGTCCGCAGTTCCGGCGAGCCGAAGGTGAACACGAGCGGGATGAGGAAGCTGTTCCAGGCGAACAGGAATGTGAGCACCGATACCGTTGCCGTGACGGGACCTGCGAGCGGCAGCATGATCTTGAAGAACACCGTGAAGAAGCTTGCTCCATCGATCAGGGCAGCTTCTTCCAGTTCCTTCGGGACGCGCTGGAAATAGCCGGCATAGAGCAGGATGCCGGCCGCCTGGCCACTGCCCGCAAGGGCCAGGATGATGCCCCAGCGGCTGCCGAGCAGACCGAGATCCTGCGTCAGATCGACGATGGGGATGATCGTCATTCCGGCCGGAATGACGAAGGTCGCGCCGAGAATGCCGATGATAAGACGCCGGCCGTAGAAATCGTAGCGGCCAAGGACGTAGCCGGACAGGGCGCAATGAAGCACGACGAGCACGACCGTGCCGACCGTCACCAGGATGGTGTTGAGCATGTAATGCGCGAACCCTGCCGTGGACCAGGCGCGCACATAGTTTTCCCACTGCGCCTTGTCCGGGATCAGGTTCAGCCCCTTGCTGAAGATCTCGAGCGGTTCCTTGAGCGAGGCCGAGAGCAGCCAGAGGAATGGATAGACCCAGAGCAGGCAGAGCAGGGCCAAAAGCGCGGCGGTCAGGATGGCGCCCCAGCGCAAGCGCACAGACCTCCGTTCCGAAGCGATCATCGCGCTTCTCCCGCCCGGCGGCGCAGGTGCCATCTGACGATCATCTGCAAAGCGGCCAGGAGAACGATGCAGGCGCCGAAGAACAGAGCCGCAGCGGAGGCGTATCCCAGGCGCGGGATATTCGCTGCAAAGGCCTGCCGATAGACGAAGATGTCGATCACCTCGGTGGCGTAGAACGGGCCGCCGCCGGTAAGGGTGAGCAGGAGATCGAACACGTTTGTGGCCTCGACCGCGGTGAGCAGCGTGATGATGATCAGGAACGGCACGAGCAGTGGTATCGTCACATAGCGAAACTGCTCGACACGCCCGGCGCCGTCGATGCTGGCCGCTTCATAGAGATCCTTCGGAATGGTCTGCAGGGCGGCGAGCCAGTAGATGAGGGTGACGCCGAGCCACTTCCACACCCAAATCGCAACCGCGCTGTAGAGCGCGAGGCTTGCCTGCCCGAGAAAATTCACCGGACGGTCGAGAAGTCCCGAGTCGAGAAGCGCCACGTTGATCGGCCCGCCGGTCGGATCGAGCACGAACCGCATCACGACGCCGACGATGGCGCCCGTGGTCACGACGGGGAGAAACAGCGCCGTGCGCATGATCCTGACGAAGGGCAGGCGCGGATCGTTCAACGCGACGGCCAGCACCAGTGCCAGCCCGACGCGCAGGGGCACCGCGAGAACGAGAAACATCAGCGTGTTGGCAAAAGCATTCCAGAACTGCGGATCGCTTGCGAGTTCGCTGTAATTGGCAAAGCCGATGAAGACGCCGTCGCTGTCGAAGCCGTTCCAGTCGAGAAGCGAATAGCGGATGCTCGCGAGGATCGGCCAGATCGTATAGGCGGAATAGAGAATGACGGTCGGCAGGAGAAAGAGATAGAGCCAGCGGCTCTGCCAAAGGGTTCTGGCAATATCCCTGGCGGATCCGTCGCCTTTCCGAGCCCCGGCCGAAGCCGGGGCTGCTGCGTGTCCAAAGGCCATCGGATGGCCTCAGGCTTTGTAGTGGCTGGCCGTATAGTCTTCCCCCTGCTTCCAATTGGGGAAAACCCAGTCGTCGAGGCTGACCTGCACACCCTTGTCCTTGACCACCTTGATGGCGCGGTCCCGTTCCGCCGTGAGCTTGTCGGCATATTGCTGCAAGGTCGCTTTCACGTTCGAAACGGCACCGCCCATGGCACCCTGGACAATCTCGCCGACGCCCGGCGTCACCGGCTTCATCTCGGCATAGACCTGGGCCACGTTCGGGTTCTTGATCAGCGGCTCCGGCGCGAGGCGAACGACCTTCTTGAAGCCTTCGACCACCGTCTTGTAGGTCGGGTGCACATTGGCGCGATCGACCGCGCTCAGGTCGAGCGGCGGCTGATCCATGCGCTCGGCAAGGCCGACGTAATAGGCGTCGGTCGTGAACAGCTGCAGGATCTTGGTGGCGATTGCCGGATCCTCGCACTGGCTCGAGATCCAGAACTCGCCGCTCGGCGGCGTATGATAGGTGAAAGCCGGCTGGCCTGTCGAAGGCAGCGGGATCGAGGCGGCGCCCAGCGTATCGAGCACCTGGGCGAAGCTGCCTTTGACCACGCCGCTGTTCCACGGGCCGTCGAGGAACATGCCGGCTTCTCCAGCAGCCCACCGGGCGCGGCCCTGCCGGGCGTCAAGGGAAGACGAGGCCGGATGAAGGCTGCCGTCGCGCTGGAAGGAGAGAAGAAACTCGACCGCCTGGACGAACGGCTCCGAGCCGAAGGGATAGGCACCGGTCCGCCAATCGAAGCGCCCGGGTGCGCCGGCGACCTGTGCCAGGTCGAGCACGTGGTTCGCCATGCGGTTGGTGAATTGCAGCGGCAGGATGAGGCCGTATGTCCGTCCCTTGGTCATGGCCTGAGCGACCTTGCGCATCTCGTCCCAGGTCTTCGGGCCGGCTGCGGGATCGATGCCGGCCTGCTCCATGAAGGGCTTCGTCCACCACAGGCTGGTCTCGTGCTGGCGGAAGCTGAAGATGGGGAAGCTGTAGGCCTTGCCGTTGAAGACGGTCATGCCTTCCAGCAGGGCCTCCTTTAGAAACGGCGTATCCGCGTTGAAGCCGGCGTCGAGCGGGGAGAACCATCCGGCCTTCGCAAGCTGGTTGGTGACGCTCAGATCGGAGGTGAGGATGGAGTGGATGTCGGGCGCGCGCTTGCTGCGGAAGGCAAGCTGCAGGGCCTGCATCATGTCCGCCGGGTTCATCTGGGTGTAGGCGATTTTCACGCCCGGGTTCTTGGCGGAGAACTCCTCCCAGATCTTTTGATGCAGAGGCACGAGCGGAGCGAACTGGTCCCACCACTCGATGGTCTTGGCGGCCTGCGCGAAGGCGGGACCCCCTGAGGCGCCGATGGCTCCGGCAGCAATAGCTGCGCCGACGAACCCGCGGCGGGTGAGGTCCGGCCTGAGAGCGGCCGGTGAAATTGGCTTCAGGTCTTCGGTCATCGGCGTTCCTCCAGATTGCGGTTCCCGAACGGAGCCGCTAATGTGTTTTAGTTATTTTTTTAGCAGAATATGTGTGGCGCTCGAACCTGGCAAGGGCGAAAGTGAATATTGTTAAGGTGGGGACGAATGGCGCGCCGGACGGATAAAACGCTGCAGCGGGTGGACAGGCGCCCGACCATGGCGGATGTGGCGAAATCGGCAGGCGTCTCGCAGGCAACCGTCTCCCTTGTCATGAACGGCGTCGGGGATGTCCGCATATCCGCGTCCACACGGCTTCGCGTGCTCGCCGCGGCGGACGAGCTCGGTTACCGCATCGGCAGGCGTGTCGTCTCGGGCAGCTCGCTGCGCTCGATCATCATGCTGCTCGACGAAGTGTCGACGAATCCTCTCGCTGCGGCCGACATCCTCGGAGCGCGCGAGGTTGCCTGGCAGAACGAGTGCATCCTCACAGTCATCACCACGCGAGGAGACCCGGCGATCGAGGAGGCTGCGCTCGACCTTTTGCTCGCTCAGCCCACGGCCGGGGTCATCTATGCGGCGACTGCGACGCGGCAGGTCAATCCGCCCGAGCGCCTGCGCGCCATTCCGACGGTTCTGCTGAACTGCCGCACGGCGGACGGCCGAATGCCTGCCGTGCTGCCGGGCCATGCCGACGGGGCACGTACGGCGACCGAGGCGCTGCTGGAGGCAGGGCACCGTCGCATCGCCTTCATCAACGGCGAGGCGTATATGCTGGCGTCACGCGAGCGCTTACGCGGCTATCGCGAGGCCCTTGCGGCATGGAGCGTGCCCTTCGACGCGACGCTGGTCAGGCCGGGCAACTGGCTGCTCAGCGATGCCTTCGATCAGACGCGGTCGCTCATGGCGCTCGATGTGCCGCCGACGGCGATCTTCTGTGCGAGCGACCGCATGGCGCTCGGCGCCTATGAGGCTCTCAGGGAACTCGGCATGCGCATCCCCGAGGATGTCTCGGTCGTTGGGTATGACGACGATTCCTTCGCGCGCTATCTGCCGCCGCCCCTCACCACGGTTCTCGTGCCGCACGAGGAAATGGGCCGCTGGGCGGTCGAGCATCTGCTGTCGCTCACCGAGGCAAGCGCTCCCGGGAAGAAGCATAGGCCCGTCATGCTGGAATGCCCGCTCGTGGAGCGCAACTCCATTGGGACGATCCGGGGCTGATGAACGGGCTCTATGCCGCTGCCCTGCGGCAGCGGCACGTGGTTCCTTCGACAAGGCTCAGAGATAGGCGATCGACAGCGCCGGGATCATCGCGATGACGAGAAGGCCGACGAAGAGCGCGCCGATATAGGGCCAGATCGCGCCCATGGCTTCGTCCGGCGAGACGTTGCCGATCTTGCAGGCGATATAGAACCCGATGCCGATGGGCGGGGCCATCAGGCCCACATTCATGGCGGTCACGACGACCATGGAATAATGGATGTCGTTGATGCCGACGCTCTTGGCGATCGGGAACATGATCGGCGCCATCAGCACGATGGCCGGCAACCCCTCGAGGACGCAGCCGAGCACCATGAAGACGGCGATCGTCACCAGCATGTAGGTGACCCAGCCGCCGGGCAGGTCGGTGACCAGCGCGGCCATCTTGAAGGCGAAGCCGGTCTGCGTCAGCGCCCAGGCCATGGCCGAGGCCGTGCCGAGGATGATCAGGATCGCGCCCGAGAGAGCCGCCGTCTCGACGAGCATGTCGTAGATCTTGCCGGGGCGGATGCCGCCATAGAGCACCATGCCGATGATCATCGCGTAGAGCACGGCGATGGTCGACACCTCCGTTGCCGTCGCGACACCGCCGCCGACCGCGCTCCGGATCAGGAAGGGCAGCACGAGCGCCGGGGCCGCGACTGCCAGCGCCTTGCCGACGGCTCGCAGGGGAGCCCGCCGGATGCCGTCCATCACCTCGCCGCGCGCCTTCCAGCGCGCAAGAAGGGCGAGGCCGACGAGCAGCACCATGGCGATGACGAAGCCGCTCGTGAACAGTCCAGCGATGGAGACGCCCGCGACCGAGCCGAGAACGATCAGCACGATGGAGGGCGGCACCGTATCGGCCATGGCGGCACCGGTGGCGAGGAGCGCGATCATCTCCTTCGGCTTGTGGCCGCGCCGCTTCATCTCCGGAAACAGCGCCGGTGCGACGGTGGCCATGTCCGACACCTTGGAGCCGGAAATGCCGGAGACGAGAAAGAGCGAGCCGAGCAGCACATAGGACATGCCGGCCCTCACGTGCCCGATCAGTGATGCGAGGAACTCGACGATGGCTCTTCCCATGCCGGTGGCATCGAGAATGCAGCCCAGGAGCACGAAGATCGGAACCGACAGGAGGATGAGGCTCGACATGCCCTCGTCGATGCGCCCGATCATCACCATGGTCGGCACGGAGCTGGTAAAGGTCAGGAAGGTGAGCGCGCCGAGGCCGAAGCAGAAGGCAATCGGAACGCCGATGGCGAGGAAGAACGCGACCAAGCCGACGAGGAAGATGAGGATGTTGATGTGGCCGAGCGCGGGCAGAGACGGGGAGACGAGCCACAGCAGCGCGCCGGCGCCTGCGATCACGACCGCCGCTGCGCCGATTTCGGAAGGCTTGGCGGCGCGCAGCGTTTCCCTGAGTGCCAGCAGCGCCATCAGGCCGATGCCGACCGGGAGGGCGGCCACGCGCCAGCTCATGGGAATGTTGAGCGCCGCCGAGGTGATGTAGGATTCCTCGATCACGTACTCGCTGGCGGGCCACAGCATGCCGATGAGAAAGACCGCAACGAGCAGCGGCCCCAACGCACCGAAGAAGCCGCGCAGCCTCTCCGGAAACATGTTCAGGAACAGGGTCAGCCGAAGGTGCTCGTTGCGGTCGATGGCGATGACCGCGCCGAGCATGGCGAGCCAGAGGAAGCAAAAGGCCGCCGCCTCATCGATCCAGACGATGGGGAGCGACAGCACATAGCGCGAGGTCACGCCCATCAGGAGCAGGCCGATGATCACCACAAGAATCACGGAGGCGATCATCTCGATGGGCTTGAGGAAAGCCGACCCGCTCTTGAGGCCGGTCGGCATGTCCTCGATTTCGCCGACGGCGATGCTCTCAGTTGCCATGGTCATTGTCTCCTCCGTCTTTGACCGTCTCTGGTGCTTTTGTTCTTCGTTGATGAATCCTCGCCGTCAGGGCAGGTTTTCCCTGAAGACGACCTCGACCCGCATGGGATCGGGCGGGCTGAGCTTGTGGCCCTCACGCAGGTCGCGAAACAGGGCGGCACATTTGGCGATGGTGTCTTCGGCGCTCTGGGTGATGACGGCGTCCATCGTGCCGTCGAGAAGAAATTCGCGGGTGTCGCTGGTCAACCCATGGCCGACGAAGACCACATTCTTCTCGCGCCGTGCGTCCTTGAGCGCGCGGCCGATGCCGGAGGCGCCACCGCCGATGTTGTAGATCCCGTCCAGATCCGGATGATGGGACAGGAGCGCCCGCATCTGCCGGTAATTGAGCGCCTCGTCGTCATGGCCTTCGCGCAGGCCCACCACTTCGATATCGGGGTAAAGCTCCTGCAGGATGTCGAGAAATCCCATCTCGCGCTCGCCATGGGCGCGGTAGCTGAGGCTGCCCGCGATCATGGCGACCTTCGCAGGGCGCTTGCCGATGAAGCGCGCGAGAAGATAGCCCGCCATGCGCCCGGCGGCTCGGTTGTCGAGGCCGAAATAGGCGGTGCGCGTCGGGCTTGCCACGTCGGAGATCAGGGTCGCCACCGGCGTTCCGGCCGCGGTGATGCGGTTGACGGCCTCGCGCACCACGGGATGCTCGATGGCCATGAAGGCGATGCCGTCCGCATGCTTGGCATGACGGTGCAAGGTCTTCGCGAGCAGATCGGGATTGAAGCTGTCGATATACTCGACAATGGGTTTGATCGAGAAGCGCTCCAGCTGCGGCGCCATCTCGTTGATCATGCGGCCGAGCATGGTGATGTAGCGGTTCGTGCCCTGGGGAAGGATGAACGAGATCTGCGCGAGCGGGCGCACGTCCCGGATCCGCTCGTCGCTCTCATCGACATAGCCGAGCTCAGCCGCGGCCTTCATGACACGCTTGACCATTGCCGCCTTCACGCCCTGCCGGCCGTTGAGAACACGGTCGACGGTGGCGGTCGAGACGTCGGCAAGCCGCGCGATGTCCACGATGGTGGCGCGCCGGCTGAGGGGAGAGTGATCGACCAGGATGCTCATAGAATTACATCAAAAACCATCAAAATTTTGATTTGACCCCATCATTGATATGACTGATTTTTTCATTCGGAAAGAGCAAAACCATCTTTTCGGGAGAAATTACGCCATGACCATCAGCCGCAGGACGCTTCTCAAGGGCATCGGAGCTGCTCCGGCCGCCGTCAGCCTCTTCTCGATCCCGCGCTACGCCCACGCCGCCGAGATCACCCTGCGCTACGGCAACAACCTGCCCCTCAGCCATCCGCTCAACATCCGCGCCAAGGAAGCCGCCGACCGGATCGCGAAGGAGACCAACGGTCGCGTCGAGATGCTGATCTTCCCCGCCAACCAGCTCGGCGGCGACACGGACATGCTCTCCCAGGTGCGCAACGGTGCGCTGACCTTCTTCACGCCCTCCGCCCTGGTGATCGCGACCCTCGTGCCGGTGGCGGCGATCAACGCCGTGGGCTTCGCGTTCAAGGATTACAATCAGGTCTGGGCTGCGATGGACGGGCCCGTCGGCGCGTTCGTGCGCAAGGCGATCGCCGATTCCCGGCTGCATGCGCTCGAGACCATGTGGGACAACGGCTTCCGCCAGATGACGACGAGCGGCGCGCCGATCCAGAGTGCCGATTCGATGAAGGGCCTGAAGATCCGCGTTCCGGTGAGCCCGATCAGCATCTCAATGTTCTCCGGCCTCGGCGCCGCGCCCGCGAGCCTGCAGTTCAGCGAGGTCTATACCGCGCTCCAGACCAAGGTAGTCGATGCGCAGGAGAACCCGCTGCCGATCATCCAGGTCGCCAAGCTCTACGAGGTGCAGTCGTCCTGCGCGCTCACGAACCACATCTGGGACGGCTACTGGTTCATCACCAACGGCCGCCAGTGGTCGAGCATGCCGGCGGACGTGCAGGAGATCGTCTCGCGGGCCATCAACGAGGCAGGCCTGAAGCAGCGCGAAGACATCAAGACGCTCAACGAATCGGTGCAGACCGATCTTCAGAGCAAGGGACTGGCGTTCAACCAGTGCGATACGGACAGCTTCCGCGCGAAACTGCGCGAAGCCGGCTTCTACAAGGATTGGAAGCAGAAGTTCGGTCCCGAGGCCTGGGGCCATCTCGAGAGCGTCGTCGGAACGCTCGCCTGACGAATGTCGCAGGATCCGAAGGCGTTCATCGGATCTCCCTCTTCCTCGGGCGCGGTTCGAGAAGCCGCGCCCTCATCAAAGCTGCAGGTAGGATATGAGCCGGTTTCTCGGAGAGATCAGGCAGGTGGGCTATGTTGTCGACGACATCGAGGCCGCCATGGATCATTGGTCGCGCGTTCTCGGCGTCGGCCCGTTCTTCTACAAGGAGCAGGTGCCGATCGAGAACTACATGTACCGGGGCGAGAGCTATCGGCCGCACAATTCCGTGGCTTTGGCCAATTCCGGTCCGCTCCAGGTCGAGCTCATCCAGACCCGCAACGATACGCCCTCCATGTACCGCGACTTCAAGCAGGCCGGCCATCGCGGCCTGCAGCATGTCGCCTACTGGACCGAGACTTACGATGCCGACCTGGAACGGCTGATGAAGCAGGGCTTCGTTCCGGTGATGAGTGGCGAGGTCGGCGAGCGTGGTCGCTTCGTCTATTTCGACACCGAATATCACCCGGGCGCCGTGATCGAGCTGTCGGAGGTCGCCGGGCCGAAAGGCAAGATGTTCCAGCTGATCAGGGAGGCCTCGGAAGGCTGGGACGGGCGCGACCCCGTCCGCCCCTTCCCCGATCTCACCCAACTCTGAGGCCCGTCATGTCGGACGTGCATTACGAGGCGACATATCTGGTCGAAACGCCTCTGCCGCTGGAAAAGGTGGCCGAGGTCATGGCCGGCGAGCAATCCTGCGGAACCTTCACCCGCGTCGAAGGCGAGACCGACGAGTTGCGCGAGCGGGCCCGCGCGACTGTCGTCGCAATCCGAGACCTGGGCGAGGTTGCGCAGCCTTCCGTCCGCAGCGCTTGGCTCGACCGCAAGAGCCTGTCGGCCCCCTCGCGCCGCGGCGAGGTAACGTTGCGCTTTCCGGTGGCGAATGTCGGTGTCAATCTGTCGACGCTTGCCGCGACCGTGGCCGGCAATCTCTTCGATCTCGGCGAGGTGACAGGCCTTCGGCTCGAATCCCTGAAGCTGCCCGGCGCCTATAGGAAGGCCTATGCGCTGCCGAGGCAGGGCATCGCAGGAACGCGCCGCCTGACCGGCGTTGCGCAGGGCGCGCTTGTCGGCTCGATCATCAAGCCGAATGTCGGTCTCCGTGTGGAGGAGATCGCATCGCTGGTCGAGCGCCTGTGCGACGCCGGGCTCGATTTCATCAAGGACGACGAAATCGCCGCCAATCCGGTCCACGCGCCCCTGTCCGCCCGCATTCCCGCCGTCATGGCCGCCGTGCGCCGGCACCGGGATCGGACCGGCAAGCATGTCATGGTGGCCTTCAACATCACCGATGAGACGGATGCCATGCGCCGGCATGCGGATCTGGTGGCGAGGGAAGGCGGTCGCTGTGTCATGACCAGCCTGAACTGGTGCGGGTTCTCCGCCATCGAGACCCTGCGGCGCAGCACCGATCTGGTGATTCACGGTCACCGCAACGGCTACGGCGCGTTCTCGCGTCATCCCGCTCTCGGCATCGGATTTCAGGCCTATCAGACGCTCTGGCGCCTCGCCGGTGCCGATCACATGCACGTACATGGCCTCGGAGGAAAATTCGCGCAGGCCGACAAAGAGGTGGTGGAGAGCGCAAAGGATTGCCTGACGGCGCTCTGCGATGCGGATGACCGGATCATGCCAGCCTTCTCGTCCGGTCAATGGGCCGGAACGGTGGAGCAGACCTATCGCGCCGTGAACACGTCAGACCTTCTCTTCATGGCGGGCGGCGGGATCATGGCTCATCCCGGCGGGCCGGCGGAAGGCGTTGCCAGCATTCGCGAGGCCTGGCGCGCCGTGGAGGCGGGCGAAAGCGTGGACAGCGCCCGCACGAAACATCGTGCGCTCGCGGACGCGTACAGCTTCTTCGCGAAGCGCTAGAGGATGGAGGCTGCCGTGACGCCGTCCTATGGATGGTACGGAGACGACTTCACCGGAGCGACGGACACGCTCGCGACGCTGGCGCGGCGCGGCCGCCGTGCCTTTCTCTTCATGCGCGTGCCGGAACCGCAGCAACTGGCGCAGGCCGGTGACTTGGAAGCCGTGGGGATCGCGGGCGCGGCGCGCGCGATGTCTCCGGACGAGATGAAGATCGAACTCGCGCCGGTCGGTGCGTTCTTTCGCGATCTCGGCATCCGCATCCTGCACTACAAATGCTGCTCGACCTTCGACAGCGCGCCGGAGCGCGGAAACATCGCGGTGGCGGCCGAAGCCTTGCATGAATACGTGGCGCACGAAACCGTTGCCATCGTCGGCGGCCAGCCTTCGCTCGGTCGCTACTGCGCCTTTTCCAATCTGTTCGCGTCCTTCGGCGCCGGCGGCGATGTCTTCCGGCTCGACCGTCACCCGACCATGAGCCGGCATCCGGCAACGCCGATGAACGAGGCCGATCTCCGACGCCATCTCGCCGCTCTCGGCATGCAGGATATCGGGGCGATTCACTGGCCGCTGCTAGCCGGCGATTCGGAAGCCGTTGCCGCGCAATGGCAGCGCCTGTCGAAGACGGCGCCCGCAGTGCTGCTCGATGCGCTCGATCCGCAGCACGTGGATGCCATCGGCCGCCTGCTCCGGTGCGAGAGCCGGCGCTCCCTTCTGGCGGTCGGGCCAAGCAGCGTCGCGCAGGCGTTCTTCGAAGAGAGGGAGCCGGTAATCAACCCGCCCCTTGCTCTCGTGGACGGGCCTGTGCTGGCATTCGCGGGAAGCCTCTCGCCGACGACGAGGGTGCAGCTAGCAGCGGCGCGATCCTACAAACGCCTCGCCGTCGATCCTGTGAGCCTTCTGTCGAGCGCCGATGCGCGCGAACGAATCGTTGCAAAGACTGTCGCCATGCTGGCCCATGGCGAGCACGTCATGCTTTCCACGGTGCCCGAGGCGGGCGATGCGCCTCACGCTGAGGCCCCCGATCTCGCGGAGGTCAGTGCTGTACTCGTCGACACTATCCTGCGGCGTCATCCGGTGCGGCGATTGGCTATTGCCGGCGGTGACACGTCGAGCCGGATCGTCGGCCGTCTCGGCTATTGGGGGCTCGGCTATCACAGTCAGATCAGCAACGGCGTCGCCATCAGCCTGGCGCGCAGCGACGATGCATCGAGAGATGGAATGCTCGTGATGCTCAAGGGCGGCCAGATGGGCCATGAGCAGCTGTTCGAGAGCTTTCTGAAGACCGGCGCGTCGCGATGAGCAAGCTCTAGGTGCTCCGCCGCTCGATCAGGACGTGTCCCGTGTCAATGATGCGCGCGTTACCTTCAGGCCGCTCGCCCTGAATGCTGCTGAGGATGAGCCGGGCGACCTCCCTCCCGATCAGGTCGCCGGAGGGGCGTATGGTTGTCAGGGATGGAATGCACGAGGCGCTGAAGTCGAGATCGCCGAAGCCCACCACCGCGATGTCGTGCGGGACGGCGATGCCTCGACGCTGGCATTCGAAGAGGGCGCCCAAAGCGATCAGATCGTTCGAGCAGGCGATGCCGTCGAGTTTCGGAATCTGCTGAAGGGCCCGGTTCAGCAGCAGCGACCCGGCCTCGACCGTCGCGGCACCTGGATGATTGATGATCTCGCACGACAAAATCTCTCCCCTGCGAGCCGTCTCGGCAAAGCCGCTCGCGCGCTTCGCGGCGCGGTGATCTTCCTGCATGCGCGCGCCGATGAAGGCGAGCGCGCGGCGATCCTTCGACAGGAGATGCCGGGCGGCCGACGCGCCCACCTGCGGGTGCGAGAACCCGACCGCCATGTCGATCGGCCGTGCGCCGAGTTCCCACATCTCGACGACGGGCACGCCGCTTGCCTGCAGGAGCTTCCGGGTCTCGGCACTGTGCGACAGGCCGGTCAGCACGACGGCAGCGGGGGCCCAGGACAGGGCCGTGCGAACCAGGGCCTCTTCCTGATCCTCGCCATATTCGCTGTGGCCGAGTAGGACCTGAAGCCCTTCCGCAGCCAGCTCCGACTGGAGGGTCGAGACGGTCTCGGCGAAGAAGGCGTTGCGGATCGAGGGCACGATGATGCTGACGACCTTGGAGGATGCTGCCGCCAATCCTCCGGCAACGAGGTTCGGAACGTAGCCCAGCGTCGAGATGGCGCGGGCGATCTCCTGCCCCGCCGCAGGGGAGACGGCGGCGGGCTTGCGCAGGTAGAGCGAGACCGTGGACGGGGATACCCGGGCGAGCTTGGCCACGTCCATCATCGTGATGCTCTGCATCTTGCGCCGCTTCCGGGTGCCGCGACGCTGCAGGCTGCTATCGGCGTCCATCGGATCCTCATTTCGTAGCGCTGCGATAAAATACTCTTATCAGTATAGGACAGCTGGTATCGTCATTAAAGTGAAAAGAGGCGTTATCTGGCTCTTATGCCCTATTATGGGCATATTTCCGGCGAATGCGGCAGGCGGCAGACATGGCTACGAGACCTCTTGCATTCAGATCATCGTAGCGCTATGATAGGTTGATTACGCCAAACTTGCCCGGTTCGCCGGAAGCCATGATCGGGTGCGCGAAGGTCGAGCGTGCCGCAAAGCAACAGGGAGGGAGCATGTCGTCAGTCAGCTTCCGTAAGCTTGAGAAGAATTACGGTGCGCTTCGGATCGTGAAGGGCATCGACCTCGAAATCGCCGACCGGGAATTCGTCGTGCTGGTCGGGCCGTCCGGCTGCGGCAAGTCGACGACCCTGCGCATGCTGGCCGGGCTGGAAAGCATCAGCGACGGAGAGATCCGCATCGGCGAGCGGGTGGTGAACAGGCTGCCGCCGCGCGAGCGCGACATCGCCATGGTGTTCCAGGATTACGCGCTTTATCCGCACAAGACCGTCTACGACAACATGGCCTTCAGCCTGAAGGTCCGAGGTGTCCCGACGCCTGAGATCAAGACCCGCATCGCCCAGGCGGCCGACATGCTGGGGATCGGGCAGCTGCTGGAGCGCAAGCCGAGCCAGCTCTCCGGCGGTCAGCGTCAGCGCGTCGCCATGGGCCGCGCCATCGTGCGCCGTCCCCAGGTCTTCCTCTTCGACGAGCCGCTCTCGAACCTCGACGCCAAGCTGCGCGGTCAGGTGCGGACCGAGATCAAGCGTCTCCACCAGGCCATCGGCACCACGATCATCTACGTGACCCACGACCAGGTGGAAGCGATGACGCTCGCCGACCGCATCGTGATCCTCAAGGGCGGCGAGATCGAGCAGGTCGGCACCCCGGACGAGGTCTACAACAATCCGGCGAGCGTCTTCGTCGGCGGCTTCATCGGTTCGCCGGCCATGAACTTCGCGCGGGGCACGATCCGCGGCGGGGCGGTGGTGTTCGATGGCGGGAGCAGCGTACCGCTTCAGAGCCACGCCATCGGACGCGCCGGTAGCCAGGACGGCCGCGATGTCATCGTCGGCATCCGCCCCGAGCATTTCGTGCCGGCAGGCGAAGGGCATGCCCTCTCCGGCCGGGTGCAGGTCGTCGAGCCGCTGGGCTCCGACACGCTCATCCATTTCGCTCTCGGCCCGTCCACGCTGACGGCGCGCGTTGCGCCCGACATGCGGCCGAGCCCCGGCGAAACCTTGTACATCGGTGTCGACCCCTCCCGGGTCCACCTCTTCGATGCGGCAACGGAACGGGCTCTCGTCTGAGAGTTCGAGATCAAACAAGGGGTGTCGGCAAGGTACCGGCATCGCCAATTCTCACGGAGGAAACGATGACCTTGAACAAGACCATGACGCTGCTTCTGGCCGGTGCGGCCATCACCCTGTCGTCATCCGCCTCCATGGCGCAGACGAATCTTCGCGTGTTCGTCTCCAGCCAGCATCGCCCGGATGTCTGGCGCAAGGCCTTCGACATGTACGAGGCCAAGAACCCCAACGTGAAGGTGACCATCGAAACGGGCGGCAACACCTCCGAGGCGCAGGCGCAATATCTCAACACCGTCATGACGGCGAAGGATTCCTCGCTCGATGTGATGATTCTCGACGTGATCCGTCCCGCACAATATGCGGCGGCCGGCTGGACGGTGCCGTTCAACGACGTGCTCGGAGACGCCAGCGCCGCTATGAAGCGCTACCTTCCGGCCTATGCCGAAGCGAACACCGTCGACGGCAAAGTCGTTGCTCTGCCCGCCTTCGCCGATGCCATGTTCCTCTATTACCGCAAGGATCTGCTTGAGAAGCACGGCGTTCAGCCGCCGCAGACCTGGGACGAGCTTGCCGCCGCCGCCAAGAAGGTCACCGCGGCCGAGAAGGATGCGAACCTTCAGGGCCTCTCCTTCCAAGGCAAGGCGATCGAGGGCGCGGTCTGCACCTTCCTCCTGCCCTACTGGAGCATGGGCAAGCAGCTCGTCTCCGACGGCAAGCTGTCCTTCGACAAGGATGCGGCCGTGAAGTCGCTGAAATTGTGGAAGGACTTCGTCGACCAGGGCGTGTCCAAGAAGAACATCGCGGAAGTCGCCACCGATGATACCCGCAAGGAGTTCCAGGCCGGCAACGTGCTGTTCGCCGTCAATTGGTCCTATGCCTGGGGTCAGTTCCAGGGAGCCGAATCCGCTGTGAAGGATAAGGTCGGCGTCGTGAAGCTTCCGGCCGTACAGGGCGGCCAGCCGGCATCCTGCCTCGGCGGCTGGGAATGGGGCGTGTCCGCCTATTCCAACAACAAGACCGAGGCGCAGAAGCTCGTGCAGTACCTGTCGAGCCCCGAGACCTCGGAGTTCATGGCGATCAACGCTTCCCTGCTTCCGCAATTCCCGGATGTCTATACGGATCAGGATGTAACCAAGGCCGTTCCGTGGTTTGCCAGCGCCCGTCCGGTGGTGGAGACCGCAAAGGCCCGGCCAGTGACGCCGCGCTACAACGAGGTGAGCGACATCATCCGCACCACGGTCAACGCAGTCCTGGCCGGTCAGTCGACGCCCGAGGAAGGCGCGACGCAGATGGAAGGTCGCCTGCGCCGCGTTCTGCGCTGATCGCACCAGTAAAACCACCGGATGGATGCCTTGGGCGTCCATCCCCCCAACGTTGCAACGGGCAGGACCATGACGATGGCAACGGCCAGCGAAACGACCTTAGTGACGGCGCATAACGAGAGCGGCACGAAGTGGTGGACGCGGTTCCTCGATCCGAGCGAGCGAACCCTGGCCGTGCTGCTTCTCCTGCCCACAGCCCTGCTGCTGTCGCTCATCATCGTCTACCCGGTCTGCCGTCTGGTCTGGACCAGCTTTCAGAACCTGTCGCTGACCTCCGGCGCGCCGGCAACCTTCGCCGGGCTTGAGAACTACGTCCTCATGCTGGAGGATCCGGTGTTCTGGGAGACGACCTGGAACACGGTGCTCATTACCGTCATCACCGTTCCCGGCGCGCTGCTTGTCGGCATGGCGCTCGCCTTGATGGCCAACCTGCCGTTCAAGACGAAGTGGCCGGTCCGTCTCTCGCTTCTGATTCCATGGGCCTTGCCTCTCGCATTTGCGGGTCTGATCTTCGCGTGGTTCTTCCATTCCGAATACGGCGTCGTGAACGACGTGCTGCGCCGTCTCGGCTTCGAGGGCGTGATCTGGTTCAACTCCGCCAATTGGGCCTTTGCCGCGATCTGCCTGACGATCGTCTGGAAGACGTCGTCCTTCATGGCGCTGATCATCCTGGCCGGCCTCCAGACCATCCCGCGCTCGCTCTACGAGGCGGCTGAGGTGGATGGGGCAGGGCGCTTCAGACAGTTCTTCGAGATCACCCTGCCACTTCTCAAGCCCTCCATCGTCGTGGCTTTGATCTTCCGCACCATCACGGCGCTGCAGACCTTCGATATTCCCTTCACCATGACGCGCGGCGGTCCGGGCACCTCCACCGCGACGCTCGCCATGTATATCCATCAGAACACCGTCGACTTCCTCGATCTGGGCTACGGCTCGGCGCTCGCCGTGGTCATGTTCGCCCTCTCCATGGGCGTGACGGCGGTCTATCTTCGCATGATACGGGCCAAGGGGTGACAGTCATGAGCCATGATATGACCGCCAATCGCTCTTTGCTCTCGGGCAAGCCGCTGCGCATCCTCATCGGCTGCATCCTGGTGGTGAACGGGATGTTCCCGGCGCTGTGGATCCTGTTCACGTCGCTCAAGACCGAAGCCGAGCTGACCGCCAAGCCGATCACCTGGCTTCCGCATGCGCCGACACTCGCGAACTATCTGCGCGCCTTCACAGACCAGCCCCTGCTGCTGTTCCTGTTCAACAGCTTCATGGTCGCAATCCTTTCGACCGCATTGACGCTTTTCATCGCCGTCCTTGCGGCCTACGCATTGGCCCGGCTCCAGATCCGTGGGCGCGACCTGATCCTGTCGGCCATCATTGCAGTCTCGACCTTCCCGCTGGTCACGCTGCTCGTGCCGCTCTTCGAGATCATGCGAGCGCTCGGTCTGCTCAACACGTGGATCGCATTGATCCTTCCCTATACGGTCCTGAGCCTCCCCGTCTGCACGCTGATCCTGGTCTCGTTCTTCGAGGGCATTCCGCGCGATCTCGAGAACTCGGCGATGATCGACGGCTGCACCCGCCTCGGTGCGCTGTTCAAGGTCGTGGTGCCGTTGTCGGCGCCGGGCGTCTTCACAGCGGGCATCCTTGCCTTCGTCAACGCCTGGGACGAGTTCCTGCTCGCGCTTTCGTTCAACTCCAACCCGATGCTGCGCACGCTTCCCGTCGGTATCACGCTCTATCAGGGCGAGTTCGCGTTCCCCTGGCCGGTGATCTCGGCGGCGCTCGTCGTCGGCATCGTGCCCGTCGCGGTCCTGATCGTGATCTTCCAGGAGCGTGTCGTATCCGGTCTGACCTCCGGCGGCATCAAGGGATAAGGATTTTCGAGATGACACGCCGACCGATCGGGGAACTGCGGAGCCAGCGCTGGTATGCCTCCGACGACATGCGCGGCTTTGCGCATCGCCAGCGCACTCAGCAGATGGGCCTGCGCCGGGAGGAGTTTCTCGGAAAGCCGGTCGTTGCGATCGTCAACACCTGGAGCGACCTGAGCCCCTGCCACTCGCATCTGCGCGACCGTGCGGAGGCTGTGAAGCGCGGCGTCTGGCAGGCAGGCGGCTATCCGGTGGAGCTGCCGGCCCTGTCGGTCGGAGAGGTGATGGTGAAGCCCACCACCATGCTCTATCGCAACTTTCTCGCGATGGAGGTGGAAGAGCTCCTGCGCTCGCACCCCATCGACGGGGCCGTGCTGCTGGGTGGCTGCGACAAGTCCACGCCAGGCCTCCTCATGGGGGCGATCAGCATGGACATTCCGGTGATCTACTGTCCGGCGGGGCCGATGTCGAACGGGCAATGGCGCGGCCAGAAGACCGGAGCCGGAACCCATACCAAGAAATACTGGGACGAGCTTCGCGCCGGCAATATCACGCAAGCCGATTGGGTCGACCTGGAAAGCCGGATGACCCGCTCCATCGGCACCTGCAACACCATGGGCACGGCATCCACGATGACGTCGATCGTCGATGCCATGGGCCTGACGCTCCCTGGCGCGTCGTCGATCCCGGCGGCCGATAGCGGCCATCCGCGAATGGCCTCGGCCTGTGGCGAGCGCATCGTGGAGATGATCTGGCAGGATTGGAAGCCGTCCCGCTTTCTCGATGCCCGCAGCTTCCGCAACGGTCTTGTTGCCTACATGGCGCTCGGGGGCTCGACCAATGCTGCCGTGCATCTGATCGCCATGGCACGCCGGGCCGGCATCGATCTGACGCTCGACGACATGTCCGACATGGCAGGCAAGGTGCCGGTCTGCGCCAATCTCTTCCCGTCCGGCGAATACCTGATGGAGGATTTCTACTTCGCAGGCGGATTGCCGGCACTGCTCAGGAAGCTGGAGCGGCATCTCGATCCGGATGCCATGACCGTGAACGGCAGGACGCTGGGCGAGAGCATCGCCGGAGCCGAGTGTTGGAACGACGATGTCATCCGGGGCGAAGACAATCCGGTCGTGCCGCTTTCGCGCGGCAAGACGCTCGCCGTTCTGCGCGGCAACCTCGCCCCGAACGGCGCGGTCATGAAATCCTCGGCAGCGAGCCCGAAATTCCTCAAGCATGTCGGGCCGGCGCTCGTCTTTGACAACCCGGCGGAGATGAACCGGACCATCGACGATCCCGATCTCGACATCACGGAGGACACGGTCATCGTGCTCCGCAATGCCGGTCCAGTCGGCGCGCCGGGCATGCCGGAATGGGGCAACCTCCCGATCCCGAAGAAGCTTCTCAAGCAGGGCGTTCGCGACATGGTGCGCATCTGCGACGGGCGCATGAGCGGAACCCATTACGGCACCTGCATCCTGCATGTCGCACCCGAGGCCGCCGTGGGCGGTCCCCTCGGTCTCCTCAAGACCGGAGACCTCGTGGAGCTCGACGTGGCGGCCGGGCGACTCGACATGAGGGTCGACGAGGCCGAGCTGGAACGCCGCCGGGCGGAATGGAAGCCGACGGCACATCTCTACAGCCGCTCTTTCGCCGCACTCTATCAGCGCCATGTCTCGCAGGCCGATGAAGGCTGCGACTTCGATTTCCTGAGCACGCCCGACCCGGTGGTCGAGCCGTCAATCTTCTAAGGGCACGCCATGATCGACATCGAGAACCGCTTCAAGACTTGGCTGAAGGGGGAGGGCCCGCGCCCGCCTCTCGGTACCTGGCTCATGGCGGCAGCGCCCGCGACGGCCGAGGCGATGGGCTACAGCGGCTTCGACTTCCTCGTGGTGGATATGGAGCATGTGCCGATCGAGGTGTCGGACCTCGCTCACATCCTGCGCGCCATCGGCTGCACGCCGGCCGATGCGGTCGTCCGTCTCGCCTGGAACGATCAGGTGCTCGTGAAGCGGGTGCTCGATGCCGGCGCCCAGACGATCATGGTCCCGTTCGTCCAGACGGCCGAGGAAGCCCGCCAAGCGGTCTCATTCGCGAAATACCCGCCTGAGGGCGTGCGAGGCGTCGCTGCCGTTCATCGCGGCTCGCGGTTCGGTCGCGCGACCGATTATTTGAAGCGCGCCAACGATCAGGTGGCGGTGATCGTCCAGCTCGAGACGCCGGAGGCGATCGAGCGGCTGCCGGAAATCGCGGCGGTTCCCGGCATCGATGCCCTGTTCGTAGGACCGGGCGATTTGGCCGCCGCCATGGGGCATATCGGCAACATCGCGCATCCCGACGTCCAGGCGCTGATCGAGAAGGCTGCTGCGCTGGCACGCGATGCCGGCAAGCCGGTCGGCATCGTCGGCCCGAATCCGGACATGGTGCGCCGCTTCATCGGTTACGGCTACAGTTACGTAGCGGTTGCGTCCGACATCGCCATGATGACGAGCCGCGCATCGGAATGGCTCGGCGCCTTGCGCGACCAGCCCGTTCCCGTGAATGCGCCGGCTGCGGCTTATTGAGGGTTCGCAAGATGCCGCTGACCGTCGCCCTCGATGTGCGCGCGCAGCTCGGCGAGTGTCCGATCTGGGATGCCGACGAGCAGGCGCTCTATTTCGTCGACATCAAGGGCATGGCGCTCCATCGCTTCCACCCTGCGACGGGCAGGCATGCCGTCATCCCTATGCCCGAAGAAATCGGATGCATCGGCTTCAGGAAAGGTGGCGGCTTCATCGCAGGTTTCCGCTCGGGTCTGTGGCTGCTCGATTCCAAAGGTGGTCGCGAGGCGAAGCTCGCGGAAAATCCCGAGGACCAGCGCACCAGCCGCTTCAACGACGGACGCGTCGATCCGGCAGGCCGCTTCCTGGCGGGCACCATCGACGAGCCGAAGGATGGCGGCAAGGCGCATCTCTACCGCTACGACCGGCGAGGTCTCGTAACGCTCGCGGGTGGTCTGCTCACCTCGAATGGCGTCGCCTTCTCGCCGGACGGGCGCACGCTCTATCATTCCGATACGCCGACCTTCACGGTGTGGCGCTATGCCTACGATCCTGAAAGCGGGGAGGCGACGGACAAGACGCTTTTCGTGCGTCTCGAGCCCACCGAAGATGACCGCGGCCGCCCCGACGGTGCCGCGGTGGATGCTGAAGGCTGCTACTGGACGGCCCTGTTCGAGGGTGGCCGTATCCAGCGCTACGCGCCGGATGGGCAGATGCTGGCGGAACATGCCGTTCCGGCCCGATGCCCCACCATGGTCTGCTTCGGCGGCTCCGACCGGAAGACGCTGTACGTGACCTCCGCCCGAACCGGTCGTTCCGAGAGCGAGCTCGCAGGCCTGCCCCATTCGGGCAGCCTCTTCGCAATGCCCGTCGATGTGCCGGGCCTGCCCGAAACCTGTTTCGATCCATCCGTTTAAGGCCATATTGCGATGTCCGACTATACAAGCGTTCGATACCGGTCTCTCGAGAACCGATCCGTCGTGATCACGGGCGGCGCGTCCGGAATCGGCGAGGAGATGGTGAAGGCTTTCGTGGCGCAGGGCGCGCGGGTGTCCTTCATCGACATCGCGACGGAAGCAGGACTTGCACTGGCGGGTGAAACCGGCGCCGCTTTTCACGCCTGCGATGTCACGGACATTCCCGCGCTCCGTGCGGTGCTGGCGACGATCGAAACCGATCGGGGCGGCGTGGACGTTCTCGTCAACAACGCCGGCAAGGACGACCGGCACGACATGACCGAGGTGGAGCCGGATTACTGGCGTCATGCTCTGGCCCTCAATCTCGACCACCAGTTCTTCGCGACGCAGGCCGTGGTCAAGGGCATGGCTGCACGAGGTGCCGGATCCGTCATCATGCTCGGCTCGATTTCCTGGATGCGCGGCCGTCCCGGCATGGTCGGATACACGACTGCGAAGGCTGCCATCAACGGCATGACCCGCACGCTGGCCCGCGAGCTCGGACCCTCCGGTATCCGGGTGAACTGCATCGTGCCGGGTGCGATCCTGACGGAGCGCCAGCAGAAGCTTTGGTTGACCCCCGAATTGAACCAGCAGTTTCTCGATCTCCAGGCGCTGAAATTCCGGCTCGACGCTAGCCATGTTGTCCGAATGGCCCTCTTCGTCGGATCCGATGAAAGCGGCGGCTGCACGGGCGCGAACTTCATGGTCGATGCCGGCCTGACCCAGAACTGAGAGTGACCCATGCCGATCCAGACGACATCCAACGGCTTTGATCTTGTTCTCGACGGGAAGCTCCTCCTGCGTCATCGCAGCGATGCGCCATGCCTCTTCGTCGGCCAGGGCGACGCGCGGATGGATATGTATCGCGGCAATTTCGACATCGAGGATTATGTCATCGAGCGCACGCCGCTTGCCCATGCGGTCGTGTCCGGCTCCGACATTGCCTTCTCCGCCGCTCCGGGGCAGCCGGTCCGGCTGGGCCTTCGGGTGTCGGGAGGCGACAGCGACCTTGCCATTGCCTTTCGGACCGAGGATGCGTCCCTCAACCGGATCTGGCTCCGCGTTCCCGCCGAGCAGGGCGAGCACGTCTGGGGCGGCGGCGAACAGATGTCGTATTTCGACATGCGAGGCCGTCGGTTCCCGCTCTGGACCTCAGAGCCTGGTGTCGGGCGCGACAAGACGACGGAGATCACCTTCAAGTCGGATGTGACCGGCAAGTCGGGCGGCGATTACTGGAACACCAACTATCCGCAGCCGACCTATCTCTCCTCTCGGCGCTATGCGCTGCATGTGGAGACCACGGCCTATTCGGCTTTCGATTTCCGGAAAGACGATTTCCACGAAGTGGAGATCTGGGCCGTCCCGGAACGGATCGAGTTCACGTCACGCCCGACCTTCGTCGCTCTCGTCGAGGCCATGTCTGAGCGCTTCGGACGCCAGCCGCCGCTGCCGGACTGGGTCTATGGCGGCGCGATCATCGGCCTGAAGGACGGGGCGAACTCGCTCGACCGTCTTGAGGCCATCATTGCGGCCGGCACGAAGGTGTCGGGCCTCTGGTGCGAGGATTGGGTCGGCCTGCGCCACACCTCCTTCGGGGCACGCCTGTTCTGGGACTGGAAGGCGAACGACGATCGCTATCCGGGGCTGCGCCAGCGCATCGCCGAGCTGGAGGATCGCGGCATCCGCTTCCTCGGCTACGTCAATCCCTACCTCGCCGTTGACGGCTCTCTGTTCCCGGAGGCGGAAGCCGCCGGCTATTTCGCGACGGACGAGAACGGCAACACCGCCCTGGTGGATTTCGGCGAGTTCGATTGCGGCGTCGTCGACTTCACCAATCCGGATGCTGCCGCATGGTTCGCCGAGCGGGTGATCGGCCAGAACATGCTCGATTTTGGCCTCTCCGGCTGGATGGCCGATTTCGGAGAATACCTGCCGATCGACGTCAAGCTAGCCAATGGAGTCGATGCGAAGCTGATGCACAATGCATGGCCGACGCTCTGGGCCGAGGTGAATGCCCGCGCGGTGGAAAGCCGGGGCAAGACGGGCGAGGCCATGTTCTTCATGCGCGCCGGCTTCACGGGCGTTCAGAAACACTGTCCCCTCCTGTGGGGCGGCGACCAGTCGGTCGATTTTACCCGCCACGACGGGCTCGTGACGGTGATCTCGGGCGCGCTCTCGTCGGGGCTCCTCGGAAACGCCTATCACCATTCGGACATCGGCGGTTATACGAGTCTCTTCGGCAATGTCCGCACGGCGGAGCTGATCATGCGCTGGGCCGAGATGGGTGCCTTCACGCCCGTCATGCGCACTCATGAGGGCAACCGTCCGCGCGATAACCTGCAGATCGATCATGACCCGCAGGTGCTTGCGCATTTCGCGCGGATGACGAGAGTTTATGTGCACCTTGTTCCCTATCTGAAATCTCTCGTGGCGGAGGCTTCCGCTCAAGGGCTCCCGGTCCAGCGGCCCCTGTTCCTCCATTTCGAGCACGATGCCCGGACCTATGCCATCCAGGACGCCTATCTCTACGGCCCCGACCTGCTTGTCGCCCCCGTCTGGCATGCCGGGAAGTCCGAATGGACGACCTATCTTCCGGAGGGTGCGGACTGGATCCATGCGTGGTCGTCTGAGACCTTTGTGGGCGGGCGCGAGGTAACGGTTCCTGCGCCGTTCGGTCAGCCGCCGGTCTTCTATCGCGCCGGCTCGGAGTTCTCGGAGCTGTTTGCCGGCCTGAGGCACCTTTAGGCGATGTCATCCGCTGAACTCATCGGCTTTCTCGTACTGGCAGGCGCTGCCGCTTATGCGCAGACGCTGACGGGCTTCGCCTTCGGCCTGATCACCATGGGCGGCGTCGGCCTGACCGGTCTGCTGCCGCTTCCGGATGCGGCGATGATCGTGAGCGTCCTGACGCTGACGAATGCGGCGCAGATGCTCCTGAAGGGCTGGCGCGATGTGGCCTGGCGCGAGTTCGGCTTTGTGATGGCCGCCAGCATCCCGATGGTCTTCGTCGGCTACTGGCTGCTGGAATGGCTTGCCGGAACGCAGGCCGATCTCCTGCGGCTGCTCCTCGGGCTCGTGATCATCGTCTCGAGCCTGCAACTGCTTCGAAGGCCCGAGCCGCTGGCGAAGCAGTCGGGCGACGGATCGTTCGTCGCCGTCGGTGCCATCGCAGGGTTGATGGGAGGCATGTTCTCGACCGCCGGTCCGCCGCTCGTCTACCATTTCTACCGCCAGCCTATGCCCATGGTGACGGTGCGCGAAACCCTCGTCACCGTCTTCGCACTCAATGCGGTCTTCCGCATCGGGCTTGTGGTTCTGTCCGGAAATCTGCCGTCGGGATCGACGCTGACCGGCCTTTTCGCCATTCCGGTTGTCATAGGCATGACCTATGCCGCGCGCCGCTGGCCGCCTTCGGTTGCAGCAACCACCATGAGGCGCATCGTCTTCGTCCTTCTCTTCCTGTCAGGCGTGTCCCTCGGAGCGCCCGCCGTCGCACATCTATTTGGAGGTCTATCATGACAGCGCAGCTGAAGTCTGTTGAGCGTCGTGTTGTTGAGTTGAAGGATCGGTCTTTGCTGGTGGACCGGGCCTATGTGGCGGGCGAGTGGATCGCGGCGGCGGACGGCCGGAGCTTTGCCGTCACCGATCCGTTCGACGGTGCGCCGATCGTCGACGTGCCGGCGCTCGATGCTTCGGCCGCCCGCCGCGCCGTCGATGCGGCGGCCGAGGTGCAGAAGGACTGGGCCAAGCGCCCGGCCAAGGAGCGCAGCCGCATCCTGAAGGCCTGGTACGACCTGATCGTCGCCAACGCCGACGATCTCGCCCTGATCCTCACCACCGAGCAGGGCAAGCCGCTGTCCGAGGCCAAGGCTGAGGTGCTCTCGAACGCGGCCTATATCGAGTGGTTTGCGGAGGAGGCCAAGCGCATCGACGGCGACGTCATCCCGGGCGCTGCCCCGAACCAGCGCATCCTCGTGCTCAAGCAGCCGGTCGGGGTCTGCGCCGCGATCACGCCCTGGAACTTTCCCAACGGCATGATCACCCGCAAGGTCGGCCCGGCGCTCGCCGCCGGCTGCACCATGGTGCTGAAACCGGCGGCGCAAACCCCGCTCTCGGCCCTGGCGCTGGCCGTGCTGGCCGAGCGCGCCGGTGTGCCGAAGGGCGCCTTCTCGGTGATCACCACCGACGATGCCAAGGCGATCGGGGCGGAGTTCTGCCACAACCCGAAGGTCGCCAAGATCACCTTCACCGGCTCGACCGGGGTCGGGCGCTGGCTGATGAAGGAGGCGGCGGACGGGATCAAGCGGCTGTCGCTCGAGCTTGGCGGCAACGCGCCGTTCATCGTGTTCGACGATGCCGATCTCGATGCGGCGGTCGACGGCGCGATGGCCTCGAAGTTCCGCAATGCCGGCCAGACCTGCGTCTGCGCCAACCGGATCTACGTCCAGGAGAGCGTGGCCGAAGCCTTTGCCGAAAAGCTTGCCGCCAAGGCCAAGGCGCTCAAGCTCGGCCGGGGCACCGAGGAAGGCGTGAGCATGGGCCCGCTGATCGACGACCGCGCCGTGGCCAAGATGGAGGAGCATGTGGCCGATGCGCTGGAAAAGGGCGGGCAGGTGCTGGTGGGCGGCCGGCGCTCGAGCCTCGGCGGCACGTTCTTCGAGCCCACCGTGATGACCGGGATCACGCAGGCCATGAAGGTGACGAAGGAGGAGACGTTTGCGCCGCTGGCGCCGATCGTGGCGTTTACGGACGAGGCCGCGGTGATCGCGATGGCGAACGACTCGGAGTTCGGGCTGGCGGCGTACTTTTATGCCCGCGACATGGCCCGGGTCTGGCGCGTGGCGGAGGCGCTCGAGAGCGGTATGGTCGGGGTGAACACGCCGGCGCTCGCCAACGAGATGGCGCCGTTCGGCGGCGTGAAGCAGTCAGGGTTGGGCCGCGAGGGCTCGAAATACGGCATCGAGGGCTTCCTCGAAATCAAATACATCAATCTCGCCATGTGAGTGATAAAGGCACACAGCTTATTTTGGGACGGCATGCCCCATGGGATTCGGCAGATAGCCTAGAAAGCCTGCGATGCGCCAGCGGTCCGCGATGCGTCGGCAGAAGTACAGCGTCTGCCAGCGCAACACGGTTGGCTCGGCCCCGACGAGCTGGATCGTGCCGTCAAATTTCTTGCGCGCCATTGCGAAGTCGTCGACGATTTCGATCTCGCGCAAGGTCGTCAGCGCGAACAGGGCCTGTTCCAGATCCTTGGGGTCGATGCGTCCGGCGAGTTCTGCGCTGCCCGCAAGCCAGGCCTCGCGATAGCGCGCGATATCGGCAAAGGTCGCGCGCCAGGAATCGGGATCGTCCGAGAACCGGCCGTCGATGCCGAAGAAGCCATCCGGCGCGAAATCTGCAAAATGTGCGTCCCAATCACCCGCGACGAAGGCACGGATGTCGCGTTGCACAAGCATGTCCCAGATCGCGCGACGGTCGGGATCGCCGGGCGGAAAAGGATTGGTGTCGGGCATCGTACAAAAGCTCCTTTAGCATCGGATCGTAGAGGTGAAATCGGCGGCATGGAACCGATCCAAAAGGCTTGTACACGGCTCCGGAGTCGCTAAACCTTGAGATCCGGGGAGGCGAGGAATGAGCGAGACAATACTTGTGACCGGTGGCGCCGGCGATATCGGCCGGGCGCTGGCCCGGCGTTTTCTGGCCGGCGGGCACAGGGTCGTGCTGCTCGACCGGGACGCAGCCGCTCTCGAAGGGGCGGCCCGAGACATCGCGGATGGAGATCGTCTCGCATGCATCACAGCCGACGTGACTGACGGTGCCTCGATCGGCGAAGCCGTCAAACAAGCGCAAGCAATCTTTGGCGCGATCGGCGTCCTCGTCAATAATGCGGGTGGTGTGACCGCGCCGACGCTCGCCTCGACCGATGAATCCGCGTGGCTGGCCGATCTCGACCTTAACCTGAATGGCGCTTGGCGCTGTGTGCGCGCCGTGCAGGAAGGCATGATGACTCGAGGCAGGGGCATCATCATCAATATCTCCTCGGCCAATGCCACTGGGATCTACGGCTACCCGGCCTACAGTGCCGCAAAGGCGGGCCTCGAGCATTTCACCCGGTTCCTGGCCGTGGAGCTCGGGCGATACGGCGTTCGGGCGAACGCCATCGCCCCCGGCAGCGTGAAGACGCAGGCTTGGAACGAGCGCGTGGCGCACGATCCCGAGATCCTCGAGCGGGTGAAACGCTGGTATCCTTTGGGCGACGTGTGCGTACCGGAGGACGTGGCGGGTCTGGCGGCCTTCCTGATCGGCCCGGACGCGCGGATGATCACCGGCGCGGTCATCGCTCTCGACGGCGGCCTCACCGCAGGCTCGACGACCATGGCCCGTGAATTCTGCGGCGCCGAATTCTGAAGCGACCTGCGTCCCCTCAGGTCGTCATGCTCAGAACCTTACGCCGAGATAGGTCCGGTCGTCGGTCCAATGGGTGGCCGTCGAGCCCTTGGGCGAGAGATAGAGCGTGACCTTCGCGGGGTCGTCCCGCTCCACCTCGCGAAACGCTTCTTCCCACGATGCGACGCCGAAATCCGCACCGGGCTTGAAGTATCCGTCCGAGAACAGCTCGATCGTTCGGACTTCTGATCGTGGAAGTCGCTCGAAATGCACGAGGGATAAGGGAACCTCGAAGCCGTCGAGTGCTGAGTAGCCGAGTATCGTGCTGGCATTGTTCTGATAGGCGCCCTGCGCATGGACGATGCCTCCGCGCACGAGCGTTTCGATGTCGCCGCGAGGCACGTGTGGAAGCGCCTCTGTGCATGCGGTGACGGTCCGCTCCTCGATCGATGCGAGGTCCTGAGGATCGAGCAACTCGGCCAGGGCCTCCAGCGGCTGGCGGGTGCCGAACCAGGTGACCCGCCGCGATGCTTTCTCCTGCACTGCCGGGTCGCTCGTACGGGCGCCGATGATCGGCCAGGCCTGCTTTCGCAAGGTCGAGGTGATCAGGTCCAGGTCCTTGTCGACCTGCAGGATCCGGCTGCCGTTGATGCGGATCCCGCTGTCGCCCACAAGGGCGATATCGATGGTTTCTTCACCAATGAGAGCGACGGTGAGGGTAGAAGAGAACCGATAGTTGACGTCGGACCGTGCGGCGTCCAGCGTGCCGTGAGCCCTATAGGCATCGGCGATAGCCTGGGTCAGGACGGGGATCAGGAGCTTCGTGTCGGTGGGTCGGTCGGGGCGGGTGAGCGCGTGTTCCAGCGCTTCCTTGACGATCATTGCCGCGTATTGGCCGGACAGCATGCCGTTGTAGCGCGTGCCGAGGCGGTCGGTGACGCCGTCGATCACCGCAAAGGCGCGTCCTGGCAGGATGACGAAGCGGTCCTCGTTCGTGTCGGGCGCAGAGGGATCCTTGGCCTCTGAGAAGGCTTCAATAAGCATGGAGCAAACTCGCTTTCGGAAATGGGGAGAGCCTACTTGACTTGAACGACGCGCGTCGCGTCGAGGATCGTCGGGTCTTTCAGCTTCGATCTGGGATCGCAGTTGGTGATGAGCACGGAGGCGTGGCACAGATGGCTGATCGCATGAGGCGCGCGGCCGCCGAACTTGTCCGCCTGCACGACGAAGATCACCTGCCGGGAGGCGGCAATCACCTCCTGGACGAAGGCGACCTCGAGGGGATCATGGGCGAGCACGGCGCCGTCCTCGTCGACGGCATTGGCGCCGAGGATCGCAAGGTCGAACTTGAAGGTGTTGCCGAGGCCACCGCCCGTCGCAGCCAGAATGGCCGTATCGTTGCGTCGAACATAGCCGCCGAAGAGGTAGAGCGTGACCATGGTGTTGAACGTGCACGCATAGGCAACGCCGAGATTGCTCGTTGCGACGATCAGGCGGGATCGGTCGCGCAGGATCTCATGAATCGAGTTGAATGTCGTGCCGAGCCCCACATAGATGGTCGAGCCCGGATGAATGAATTCGGCCAGTGGCGCCATGAGGCGGCGCTTCAGCTCCGTCTGATGGGCGTTCCTGTCCTTGTATGCGATGGCCGTAGAGCCCGGACCGGGAAGGGCGACACCGTGACTCTTTTGAATGAGGCCGCGTGATTCCAGTTCCTGCAGATCGCGCCTGATGGTCTGCGAGGTGACCCCGTGCTCCTGGGCGAGATTCATGACCGGGGTGCCACCGAGCCGTTCGATCGACTCGATGATATGCCGCCGTCGTTCCTCCGCCGGCAGTTTCGTGGCCTTCGTCGATAGGCGAGCGGACATGGTTCCGGATGGTTCTCGAGGGAGGTGCGGCCGTGCCCCTGAGGAACGCGGCCGCAACGATACTTACTGGCCGACCGCCTTGCGCCACTTGTCGAGCACCGCCTGGGTTCCGCCGAGTTCATCGATGGACTTCAGTTCGACGAGCTTGAGGCTGCTGAGCGGGGGTAGATCGCCCGGACCGGAGACGTCCGTACGGACCGACCGGCGTCCGGCTTCCTTGACGAGCAGCTCCTGCGTCTTCTTGGAGAGTGCCCAGTCGATGAACTTCTTGCCGTTCTCGGCATTGGGCGCGCCCTTCACGAGGGCAACGCCGTCCGGAGAGGCCGTCGTTCCATCGGCGAGATAGGCGATCTTCACCGGCGCGCCGCCGACCTTGTACTCGAGAGCATTGTCCTCAAGGGTCAGGCCGAGCGGAGCCTCGCCATCGGCCACATAACGCGGCACCGATCCGGAGCTGTCGGTCAGCACGAAGTTCTTTGCGATCTCACCGTACTTGTTCCAACCCTGGTCTCCGAAGACGGTCAGGACCGTCATCATCTGCTGGAACGCGGAACCGGAATTGTCCGCCCTGGCTGACGCGATTTTTGCCTTCCACTTGGGATCGGCCAGATCGGTCAGGGTTTTCGGCGTATCGGTCTCCGGCATCATGCGCGTGTTCTGCATGAGCACGTAGATCACGGCCGTGTATGGCGTCCAGGCCGGGCTCTTCACGAAGCGCGGGTCGATGCCGCCGGCTTCCTTCGATTTGTACGGCTCAAGCAGATCGGCATTCTCGGTGAGCAGGCTGCCGGTCGTGCTCCAGATCACGTCGGCTTTCGGGGCCTTGGCCTCGGCGCGGACACGCCGGGTCACCTCGCTGGAGCCGAGCTGGATCACTTCGGTCTTGATTCCGGTCTCCTTTTCGAAAACCGGGGCGAGAGCCTGCACAAGGGACGTCTTATGGGCCGTGTAGAGAACGACCTTCTCCTGGGCCGAGGCGGCGCCAGCGAACGCCGCTATCGATACGGCGGTAACCAATAGGCCTGTCAACGCTTTCATCCGTTCCTCCCGAACCACGATGACGTTAAAAACGGCTTTTGTTGTATATGCAAAGACCGTATGTTGCAAAGTAAACACTCCTGCTTATGCTGTAAAGCAGGCAAGCAAAGGGCGGCGCGGGGGGACAATGAGTTATCTAACGGTGAAGGATGCCTCGAAGCAGTTCGGCGGCTCGGTGCGCGCCCTCGACGGGGTGTCGTTCGCAGTCGAGAGGAACGAGTTCTTCACGCTTCTGGGACCGAGCGGCTGCGGGAAGACCACGCTGCTGCGGTCCATCGCCGGCTTTGCCGACCTGACGACCGGCAGCATCAGCCTTGCCGGAGCCGGGCTCGATGCTGTTCCTTCGCACAAGCGCGATATCGGCATGGTTTTTCAGGACTATGCAGTCTTCCCGCATCTGACCGTGGCCGAGAATGTCGCCTTCGGCCTCAAGGCGCGGAAGGTGCCGGCCGCTGAAACCGCTGCCCGGGTTGCCGAGGCGCTCGCCACCGTTCGGCTCGGCGCCATGGCTGCCCGCCTTCCCGCAGCCCTCTCGGGTGGGCAGCAGCAGCGCATCGGTCTTGCCCGCGCCATGGTGATCCGCCCGAAACTGCTCTTGATGGACGAGCCTCTCTCCAACCTCGATGCGAAGCTGCGTATCGACCTGCGCGACGAGATCCGAGACATCCAGAAGAGCATCGGCATTGCGGCGATCTATGTCACGCACGATCAGGAGGAGGCACTCGCGATCTCCGATCGCATCTGCGTCATGAATGCGGGCCGCATCGAGCAGATCGGGACCCCGCAGGAGATCTACGCCGATCCGAGGACGATCTTTGTCGCCTCCTTCGTCGGTACCATGAATGTGCTGCCGCGGGAGGCGGCTCCTCATCTGGGCATGTCCGACCAGGAGGCAAGTCGCGCCCACCAATGGGCGATCCGGCCCGAGCATATCCGGCTCGATCAGGGTGACACCGCTCCTGACAATGTCCGCCTTTCTGGAACGGTCGAGAAATACACCTACCTCGGACGTGAGGCGCACGTGCTTGTTCAAACGCCGGCCGGCAAAATCGTCGTGCAGCTTGCCGATCCATCGCCGGCCCTGCGCATGGCGCCTGGGAGTTCCATTTCGCTCGCCTTTCGGCGCCAGGACATTCTGAGCTTCAATGTCGATGGCTTGCGGCTCGATGGCGGGGGCAACTGATGCGGCTCAGCTTCTGGACGCTTGTCTCGGTCTTCGCCTGGGTGATCCTGATCGCTCTCCTGGTCGTGCCACTTGGATCGGTGCTCCTCTCGAGCCTCCAGGATCAGGCCGGGGATTTCACCCTGGCCAATTATGCGCGCTTCGTCGAAACGCCTCGATTCCGTACCGCTTTCGTCAACACGCTCATCGTCGGGTTCGGCGGGCTCGTCGGCTCGCTCCTGCTCGGCAGCGCCATGGCATTCTGCATGGCACGCATCGAGATTCGCGGCAGCCGTATCGTGTCGCTGCTGGCGATCCTCGCGCTCGTCTCGCCGCCCTTCATCGGGGCCTATTCCTGGATCGTGCTGTTCGGATCGGGCGGTCTCGTCCGCCAGACGCTGATGTCATGGGGAATCTTCATTCCGCCGATCTTCGGCCTATGGGGCATCCTCATCGTTTTCTCGTTCAAGTTCTACCCTTACGTCTACCTCCTTGCCTCCGGCGCGCTCGCCAACATCAACCGTTCCCTGGAGGAGGCCGCGGAAAGCCTCGGCCTCACGCCGTTCCGGCGCGTGATGAAGATCTCGTTCCCGCTGGTTCTCCCTGCAATCTCGGCCGGCGGCCTGCTGGCGCTTATCCACTCGATCGCCGATTTCGGAACGCCACGGCTCATCGGGCGCGGCTTCAATGTGCTGGCAACGGAAGCCTATACGCTTTATTCCGCCGAGGTCGGAAGCAATCTCAGCATGGCGACCACGATCAGCATCGTGCTGATCATGCTGTCGATGCTCTTCGTGTTTGCGCAGCGCTACATGTCGCGCCGGAATGTTTATCATGGCAACCTGATCAACAAGCCGGTGAAGAAGAAGCTCACCGGGTTTCGGAACGTCGCCGCCCACGTGGTCGTCTACACCATCGCGTTGATCGGGGCGATGCCCGCAATCATCGCGGCGATCTACTCGGTCCGGCGCACGAGCGGTCCGGTCTTCCACCCAGGCTTCAGCCTCGAGAGCTACCGCCGCATCCTCTACAATCTCGCGGACGTGGTGCAGAACTCGCTGATGTTCTCGTTCGCTACCGTCGCGCTCATCGTGACGATCGGAACGCTCATCGGCTGCCTCGTGGCGCGGAAGATGAGCATCAACAATTCTCTCCTCGATGCGACCCTCATGGTGCCTTACGTGATGCCCGGCATCGTGGTGGGCATCGCCTTCGTGGCAGCCTTCAATTCGCCGCCGCTCGCGCTGACGGGCACCGCGGCCGTGATCATTCTGTCGATCTTCATCCGGCGGCTTCCCTATTCCGTCCGTTCCTCGGCCTCTGCCCTGCGACAAGTGAGCCCGAGCATGGAGGAGGCGGCGATCTCGCTGGGCTATAGTCCCGCAAGGGCCTTCATGAAGGTGACCGTGCCTCTCATCCTGCCGGGCATCATCGCAGGCGGCATGTTGAGCTTCGTCACGGCCATCAACGAGTTGTCGTCGTCGCTCGTTCTCTATGTAGGCAGCACAGCCACCATGCCCGTGCGTATCTACATCGCGATCAATGACGGCGATTATGGCACCGCTGCCGCACTTTCCACCGTGCTTCTCGTGTTGAGCAGCACAGCCATCTACATCGCCTTCCGTCTCATGGGACGCGACGAGCGAGCCCTGCTTTAAGAGCCCTCATGGACATTCGAATCGAACCCGACAAGAAGACGCTTGGTGCTCGTGCCGCCGCGGAGGGCAGCGAAGCCATCCGGGCTGCGATCGCCCGGGACGGCGCTTGCACGATCATCCTCGCCACCGGCGCCAGCCAGTTCGAGATGCTCGATGCGCTCGTGGTCGAAGAGGGGATCGACTGGTCGAAGGTCACGGTCTTTCACCTTGACGAGTATGTTGGTCTGCCGATCACCCATGGGGCGAGCTTCCGCCGGTATCTTAGGGAGCGTTTCGTCGCACGCGTTCCGGCACTCGGAGATTTCGTGGCCATCGAGGGCGATGCCGCCGATCTCGGAAGCGAGGTCTCGCGGCTGAACAAGCTCATCGCAGGGCAGCGCATAGCGGTGTGCTTTGCCGGGATTGGCGAGAACTGCCATCTCGCCTTCAACGATCCGCCAGCCGATTTCGATGCCGAGGACCCCTACATCGTTGTCACGCTCGACGAAGCCTGCCGGCGGCAGCAGCTCGGCGAAGGGTGGTTCCCGACCCTTGCGGCCGTTCCGGACCATGCCATCTCCATGAGCATCCGCCAGATCCTGAAGAGCGAGCGCATAGTCCTGTGCGTGCCGGATGCCCGCAAGGCGATTGCGGTGAGAGATGCCGTCGAGGGTGCGGTCGACCCCGATCATCCGGCATCCGTGCTGCAACGGCATCCGCGCTGCACTCTCTATCTCGATCCGCCCGCGGCTACCCTCCTGTCACGCAAGACAACCTGAGGACAGGATGCGGACGAGCGGGCTCTTCGACCTTCAAGTCAACGGCTTCGCAGGCATCGACTTCAACAGCGAGGCCATCGACGCCGATGCTCTCGATCATGCTCTTGAGGCGATGCTCGCCGCCGGCGTCACGGCCTGCCTGCCGACTTTGATCACCGCTTCGGACGATGTGCTCGAAGCTCGATTCTCCGCTCTGGACCGGGCTGTCGCGCAAAGCCGGCTCGGGCCGCTGATGGTCCCGGGCTATCACCTCGAAGGGCCTTTCCTCAATTCGGGTGACGGTTATGCGGGATGCCATCCGCCCGCAGCCATGAGGCCCCCTGACGCATCCCTCATCGAGCGGCTGACCCGGCCGCTGGCACGCCCCATTCTGCTCGTGACGATCGCCCCCGAACTTGCAGGCAGCGAGGCCTTCATCCGAGTCATGGCGGCTGAGGGACGCGTCGTCGCCATCGGCCATTCGGCTGCGGGATTTGCAGCGGTGGCAGCCGCCGCCGCAGCTGGAGCATGTCTGTCGACCCATCTCGGCAATGGATTGCCCCAGTTGTTGCCGAAGCTCGACAATCCTCTTTTCGCCCAGCTGGCGGAAGACCGGTTGTCGGCGAGTTTCATCGCCGACGGCATTCATCTGCCGCCGCATGCGCTTAAAACCCTGCTCAAGGCGAAAGGGCCTGAGCGGTCGATCCTCGTCAGCGATGCGGTATCGGCCGCCGCCGCGGCTCCTGGGCTATATCCTTTCGCCGGGACGACGGTCGAGCACGCGCCGGATGGGTCGGTGCGACTGCCCGGCAGCCCGTATCTCGCCGGCTCGGCGCTTGTCCTCGATCAGGCTGTCCGCAACCTCGTTGACTGGGGACTCGCGACGGCCGACGAAGCCTTGCGTATGGCATCCGACAATCCGCGCCGCCTGATGACCGCAGCGATTGCGGCTCTGGCTGACGATCAGCCGGGCAGCGAGGTTCTATGGTCGAACGAACTGCATCCGCTCGCTGTCAAGGTCGGTGGCATTGAGCGGCACTATGAGCGCAAGAGGAGGTCCTAAGACCATGGCATTTGATCTCGTTCTCCGTGGCGGCCGCGTCATCGATCCGTCGCAATCCATCGACCGGGTGACCGACGTTGCCTTCGCGGGCGGACGCGTGGCGGCTATCGGCGACGGTCTCGCGGCGGATGCCCGTTCCGTCGAGGATGCCGCAGGGCTCATCGTTACGCCGGGCCTCATCGACTTGCATACGCATGTCTATTGGGGCGGGACATCGCTCGGAGTGGATCCGCTCATCCTTGCCCGGGGCGGGTGCACCACGCTCGCTGACACCGGCAGCGCAGGGCCGGGAAACTATCGAGGCTTCCTGGAGCATGTGATCCGTCCCTCGCCGGTGCGGATTCTCGCCTATCTCAACGTTTCCTTCGCCGGCATCTATGGCTTCTCGAAGCGGATCATGGTGGGCGAAAGCGGCGACCTGAGACTCATGGCTCCCCTCGATGCCGTGGAGGTCGCCCTCGCCAATCGGGATACGCTCGTCGGCATCAAGGTGCGGGTCGGCTTCAACGCGTCCGGGAATTCCGGGCTCGTGCCGCTCGACATCGCCCGCCAGGTCGCCGATCGGGTCGGCCTGCCGATGATGGTGCATATCGACGTGCCGCCTCCGACCCTGCCGGAGGTGCTCGCCCGCATGCGGCCGGGCGACATCCTCACGCATTGCTTCCGGCCATTTCCGAATACGCCCGCGACATCCGACGGAAAGGTGCATCCGGCGGTCACGGAGGCGCGCGAGCGCGGCATCATCTTCGATATCGGCCATGGCATGGGGTCGTTCTCGTTCGACACGGCGCGCGTCATGCTCGCCAACGGATTTCCCCCCGACTGCATCTCGAGCGATGTGCACGCTCTGTGCATCGATGGTCCGGCCTTCGATCTCGTCACCACCATGTCGAAGTTCATCTGCCTCGGCATGCCGCTCGCCGAGGTGATCCACGCGGCCACCGAGCGTCCGGCTCACGCCATGCGTCGTCCCGATCTTGGCACGTTCAAGCCCGGCAGTGCAGGCGATGCCACCTTGCTGGCGCTGGAGGAGGGACAATTCGCTTATAGGGATTCCACGAATGCCGAATTGACTGTGCGCCTGCGCCTTTCTCCGCGAGGCGTGGTGATCGGTGGCGCGATGTGGCACCGGGCCTGACACATGCGGCGTCCAGATGTGACCTTATTCCGAGCTTGATGGTTCTCCCTTTTTGTAGTCGCTCAGGAAGAGAACGCGTACTGACTCTAAATAATCAGCTGTTCTAAAGTGGAATTTTTCTAAGGTAATTGTGAATTAGAAGAGTTTTAAACTTCGATTATAGTGCAGTCGGCTTGGTTTTTCATCGTGACAACTTCGAGAGGCTCTGTTACGCAGCGGCGGTCACGACATAGAACGATTTGATGGACGACGCTGCCCTCAATTGGTCCCTCAAGGACGACATCCGCGAGTATTGGAGCAAACGCTCGGAAACGTTTGATCTCTCGCCCGGCCATGAGATCTTCAACGATGAGGAGCGAGAGGGCTGGCATGCGCTGTTCCGGCGACATCTCGGCGAGGGGGCGGGCAGGCCCGTCCTGGACCTTGCCAGTGGCACCGGCGTCATATCGCATCTGCTCTACGACCTCGGCTTCCAGGTCACCGGACTCGACTTCTCGGATTCCATGCTGGCCCGCGCTCGCGCCAAGGCAGATCAGCGCCAGGCAAAGATCCGTTTCATCGCCGGCGATGCCGAACAGACCCTGGAAGCGGATGCAGCCTATGACGCAGTGGTCACCCGGCACCTTGTCTGGACCCTCGTCAATCCGCCGGAGGCCTTCGCCGAATGGTTTCGCGTCCTCAAGCCGGGTGGAACCCTCCTCATCGTCGATGCCGATACCGGTGTGCCGAGGACATTGAAGGCGCGTGCGCTGCGTTCCGTCGCCAGACTTCTGGCCAGGATAACGCCCGCCTCGCCTCGGCTTGGCATGGATATGGAAACACACAATCGCATCCTGAAGCAGGTGTACTTTTCGGACGGTGCCCGCGCTGAGCGGATCGTCGAACTTTTGCAGGCGAGAGGCTTCCAGGACGTGATCGTCGACCGGGATCTGTCGGCCATTCATCGCGGGCAGTGGCGTAACATGCCTCTCCGCCAGCAGCTCGAACGGGCAAGCCAGGATCGCTACGCGATCCGGGCCCGCAAACCCTGAAGCCCCGCCGGCTTCGGGACTTCGTTCAACCAGGGGCCTTGAACCCTTCGATTGAGGATATGACGCAGATGCCACACATATTCCTGTCCAGACTGGTGCAGCGCATGGCTTTCGCCGTGACGCTCGTGTTGCTGACATTGGGATTGATCGCTCCCGGCCACGCTGCCGATACGATGATCAAGGTGACCGATCTCGCAGGTCGTACGGTGACGGTGAAGAAGGGTGTCCAGCGCGCCATCCTCGGCGAGGGCCGCCTGTTCTATGCCACGGTCGTGCTCAACAAGGAAAAGCCCTTCGCGCAGCTGGCAGCCATCGGCGACGATCTGCCGAAGTTCGATCCCGACACCTGGAACCAGTATCTCGCGAATGTGCCGGATGCGAAGAACGCCACGCTTGTGAGTGCGCTCGCTTCGAGCGATTTCAGCGTCGAGAAAGCGGTTGCGCTCGATGCCGATCTCATCGTCCTGTCGCTCGGCTTCTACGACAAGGCGAAGGAGACAGGCATCCTCGACAATCTCGAGAAGGCCGGCATTCCGACGATCTTCATCGACTTCCGCGAGCGGCCCACGCAGAACGCCGTTCCGAGCATGATGCTCCTGGGCCGTGTCTTCGACCGCCAGGATCAGGCGCAGGAATTCGTCGATTTCTACACGCAGCAGATGCGGCGCATCTATAACGTGACGAACCGGCTGAAGCAGAACGAGCGGCCCCTCGTCTTTGCCGAGCAGGCCGCCGGACTCGAGCCGGATACCTGCTGCCGGTCTTTCGGCAACTTCAATTTCGGCGAGTTCGTCTCGGAGGCGGGCGGCCTGAACTGGGGCTCGAAGTTCTTCTCAGGCGCCAGCGGCATGGTCAATCCGGAGAAGATCATCGTCGAGGATCCGGCCTATCTGCTGATGACCGGTGCGAACTGGTCGAAGTCCAACCCCGGCAACAAGGCGGTCTGGCTCGGTTACCAGACCCAGCCCGAAATGGCGCAGGAGCAGATCCGCGGCCTCGTGCAGCGTCCTGGCTTTGCCGAACTCTCCGCCGTGAAGAACAAGAAGGTGATGGCGATCTATCATCAGTTCTACCAGAGCCCGTATCACTTCGTCGCCATCCAGGCCCTGGCGAAGTGGATCCATCCGGACAAGTTCAAGGATCTCGACCCCCAGGCGACCTATCAGGATCTGCACCAGAAGTTCCTGCCGATTCCGCTGACGGGTCTCTTCTGGACCGAACTCAAGTGACGCCGTCGGCGCGGGCTTTGTCGGCCCGCGCCACTTTCACGAAGGAATCCCCATGTCCGACTTGAGTTTGAGCACGGGCGCAGGAGCGCGATATCACCGCCGGACTCTGCAACGACTGGGTTACGTGGCGGCTGCAATCCTTGTCCTGACGATGGCCCTGGTGATCGACGTATCCGTCGGCCCGGGCAATTTCTCGCTGGCGGAGGTGACCGGCACCATCCTCAATCCCGGCTCCTATGGCAGCAAGCTCGATGTCGTCGTGTGGAACGTGCGCCTTCCGGTGGCGATCATGGCTGTGCTCGTCGGTGCCATGCTGGGCATCGCCGGAGCGCAGATGCAGACCATCCTGAACAATCCCCTGGCCGACCCGTTCACCCTCGGCATCTCGTCGGCGGCGAGCTTCGGCGCGGCCCTCGCCATCGCCATCGGCGTCAGCGTCGTACCCTTCGCAGGTGCTTTCCTCATCACCGCGAACGCCTTCCTGTTCGCGCTCGCAACGTCCGTGATCCTGTTCCTCTTCACCCGCATGCGCGGCGTGACGATCGAGACATTCGTGCTGGTGGGGATCGCGATGTTTTTCACATTCAACGCGCTTCTCGCCTTCATTCAGTACCAATCGTCCGAGACGCAGCTCCAGCAGATCATTTTCTGGATGATGGGCAGCCTCGCCCGCGCCACCTGGACCAAGATTGCCGTCTGCGTCGCTCTCCTGGTGCTTGTCGTTCCGGTCTGCATGAAACGCAGCTGGATGCTGACCGCTCTGACCATGGGAGACGAGCGTGCCTCGAGCTTAGGCGTTCCGGTGGCGCGCCTGCGCCTCGAGATGCTGGCCTGCATTTCCATCCTCGCCTCGACGGCCGTCGCCTTCGTGGGAACGATCGGGTTCATCGGACTCGTCGGCCCGCACATCGCCCGCATGCTCGTGGGCGAAGACCAGCGTTATTTTCTGCCCGTTGCCGCCGCATCCGGGGCCATCATCCTCTCGATCGCGTCGACCCTGTCCAAGGGCATCACGCCCGGGGTGATCTATCCCATCGGGATCATTACGGCCCTCGTGGGGGTTCCGTTCTTCCTAAGTTTGATCCTGTCCGTACGCCGGGAGAGCTGGCGATGAGCCTGACGATCAAGGCATTGAGCTTCGGCTATCGGCATTTTCCGCTGTTCGAGGCGATTGAGGCGACGGATATCCGGAGGGGAGAGATTACTGCCGTCGTCGGGCCGAATGGGGTCGGCAAGTCGTCCCTGTTCCGTCTGATCGCGGGTTTGCTCAAGCCGCAGGCTGGCTCGGTCGCTCTCGATGACATCGATCTGTCCCGGCTCGGCAATGCCCGCCGCCATGAGACCGTGTTCTTCCTGTCCCAACATGTCGGGATGCGTGCGGCGCTCAGCGTCTTCGACGTGGTGCTGCTGGCCCGCAAGAGCGGTCGGGGAGGGCGTGCTTCGGCCGCCGACATCCTGCGGGTCGAGGAAGTCCTCGATCAGCTCGGAATCGGCATGCTCTCCGACCGGCCGGTCACGGACTTGTCAGGCGGGCAACAGCAACTCGTCGGCATGGCCCAGGCCCTCGTACGCGATCCGCAGATCCTTCTGCTCGACGAGCCCACGAGCGCGCTCGATCTCAGGCGCCAGCTCGAGGTGATGGAACTGATACAGCGGGTCACGGAAAGCCGGGGCATCGTGACCCTGGTCGCCTTGCATGATCTTGGCCTCGCCAGCCGCTTCGCCAAGCGCTTCATGCTGCTGGGCGACGGCCGGATCGCGGCCGACGGGCCACCGCATGAGGTTCTGTCCGGAGATGCCATCGAGGCGGCCTACGGCGTCGGCATTCACGTGGAACGCGTATCGACCGGCACGCTCATGGTGGATGCGTACCTGCGCCGGCCTTAGATGAATGAGCATCAACTTCATGCATCATGCTGACCATGGATAACGGCACCTAGCAGGACGCGTATCCAGATGCCGGCTACACCCCGTTCCACGGCACGAAAAGCGGCACGACGGGCGGATGAACGTCAGCAATTACCATCCCGCTTCCGCCTTCATGCCGATAGTGCCCCGATTCGTCGCACTCCAGCATTCCACAATGTCGTCGCCTTTGCGCCGGGCCGCTAGGCGAAGCGGGTTTCCGGCAAAGACGGGGCCGACGTTGCGATAGCCAAAGCGCCTGGGCGTCCTGCCATGAAGTGTCGCGGCGAGGTTGAGCAGCAGCGTTGCCTGCAACGGGCCATGCACGACGAGCCCCGGATATCCTTCGACCTCGGTTGCGTATAGCATATCGTAGTGAATGCGATGGCTGTTAAAGGTAAGGGCGGAGTAGCGGAACAGCAGCGTCGGCGACGTGTCCACCGTCCAGGCCAGGTCCGGAGAGGAATCCTCCCTCGGTTCCCCAGAGGGATCGGCGGCGGGCTTTTGGGAACTCGTCTTTGCGGCCTCGCGGTAAACGATATCCTGCCGCTCGCGAATGGCGACGCCACGTTCCGTCGAGATGTCATGCTGCACGGTCACGAAGCATAACGGTCCCGATCGCCCTTCGGTCGTGCGAAATCCGGCGATGGTCGAGCGCCGCATGACGGCGTCGCCGATCCGAAGCCCCTCGACGATCTCGATCTCACCGCCGGCCCACATGCGGCGGGGCAGGGAGACGGGCGGCAGGAAACCTCCTTTCATGGGGTGGCCGTCCTGATCGAGGTCATGGGTCGGTGTGGACGGAGGGGCGAGGCACCAGTGGATTCCGAGAGAAGTTTCTGCTGGCGATGCAGGTGCAACGTACGGCGCGAGCGTCGCGTTGAAGAGAGTAACGAGCTTCGGCGTAATCGTGTCGCTGACGGATTCGCTTCGCCCGACGCATTCTGTCATCCAGTCGAGATCAAGAGCGGTCATCGAGCCGTCTCGCGGCGCGAGAATTCATTTCGGATATGGGCGGTCTGGGCACCAAGAGCCGGAACGGCGCCGGCATTCAAACCTGACCTGCCGGCTGGACGTGGGAGCGCAACGCTCTCGCCATTGGGCAACGAGACCTCGATGCGCCCTAGGGCCGGATGGACGCCGAGGTCACGGATTGTCGACACACGGGACTAGGCGATTTGGTGGGCCTCGAGCCGCATGATCGCCGCATCGCGTGTCAGGCTTGCGAAAATCGGACCGATTTCCGCATCGAGCTGTTGGCGATTCTCGACACGGGACGGATTATCGGCGAACCGCGGGTCATTGCAGAGATCCGCTCGCTGCAGAACGCCCTCGCAGAAGCGCCGCCATTCGATAGGATTTTGAATGGCGATCACGACCTCACCGTCGCGGAGGCTTTGCCTCGACTTCACGAACACGAAGAGCGGTCGCGGCTCGTCACATGAACTTGACCACCTCAGGACGTTCGGTGACCTTATTGCTTGGGCGGAGCATGCGTTGGCTTTCCCGCGACCGCGTGGCGACGTCCTTCGGGCGATAGCTTCCGAGCAGGCGGCTGAAGCGCATTTCGTTCTGCAAGAGGCCGTTGCGTTGCGGGGGACGCTCTACCGTCTGTTTACGGCGATTGCCGAGCGGATACCGGCGCCTGAACAGGACGTCATCGCTCTCAATCGCTGGATCGGACAATCATACACCAATATCAAACTGATGCAGTCGTCGGATCGCTTTGCTTTCGGCTGGCCCGAAGGCAGTGCCGATCTTTCCTCTGTCCTGTGGCCGATCGTTCAATCTGCGGCGGACGTTCTCACGCAGGCGAGACTCGATCGGATCAAGTGCTGCCCGGGCGTGAACTGCGGCTGGCTTTTTCTCGATATCACGAAAAATGGCAAGCGCCGTTGGTGCGACATGGCCACCTGCGGCAACCGTGAAAAATCCCGGCTTCATTATCGCCGGGGCCGCGAGATCGATATCCGCTGCGATTGACCTGTTTCTAATAATTCTCCGCCATGCGGCGTTAGAGTGCGGTCTTCTCCAAGGGCGGACCAAGGAGCAGTCACGGGCGCGTCCATTACCTTAGCGTTAGTTGCAGGTGGTGGCGCGAGGCATTCATCTTGGTGCAAGAAATTTCGCCGACGGTGGCAGCAGGGCCGTTCACAGACAATCGATGTTTCAGAATTGATAGAAGGATCGCACGCTGGCTTCGACGTGGGTCATGCGATCTGGGCGATGCCCGGTCTGCAGACCGGGATCAATCCCCTGGGTTTGACTGCCGCGCCAAGAGGTTGCGCTCTACACTCTGCAAATGAATACGCATTGCCGCTGCAGCGCCGTTCATGTCGCGGTTTTCGATGGCGGCAATGATCGCCTCGTGTTCGGTGAAGCTGTGATGGTCGGGCTCCGGCTTGAGGGGATTCGATCTGAGCCGGCCCCAGGTGACCGCCCGGCGCAGGGCGTTCAGCATGTCGAACAATCCAAGCAACGGTGTGTTCTGCGTCGCCTCGGCAATGGTGCGGTGGAGACGAGTGTCCCAGCTCTCATATTGCCGCCATGTGGCAGCTTCCTGTGTTCTGCTCTGGCACAGCCTCAACTCGGCGAGATGCATCGGGGTTGCCGTTAGGGCAGCCGCCCGGGCGATCTCGGGTTCGATAATCAGGCGCGCGCGCATCAGCTCTGCCGGATTGGTCCGCTTCGCCAACGCCGCAATATCCGAAAGGCTGTCGGTGGGGCGGTTTCCCAGGAAGGTGCCTTTTCCAACGTGGCGCCAAATCTGACCTTCGGCCTCGAGCGCCCCGAGAGCTTTCCTCAACTCGGTCCGGGTGACACCCAGGGCGACGGCCAGATCCCGTTCGGGAGGCAAGCGGCGGTCCTCAGGCAACTCGGCCTGGGCTAAGTATGCTCTCAGCTGAGTGACAATGCCCCGATTGGATCCCGCCTCACTGTACATTTGCATCTGGCTGTCTCAACCAATTTTGGATTGGTTGGATCTTCTATCGGAATATTGCACCGCGTCAACTGAAATAATCCTTGACACTATGCCAGCCAATTGCGACCAATACGGCATTGGTCGCGAAAGGTGCGACTGAAAGCAAGAGCGGGTGAACCGCCTAAAACAACGGGAGAGAAACATGTTCAAGAGCTTGATGTGCTTAAAGACCGGCGCCGCAGTTCTCGTGATTGGTGCGGCGCTCGCGGCATCGAACGCGGCGGAAGCGGCCAAGGTTCGTGTGGTATATGGTGACATCGCCAGCGTCGAATCCCTGCACCTCCTCGCGGCCTTCGAGCGGGCCAAGGAAAATGGGGTCGATATCGAGATGACCTACCTGAAATCCGAGGACATCGCCGCCCAGGCGGTGGTCGGCGGTCAAGCCGATATCGGCGTCGGCGGTCCCTACGCGCTCGTGCAGAAGGTCAAGGCGCCAATCCGTATGTTCATGCAGCTTTCAACGCTGCGCTTCTACCCGGCCGTCAACGGCGAGTTCTACAAGACCTGGAAGGATCTCAACGGGCAGGAGGTGGCCGTTCACTCTCGTGGTTCCGGAACTGAGGCCATCATGAAACTGATGGAACAGCGGCAGGGGATCAAGTTCTCCAAGATCAGCTACATCCCAGGCGCCGAGGTGCGCACGGGTGCACTGCTCCAAGGCAACGTCAAGGCCAGCATTGTCGATTCCTCGGGTCGCCGTCTGCTCGAAACACAGGCCCCCGGCAAGTTCGTCATCTTGCCGCTCGAAGGCGTGAACGCGACGGACGAAGCTCTGTTCGCCAACACGAACTTCCTTGAGAAGAATGCAGCGGATGTCGACAAGATCGTCGAGGCCATTCTCACCACCTGGCGCGAAGTGACGGCCAATCCGGCTGTGGTTTCCGAGTGGCGCGCCAAATACAAGCTGCTGCCCGACTTGCCCGCCGCACAAGCGGGGGACATCGGACCTTATTTCGATGAGCTCGCGAAGGGCAAGGCCTTCCCGCTCAATGGCGGCGGCGCTGCAGCCGCGAAGGACGACTTCGCCTTCTACACCCTCTCGGGCCAGCTCACGGGTGAGCCCGCTAGCCTGAAGGTCGAGGACTTCTGGGACACCCGCCCGCTGGATCGCGTCCTGGCCAAAGTCGGCTCCAAGTAAGGTGCCGGAATGATGGCTTCCTCTCAAGTGAACGGCCCCGTTCGGGCCGTCCATCCGCCGGTCGGCTGGGGCTTGAGCCTCGGTCGCCTGTTTACGAGCCACCCGATTGCGACGAGGATGGTGTCGCTCGGGCTCTTCTTCCTCATCTGGGAAATCGCCGGGCGGGTGCCGATCAGCTACGCCTTCCCGACCTTTCTCGATACACTTTATGCCTTTGCCACAATGCTGCTCGATGGCAGCCTAGTCCTGGCCTACGGCTCGACTCTGCAGCCGCTAATTATTGGCATCGTCATTTCGGGAGTGATCGGGGTAGCGCTCGGTATCGTGATGGGGCTGTCCCGGAAGGCCGAGTGGCTCGTAGCGCCGCTGTTCATTGTCCTGCAATCGGCGCCAATGGCGGCTCTTATTCCGCTGATCACTTTCGTGTATGGGATCGGCCTGACCGCCAAGATTCTCGCAGTCGTCATGCTGGCGCTGCCGGTGATCGTTCTGAACGGCTACAAGGCGGTCCGGAACGCTAACCCCTCCCTGGTAGCGATGTGCCGTTCGTTCCAGGGCACGCGGGTTCAGCAGATCACCAAGATCATCATTCCCGATGCCAGCCCGGTGATCTTTGCCGGACTGCGCCTCGGCCTTGCTGCTGGGTTCATCGGTGTCATCCTGGCCGAGCTCCTGATCACGCCGACTGGCATCGGCGACCTCATCACCTATCATCGCTCAGTCGCCAATTATGCGGAAATGTATGCCGCCGTTGTCTCCATCATCCTGGTCTCGACCCTGACGCTGACGGCATTGGAGGCATTCGAGGTCCGTGTGCTGCGCCCTGAAAAGAAGAGAGGCTGATATGACCGTTTCCAATGCTTCCGCCCAGGCTACGCTTCGGGTCGAAAATGATGCCGCAGTCGAGGTGCGCAGCATCTGCAAAAACTATGCTGAGATCGAAGCTCTGCGCCTGATCGACCTCGACTTTCCTCGCGGCAAGCTCACGACGCTTCTTGGCCCGTCCGGCTGCGGCAAGACCACCCTGCTCAAGATCATCGCCGGTTTGGTCGAGCCGACATCGGGCGAAGTGCGTGTGAACGGCAAGATCGTCACGGGTCCGGGTCCGGAACGTGCCTTCGTGTTCCAGGACTTTGCCCTGATGCCGTGGGCGACAGTGATGCGCAATGTCGCGTTTGGGCTTGAGCTGAAGGGCATGGGCAAGGCTGAGCGCCAGTCCATCGCCCGCCACTACATCGCCGAGGTCGGCCTCACGGGCTTCGAGGACAAATATCCGCACGAGCTCTCCGGCGGCATGCGACAGCGCGTCGGTCTTGCACGCGCCTTCGCAGTCAATGCGGAGGTATTGTTGCTCGATGAGCCGTTCTCTGCAGTGGATGAGCAGAACCGCCGCAAGTTCCAGGAAGATCTGCTGCAGCTGGTGGAGAAGGAGCGCAAAACCTTCATCTTCGTGACGCACAGCATCGAAGAGGCTGTCTACGTATCGGATCGCATCGTACTGCTCTCGCGCCGGCCGAGCCGCGTCGCGCAGATCATCGAGCCCAGGATTGACCGGACGGCCTCCCCTGATGCGATTCGCCGTGATCAGGGCTATCTCGATACCGTCGAGGAGATCTGGCAGGGCCTCAAACACTACGTGGACTGAGGAGGGCGGCTATGACTCTTTATGGATACCGGGTGCCGATGATGGCATCACTTCTGGTCTGGTGTCTTGTTTGGGAACTGGTCGGACAATCCGGCCTGATGTTCCTGGTGCCGCCGCTTTCGAACGTGCTGTTGGCCGGCATCACGATGGTGCAGACCGGCACATGGCAAGCGGCCGCGCTGATCACGCTGCACAGTTTCGCTATCGGTATGGCGTTCGCCATAATTGTCGGCGTCACGCTGGGCGTGCTGATGGGGCGGTTCAAGGCCGCAGACGAGCTGTTCGGCATCTGGGTCAACATCTTCGTCAGCGCGCCGCTTTCCGCGCTTGTTCCGGTGTTGATGATCCTGTTCGGCATGGGCGAGACCACGGTCATCGTCACGGTCTTTCTCTTCGCGGTGTGGATCATCGTGTTGGACACGCGAGCGGGCATTCAGCATGTGCCGAACTCGCTCATCGAGATGGGGCGCTGCTATGGTGCCTCTCCCTTCGCTCTTTACGGAAAAATTGTTCTCCTTGCCGCACTGCCGGAGATCCTTGCAGGGATCCGCCTTGGCCTCGTGCGCGGCGTAAAGGGCGTGGTGATCGGCCAGCTTCTGGTGGCGATCATCGGTTATGGCGAACTGTTTGAGCTCTACTCACGCAGCTTCGACATGGAGAACTTCTGGGCATTGACGATCATCCTCTTCGCTGCGGCGATGCTGATGTCGGCAGCCATTGAACACATTGAGAAAAAAGTCGACTATTACGCAGGAGTAAGATGATGAATGCGCCTCTCGCCGTGACCGGCTATGTCGTTCAACCGGCACCGGTTGCCACCTTGCCCGTAAAGGGCAGTGACAAGCTTTTCCCGATCCATCGTATCTATTGTGTCGGTCGCAACTACGCCGAGCACGCCATCGAGATGGGTCACGACCCCTCGAAGGAGCCGCCGTTCTTCTTCCAGAAGAATCCGGACAACATCGTCACTGACGGCAAGTTCCCGTATCCCAGCGCAACCTCGGATGTGCATCACGAGATCGAGATGGTGGTGGCGCTGGGCAAGGGTGGTTCTAACATCCCGGTGGAAGCAGCGCTCGATCACGTCTTCGGCTACGGGGTCGGACTCGACATGACCCGTCGCGACCTCCAGGGCGAGGCTAAGAAGCTGGGACGTCCCTGGGAAGTCGGCAAAGCCTTCGAAGCCTCCGCTCCCTGCGGCCCGCTGGTCCCTGCGAGCGAGATCGGCTATCCGACGTCAGGCGCGGTCACGCTGAAGGTCAACGCAGAAATCCGTCAGCAGGGTGATCTCAACCAGTTGATCTGGAAGGTGCCGGAGATGATTTCGTACCTTTCCGGCCTGTTCACACTGCAGCCGGGCGACATCATCATGACAGGCACCCCGGCCGGGGTCAGCGCGGTTAATCGAGGCGATGTCCTAGAAGGCTTCGTTGAGGGCGTCGGGACGATCGAGGTCGTTGTGGTCTAGCCTGATTAGTCCGCAGCGAGATGCGGGCGAACGGTACCTAACAACACCGCAGCGCATTTGCTTGTGCTGCGGTGCAATTTTGCGGCGGAGCGACCGCCGGCGTCTCAATCATTCAGGAGCCACGGGTGGCGAAGATCGAGGTTGCCAATCCGGTCGTGGAGCTCGACGGCGACGAGATGACCCGCATTATCTGGCACTTCATCTCGGCCGGAACTGCTGTCATAGTTCTATCGCATGCCCGAGGACTGGACTTTGGGTTGCCGGAGCCCTATATCCAGGGGGTCAGGCTCGCCTGACTATGATCGTAGAGGCAGAGTGGAATAGGCGTTTAGGACGCGGGTTCGATTCCCGCCGCCTCCACCATAAGCACATCGGCCGTTCAGGTACCGCAGTACGGGGTTTGGGCGACGGGCCTTTCGTTGAGGCCATGGAGCCGTCCGGTGTGTTTTCGATGGGGGCGATATGGGTTCGACTGGGCGTGATAAAGACTAGGCTGCGATTAGGCTGAGCTACGGCCTTGATAGTGCAAACTCACAAATGCCAACGACAACGTTGACATGGGTGCGGTGCGCCTCGCGGCGTAACCATCCGGGGCTTGGGGAAGCCTAGCAACAGAAACGGCACCTTCGGGTGCCGTTCCCATTTTCAAGCGATCTGCAGATTCTCGCAGAGGCGCTGCGTCACAGGAAAGAGAGACCAAATCCAGATGTCGGAGATTGAAGTGAACGGCTATGTCCGCGTTCCCAAAGGAACGATGGTTTACCCGACGGGCGATGGCGTGGAAGCTCCGTCCACCCGCGATCGGGTGGTGAAGGTTGCCAAAATCTTCGATGTGGACGTCAAGAGCGACAGTTTTTACCTGCTTCTCCCAGACGAGATGCGGCTGCGATATTTCGAGGCCAGCGGCAGCAAGAGTCCTATTGATCCCGATATCTTGGAATTTACGGATCGTCTGACGAAAGGCGATTATCGCGCTGCCGCATGGTCGACCAAATGGGCATTGATTGCCGATCTTCAGCCAGCGGATGCTCCGGCTAGCGCCCGAGCTGGAAAGAAGGCGGATGCTTCTGAGAAGCGGCCCCTGACCAAGGATCAAAAGATGGTTACGGGATCTCTGTGGCGGTTCACCGAGGATGCAGAGCTTCGCTACAAGGTCCGCAATCCAGCTTATGCTGCCTTGCGCGATGATATCGAGAGTGGTCTTCGGCAGTTGCCTTCATATATTCGGACGCAAACGGTTGAAGCCAAGCTGAGCGAACTTGGCGTGATCGACCATCTTGATGAGCCCTGGGGACCTGTGAAGGCCGGAGAAACCTTCACGGTTCGTAGCAAGCTGACATCTGGCCTCGCCGGTGGGCAGGATGTGCCGATGCTTTTCCGGGGAGAGAAATTTACGTTGCCCTATGCCAGCCTCGAGCCATTCGTCGAACTGGTCGCCGAGCACTAGATCCGGATCGACGCCGCCGATCGCTGACAGGTCCGACAACCATGCGTGTTGTCGGACTGAACGACTGTCAGCCTCAGGCTGCCCGCAGCCAGGATCGTCTTCTCTCGGTTTCGAGAAGCTGCTCCGCCTTGCGGGTGAATTCGCTTCCTGCAAGCCCTGGCTCGATCGGATCGAGATAGGAAACCGAAATGGTTCCGGCCCGCTTGTAGGCACGATCGGGACCCCAGAACAGACCCGAGTTCAAAGCCACCGGGAGAACCACCCGGTTGAGCCTCGTATAGAGCAGTTCCACCCCGCGCTTGAACTCGACAGGCTCCGAAGCTGACTTTCGCGTACCTTCCGGAAAGATCAGCACCGACCGGCCCTGGGCCAGCACCGCCTGACTTTCATCGATCATCTTTCTGACCGCTTTCGAGCCGCTTTCCCGATCGATCAGGATCATCGGCGACTTGCGGAGGAACCAAGAGAAGACAGGAATCGTCAGCAATTCCTGCTTCGCGACGATGGCCACATCCGGAAAAAGGACCAGGAACGCGAGCGTCTCCCATGTCGATTGGTGATTGGCGATGATCAGGCATGGCTCGTCGGGAATATTATTTCGTCCCCGCTCGGCATAGGTCAAACCGACAAGCCATTTCAGGCTGACGAGAACACCGCGAGCCCATAGCCGGGATGTCAGCCGGACTCCGCGTTCCGGGGAGCCAATCAGCCACAAAAATGCCAGGACGGGTGCAAAGAGCCCGGTCCAGACTGTCAGCAGAATGTCGAAGAGGGTTGAGCGAAAGCGCTGCACGGCGAAATGACTTCTTAAGGTGGATTGTCGTTGAAATGCGAATGAGAATTCGAGGGCTCGGTGACCGAGCGGTGGTGCCGGATCCATTCGGGCAAAGAGCATGCAGTGGCGCCGGATCAATACTGCGCCGCCTGCCGGCCTGAGAAAGGTTCTCGGCTCTTCTGCTCCGGTCCCGCTAGACCTTCGCCTCTGTCGTTTCAGTGCGTGGAGCTGAACTGGGAACCGCCGCAAGCTTGCGCGGCCCGGCGAAACGTGGCTTCGGCTTGGGAGCGGCAATCAGACCGTCACGAATAGCCTTCTTACGGGCCAATTTGCGATTACGGCGAACAGCTTCCGCTTTTTCGCGCGTCTTTCGCTCGGAAGGCTTCTCGTAGGACTTCCGTGCTTTCATCTCGCGAAAGATTCCTTCGCGCTGCATCTTCTTCTTAAGTACTCTGAGAGCCTGATCGACATTGTTGTCGCGTACGAGGACCTGCACGGGATGTCCTTTCTGGTGGTTTTGGGCGTCACTTCCACCACGGTAAAATTCGATGGATCTGCAACCGTTGCGCTTTCAAGGACCTACATGCTTCGGATTTCACTCTCGCGCACGGCCCTCTCGATCGCTCCGGATTTGATCCGGTACGAAACCTCTCCGCTCGGATCGGCCGGCATGAGCCTCACGACCTCGTAAATGCTGGCAGCGCTTACTCGGGTGTCAGAGAATCCGGGATGCGCGAGGCGGACCATCTGTCTAACTTTGAACTTATGGGGCATCAGTCAACCTCCTTGCGGCTGGATAAGCCGGATCGGGCACAGCTATTTCCGTGCCTTGCGGGCAGCATAACGAGCATCCCGGGCAGCCTTGCGCTCCGCTTCGAGTCTGGCATCGTTTGCCTCCTTTTCGTCCACCGCGCGCCGTTCCTGCGCGGCTTGATCCGCTGCATGGGCTTCCCGTACGGTGGCAAGCTCGGCTTCTTCCGCAAGGCGCTTCGTCTCGCGGTCGGCCAGGCGGCCCTCGCGTGCTGCACTTACTGCGGCTCGAGCCGATCGCCGTTCGGAAACGGCCGGGTCGTCGGGTCCGGGCCGCTGGCGGAACTTCGCCATCATGGCTTGCCTCGCGCTCTGGGAAGCCTGGAGGCGCTCGCCGAAATCTTTCTGCTTCATGTCACCTGTCAATCTTATGGACGCCATATGGCCTGTCCAATTTCAGTTATCGGACACGCTTGATGCTGGTGATGGTGCCTTCAGGAAGCGTACCCTGCTCCTGTTGAGCTCGCGCCATTGTTTCGACAGCGCGCGTGTTCGACGCCTTTTCCGGATTGTCGATCCAGAGATAGGCTCGGCGTGCATCGTCATAATCCACCACGAACATCACGGATTTGGCAGAGGTCTTCCGGAACGTGTACATCGCGCTATCACCCACTTTGGCCATTCCATCATGGCGCCTCAAAATTGAAAAAGCCGCTCCACGCAGGAGCGGCTCCGCAGGCAGCACCGATGGAGTGTGGTGCCGCATTGTTCTTAGGCCGTTTGGATGTTGTTGACGGCGACCTTGCCGCTGCGGCGATCCTCGGCCGTGTCGAAGGAGACCTTCTCACCTTCACGCAGGCCGCGGATGCCGGCGCGCTCGAGAGCGGTGGCGTGGACGAACACGTCCTTGCTGCCATCGTCAGGCTGGATGAAGCCGAAGCCTTTTTGATCGTTGTAGAACTTAACGGTGCCCGTGATCATGGGAGTATCCTTAGTTTGTAGGCGCAAGCGCACGTGAGCGGAGGGCATGCGGAAGCATGACCTCACGCTTGGGTTCGTCGATGTTTGGAAGAGTGTCTGAACGTGCGCCCGGATAGCCAAGGCGAAACGGCCCGATTGTCCGGCCAAATGTCGATAAGGTTTATCTAATGCGCCCTTGCGGCAAATACAAGGCACGATTCCTCAGTTATTTCCAGATCATCGGCAACAATAGCCCGTGACTGAACGCTTGCCCCCTTATCATTGTGGAAGTGAAGCGTCGGCTAGCGGTCCTCAATAGCCGTCATTTCGTCCTTTTTATCATTATTTCCCATTCTCTCGGGTAATATTCCACAAGATGGACCATATACCATCAATCCTACCGACATGTTCGGACTGCTCTCAGTAACTCATGATTGAGCGCCGAGCCTGCTATCCGCAATTTTGAATTTGGTCGCTGCGTGATGCTAAGCAGTGGAGCCGTCGCTCTGCTCGACGCCGAGGCCGCTCAGGGACATCAGTTGGGCAGGTCCATCCCGGCGCGGCAGCCGCAGCAAAGCAGCCTCACCCGTGAAGAAATCCGAGCGATCATCCTCGAGCAGATCGGGCAATATCTGACCTGCTACGGACGTAACATCCGGCATCTAGGAGGATAAACTTCTCCTAGGTGATGGCCCGGAAGAAGATTTTACTGGTCCGGCCAGTTCTAAAGAAAGAACATTTCGGTTGCTTTAGCGGACGTTCCGGCGCGATAATTCCTCTGTCATTTGGCTCGAACGCTAGCCGCACAGGGGATATATCGTGACACTCAAATCTCGCTTCGGAAGCAAAGTTGGCCTTGCCGTCTTCGTTGGAGCCACATTCCTAGCGGGCTCCTCGATATGGCGCGGCAGCGCGATCGCTGCAGGCGCCGAGGGTGCCCCTGTGAAAGGGGGCACGCTGGTCTATCTCGAGCAGCAGCCTCATACCAATCTCTATCCGCCGGCAGGCGGATTCTATCCCAACGGTGGAATCCTCAACCAGATCACCGACAAGCTGACCTATCAGAATCCCAAGACGCTCGAGATCGAACCCTGGATCGCTGAGTCGTGGTCGGTGAATGCGGATGCGACGGAGTACACCTTCAAGATCCGGAAAGGCGTGACGTTTTCCGACGGCACCCCTCTCGATGCCGCTGCCGTGGCCGGGAACTACGACACGTTCGGGCGCGGCAACAAGGAACTGAAGCTGCCGATCTCGGAGGTCATCAACAATTACGACCGGAGCGAGGTCGTCGATCCGCAGACGGTGAAGTTTTATTTTAGGAAGCCGTCGCCCGGCTTTCTGCAAGGCACATCGGTGATCGGGTCCGGTCTCGTGTCGCTGAAGACCCTAGCACTGCCCTACGAGGCGCTGGGCGACGCCACGAAGATCATCGGCTCGGGTCCCTTCGTCGTCGCAGGCGAAACGCTCGGGCGCGAGCTCACGCTGAAAGCGCGCGCCGACTATACGTGGGGCCCAGCGAAGCTCGAGCATCAGGGGCGCGCCTATCTCGACGAGATCAAATACATCGTCACGCCGGAAGACAGCGTACGCATCGGCGGCCTGGTAGCCGGGCAGGCCGACATCATTCGCCAGATCCAGGCATATGACGAGAAGCAGGTCGAGGACGAAGGATATCTGATCTACGCGCCCTCGACGCGCGGCGTGAACAACAGCGTCGTCTTCCGCCCCGACAATCCGCTCGTCGCCGATGTTCGGGTTCGTCGTGGGCTGCTCCATGCCACCAACACGGATGAGATCGTCTCGACCCTGTTCTCGGACAATTACCCAAAGGCGACCTCGATCATCGCCAAGACGGCATCCGGCTATGTCGATCTCTCGCCGAAGCTCTCCTACGACGTCGAGAAGGCCAAGCAGTTGCTCGATGAGGCAGGCTGGAAGCTCGGCGCCAATGGCCGGCGCCAGAAGGACGGTCAGACGCTCGAGCTCTCGGCCTATGAATCCCTGCCGCAGCCGCAGAACAAGGAAACGCTGCAGCTGGTCGCACAGCAATGGGAGAAGATCGGCGTGAAGCTGAACGTGCTGACCGCCGACTCGGGCAGCGCAGTCGTGAACAATCTCGATCCCGCCAAGGCACCTGTCTCGCCGGCCATGGTCGGCCGCGCCGATCCCGACGTGATCAAGAGCCAGTACTACCCGACCAACCGCAATGTTCTGCTGCAGAAGGGCGGGAATAGCGACAAGGTGCAGTCCTTCGTCGACGAAAGGCTGAACGCGCTTCTGGATCAGCTCGCCTCCGAGCCCGACCGCACCAAGCGCCTCGGGGTTGCAGGCGAGATCCAAAACTACGTGGTCGATCAGGCCTACGCCATCCCGATCTTCGAAGAGCCGCAGGCCTTTGCTGCCGCTCCTTACGTGAAGGGCGTGTCCTTTGAAGCCGTCGGTCGTCCCAGCTTCTACAACACCTGGCTGGCGCCGCGGCGCTGAGGATATCTCAAGGCCGGCCGGATGTCGCAGACGGGCGACATCCGGCCGGCTCCCGTCGATCGTCTCGATGTTCGGACAGGATCTCACATGTCGCGATACGTGATCGGAAGGATCGGACAGGCGGCCCTCGTGCTCTGGGCTGCCTTTACCGTCTCGTTCATCCTGCTGCAGGCATTACCAGGGGATGCCATCCTCATCAAGTTCCTCAATCCCGAACTCGGCTTGGGTCCTGAGCAGATCGCGGAGATCCGTGCGTCCTATGCAGCCGACAGCCCGCTCTGGATGCAGTATATCCATACCGTCTCGAATTTCCTCACCGGTCACTTCGGCTATTCCATTCATGCAGGCGTTCCCGTCGGCGATCTGATTTTTGCCAACCTGCCGCCGACCCTGTGGCTTGCGACATTCGGTTTTCTGCTGGCGGTCATCCTCGCGGTGACGCTTGCCGCTCTTTCGGCGTTGTCTCCCCTCGCTTGGCTGCGCTCCTTCATCCAGTCGATTCCGGCGCTCTTCATCTCCACGCCCGTGTTCTGGCTGGGGATCCTGCTGATCCAGGTCTTCTCGTTTCAGCTCAAGCTCATTCCGGTCATCAACCCAGGCCCCTGGCAGGCGCTGATCCTTCCGGTTCTCACATTGGCCGTCCCGATCTCGGCGCCGCTCGCCCAGATCCTGATGCGCAATATCGACCACGTGCTGACGGAGCCCTTCGTCGCGGTCGCCCGCGCCAAAGGCGCCTCGCACCGGTGGGTGTTGTGGCAGCATGTGGCGAAGAACGCAGTCCTGCCGGCCCTGACCATCAGCGGGATCCTGTTCGGGGAGTTGCTGGCCGGTGCGGTCGTTACGGAAGCAGTATTCGGCCTCAACGGCCTCGGCGGGCTGACACAGCGCTCCGTCGGTGATCAGGACATCGCGGTCCTTCAGGCGATCGTCGTGTTCTCTGCGGCGGCCTTCGTGCTCATCAATCTGACGGTGGACCTGCTCTACCCCGTCTTCGACCCTCGCCTGAGAGTGAGACAAGGAGCTCTCGCATGACTGGCCTGAACATGATCGGGCGCAGCTTGCTGCGCGACGACGCGGACATCCTCAAAAGCTCCTCTCCAGGATCGACGCGGGTTTCGTCGGGTGCCCGTTGGCTGAAGAGTATCAAAAGCATCCAGCCGGGTCTGGTTCTGGCCTGGTTCGTCATGGCCGTCGTCGTGCTCTGGGCCCTGTTCCCGCAATGGTTCACCAGCTACAGCGCCACGGTCGGGGTCGCGCGCCAGCAACTCCGTGCACCGAGCGCTGAGCATTGGCTAGGCACCGATGCGCTGGGACGTGATCTTCTGGCCCGCATCATCTATGGCGCAGGCAATTCGCTTTCTGGGGCCTTCGTGGCCGTCGGCGTCGGCCTTGTGGTGGGCACCACGCTCGGCATTCTCGCGGGGTCGGCGAGAGGCAGGATCGACGAGGCCATCATGCGCGGCGTCGACGTGTTGCTGTCGATCCCGCAGCTTCTTCTTTCGCTCAGCATCGTCATTCTTCTCGGCTTCGGCATCGTGAATGCCGCCATCGCCGTCGGCGTGACGTCGATCGCCAGCTTCGCGCGGCTTGCCCGTTCCGAGGTGGTGAGGGTCCGCACCAGCGATTATGTCGAGGCGGCCTTCGGGAGCGGCGGATCGTTCAGCCGGGTTCTGCTGCGTCACATCCTCCCCAACTCCCTGACCTCGGTGATCGCGTTCGCAGCCCTGCAGCTCGGCTGGGCCATTCTGACGATCTCCACGCTGGGCTTTCTCGGCTACGGCGCGCCACCGCCGACGCCGGAATGGGGCCTGCTGATCGCCGAAGGGCGGAACTACATCGCGCGGGCCTGGTGGCTGACGACCGTCCCCGGCATCGTGGTGATCCTGGTCGTCCTGTCGGCGAACCGCATCAGCCAGTCCTTCGGAAAGGACAGAGCATGACGATGGCAATCAATATCAGGCCCACGTCGACGGACATCTCGAACGCGCCCGTTCTCGAGATCGGCAATCTTGCGGTAGGCTATCGCGGCAGCGATGGATTTCAGCGGGTCGTCCACGAGGTTTCGCTGCTTGTGCGTCCGGGTGAGGTCGTAGCGCTCGTGGGCGAGTCGGGCTCCGGAAAGACCACCACGGCACAAGCCGTGATCGGGCTTCTGGCAGAGAATGGCCGATTGGAATCCGGTGCGGTCCGGCTCAACGGCACCGATATCGCGGGCTGGTCGCAGAAGCAGCTCGACACCATTCGCGGCAGCAAGATCAGCCTGATCCCACAGGATCCGACGACATCGCTCAACCCGGTCAAGACCATCGGTGCTCAAGTCGCCGAAGTGCTTCAGATTCACCGGCAGGGCAGCCGGGCGGAAATCGATGCGCGTGTCATCGAGCTTCTGGCCCGCGTGGGCCTCTCCCAGCCTGATCTGCGCGCTAAACAATACCCGCACGAGCTGTCCGGCGGCATGCGCCAGCGCGTCCTGATCGCCATTGCGATTGCCCTGCGCCCGGCGCTGATCATCGCCGACGAACCCACCAGCGCTCTCGATGTGACGGTGCAGAAGCGCATCCTCGATCTGATCGACGAGTTGCGCCGCGAATACGGCACGGCCGTTCTGCTGGTGACCCACGACCTGGGAGTCGCGGCGGACCGAGCGAACCACATTGTCGTGCTCAAGGGCGGACGCATTCAGGAGCAGGGCCCGACTGCGGAGGTTTTGGCTTCTCCGCGCAGCGAGTACACGCGCAAGCTTCTGGCCGATGCGCCGTCTCTCGGGAAGATCCGCACCGTTCCCCGGGCCCGATCCCCGCGCCTCAGCGGCAGCGATGACGCCGTCGTCGTCGAGAACCTCGTGCAGGATTTCTCCGTCGGCGGCAGGCGAGAGGCTTTTCGGGCAGTGGACGACATATCCTTCATCGTGCAAAGGGGAACGACCCACGCGATCGTGGGTGAGTCCGGCTCGGGCAAGACGACAACCGCGCGTAGCATCGTCGGCTTCCAGAGGCCCACCTCGGGGCGCATTCTCGTCGACGGCGTCGATGTGACGACCCTGCGCGGGGAAAACCTGCGCAAGTTCCGCAAGACGATCCAGCTCGTCTACCAGAACCCGTTCGCCTCCCTCGATCCGCGGCAGACAATCTTTCAGATCGTCGAGGAGCCGCTTCTCAACTTCGATCCCCTGCCGCGGGAAGAACGGACGAGGAAGGTTCATGCCATTCTGGAGCGTGTCGGCCTTCCGCAATCGGTTCTGACCCGCAAGCCCCGCGCCCTCTCCGGAGGACAGCGGCAGCGCGTCGCTATCGCCCGAGCCCTCGTGCTTGATCCGCAGGTGCTGGTGCTGGACGAGGCCGTGTCGGCTCTCGACGTCACGGTGCAGGCGCAGATCCTGGAACTGCTTGAGGAACTTCAGCAGGCCCTTGAGCTGACATACCTCTTCATCTCCCACGATCTCGCCGTGGTCCGTCAGATCTCGGACACGGTCTCGGTCCTGCACAACGGGCGCCAAGTCGACAGCGGCCGCGTCGAGGACGTGTTCCTGCGTCCGGGCAGCGCCTACACGCGCGAACTCATCAACGCGATTCCCGGACAACGCAGTGCCGACCGGCACTGATTCCAGAAGGTCAAGCGGAGCAAACCGATGACAATATCCTCGCAGCCCAAACGGCTCGGCTTTTTTTCCCGCCTGTTGGATGAGGCGAGTGCAGGCGAGCGTTATCGCCTCGCCTCCGAGCAGATCGTCCACGCGGAGCGACATGGATTTGACTCCGCCTGGGTGGCGCAGCATCACTTCCATGAAGCGGAAGGCGGTCTTCCGTCGCCTCTTGTCTTCCTGTCCCATGTGGCCGCGCGCACGTCGACCATTCGCCTCGGCACGGGCATCATCACCTTGCCGCTCGAGAATCCCGTTCGGGTGGCGGAGGACACGGTCGTGCTGGATCTTCTGTCCGGCGGGCGCCTCGAAGTCGGCGTCGGAACCGGCGGCACGCCGTCATCCTTCACGGCGTTCGGCCTGGATAGCGCACACCGCTCAGAGATCTACGATCGGCATCTCGCCATCGTACGGGACGCCTGGGACGGCCGACCGCTTGAAGGGGGCGATACACTCTATCCGGCTGCTCCGGGACTGAACGATCGCGTCTGGCAGGCGACGTTCTCCGTCGGCGGAGGCATTCGCGCCGGAAAGGCCGGCGACGGTCTCATGCTCTCGCGCACGCAACCCCGGCCCAAGGACGCGGCGCGCGCATCTCTGCCCGACATTCAGCATCCCATCATCGATGCCTATCTCGAGGCGCTGCCCGAAGGGCAGGCGCCGCGGATCGTCGCCTCGCGTTCGCTGTTCGTCGCGGACAGCAGGAATGAGGCGCTTCGTCTCGCGGAGAAGGGGTTGCGCCGCGTCGTGGCCGATTTCGCCGCCAAGGGGCACGTGATCCCGGGCGACACCCTGGCGGACATCATCGCAGCTCTCGACACGCATGTGGGCACGCCCGAGGACGTGCTCGAGAGCCTGAGCCGGGATACCACCCTGCCACGGGTGACGGACCTTGTGTTCCAGGTCCATTCGATCGATCCCCCGCACGAATACATCCTGCGGTCGATCGAGCTGATCGCGAGCGAAGTCGCCCCAGCCCTCGGCTGGCAGAGTCCAGCAGGCAAGCTCGAAAAACGCGTTGCACTCGTGCGTTGAACCAGCCACGCCAACAACCGGAATGTGAGAAGACCATGAGCACAATCATATCGGATGTCATCGATCATCTTGCCGGGGTCCAGCCGGGATCCAGCCTCGACAGGTTGCGCGATCAGCGGCCGCAGGCGCGGGAGTATGCGCAGAAGAGCTATCTGGCGCTGTTCGAGCCGGAGCTTCCCGGCCATGTCACGGCCATCGAGCGCTATGCGGTCGCCACCTTCGTGGCAGGACTCCATCGCCAGCCCAACGTGACCGAGTTCTATGCAGCGTCCCTGGAAAGGCTCGGGCACCCCAAGCTGACCGATGCGATCAGGGAAGAGATTGCCCGGGGCTCCGTCGAAGGACCCTACGGCCGTTACCCGCAGGGCCCTCTCACCATCGAGGACAGTGAGGGACCCGTTTACCAGGTCTCTACGGACAACAGGGAGCGTCTCGGGTCCCGGCTCGTCGCCGCCCTCGAGCATGCGCATCTGCTGGTCTTCCATCCGCGCGACGCGAGCCCGGCCGCGCTGCAGAGGCTGCTCGATGCCGGCTGGTCGACCACGGATATCGTGACCCTGTCGCAGCTCGTGGCCTTCCTGTCCTTCCAGATCCGTGTCGTCGCGGGCCTACGAGTCCTCGTAGGTGCATCGTCACGCGCGAGTGTCGATGCCGACCAGACACAGATTTTTACGGGCGTGCTGGCATCCGGCGCCGTTTGAGAAGGAACCATTCCATGACCGAGACACCGCTGTCGCATCCCGAGAACCGGGAGCCTATCGCATTCACGCAGGAAGAACTCGGCTGGCTGCCCTGGCTTGAGCCGTTTCCCACCGAACAACTGACCGAGAGGCACTGGGCCGGCCTCGTCGATGCATCGCGCGCCAAGTCGCCATATTTCCTTCTGCTCGCCCGCGATCCGGATATTCTGCAGGCCAGGACGAAAACGGATAAGGATATCTTCTACAACACGAGCAACGGCCTTCCCCGTGCCGAGCGGGAACTCGCAGCGACGGCCGCCTCACGCTCCAACGGCTGCATCTTCTGCGCGTCCGTCCATTCCCGGTTCGCCACGCAATATTCCAAGCGGGGCGCCGACGTTCAGCGTCTGCTCGATGAGGGAGTCGAGGCGGACATCGACAGCCGCTGGAACGCCATCATCGAAGCTTCCGTGGCATTGACCGACACGCCGATCGCGTTTGGCGATGAGCAGGTCGGGGCACTGCGTGCGGCGGGACTCGGCGACCCGGAGATCGTCGACGTCATCAATGGCGCAGCCTTTTTCAACTGGGCCAACAGGCTGATGCTGTCCCTCGGCGAACCGACGCCACCGGCCAAGCCTTAGGTGAAGTCGAGCCATAAACCGATCTGCTTAGCTGGCGAAGGCAGCCTAAGGTCCTCTCATGGCACGGAAGCGGAAGTTCATCGGAGTTGCTGTACTTCCGAAAATGTGAAGGGTTTCGGATGCCGGCCATCGCGACGTAGGCACATGCACTGGGGCCGGCGTCCGGAAGCCTCCAGGGAAGGAACCTGCGGAACAGTTGGGCGCCGCGCGTGGTGCGCTCATCTATGGGGATTTGGGCGCTTTGGATCGGGGACTGGATCGGCGTCGACGCGTCCACGCCAGCGGAGTGGCGACATCGGTGGGCTGGAGCGGGGCATCATCGCCATGGCCGAGTTGGCGCGACGGTGACCATTGATGCTCCATTCGCGGGGTATACGCCTCATTCGGCCGAGTGCCCGGGTGGCTGGCGCAGGACCAACGGCGGTGACGAACAGCAGGGCGGCAGCGTCGTGGGGCCATCGGTTTCATGAGGTGTCGACCCGGATCACAGCACTCGGGGACGATGGCCGGTGTATTGGCGAAGACCCGCGCGCGAACCGCTCGATGATGATCATGCGCCCGCCGCAGCAGGGACAGGGCTGCGTCAGGCATGGTGGAGCTGTGGCGCCAGTCGGGTCTGCGGTCACCGTTGCACAGGGCTCACGCGCACCAAGCAGCGCGCGGGCTCGCGTCAGGTTGGCGGCGCGTGAGCCGTGAGCGAAGAGGCCATAATGCCGGATGCGATGGAAGCCGCGCGGGAGCACGTGAAGCAGGAAGCGGCGGATGAACTCGTCGACAGCCAGCGTCATCGTCTTGCAGCGGGCGCGACCCTCAACCCGATAGTCCTTCCAGGTGAACGTCACGCCGCTGTCGTCGGCGCGGATCAGCCGGCTGTTCGAGATCGCAACCCGGTGCGTGTAGCGGGCGAGGTAGGCCAGAACGGCCTCCGGTCCGGCAAACGGCCGCTTGGCATAGACGAACCACCTGATCTTGCGCAGACGAGCCAGGAAAGCTGCGAACGCTTTGGGACCGGTCAGATCCGCGTGGTCGCCGAAGAACCGCAGATACCCGGCCGCATAGGCCGTGGCGAGCTTCTCCAGGATCAGCCGCCGGAACAGCTTTGAAAGGATCCGCACGGGCAGGAAGAAGTTCGGCCGGCATGCGATCCATCGCGTGCCGTCAGGGGACAGCCCACCGCCCGGCACGATCATGTGCACGTGCGGGTGATGCGTCATCGCCGAGCCCCAGGTGTGCAGCACGGCGGTGAGGCCGATCCGCGCCCCGAGATGCTTGGGATCGGCCGCGATGGTAAGGGTCGTCTCGGCCGCGGCCTTGAACAGGAGATCGTAGATCACGGCCTTGTTGGGAAAGGCGAGAGCGGCGAGAGCGGCTGGCAGTGTGAACACCACGGGGAAGTAGGGCACGGGCAGCAGTTCGGCTTCGCGCTGTGCGAGCCAGTCCCGGGCCGCCGCGCCCTGACACTTGGGGCAATGACGATTGCGGCAGGAGTTATAGGCGATGGTCGTGTACGTGCAGTCTGCGCAGCGCGCGACGTGCCCGCCGAGAGCCGCCGTGCGGCAGTTCTCGATTGCGCTCATCACCTTGAGCTGGCCAAGGCTCACATGCCCGGCATTGGCGCGGCGCCACGCCGGTCCATGGTCGCGGAAGATGTCCGCGACCTCCAGCCCTGGACGGGCCAAGACGACCTCGCCTTACGCGGGCGGCTGATGCTCCGGTCTCAGCAGGGTAAGCCGATCGAGTGGGCTCATGACGGCGCGGATCGTGGAGGTGGCGACACGGGTGTAGAGCGCAGTGGTCTCGAGTTTGGCATGCCCGAGCAGGACCTGGATCACGCGAATGTCGATGTTCTGTTCCAGCAGATGCGTGGCGAAGCTATGCCTGAGCGTGTGCGGGCTCACGCGCTTGGTGATCCCGGCCTGCTGCGCGGCCGCATGGAAGGCGCGGTTGAGCTGGCGCGTGGTGAGCGGGTTGACCGGGTTCTGGCCGGGAAAGAGCCAGACCAGGGGCCGCGCGATCCGCCACCAGTCGCGCAAGAGTTCGAGCAATTGCGGGGAGAGCATCGCATAGCGATCCTTGCGGCCCTTGCCCTGCTCGATGCGGATGAGCATGCGCTGAGAGTCGATATCGCAGACCTTGAGCGACACGACTTCCGACACCCGCAGCCCAGCGCCATAGGCCGCGCTCAGAGCTGCCTTGTACTTGGGGCCCGGGGCCGCCTCGAGAAGGCGAGCCACTTCCGCCGGGCTCAGGACGAGGGGTACTTTGCGCGGCTCGTGGACCAAGGTGAGACGCCGAGCCAGATCGATCCGATCGAGGGTGACGGTGAAGAAGAAGCGCAGGGCCGCGACCGCCGCGGTGCGGCTGGGTGGGGTCACGCCGCTTTCGGTCAGGTGCAACTGGAACTGCCGCACATCCTCAGGCGAGGCGGTCTCCGGCGAGCGGCCGAGGAAGGCCGCGAAGCGTCTGACCTGGCGGATGTAATCAGTGCAGGTCTTCTCGACGAAATGGCGCACCGTCATGTCATCGATCATGCGCTGGCGCAGCGGGCTGATGGCTGTCTCGGACATCGAAGGCTCCTGTCGTGAGGTGGAGGCACCAAACCCCTCGATCCTCAAGACAGGACCCAGCCCTGTCATCGTGTGCCGTTCAGCGGGTTACCGCCCCCAAGCCATGGCACCGCCCCAGCCGCAGTGCCCTCCCGCGCGAGCGGGTTCGTTCTCTGGCCCAGAGGAGAAGTTAGCGTGTTCCATGCTAGTTGGTTTGGGGTCGCACAACGCTGGCTTGAAGAGCTGGATTAAGGAAGCCGGGAGTGGCGGGCCACAGAAGTTGGCCAGCCGTAACCTAGTACGCATTACCTATCACGTGGCGATGTGGACGAGGATGCCCTGCTGCCTGCCGCGGAGCTGGATCTCGCGGGATGCCTGGAACCTCGTGAGCCACTCCGAGCCACCCGCGGCCTGGATGCAATCCTCTGAAGCGATGATCGAGCCGCCTACCGCCCGGGTGATCTCCTCAAGCCTGCTCGCCACGTTCACGACGTCGCCGACGACAGTGAATTCGACGCGCTCCCTGCCGCCGAGATTGCCGACCGTCACAGGACCGCAGTGGATCCCAATCGACACGCGCAGCGGAATGGCGCCGCGAGTGGATCTTTTCCGGTTCCAGCGCTCGATCTCCTGCTGGAGCTCGAAGGCACAGGCGAGCGCGCGGACCGGCGCATCCGGTTGCAGGCCGATGGAGCCGAAGGTTGCCATGAAGCCGTCGCCCAGGTACTTGTCGAGCGTGCCGCCATGCTTGAACACGACGGCGCTACTGCGCTCCTGAAAGCTGCGCAGCAAGGCGAACGTTCGCTCGGGCGAGAGGGTCTCAGTGAGCTTGGTGAAGCCGACGATGTCCGCAAACAGGACCGCCACCGTCCTTGTCGCCGGCTCTCCGAATGCCGTCCCGCCGCGCCTGGCGAGGGCCTCGGCCACGTCCGGAGAGACATAGCGCGAGAGATCCGCGCGCACGACCTCGGCCTCGACCTGATTCAACAGAGTCCGCCGGCTGCGCCAGACGGCAAGCGTGATGAGCAGGGTGAACAGGGAGGTCGAGACAAGCTGGGTATACCATGCCGTCAGGCCGACAAAGGCAGGCTTGAAGGAGAGATCCAGGACTGCGGCCGACGTCAGCGCTCCCTCCGCGGCCGCATCGTTGAACCGCAGCGTGTCCGGTTGCGAGTAAATCGAGAAGACCCCGATCGACCAGATGACGAGGATCGACACGCCCGTCCAGAGCACCCTCCTTGGGGAGTAGGTGAGAGCGGCCTCTGCGAGGAGAAGGAGAACATAGAGAAATTCCTGGCCGCGAAGTCGGGTCTGGATGGGCCATTCATTGCCGAGACTGGCCGGAGGAGGAAGCAGGATCGCCACTGAGACCAGCGCGACATCAAGTACAATAAAGCCTAGCTTAATCGCCTCGCCGTGAGGATGATGCCGCAGACGGTACGGGAGGTAACCGAGGACGAAGAACCCGAAGGCGTAGGCCCCGTAATAGAGATCGCGTGGCCATGGTACGAGCCAGATGAGCCAGACGGACACGACGATGATCGCAGTCAGCCGGGCATAGAACGCGAACTGGAGGCCTTCAAGTTCCGCCTGTCGAATGCTCGCCTGAAGATGATCCTGTGAGTTTCCATGAGACCAAAGCGATCGAAGCGCCTGCAAGGCACTGGACACAAAGCCGATGATCCGGTTCGCCACGTCAGACATGTGCTCGCTCTGCTAATCACGAAGGCTCTGAGCTTGAACCTGATAGCATTCCGGCAAGAGCCTTGCACGGTGCGAGCAGAAACGGCGATGGGGGTCAGGCCGGAGCTTAGGTCCATACGGAAATGTTTCGGGTGCAAGCCTGCCGCCCTAACGCATGCGGGGATCACCCGCGGTACTGATCGTCCGTTACGTGTTCCATCCAATCGACAGGAGAGCCGTTCAGCTTTTCTTGGATGGCGATGTGGCTCATGCCCGTGGTGGCTGTCGCGCCGTGCCAGTGCTTCTCGCCAGGCTCGAACCAGACCACGTCACCCGGCCGGATCTCCTCGATAGGGCCGCCCTCGCGCTGCACCCAGCCAAGGCCGGACGTGACGATGAGGGTCTGGCCCAGCGGATGGGTGTGCCAAGCCGTGCGCGCGCCGGGCTCGAACGTGACATGAGCCCCCGCAACACGCGCCGGATCGGGCGGGCTGAACAGCGGATCGACCCGGACAACGCCGGTGAACCATTCCGCAGGTCCCTTGCCCGAGGCTTGTGAACCGCTTCTCTTGATTTCCATCGTCCTTCTCCTTTAACGATTGGAAAGCTCGGATCGTGTTCGCGATCTCCAATCAGGTATGCGCGGGGTCATCTAGTGTGCGTGGCTCCAGGCGATTAGATGGCGAAATGTGCATGATGCCGCCAGTTACTTCGGCGCGAGTTCGCCGTACCAATAGGCGGCCGTCACGCCACCATCCATGAGGAAATCGCTGCCCGTAATGAACGCGCCATCTGGACCCATGAGGAGGGCGCCGACGGTTCCAACTTCGTCCGGGGTGCCGGCTCTCCCCGCGGCTGACAACTCGAGCATGCGGCGGTAGCCGGGGCCGCGCGGCCCCTCGAGTTCATCCTTCGCGAGCGGCGTGATGATGATCCCGGGGCTTATGGTATTGATCCGTGCACCACGCTTGCCCCAGCGAACGGCTTCGGCCATCACCCGCAACGAATTCCCCCGCTTCGAGATCTGGTAGGCGTGAAGGGGTTCCTTCACCTGGTCGGGCTGAAGCATCGGCAGCTTGAGCAAGTCTTCAGTAGGCGTCGTTGCGAGTGCCGCGTTCTGCTCGACGGAGAGCGGCGGCAGGCGGTGCCCTGACTGGGACGCGAGCACGACGCCCGCGCCTCCGGACGCGATGACGCTGCCGAACTCCTCGAGCATAAGTGCGGTGCCGTAGAGATCGACCTTGAGGATCGTTTCCGGCGAGGCTTGGGTCGGCGAGACGCCAGCGGCATGGATGACGCCGGAGACTTCACCCAGCGCCGTGGCCATCTCGACCAGAGCGTGAACCGAGGCGCGCGATGACACGTCGACGGTGGCAGTGCTCACGGTGAACCCGGCCTCGCTCAGGGTTTTCGCTGCCGCATCGGCGTTTTCGGAGCGCAGATCAGCGAGCAGGACATGCTTACCAGCACTCACCCGCCGCGCGATGGCTTGGCCGATCGATCCGGCTCCAATGACGACAATCACATTTGTCATAAAACTTCTCTCTGCTGCCTTTGGGTTCAAGTCTTTCCGATCTGTTTGTTCCCGGAATTGGACACCAAAGGTCCGTCGAAACCGATTTCCGGTCTCAATTCCGAGTAAATTTTGTCCAAAATTGAATAGCGTCGGCGATCCACCCTTCGGCGCTCGTGCCGGTACCGAGCCCGAAGCCGTGACCGAGGTTCTTGTACTTCCGGTAGTCCACCTCCGTACCGGCCTGTCGCAGTGCCGCAATCCGCCGTTCCATCGCGGAAGGAGGCGCGATCCCGTCGTGCTCGCCCACAACCACAAAGGTCGGAGGGTCATCGGACGAATGGTCTGAATGGGCCGTGTAGGCCATCACGACAACAACCGGCTTCGGCAAGTCCTTCCCTCCGAAGCGGGCGACGCCGTGCGATCCGATAGACGCCGCTATCCTCGCCCCCGCGGAGCTGCCCCACAGGGAATAGCCTTGCGTTCCAACCCTGAGCGTGTCGGCATTCTCGAAGATGTACGAAATGGCCGCAGCCAGATCCTGGGTGGCGACCGTTCCGCCTTGTCCCACCCGATACTTCAGGACGAAGGCGTTGTATCCCTTTTTGCTGATCTCGACGGCATACGGAAAGCCTTCGTGGACGGAGCCAACATAGGAAAACCCGCCTCCGGGCGCGATGACCGCAAAGGGTGCCCCCAGCTTTCCGCGGAAGAAGAACAACCCAGTCTGCTTCTTCGTCGGATCCTCTCGCTTCTGCGCTTCGGTGTAGAAGTCGTAGAAGATGGTTCTGCCCTTGCCCACATCGTCGATCATGCGGTTCAACGATCCCACCACCGTCTCGGGACGGACCTGCGTGTGGTACGGCAGGAGCGAGCCTATATCGGCTAGCCGCATGCTCTCGTCATATGTGCGATCAACCCACGGTAATATCCGCCGACCGAACCCCGAGAACGCCGGATGGTTCAGGATGTCCCGGATGCTGCTGTTCGCGGACAGAGGAACCGCGTCGGCTCCGCCCGCCACCTGCACTTTGCTCTCACCGGACCTGTCATGCGCCATGGCGGCCTCGTTCGCTTTTGCTACCGCGCAGGTCGACAACAGCAACAGGGAGAGCGCCCTGGTGGCGGACGGCGATGCGAGGATGCCCAATTGCGATTTATCCGATAGCCTGTTGATCGTTGACCACGGTCGAACAGTCGGAATGCGTGGCCGTCTTCAGCCCTCGCGGGATCTCCGTCTTGCGCCCGATCGATGAGGTCACGTTCCTTCGGTGCTGGAGCCATTTCACGGCGTAGTAGGTCACGGACATGTAGAGCCCTGCGATCGCGATGCAGTGGATGAAGAAGCCCAAGACCGACTCCTCGAAATTCCACCAGTCGAGCGTGACCTGCATGGCGAGCTTGGTGCCGAGTCCCAGCTCGAAGGAACTCCAGACACCATGGATCGCGATGACCACGGCACTCGCCCGAAGTGCAAGGGTCCGCACGCTACTCGCCTTCGAGACGCCGAACAGGTTGCGTGTCAGGCCCATGATCATCGGCCAGCGCAGGCCGAGATGAATAGAGACGATGACGAGCACCCAATAGGCGGCGAGGATATGGATCTGTCGCACGGTGAAGCCGCCATAGGCTGACATGACGTCGGACAGCGTGTTGGAGATCAAGACGCTGGTGACGAGCAGGGCGAGCATCGCGATCAGCAGCAGGAGGGTGATCCCGATGTTGAACAACCCGCGCACCGGACGTTTCTCTTTGGAGACCCTGCCGTACCAGCGCCGATTGAAGACATTGTGCACGATGATGAGCAAAAACATGCCCGTGCCCACTAGCTCATGGACTGTGTTGCCCAGCCACCAGTAGGCAAGGCCGAGCAGCAGCAGGCCGGCGGCGATCAGGTCGAACGCCAGCCGCATCAGGAACATTGAACTCAAGATCGGCCTCCCGGGATCATTCGATCGGCGTGCCGTTGAACCGGGGAATGCGGTACCCAGTATAAAGGTATTCGCTTCCCGCCTGGCTCTGATGGCAGGATTGGCAGCGGGCGGTGTTCTCGCTCATGTTGACCGTCCTGTCGGGCTTGAACCACTGGAACTGCCAGTCGCCGGTGCGGCGGCGTTCGTCATATTCCCCGCCCCATCCGTCGCCCTTCTGCATGACGAAGTAGCGGAAGACTTCGCCCTCGCGGTAGTCGACGAGCACGAAGTGCGTGCCAGACGGGACCGGCTGTCCCTTTTTGACGGCCTCGATGGCCTCCGGCGTGGTCATGATGTGCTCGGTCACGTTGCCGCGCCGGACGGTCGTGTAATGCACCAACTGCTCGAGGGTGGGAAACGTCACGCGATTGCTCTCGGCAATAGCCTGCCAGCCGACAAGCATGACGGCGGCATAGGCCAGGGCAATCAACGGAAGACGTGTTCTCGGGGACTTCACTAGGACCTCATATCGGTTGGGCATCGGGGCAAGTCGGAGGGGCGCGTTGTCTTCGGCACGCCCCTCCGCGGGATGACTGCAATGGTGGGGGTGGATCAGGTCTTTGGAGGCGCTTCCACGCCCGAGAAGACCAGCACCGCGTCCGGAAGACGTGCACCCCGGACCTGTATCGCGGCCACGGCTTGGTTCAGCTCAGTGACCTCGGACGGCGTGAACTGTACTGAGGCCGCACCGATGTTCTCGAGCATGTGCGCCATCTGGGTCGTGCCCGGGATGGGAACGATCCAGGGCTTCTGCGCCATCAACCAAGCCAGAGCGATCTGCGCCGGGGTGGCTCGCTTGCGTTCGGCCCAGTTCCTCAGCAGCGCAATGAGCGCGAGGTTGTGGGGAAGGTTTTCCGGCGAGAAGCGGGACTCGATCCCGCGGATGTCACCCTGCGCAAACTGGGTCCTGGCATCGATGGCGCCGGTCAGGAAGCCCACCCCGAGCGGGCTCCATGGGACGAAGCCGATGCCGAGTTCCTGGCAGAGCGGAAGGACCGAATCCTCCGGCCCCCGCCAGAGCATGGAATACTCGCTCTGGACGGCATTGACAGGCAATGTTGCATGAGCCCGCCGCAGCGTGTTGAGCCCCATCTCGGACAGGCCCCAGTGCAGGACCTTGCCTTGCGCCATCAGATCCTTGACCGCGCCGGCGACATCCTCGATCGGCACCTGCGGGTCGACGCGGTGCTGGTAGAGGAGATCGATGCGATCGGTCCGCAGGCGCCTCAGCATGCCCTCGACGGCCGCTTTGATGCGCTCCGGGCGGCTCATGAGACCCGGGCGCCGCTCTCCCGTCTCCAGATCGACGTCCCAGCCAAACTTGGAGGTGATGACGACCTTGTCGCGGAATGACGCGATGGCTTCGCCCAGGATCCGCTCGCACTCGTGGGGGCCGTAAGCCTCGGCCGTATCGAAGAAGGTCACGCCACGGTCGAAGGCCGTCCGGATGATGTTGAGCATCTCGGGCCGGCTGGGGATCGTCGTCTGGTAGGTCCGGTGCATGTTCTGGACGCCGAGGCCCACGCTCGAGACTTCCAGCGAGCCGAGCTTGCGGCGATCCCTCATGGCTGCAGAGGCGGAGCCCTGACTGCCATTGCCTGCTCCTTGTGCACCCTGCTGGGCATTAGCCGGGAAAGAAGTGCCAACGACCATGGGCGCTGCGGCCACACCGACTGCTGCTGCCAGAAACTTGCGTCGGTTGGGATCGGCTCTCCGGGTTTCCGTCACTGACATGCTTTGCTCCGTTGGATATCGCTGTGCCTATGGGAGGGCGGCTTGGTTCGAACCTAATCACGGAGACTGCGATCGATTAGACTAGGAATGCCGCATGAGCCTATGAGCATTGCTCATGAATGGCTCCGGCGGCATCCGTGCTGGATCATCGCAAGGCCTGTTCTTTGATTTGCCGGATCGCGGCATTGAAGCCCTTCGGCGTTCCGCTGGACCCTGCGAGCTTGCCGACATTCACTTGGTCGATCGGCCTGCCCACCACGACCTTCGGCACGGCCGCCGCGAAACGACGCTGCAACTCGAGCGAGCGGGGAACCGTCGCGTGCGGGGTCACCTCCACTGCGGTGATGATGCCACTGGCCAGGGTCGCCTCGACCGTGATGAACGATGGCTCGTTTCCGTATTGTCCAGTCGCGGTATAGACGCCGTCCGCATAGCGGTTTCGCAGGGATGTGGCTGGAGGTGTGGCTGTCCAGGGAGCCGACGTAGGCTCTTGCGCGCGCGAACCGGAGCTCCAGCCTCCCACCAGCATCATAACCGCCGGGATCATCACCATCCGTTTCATGTTTCTTGCCATCGTCATGTCGCCGTCCCTGTCTTCATGTGAAGAGCTCGCCGTCGAAGTCAGTGGAGATCTCGGCACGACCATCGGCGAACATCCGGACCCATGAGAACGGGAACGCAGGTGCCAGGCGCTCCGCTGGGGTGAAGAAGAGAGCCGTCGCGAGTCCGTCTGCGGTGGCCGCATCGTCCGCGACAACCCAGGTTGCGACGACGTCGTGTGTCGGCATCCCGGTGCGTCCGTCGATCACGTGATGCAGTTGGTCACCCCAGGCGCGCCGGTTCACGGCCGAGGCGCAGAGGGCACGATCTTTCAGATCCACCACACCGATGGCGAGTCGGGCGTCGAAGGGATGCTCCAATCCGATCCGAAGAGGGCTTGGTCCTGAATGAAGCAGGTCGCCGCTGCCATCCACGACGAAGCTCGTGTGTCCTTCCTCGCGCAGCATGGCCGCGATGAGATCGATGAGATATCCTTTGCCGACCGCGCCAATGTCGATCACGAGTGGGCACCGGGTAACGAGCGATGCACCCTCACGTCGAACGTCATTCGACCAACGCGGCCATGCGAGGGAATGGCTGCGGAGTTGGGTAATGTCCGGCGTCAGCGAATAGGTTCGGTCATAGCCGAGCAGTTCCAGATCGCGCCCAACCAGCGGATCTACTGCACCGTCCGTGCAGGCGTTCAGCCGATCATAAAGATCGAAAAGCTTGATCGAGTCCTCTGGGAGGGTGAAACGCCCGCCCTCGGGTGAAGACGCGATCCGCGAGACCAGCGAGTCCGACCGAAACCGCGAATAGGTCACGTCGAACCGCTCGATCCGCTCAAGGATCCGCCGTCGTGCCGGAATCTCCAGCGGCGACGGCGTTTCGATCTCCCAAGCGGTTCCGATGGCCTCGAACGTGAAACGGATCATCGCCCTTGCCCGCGCGCGATCAAAGCCGGGTCATCTTTAGTGCACCTTCGGGCAGCCGTTCGCCTTTGAGATCGATCCTCGACGCCGCGGCGTCGATGTCACGGAGGTCGTCGGTCGCGAGTTGAATCTCCGTCGATCCGATATTTTCCTCCAGGCGATGCAGCTTGGTGGTGCCGGGGATCGGCACGATCCAGGGCTTTTGCGCGAGCAACCATGCCAGTGCGATCTGCGCGGGCGTGGCGCCTTTCCTGGCCGCTACGTCCTTGAGAAGATTAACCAGGGCGAGGTTCGCCTCCCTGGCTTCGGGCGAAAAACGAGGGACGCTGTTACGGAAGTCCATGCTGTCGAACGTCGTGGATGCGTCGATCTTGCCCGTGAGGAAGCCGGCGCCCAACGGGCTGAAGGGCGCGAAGCCGATCCCGAGTTCCTCCAGCGTCGGAAGGATCTCCGCCTCCGGGCCCCGGTACCAGAGGGAATACTCGCTCTGGACCGCCGCCACGGGCTGGACGGCGTGGGCGCGGCGGATCGTATTTGCCCCGGCTTCCGAGAGCCCGAAGGCCCTGACCTTGCCTGCTTGGATCAGGTCCTTGACCGCGCCGGCGACGTCCTCGATCGGAACATCCGGATCGACACGATGCTGATAGAACAGGTCGATCACGTCGGTCTTCAGGCGCTTGAGGGAGGCATCCGCGACGGCCTTGATGTGTTCGGGTCGGCTGTTGACCCCACCGCGGCGCTCCCGGGTAGCCGGGTCGAGATCGAAGCCGAACTTGGTGGCGATGAGCACTTGGCTTCTCAATGGCGTGAGCGCCTCGCCGACCAATTCCTCGTTTGTGAACGGGCCATACACTTCGGCCGTATCGAAGAAGGTGACACCACGCTCCACCGCCGTTTGGATCAGGGCGATCATCTCCTGCCTGTCCGCGGGCGGGCCGTAATTGGCGCTCATGCCCATGCAGCCGAGGCCGAGGGCCGAGACTTCCAGTCCATCCCTCCCGAGTGTCCGCTTTTGCATCTCTGTTCTCCGATGACTGAGCCTCAGAACCTCAAGCGGTCGATGAGGCGACAGCCAACGATCTAGTGATTGGGACTACCCCCAACTAGCTGCTAAAACCCGCATGAACATATGAAGGACTTTCATGAATGCCGCGAGACGCCATCAATGACCTCCAAGCCTTTCTGGCGGTCGCGAGGGAACAGAGCTTCACGAAGGCTGCAACGAAGCTGGGCGTCTCTCAGTCGGCACTGAGCCACACCGTGCGCGGACTCGAGGCGCAGCTCGGAGTTCGTCTCTTGACCCGTACCACCCGCAGCGTCGCGCCGACCCCGGCGGGGGACCGCCTCCTCACGACGATGGGGCCGCTCCTCGACGAGATCGAGGCCGGAATGGCCGCCCTGAGCGAATTCCGCGATAAGCCTGCGGGGACCATCCGCATCACGACGGGCGAGCATGCGGCCCACACGGTTCTCTGGCCTGCAGTGGAGCGGCTGCTGCCGGACTACCCGGACATCAAGGTGGAACTGGACCTCAACAACGGCCTGACCGATATCGTGGCGGGACGCTACGATGCCGGCGTGAGGCTCGGCGAGCAGGTGGCCAAGGACATGGTTGCGGTCCGGATCGGGCCTGATGCACGCATGGCGGTCGTCGGCGCACCGTCCTATTTCGCAAACCGGCCGCGCCCGCGGACACCGGAGGATCTGACCAGCCACGACTGCATCGGTCTGCGCATGCAATCCGGCGGCCTCCTGACATGGGAGTTCGAGAAGGGCGATCGGGAGGTGAAGGCGCGGGTCGAAGGACGGCTCGTGTTCAACAGCACGCTCATGGCTCTTGAGGCGGCAGTGGCCGGATACGGCCTGGCTTACCTGCTCGAGGATCGGGTTCAGGCTTGTCTCGCCGATGGACGGCTGGTTCGGGTGCTCGCCGACTGGTGCCCGCCGTTCTCAGGATATCACCTGTACTATCCAAGCCGCCGGCAGCCCACGCCGGCCTTTACCCTGCTCGTCGATGCGTTGCGGCATCGCGGTTGAATCAGAGATGCCGTCCTATGTCCAACAGGAGTATGTCCGTACTTTCCTGAATGGACCGATTCTGATTCACCAAAAGCCGAAGTATTGGCTTCGAAGTATTGGCTTCAAAGCGAAAGGAACACGCAATGGCAAAGAATACGATTTGTCTCTGGTGCGACGAGCACGCTGAGACTGCTGCCTGCTTCTACGCGGAGACCTTTCCTGATAGCGCGGTGGGTGCCGTGCCCCGTGCCCCGGTAACTACCCGGCCGGCAAAGAGGGTGACGTGCTGACGGTCGAATTCACCGTTGCGGGCGTTGCGCGTCTTGGCCTCAACGGAGGTCCCGCATTCAAAAATAACGAAGCTTTCTCGTTCCAGATCGCCACCGACGATCAGGACGAGACCGGCCGCTACTGGAATGCCATCGTGAGCAATGGCGGTCAGGAGAGCGCGTGCGGCAGGTGCAAAGACAAGTGGGGTCCGCTATAGGTGAGAAGTGGACTTCTTTCAAAGTGTTGCTCAAGGCTTTCTGTATGCCTCGCCCAGGCTCGACGGTGGTCCAAAAGAGTGACAAATACTTCCAGTAGGAAGCTTCTAGAGCAGTTTGATATTGCACGGATTCAGCTGGTTTGATTCCATAGCCGTGGGCTGGTGACGTGGGGTTTCAGCATGACGGCACCTCTGTCTCTTGACCTGCGCCGACGCCTAGTGGGTGCCGTTGCGGAGGGCAGTTCCATCCGCCAAGCGGCAGGGCGCTACTCCGTCAGCGTCTCAGCCGCCATCAAGCTGATGCGGCGTGTGCGCGAGACGGGCAGCTTCAAGCCTGCACAGATCGGCGGCTATCGCCGTCCCGTCCTGGAGCCGCACGAGGCTCTTCTGCGCGAGCTTGCTGACGGTAAGGATATCACCCTGGCCGAGATCCAGGCGGAACTCTCACGCCGCGTCGGCCTCACGCCTGATCTGTCGACCATCCATCACCATCTGCGCCGGCTTGGCCTGCGGCGTAAAAAAAGTCGCTAAGAGCCGCCGAGCAGGACCGGCCCGATGTCGCCCGCGAGCGCCAGCGCTGGCGCGTGTGGCAGCGCTTTATGGATGCGAGCCGCTTTGTCTTCCTGGACGAGACCGGCACGGCCACCAATATGACCCGCCGCTATGGCCGCTGCGCCAAAGGCCAGCGTCTGATCGCGAAAGCTCCTTGGGGACACTGGAAGACAACCACCTTTGTGGCCGGTCTGCGCCACACCGGTATCATCGCCCCGCTGGTGCTGGACGGACCCATGGATGGACCCACCTTCCGAGCCTACGTGGAGCAGGCATTGGCTCCTGCTCTCGCCCCTGGCGATGTGGTGGTCCTGGACAATCTTCCCGCACATAAGGTGTCGGGCGTCAAAGAGGCGATCGCCGCTCGCGGTGCGACCCTGATGTACCTGCCTCCGTATTCACCCGATTTCAACCCGATTGAGCAACTGTTCGCAAAGCTAAAGGCCCTGTTGCGCAAAGCCGCAGCTCGCACCCGCGACAGCCTTTGGAGCACAATCGGTGAAACGCTCGATGCATTCTCTCCAGACGAGTGCGGCAACTACATCAGGAACTCAGGTTATGAGCCCGTCTAAAGACAAAATGCTCTAATACTACAGCCGGGCATTGCGGCGATGTCGAGTTCGTTTGCGCCAGTGGCATTCACGGGCGCGTTGCTGATGGCGCCGGCGCCACGTTGACCAGTGCTCGACCGCTTCAACTGAAGGCGGTTGCTCCCACACCAGATGCCAGAGCAGCCGCCGCACCTCCGGCACGGTGAGCGGCAGCAACCCCGCGGCCTGCACGACGGGGGCTTCTCCCCCCGATGGCGTGCTGGCGCACGACGGTAAGATACGCATGCGCCAGCATGGCCAACGTGATGTGGCGATACCAGCCCGTCCACGCGCGCACCTCGTACTCGTCCAATCCGGTCTCGCCCTTGGCCTCCTCGAAGCAGCTCTCGATCCGCCAGCGCTGACCCGCAATCCGCACCAGCTCAGAGAGCGGCGTCTCCTCCGGCGAACGGGTGAGATAGAACGTGAACTGATGCGGGCGGCCCTTCTTACGCCGGATCAGCAGCCCGGTTTTCCAGCCCGGCACCGGCGGCGTGCGATACGGCAGATAGGCCCAATCGTACAGCCGTGGACCCTTGGCGCCATCGCCGGCGCTGAGCCGCCGCCAGCCTCTGGCCGGCACGTCCTCAAGCCAATCCTCGACGGGCTTGAACCCGAGCCGCTGGGCCGAGGTGACCGCCAGCACATAGCCGCGCCCGTGCGCCTCGATCAGGCGCCGGGTCTGATGGTCGGCGCCATACACGCAGTCGCCCACCACCCACCGGCACGGCACGCCGGCCGCGAACGCCCGCTTCAGCATCGCCTGTCCGAGCTTCGGCTTGGTGGTGAAGCCGACCTGCTCTGGCACGCCCGCTTCATCACGGCGTGCGGCGTCCGAGGCCCAGGTCTCGGGCAGGTACAGCGCCCGGTCGATCAGGGCATGACCATGCCGGCTGGCATAGGCGAGAAACACCCCGATCTGACAGACCGTATGTTCGTTGCCGGCGGAGGTGGCTCGTCCACACTATGCGATGAGCGAGGGTTGCGCCGGATGGGCCGGCGCCGAGCCTCCCGCACAGGGGACGAGCCATGCAGCAGAATAGCAAAGTGTTTGTCGGTCTGGATACGTCCAAACTGAAGATCGCGGTCGCCGTGGCTGAAGACGGCCGTCAGGGTGAAGTCCGTTTTCTGGGCGAGATCGACAACACGCCCGAGGCAGTGCGGCGCCTCGTCAGTAAGCTCAGTGGCAAGCATCGCGAGTTGCTGTTCTGCTACGAGGCCGGCCCGACCGGCTATGGCCTGCAGCGGCAGATCAGTGCTCTGGGACATGAGTGTGCGGTCATTGCGCCTTCGCTGATCCCCAAGCGCCCGGGCGAGCGCGTCAAGACCAACCGCCGCGATGCCCTGACCCTGGCCCGGCTGCATCGGGCCGGGGAGCTGACCGCCATCTGGGTGCCGGATCCAGGCCATGAGGCCGTGCGCGAGCTGGTGCGGGCGCGCGAAGCGGCCATGGCGGACCTGCGCGAGAAGCGCCAGCACCTGCAATCGTTTCTGTTGCGCCATGGACGGATCTTCTCCGGCCACAAGCCCTGGACCCGAGCGCATGCGCGCTGGCTATCCGAACTCATCTTCGAGCATCCGGCCCAGTATCTCGTCCTACGCGAGTACCGGCAGGCGATCGAGGATGCCGAGGCGCGATTGGAGCGCCTGAACCAGCAAGTCGCTGAGGTGGTCAAGACCTGGTCGATGGCGCCCGTGGTCGAGGCTTATCAGGCCCTGCGTGGGGTGGCGCTTCTGACCGCGGTGACCTTTGTAGCCGAGATCGGCGATGTACGCCGCTTCGAGAGCCCGCGCCAGCTGATGGCCTATCTCGGTCTGGTGCCGTGCGAGAGCTCGACCGGCGAGCGGGTGCGGCGCGGCAGCATCACCAAGGCGGGCAACCCACGGGTTCGTCGGGTGCTGATCGAGGGCGCTTGGACCTATCGCTTTCCGGCCCGGATGAGCCGCGTGCTGCAGGAGCGCCAGGAGGGCTTGCCAGCGATCGTGCGGGCCATTGCCTGGAAGGCGCAGGTGCGGCTGTGCGCGCGGTATCGCCGGCTGATGGCGGCCTTCCTGTGGGCGATCGGGCGCGAGATCGAGCCGCGCTCGGCCGCATAAAGCCGAACGAGCTCACGGTCATTGCGGAGGACCTCCTCAGTTTGGACTGACATCTGCGGTTGCCCAGCGCCGGCGGCAGGGCCTCGGAGGGGAACCCTCGCGAGAATTGTGTGGCCGATGATGTGTCATCGACGCCCGCTGACAGATCGAGGCAGCCCCGGACGAACACACGGAAATGCGGTGATCAACCCGCGCATCAGAGTTTGCTCAACCGTCGTCTTGACGGCTCTGCCGCCGGCCCTGCGCAATCGCTCCATCCTGCCGCGCCCGGCTTCTGCCCTGGGATCGCACACCCACGTCCAAGCTCATTGACAACGAACATCAGAATTCTCGATGCGCCCGGCGGTGCCGGAGTACTGGCGTTTGACGCCGGCCGACTTGTCACCCTTCTTGAGAAAGCCGGTCTCGTCGAGCACCAGCACGGCGTCAGGATCGCCCAGGTGCTCGACGACATAGGCGCGCAGATCATCGCGCACGGCATCGGCATCCCAGTGCATGCGGGACAGGAAATCCTGCACGCCATCGGGTGTCATGTCGCCGGCGGCTTCCGCCAGGTGCCAGCCGTTCTTGCGCTCGAGCGGCGAGAGCAGCCCTTGCAGATAGGCCCGGGCGCGGCGGCGTGGTTCGATGCGGCTGAACCGGGGAGCAATCCGGGCGACGAGATCATCCAACTGATCGGCCCAGCGGTGGGCCTCGCTTGCATGCGTCATGGCGCGACACCTCCGTGTCTAAGACAACGCACAAGGCCCGGCTGTAGTACTAAGTTGTTGTTTACTAGGATTTTGAGCGGATTGGTACAATCCTCTCCTGGGCACCTTTCCGTTAACTGCCGTTGACCCTTTGTGGCCGACGAATGTTGCGGGTTGATCGAGCGTGCGGCGCCAGGAGTAAAGTGTCTTCACGGTGGGCTGCCTCTCACCGGCCCAGCCCTCGATTAGAATATCGAACGAGACAGAGCCTCCATTGGATTGCGAGGGCTGAGGCAACTGGAAAACGATGGATAATGCGGTGCATCTGGATCAGATCCATAATGTCCACGAGCACAGCGCTGCAGCGTGCGTGAGGCGCTTTGCATGACGTGTCCCATCGCGCGCGCCAAGTGCAGGTGGCTCTCCTCATCCACGTTTAGGCTGTTTGCCTGAAGGCACTCGTCGGCAAGCTGAAGACAGTATTCCTGCATTTCCAGCCACTTATGCCACTCAGGTCCCCGGATCATGGCACCGACCGATCGACACTGGTTTTCAACATCTCCTCCTAGGAGGCTCCTTGAGCCACCTGCGGATGGGCATGCGAAGTCCCCAGCTTCTCACCAACACCGATGCTCCATTGGAAGGCACTCGGATTGCTCTCATAGCAGCTAGAGCATCGGACGGTTAAACGGACGCATATCCGGCAGCCTTAAGGTAGTTCCAGCACTCTTGTGGTTCGAACAGGTTGCAGATCTCACCGAGCGCTCGCCAGAGCGCGTCGAACGTTCGGGCCTCGGCCTTGCGCAAGTGCGCTTTGATCTTGGCAAAGGCCTGTTCAATTGGATTAAGATCAGGCGAATAAGCAGGTAAAAACAGGAACCAGGCTCCGCGTTGCTTCAGACACTGAGCGGCCTTCTCGCTCTTGTGGACAGCCAGGTTGTCGAGGATCACCACATCGCCTTTGCGCAGCGTCGGCGCGAGCTGCGTCTCAATGTAAGCCTCGAACGCCAACCGGGTGATCGGGCCATCGATGATCCACGGCGCGCACAACTCGTTGCACCGTAGCCCAGCCAGAAAGGTATGGGTTTTCCAGTGTCCAAAGGGAGCTTTCATGCGTAGGCGCTGGCCCCTGCGGCTCCGCCCGCGCAGGCGCGTCATCTTGGTGTTGACATACGTCTCGTCCAGGAACACCAGCCGGTGCGTCTCCTGGCGCATGCGCGGCTGGCGCTGGGCATGCCAGACCCGGCGCTCATCCCGCACATCGGCGCGTGCGCACTCCGCCGCCATCAGGCATTTTTTTATATGAGAAGCCGTGCCGGCACAGGAAGCGCGAGAGCATCGCGGGAGCCGCAACGATCCCATGCTCAGTCAGCAGCCTTGCGGCCAGCTCGGGCATGGTGATGGCCGGCTCGGCCTCGACCGTCTGGATCAAGAAGCTCTCATAGGGCACCAGCTTGCCGCGTCCGGGCGGACGGCCTTGCCGGGCCGGTGCCGGCGAGCCGAACCGCCGCTTCCGCTGCACCAGCTTGATGGCGAAACTCTCGCTGACGTCAAAGTGCTGGGCTGCCGCCCGGCAGGAATGACCTGCATCGACAAAGTCGGCGACGCGCACCCGCAGATCCAGGGAATAGCAATGACCCATAATCCACCTCCCAGTCCAGGCAGTGAATCACAGCTCGGCCTCGCACAGAAGCCAGGAGTCTCATTTCCGGTCCGAGGCTCTAACGATCTGGCCATAGAGCTGGCTGGCGAGGGTGTGGGCATCCTTCTCTGTGAGATCAACACGCTTGGCCGGTCGAGCATCCAGCGGCGTCCTTTCACGAAGCGCCTTCCAGTTCGCATCGAGCCCAGCGAGCGCAACAGCATGCAACCGCCTAGCCTCATGAGGATCAGTGGTTCGAAGGCTGAGCTTGATTTCACGCTTGCCGACGAGAGAGCGCGGATCTTCAGGGACGCGGCGGCGCAGTCAGTAGATGCCGCTGTTGAGAGTTTCCCAGGACGAGCCATAGCGGGGCATGTGTACCAATCGGGCGGTTTAAAACCCTTTCTAGGCAAGGGGCCTAGAGAAATGCTCAGCTTTTAGCAAGAATGGCGGAGAGGGGGAGATTCGAACTCCCGATACGGTTGCCCGTATGCCGCATTTCGAGTGCGGTGCATTCAACCACTCTGCCACCTCTCCGGGGTGCGAAGGCTTAAGGCCCGCTGGTTGAGGCGGGGTGGATATCATGGGCTTGGCGGCTCTTCAAGCGCCAAAAGCAAGCTTTTTGATTGACAAAGCCGGGGTGTTGCCCTTAGAGAGCCTCCTCTATGGGCGGACCATGTGTCCGCCCATATCCATGCGGCAGCCTCTCGCTGCCGTGAATCGAAGCCGGAAACTGCCAAAAAGCCAATCCGGTGGGGCTCGCCCCGCTGAGTTTTGGGTTTGAACACGAGGATCAAGATGTTCGCAGTGATCAAGACCGGCGGCAAGCAGTATCGCGTTGCCGCCAACGACGTCATCACCGTCGCCACGCTCGCAGGCGAGCCGGGCACCGCCGTCACGTTCGACCAGGTTCTCATGGTCACGAACGACGGTTCGACCCAGCTGGGCGCCCCCCTCGTCGAGGGCGTGACCGTGGCGGGCGAGGTGGTGGAGCACACCCGCGGCGAGAAGGTCATCGCCTTCAAGAAGCGCCGCCGCCAGAATTCGCGCCGCAAGCGCGGGCATCGCCAGGACTACACCGTGGTGCGGATCACCGAGATCCTCGCCGGTGGCGAAAAGCCCAAGAAGGCTGCGGCCAAGAAGACCACCAAGGCTGGGGCTGACGAAGCTGCGCCGGCCACCGCTGAATAAGCGTTCGGCAACTGACAGGAACACGGGAGTAACCCATGGCTCACAAAAAAGCAGGCGGTTCGTCTCGCAACGGTCGCGACTCCGCTGGCCGTCGTCTGGGCGTCAAGAGATTCGGTGATCAGCAGGTTGTCGCCGGCAACATCATTATTCGTCAGCGCGGCACCAAATGGCATGCCGGCGCGAATGTCGGCATGGGCAAAGACCACACCCTCTTTGCCACGGCCAATGGCCGAGTCCGATTTCTGACGCGTCAAGGCCGAGCCTTTGTATCGGTCGTACCGGCCCAAGAGGCCGCAGAGTAAACGGCGAGAGCGATACGAAGGAGCTCCCGCCGGCATCACACAGACCCGGCGGATGAAGAGCACCAGACAGGCCCCCTAAAGGCCAAGCTCCAATCCGAAATCGACAGGGGAGGTGGGATGTCCACCTCCCCTTCGTCATTTCTAGGGCCCAGGGAGGGCCCACGGATCGGAGCAAGACGATGTTTCCCGACCTCACCCGTGACGATGTTTTCCGCCTCGAGACTCGCCGCCTGTGGCTGCGCTGGGCCCGCCTCGCGGATACGCAAGCCATCGTACGCCTTGCCGGTGAGAAAGCGGTCGCGGAGATGACGGCGCGAATTCCGCATCCGTATCACCCGGACGATGCCGGCCGATTTATCTTCCAGTCCCGGCGGTCCAATGCGGACGGCCAGGGCCTGCAGCTCGCCATCACGCCGAAGGGGCGGCCGAACAGCCTGATCGGCATGGTCGGCATCGGCGCGGATCCCGATACTGGCAAGCCCAGCCTCGGCTACTGGCTCGGCACCCCGTACTGGGGCAAGGGCTATGCCACCGAGGCGGCCCGCGCGCTGATCGATGCCTTCTTCGCCTATGGCGAGGGGGACGAGCTCACCGCGAGCGCCCGGGTCATCAACCCAGCCTCCCGGCGGGTGCTGGAGAAGTGCGGCTTCGCCTATCAGGGCGCCGGCCTCGTCGAGCTGCCGGCCCGCGGAGGCCTCTATCCGGCCGACCATTTCCGCCTCGACCGGCGGGCCTGGGAGAGCCTGAAGAGCTGGGGCCATACCGGCCTCGTGCGCGAGCCGGTCTCCCTCGAGGTCGAGGTCGACCGCGAGATGTCCCTCGCCAGTTGAAAACGGCAAGCGCTCCCGAAAGACTTTTCGGGAGCGCTTCCTTCGTTTATCGCGTTGCTCCCGCACGACCATCGTCGACGGGAGCATTTTTTAACCGCAAGGCCGGATCCGCTTTTGCGAAAAATGCTCCAGTCCCGTAAAGGATGCGGGTTATGAAATTTCTCGACCAAGCCAAGATCTATATCCGTTCCGGCAATGGCGGCGGCGGCGCCATATCGTTCCGCCGGGAAAAGTTCATCGAGTTCGGCGGGCCTGACGGCGGCGACGGCGGCCGCGGCGGCGACGTGTGGGCGGAATGCGTCGAGGGGCTCAACACCCTCATCGACTACCGCTACCAGCAGCATTTCAAGGCCAAGACCGGCGGCCACGGCATGGGCAAGAACCGGCACGGCGCCAAGGGTGCCGACGCGGTGCTGAAAGTGCCCGCCGGCACCGAGATCCTGGATGAGGACGGCGAGACCGTCATCGCCGACATGACCCATGTGGGCCAGAAGGTGCTGCTGGCGAAAGGCGGCAATGGCGGCTTCGGCAATGCCTATTTCACCACCTCCACCAACCGCGCCCCGCGCCGGGCCAATCCCGGCCAGGAGGGCGAGGAGCACACGCTGATCCTGCGCCTCAAGCTGATTGCGGATGCGGGACTCGTCGGGTTGCCCAACGCGGGCAAGTCGACGTTTCTCGCCACCGTCACGGCGGCGAAGCCGAAGATCGCCGATTACCCCTTCACCACGCTCCATCCGGGCCTCGGCGTCGTGCGCGCCTATTCGCGCGAATTCGTGCTGGCGGATATTCCCGGCTTGATCGAGGGAGCCTCCGAGGGCGTCGGCCTCGGCGACCGTTTCTTGAGCCACGTGGAGCGCTGCCGGGTGCTGCTGCATCTGGTCGAGGGCACCAGCGAGGATGCGGGCGACGCGTACAGGACCGTGCGCCACGAGATCGAGGCCTATGGCCACGGGCTTGCGGACAAGACCGAGATCGTCGCCCTCTCGAAGGCCGATGCCCTCGATGAGGACACGTTGAAGGACCAGTTGAAGAAGCTGAAAAAGGCCTGCGGACGGAAGCCTTATGTGGTTTCCTCCGCCTCCGGACAGGGCGTGCAGGAGGTGCTGCAGGCCCTCCTTGCCGTGATCGATCAGGTCAAGGCCAAGGACGAGCCCGTCGACTCCCAGGAAGAGTGGCATCCGTGAGCCCGCATATCGGCCAGTTCCGCCGCGTCGTCCTGAAGGTCGGCTCCGCGCTTCTCGTCGACCGCGCCCGCGGGCGCCTGAACCATGCCTGGCTTGCGGCGCTTGCCGAGGACATCGCCGATCTGCATGCCAAGGGGGCCGACGTTCTCGTCGTGTCATCCGGCGCCATCGCCATGGGACGCACGGTGCTGGGGCTCCCCTCCGGATCTTTGCGGCTCGAGGAAAGTCAGGCAGCGGCTGCCGTGGGGCAGATCGCGCTCGCGCGCATTTGGTCCGAGGTGCTGGCGCATCACGGCATCACCGCCGGGCAGATCCTGGTGACGCTCGCGGATACCGAGCAGCGCCGGCGCTATCTCAATGCGCGGGCGACGACGTTGAAGCTCCTCGAGATGCGCGCCGTGCCTGTGGTCAACGAAAACGATACGGTCGCGACCTCCGAGATCCGCTACGGCGACAACGACCGGCTGGCGGCGCGCGTCGCCACCATGATCGGCGCCGATCTCTTAGTGTTGTTCTCCGATATCGACGGGCTCTATACGGCGCCGCCGGCCCTCGATCCGAAGGCCGAGCATATTCCGGTGGTCGAGCGCATCACGCCTTCCATCGAGGCCATGGCGGGTGGCGCTGCCTCCGAGCTGTCGCGGGGCGGCATGCGCACCAAGATCGAGGCCGGCAAGATCGCCACCTCCGGCGGCACGCATATGGTCATCGCCGACGGACGCGCGAAGAACCCGCTCAAGCGAGTGGCCGAGGGCGGGCGCTGCACCTGGTTCCTGACGCCGTCCAATCCCGCAACCGCGCGCAAGACCTGGATCGCAGGCGCACTGGAGCCCCGCGGCACGCTCTTCGTGGACGAGGGCGCGGCGCGCGCCCTTCAGGGCGGAGCAAGCCTGCTGCCTGTGGGCGTGCGGCGGATCGAAGGGGCGTTTCATCGCGGCGACGCGGTGACGATCCGCAGCGACAGCCGTGTGCTCGGTCGGGGCCTCGTGGCCTACGACGCGGATGAAGCCGCGCGCATCATCGGCCGTCCGAGCCGCGAGATCGAAGGCATTCTCGGCTATCCCGGACGCACCGAGATGATTCACCGGGACGACATGGCATTGGCCGGAGCCTAGCGCATCGTGCGGAAAACCTGGTCCACTTTTCGCTGACGCGGCCCTCTGGGTCCGCACGATGCGCCAGGCAAGAGAAGACGCATCGGATGAATCCCAAAAGTGGAATCCACTTTTGGGATTCATCCGATGCTTTAAGGGAGCAGGCGAAGGATGGATGCCCTGAAGGTGATCGAAGGCGGCGATGTCAACACGCTGATGGCCGATCTCGGCCGCCGCGCTCGCATTGCAGCGCAGCGCGTGGCGCTCGCGAGCGCCGAGGAGAAGAACGCCGCTCTGCGCGCCATGGCCATCTGCATCCGGGCGCATGAGCGGGCGATCCTGGCTGCCAACGCCGAGGACCTGGCGGATGCGCGGGACAAGGGGCAGAGCGGCGCGTTTATCGATCGCCTCGTTCTGAACCCTGAGCGCCTCGAAGCCATTGCCGAGGCCGTCGAGAGCGTTGCCGAGCTGCCCGATCCGGTCGGCCGCATGCTCGCCAAGTTCGAGCGGCCGAATGGCCTGAAGATCGAGCGTGTGGCGACGCCGCTCGGTGTCATCGGGGTGATCTTCGAGAGCCGCCCCAACGTGACGGCGGATGCGGGCGCGCTCTGTCTCAAAGCCGGCAATGCCGCCATCCTGCGCGCCGGCTCCGAGAGCTTCCGTACCTCGCTCGCTATCGCGGAGGCGATGAGGGAGGGTCTCGAGCAGACGGGCTTCCCAGCGGACGCGATCAGCCTCGTGCCGACCCGCGACCGGGCGGCGGTAGGGGCGATGCTCTCAGGTCTTCAGGGCAGCATCGACGTGATCGTGCCGCGAGGTGGAAAAAGCCTCGTGGCCCGCGTGCAGGAAGAGGCGAGGGTACCGGTCTTCGCGCATCTCGAAGGGCTCAATCATGTCTACGTGCATGGCAAGGCCGATCTCGAGATGGCGAAGGCCATCGTGCTGAACGCCAAGATGCGTCGTACGGGCGTCTGCGGCTCGGCCGAGACGCTGCTCGTGGACAACGCCTGTTCTGGTACGCATCTGAAACCTCTTGTCACCGCCCTGCTCGATGCCGCTTGCGCCGTGCGCGGCGACGAGGCGGTCCAGGCTGCCGATCCGCGCGTGACCGCGGCGACGGAGGAGGATTGGCGCACCGAATATCTCGACGCCATCATTTCGGTTCGTGTTGTCGAGGGCCTGGACGAGGCCATCGCGCATATCGAATCGTATGGCTCGCATCATACGGATTCCATCGTCACCGAGGATGAGGCGGCCGCCGAGCGCTTCCTGGCCCAGGTGGATTCGGCCATCGTGCTCCATAACGCCTCGACCCAGTTCGCCGATGGCGGCGAGTTCGGCTTCGGCGCCGAGATCGGCATCGCCACGGGGCGCATGCATGCAAGGGGGCCGGTCGGCGTGGAGCAGCTCACCTCCTTCAAGTACCGCATCCGCGGCTCGGGCCAGACGCGTCCGTGAAGCCTGTCTCGTCCCGCTTCCGCATCGGACCCTCCGGTCTGACCCGCCTGCCGCGGGTGGCGCCGGGCATGCGGATCGGCCTTTACGGAGGCTCCTTCAACCCGCCCCATGCCGGGCACCGCCATGTGAGCCTCATGGCTCTCAAGCGGCTCGGGCTCGACCGGGTCTGGTGGATCGTCACCCCGGGCAATCCCCTGAAGGATTCGGAGGAACTCGCCGCGATGGCGATGCGTGTGCGGGACGCGAGACAGGTTTCCGACGATCCCCGAATCGATGTGACCGCGTTCGAGCAGGATATCGGGGCCCGCTACACGGTCGATACGCTGGCCTACCTCAAGCGGCGCTTCCCGGATGTCCGCTTCGTCTGGATCATGGGGGCGGACAACTTGGCGGGCTTCCACCGCTGGCGGAGCTGGCAGCGCATCGCCGGGATGATGCCGATGGCCGTCTTCGACCGGCCCGGCTGGACCCTGAAGGCGGTCCGCTCGAAAAGCGCCATCGCCCTGTCCCGCAGCCGGATCCGGGAAGCCGATGCCCGTGCCCTGCCGAGCCTCGCGCCGCCCGCCTGGGTGTTCCTGCATGGGCCTCGCTCCCATCTCTCCTCCACGCAGCTGCGCCGGTTGCGACGAACTTCTGCTACAGGAAGACATTGAAAATCGGGGCCTTCCCGCATTATCTTAAGGATCGGCACCCTTAAGTGCCGTTGAGAAAGGGTCTGAACCTGAACCGACTATCCTCTGCCGAAGCGGGCATGAAGCCGCTTCCTCCTCTCTCCGGAGCGACTGCTCCGGCTGGTGAGGACATCCGGACCGTCGTCCTGGCCTCCATCGAGGACATGAAGGCCGAAAACACGGTTGAGATCGACCTGGCCGGAAAAACCTCCCTTGCAGACACCATGATCGTCACCTCAGGCCGCTCCGACCGTCACGTCGGCGCGATCGCCGAGCGCGTGATCAAGGATCTCAAGGACAAGGGATTCGGCAATGCGCGCGTCGAAGGCCTGCCGGCCTGCGACTGGGTGCTGATCGATGCCGGCGACGTGCTGATCCATGTCTTCCGTCCCGAGGTTCGCGGCTTCTACAACCTCGAGAAGATGTGGGGCGCCGACCGCCCTCAGGACCGCGCGAGCTGAATCGTGATCCGGGCAGGCGGGAACCGGTTGCCCGAATAAGATCATGCGGCGTTGAACTGAAGAGGCCAGGATCGTGCGACTGAGCTTGCTGGCCGTGGGCCGTCTCAAGAGCGGCCCCGAGCGGGAGCTGGTCGAGCGATACAGGCAGCGTGTCGAAGGCATGGGCCGGGCCTTAGGCCTGGCCGGGTTCGACATCGTCGAATTGCCGGAGAGCCGGGCGCGCCGGGAAGACGATCGACGGTCTGAAGAAGCCACGGCCCTGCTTGAGAGAGCGGGTTCGTCCGTTCTGATCGTGTTCGACGAGCGCGGAAAAAGTCCCTCGAGCGAAGCCTTCGCCGAAAAAATCAGGCAATGGCGCGATGGGGGCCGCACAGGGCTTGCCTGCGTGATCGGCGGGCCGGACGGCCTCGATCCCAAGCTGCGCCAGCGCGCCGATCTCGTCGTTTCCTTCGGAGCGCTCACTATGCCGCACCAGATCGTGCGCGCGCTCGTGGCCGAGCAGGTCTATAGGGCCCTGACAATCATAGCCGGACACCCTTATCATCGCGCCGGCCACGATGATTCCTGACGGATGATCCGCTTCAAACTCTCGTTTTCCCGCAAGGTCATTGGCCTTGCCGCATGGATGGTTGCCGCTTCCCTGGGTCCCGTTGGAGCCCAGCAGCAGACGCCTGCGCCCGTGGCGCCTTCCCCGCAGGGCGAAACGGCCGAGCAGAAGGCGCGGCGGGAGCAGGACCTGAAGGTCCTGGAAGAGGCGATCTCCGCCAATGCCGAGGCGCGCCGGCGCCTCGAAGCCGAGGTCGAATCCGTCAAGGCGGACCGGGCCAAGCTCAATGCGGCCCTGATCGAAACCGCCGAGCGGGTGCGCGGCACGGAGGATCGCATCCAGGGGCTGGAGCAACGCCTGCAGACCCTCGGCGCCAGCGAGACGGCCATTCGCCGCTCCCTGCAGAGCCGGCGCGGGGTCATCGTCGAGGTCTTTGCCGCACTCCAGCGCATGGGCCGCCGCCCGCCGCCTGCGGTGCTGGTCCGGCCGGAGGATATGCTGGAGGCGGTCCGCGCCTCGATCATGCTCGGCGCCGTTCTGCCGGAACTGCGCAGCGAGGCCGAGGTTCTGGCGACGGATCTGGGCGAGCTCGTGCGCCTGAAGGCGGCGATCGCGACGGACCGCACCACCCTCAACGCCGAGCTGGCCGGCCTCAACCGGGAGCAGGTGCGCCTTGCAGCCCTCATGGAGGCGCGGCAAAGCCGTATTGCCGAGGTCGAGCGCAATGTGGGCGCCGAGCGGCAGAAAGCCGAGGACCTCGCCCGGCAGGCCGGCACGCTCAAGGAGCTGATCGACCGCATGGAGGCGGAGATCACCGGCGCGCAGCGCGCGGCCGAGGAGGCCCGCAAGGCCGCCGAGGCACAGCAGCGCGAGACCCGCGAGAAATTCGCCCAGCTGGCCTTCCGGGATCCCGCCCGCCTGGCGCCAAAGATCCCCTTCGCGGAGGCGCGCGGGCTGCTGCCGCGTCCCGTCAGCGGCGATATGAGTCTGGAATTCGGCGCTCCAGACGGGTATGGCGGAACGACGCGTGGCATTTCGATCACGACGCGGCAGAAAGCGAGCGTGGTATCACCGGCGGATGGATGGGTCGCCTTTGCGGGCCCCTTCCGCTCTTATGGTCGACTCTTGATCATCAATGCCGGTGGGGGATACTATATTCTCCTGGCCGGTATGGACCAAATCAACGTCGATGTCGGGCAGTTCGTGCTCGCGGGCGAACCCGTTGCGACCATGGGAGAGGCTCCTCTCATGAGTTTGATCGGCGCCGCCATAGAAAAGAACAATCCCGTCCTCTATGTTGAGTTCAGGAAAGATGGCGGTTCAATCGATCCAGGTCCCTGGTGGGCAAAATCGCAAAGCGAAAAGGTTCGCGGATAATGCGCAAACTATCCCTTTTGATTCTCGGTGCGGCCATCGGCGCTGGCGGCGCGACCATGGTGTCGCAGACTAGCCTTCTGTCGGGCATGAGCGCAGTTGCCGCCTCGGCTGATACGTACCGGCAGCTGAGCCTTTTCGGCGACGTTTTTGAAAAGGTCCGAACGGATTACGTCGAGAAGCCCGAAGAGGCCAAGCTCGTCGAGTCGGCCATCAACGGCATGCTGACCTCCCTCGATCCGCATTCGAGCTACATGGATGCCAAGAGCTTCCGCGACATGCAGGTGCAGACCCGCGGCGAGTTCGGCGGCCTCGGCATCGAAGTGACGATGGAAGACGGCCTGGTCAAGGTCGTCACCCCGATCGACGAGACGCCCGCCTCCCGTGCCGGCATCCTCGCCAACGACGTCATCACCCATATCAACGACGAGGCCGTCCAGGGACTCAACCTGAACCAGGCCGTCGACAAGATGCGCGGCCCGGTCAATTCCTCGGTCACCCTCAAGATCCAGCGCAAGGAAGCCAAGGATCCCGTGGTGGTCAAGCTGACCCGCGAGACCATCAAGGTGCGTCCGGTGCGGGCCCGCGTCGAGGGCGACGTCGGCGTCCTCCGCGTGACCCAGTTCAACGAGCAGACTTTCGAGGGCCTGCGCGCCGGCATCGACAAGCTCACCACCGATATCGGCGCCGACAAGGTGTCGGGCTTCGTCATCGACCTGCGCAACAACCCGGGCGGCCTGCTCGATCAGGCGATCATGGTCTCCGATGCGTTCCTCGACCGCGGCGAGATCGTCTCGACCCGCAGCCGTAACGCGGAAGACACCCAGCGCTTCAGCGCCAAGGCCGGCGACCTCACCAAGGGCAAGCCGCTGGTGGTGCTCGTCAACGGCGGTTCGGCCTCGGCCTCCGAGATCGTGGCCGGTGCCCTCCAGGACCACAAGCGCGCGACGGTTCTCGGAACCCGCTCCTTCGGCAAGGGCTCCGTGCAGACCATCATTCCGCTCGGCGGCAACGGAGCCGTGCGTCTGACGACGGCGCGCTACTACACGCCGTCCGGCCGCTCGATCCAGGCCAAGGGCATCGATCCGGATATCGAGGTGCTGCAGGAAATCCCCGACGAGCTGAAGGGCAAGGACGAGACCAAGGGCGAGGCCGGTCTGCGCGGCCACCTGCAGAACGGCGGCGACAAGGAAGAGCGCGGCGGTTCTTCTGCCTACGTTCCGCCGGATCCGACCAAGGACAAGCAGCTCCTGGCCGCCTACGATCTGCTGCATGGCGTTCGCAAGGGCGCGGCCAACGCGACCACAGCGCCCAACTGATCGCGGCTCGGTCCGCATTCAGGAAACAAAGCTGCAAATGAGCCCGATGGGATGCCCCCGTCGGGCTCATTTCCTATTCAGGCGTCCACAACCGAACGGAAAGGCTTGTGCACGGGCGGGTGAACCGGCACTCTTCTCACCTGTTTCGGAACCTTGCGTCAGCGACGGCACTATCAAGAACCGACCGCACGCGGTTTCCATGATCGAGGGAGTGAGCATCGGATGAGGAGCGCAAGAGGATCACAGGCCAGAAAGGATCTGCCCTATCGCTCCTGTGTCGGTGTGATGCTGATCAACAAGAACGGTCTGGTCTTCATCGGAAGGCGGCATACCGAATCCGATGCGACCTCGGACGGCTATGCCTGGCAGATGCCGCAGGGCGGCATCGACCCGGGCGAAGAGCCTTATCAGGCAGCGTTGCGCGAACTTTACGAGGAAACCAGCGTGCGCTCCGTCAGTCTGCTGGCCGAAGCTCCCGAATGGTACGCCTACGACTTGCCGTCCATGGTGGCCGGACGGGCCTGGCGCGGACGCTATCGCGGTCAGAACCAGAAATGGTTCGCCTTCCGCTTCGAGGGCGATGACAGCGAGATCAACATCCATCGCCCCGGCGGAGGCGGTCATCGCCCGGAATTCGACGAGTGGCGATGGGAGGAGATGCACCAGCTGCCGGAGCTCATCATCCCCTTCAAGCGACCGGTCTATGAGAAGGTTGTCGTGGATTTCTCACCCTTCTCCTCCCGGAGCCTGCAGACGCAAGCCAATTCGTGATCGAGCCCGTCAAGCTGCAAGTCTTACGCTTGTGCTTGCGATGCGCATCGGCGCAGGTCGGCCTCCGGCATAGACGCGCGAACGCCCGCAGCCAATCTGCTGCGGGCGAGTCAGGAAGCGTTTGAATGTCGGTGGCAGGGCCCCGATGCGGCGCGGTTCACGCCTTACGCGGCATAGGGAAATGCGAAAAATTTCGTCTCGGAAGTGTTGTGCTGGCGATGCTCCTCGAGCAATTCGAGCGCCGCGTGCGCATACAGACGAAACTCTTCCCTGATGATGTCGGGTTCGCGATCCCAAAGCTGGGCATCATCCTCGGTGTCATAGAGAGCACGGGCAACGAATTCGAGTTCGGCTTCCATCACAAGCCCCTCCTTAGCGGCTTCGAAGGTAATCGATGAATTGTGCCGAAAGTCCCCCAAAGCGCGTTATTCGCGCTGCCCCAATCGTAAATCCGAAACCCGTCTTATTCGGCCGCGGCCATTTGTTAGGAACGGACCGGAGTGCGCAAGGCGGAAAACGGGTTACCCCTAAAGGGGCCAAGCGCCAGAACGAGAGGCAAGGATATCCGAGATTTTGAAGAAGGCGCTGGGGAAAGCGGTCGGGCTGCTAGGGAGGCCGAAGGACCGCCGAACAGCCGGTTCGCCGACAGGCGAGGGCGTCTCTCTCCGCACATTGGCGTTCGAACACGAAACGACAATGGTGCCCCTGGCCGGGATCGAACCAGCACTCCTTGCGGAACTCGATTTTGAGTTTTGTGCGAGAAGTTTCCGGGGATTTCCTATCGTTTCCTGTTGTATCCTTAACCCTCTGAAAGCATTGTATATCTATAGCGCCACGTTTCCGGGCGTTTCCTGATGTTTGCAATTCGGTGCCGACATGGTGCCGACATGAAGCGGGTAAGAGCTCTATGCCGAGGATCACGAAACGCCTTGTTGATGGGCTGGGCCCGGATGATGTCGGGCGCATCGTCCGTGACGACGAATTGACTGGGTTTGCGGTGCGCCTGAATGCCGATGGTTCAAAAACCTATCTGGTAGAGTATCGGGCGGGGCGGGGGAGGGGCTTCCCCACTCGCCGGCTGTCAATCGGCCGCCATGGCGCCCTCACTCCGGAGCAGGCCCGGCAACAGGCCAAGAAGACCCTTGCTCAGGTTGCCCATGGTGAGGATCCAGCTGGTTACCGGGTAGCGAGGGCGAAAGATCCGACAGTTAAGGACATTCTCCTCACGGCTCTCGAGCAGCACTGGAAGCCCAAGCGCAAGGCCAGCACGGCCAAGGCATTTGAGGAGATGATCAACCGAACCCTCATCCCTGAATTCGGATCGACCCGGCTTCCTGATCTGACCCGCGCGCAAATTCGCGCTTGGCACTCAAAGCAAACTCACCGCCCTCGCCAGGCAAACCTGGACCTCGCCATCCTGAGGAAGGCCCTCAACCTTGCCATTGGCGATGACCTGTTGACGGAAAATCCTGCGCGCGGGATCTCCTCGCATCCCGAGCGCAGCCGCGACCGGGTGCCAACAGACAAGGAACTCCGCGCTGTCTGGAAGGCTATCGACGAAGCCCCGATCCGGCTGAGTGCCCGCCTCCTCTTCAAGGTCCTGCCCTTGACCGGGTGCCGACGTGGAGAATGGCAATCGGCTCATTGGTCGGATGTTGATTTCGATGCGGGCGTTCTTCGCTTAAGAGCTGAGAATGCGAAGGCAGGCGCCAGGACAGTGCCGTTGCCCGGACCCGTTATTGCCCTTTTGCAGATGGCTCCGAAGCACAGCCTATGGGTGGCTCCAAACGATAGCGGTGATGGTCCTCTCACTAACTCCAATATTCGAGACGCCTGGGCGGCTGTACTGACTGCAGCGAAGGTGAAGGACCTTCATCTGCACGATCTCCGGCATGCCTTTGCCACCCGGGGCGCGGCACTTGGGGCCAACGCTCTCATTCTTCGTGATGCCCTTGGACATAAAACCCTCGCTATGACCGGGCGTTACGTTTCGCGGCAGGCCGACCCCGTTCGGGAGTTGTCAGAACGTATTGCTCGATCCCTTTTGACCTCCGCCGGTGCCACTGACGAGCGATTAGAAGAGCGGGTACTACCGCTGAGGAATGGTGGAGCATCCGAGCAATAGACCCGCTTCGGCTGGTTTTGAGGCGTGCTTAAGTAAGGCCTCAGTCTGACCCACATACGCAAGCCTCAGGACTGACGCTCCAATACTTACGGAAACTATGCCTTAGATTTCGCCGAGACGCGAGCCTTCGCGGATTTTGGCGCCGATTGGTACTGCTGCACCTCGTGCATGAAATCCTTAGCGGGTTGAACTGAGCAGGCCATCTGAAAGGCCTTTGCAACAGCCTGCTCGACAATGACCGCAAGATCCGAGGCGTCGGGGCCGGCGCTCTTGAGCTTTTCGAGCTCCGCCTGCAACTCCATGATCTGAACCTGAAGCTGCGAGTTCTCCTCTATCGTCTCCATAACCGAGGAGACCATCTGATCGTGATCAAAGGATCGCTCTAGCCTGAGCTCCAGTTCCTGTGTGAGCGACCGCCCAGATTCCGAGGCGGCCCTCTCCAGTTTCTCCCTTAGATCCGTCGTTGCTCGGAAACTCATGGGGTGACGCACCCCTTCTCTCTCAGCTGCTTTACGTACCGCCATCTTCTTAATCCCCAACTCTGTAGTTAAATATGCATACAGGGCATTGACGTGCAAGCCCGTCCGCCTGATATATTTCTGTAGTTAAATTCAACTACGGAGTACGATCGATGGACGAAGATCTAATGCGAGCCCTCCGAGAAGACCGCGGCGTCAAGGCTACGGCGCTTGCCAAAGCGCTCGGCCTGTCTCGTGTCGGGATTTATGAGGCTGTGAAACGGGGAGAGATCCAAGCAACGCGCATCGGTCGCCGTATCGTAATCCCGGCGCATGTTGCGCGCCGCCTGCTCGGCATCGAGATGGAGGCCGCGTAAAGATGTCCCAAACAAGCGAAACATATTTTCGTAAGAAGCTGTCTACACTTGAAGCGGCAGCTTATCTCGGTCTCGGCAAATCCACCCTCGATAAACTGCGACTGACTGGCGGAGGGCCCGCCTACAGCCAACTTGGGAAGCGGGTAGTTTATGACCCGTCCGACCTCGAAGCATGGTTTGCGCAGCACAAGCGCAGCAACACTTCCCAAAACACTGCGGCTGCCGCGTGAACCCTCCCCCCAAACGAAAAAGCCCCGAGCGCTGGGACCGGCAAGTCTGCGCAGGGGGCTCTCAGGAAGTCACTCGATATGACTATATCTAGCACAGAGCGCCGTGTGCGCAAATCAGTTCCGACCAACCCCGAACTCTTCATCTGGGCTGAAAGTAATTCCCCCTCAATCTGCCCAGTCATTCGCGCGATCATGCGCCGGGCTCGGGTATCTGCCGCAGTTGCTACCGTCATTGCGGAGCTCTCCGGCTTTGGCGGGGATGCTGCCCATGGCTGAAATCACTCCCGCTCGCATGTCTGGCACCTTCGACGCATCGAACAACCTTCTCCCGCGCGATGTGGAGGCCTTTGTTCGCAGTGGCGTTGCTCCTGATACCCTCGCAGGCCCTGTGCCGGTCCGCGCCGGCTATGTGGTCTTCGATGCGCTCGGCTTCGAGTTCGATCACCACACCAACACGGAGGCCGGCGTTCGCGCCTACCTCTTCCTCATTCTAGATCATCAGGGCGTTGCTCGCGATGTAGTGGCATGGGCTCCGAAGCGGAAACTGCTTGCCACCTGGCTGGGCCGTGCTTGGGCGCTTGGTGAGGAATGCGCCTTCTCCACACGCCTGACAGAGCATCGCGCTCTTCCGGTCTGGCGTTCTCCGATCAACTGGCTACGGGCTGGGCGTAAAGGCGTCTGCCTCGTTCGGCCTGAGGCGGCAGCTCATTACCTCTGCGATGCCGGCCCCTTCCTTGCAGAAGATGCAGCTCATGGCGCGGAGATCAAGCAGCTCCTCACGCGTCCGGCTCCCTGCATCGTCCTCCCCGCTACCCCGATCAAGAAGGCCGCGTAAATGGCTGATACTCTCGCCTCTGGTTACATCGAACTCACTGACGATCTGATTGATGCTCTGCCCGATGATGACTGCAAGGCCGATAGCGTCTTCTTGCCCGAGGGCTACATTCTCAACTCCAGGGGCTTGTTTCATGGCGGCGATGGGGACAAGCCGCCTCAGAGGCTTTCTGGCCCCTTCACAGTTCTCGGACTTGCACGCGATCAAAGCGGCGACGGTTGGTCGATCGCTCTCGAGTGGAAAGACCGTGATGGCGTCGTACATCGCCACTATGTCGCTCTCGCGGATCTGATCGGAGACGGCAACGAAGCGATTAAGCCGCTGGTTGCGGGAGGGCTGAAGCTCTCTCCCCATGCCGATCGCCTCAAGAAGTTCAAGGCCGCCCTCTCCCAGCTGGATTGCCGGGACCGGGTGCGCTTGGTTCGCCGCAGTGGCTGGCATGGTGACGTCTTCGTGCTCCCCCATGCGACCATGGGCAGAACCTCAGGTGAGAATGTGGTCTATGACGGTCGCGCTGATGCCGCCCGGTACGCCGAGAGCGGGAGTCTCGAGGACTGGATCGAGAATGTTGCTCGACCTGCTTCCGGCAACTCTCGCCTTATCCTCCCCATCTGCCTCGCCTTTGCTGGCCCAATTGCCGATCTGCTTTCTGATGAGGGTGGCGGCGTCCATCTCGTTGGCGCCTCGTCTCTCGGCAAGAGCACGGCCCTGATGGTGGCAGGCAGCGTGTGGGGAGGCGGCGGCCGGGGCGGCTTCACTCAGACGTGGAGAGCGACCGGCAATTTCCTGGAGTCGGTCGCACGTGCTCACTCCGGTACTGCGCTGATCCTAGATGAGCTGGGCGAGCTCGACGCCAAGGAAGCAGGTGCTACAGCCTACCTGCTGACGAATGGCCAGGGTAAGGGCCGGGCTACCCGAGACGCTGAGAGCCGAGCCCGCGCTGAATGGCGGATCATGCTGCTGTCGTCCGGTGAAGTTGGTCTTGGCGACAAGATTGCTGAAGGTGGCAAGCGAGCGAAGGCAGGACAACTCGTTCGCTTGGTCGATGTGCCGGCAGATGCAGGCAAAGGCAAGGGTCTCTTTGAGGATACCAAGCAGCACACGCCCGAGGCATTCTCCAAGGCGATGAAGGCTGCCGCCATGCAGTTCTTTGGCACGGCAGGCCCGATGTTCGCAGCCTACCTTGCGGACGATCCGGATACGGTGGCGCGCGTGGCCCGCGAGCGCATCAACACGATCCAGAAGAAGCTTTTGGAGGGATACGACGGGAACGGCGGTCAGGCTAACCGCGTGGCTCACCGCTTCGCCCTGATCGCATCTGCTGGAGAGTTGGCCGCCGCAGCCCTTGGCCTTCCGTGGAGGCAGGGCGAGGCAGAGCGCGCCGCGGCTGTGTGCTTCGAGGCTTGGCGCTCCACTCTAGGCGGCGATGGTCCTGGCGAACTGGTGGCGGCCATGGATGCGATCCGCGCGGCTGTAGAGAAGCATGGCGAGAGCCGGTTCCGCAATCTCAACGGGTTCACCCCGGAAGCCCCGACGAATGGGCAGGGCGTGCGGGATCTCATCGGCTATCGCTTCGATCATGACGGCGATCTGTACTGGGGCTTCACCACAACCGGGTGGAAGGAAACCCTTGCGGGGATCGCAGACCCCAAGAGTGTCGCGGTGATGCTGTTTGATCGCGGATCCCTGCTCACCACACCATCGGACAAAGCCTATCGCTTTATCCGCAAGATCGATGGGCGCACCGTCGGCACGTATGCCGTGCGCGCCTCGGCTCTCGGCTGTTGAGGGAGGGGAGGATGCAAGCCAACCGCACCCCCAATATCGAGGCCTTCAGGGCCTTCCTGAAATCCGGTCTACCTGAACCACAGCGTGTAACCGGTGTAACCTCTGTAACCTCAACAACATCAGACACTTCGCGGTTACAAACTCTTGTAACCCTTGTAACCGATGAGCCGACCAAGGAAGAGGAAAGGCGCGCACACCTCCTTGAGAGAGAAGCGTTCTCAGCCATAGAAGGAGGGGTTCATCCCACCTTCGTGGCCGGGTTCGCCAAGCTCCAGATGAGCCCGCCGGAGGTCAAGAGCGAGGCCGAATGGCATCAGGCGATCAACGATGCGGGCCTCTTCCTCGACGCCTTCGGGGCGAAGGCCGCAGCCTTCGGATGGTCGCCGGATGATGTGTTCTCGGGCCATGGATTGGCCTGGGCTCTGAAGGGCGCAACCGTCACGGCCATCACGACCACCGGTGCCAGCCTGTCGGATGGCCGCTCCTTCGATCTGTTCGGATCGGAGCAGCAATGACTGGCAATCCTCAAGGCCTCATCCCCTTCATCCAGGCCAGCCGGCTCATCGGGTCAGGCTCCAATCATCAGAGGTGATCATATGAGAGATCTGGAACAGGCAGCGGAAGCGCATGCCGAGAAAACAGCACAGGCCTCGAATCCGGTTACAGAGACCAAAGCACCGCGCAAGCCTGCCAGAGCCCTCACGACACGAGCGACGGCAAAGACCGAATTGCGCGAGCCCTCCGATCGGGAAAGGCACGAGGGACGGGAAGCAGGCAAGCGTCTCCTCACCCGGCGCAAGCGGCCGGAGGTTGGCCCCTTCAAACCGGAGAGCAAGAGCATTCAGCCCGCTCATAGCGAAGAGGGAATTTGGCGGGCTCACCTGCATGACGCCTTTGGGTCAACGTCTCATGATTTCGTAACGCGTGGATTGTCGAACCTCACCACAGCCATGCAGAGGAAAGGGCAGTCGGATCCGACACAGGGGCTCAATGCCGGCCTTGCTGTGTTGGGAGGCCTTCAGCCCGAGAATGAGATTGAGGCCATGCTGGCGATGCAGATGGCCGCAACCCATGAAGCAGCCATGGACATGCTGGCCACGGCCCGAGCCAGCACCATGCTCCCGACCTTGGGAACGTGCGGCAATCTCGCGGTGAAGCTGCTCCGGGCCTACACCCAGCAGGCGGAGGCCTTGGCGAAGCTCCGCAGAGGCGGCGAACAGACCGTCAGAGTCGAGCACGTTCATGTTCATCCCGGTGCCCAAGCCATCGTTGGCAATGTCCAGCATGGGGGTGGGGGATCACAGCAAAATGGAAATCAGCCCCATGCACCCATCGATCCGAAAGCTCTTGCCTTTGCTCCAGGCCCCCCGCTGTGGAGCGAGGACGAGGGCCGGGACCTTGTGCCAGTCGCCAGCCGTGAATGGGAAGACTAGGTGCAGGATGCATGGAGGAGCGATTGGCAGCGGGAATGCGCGAGGGACGAGAAACAGCAATTACAGGCACGGGGCCTTTACCTGCGAGGAGATCAAGAAGCGGAAGAGCGTGCGGGCAGTTCTGCAGAGCGCTCGTGAGGGTTTGACTCCTCGGTAGTCCTGGGTTTTCGGAGCAGTGCGCGCAAGGCAGCAAGCACCACGGAACACAGTTGCCGGTTACAGAGGTTACAAGCGCTTGTAACCGTTAAGTAATTGATATTATTAGCGTTACAACGGTTACAACAGTTACACGCCCAAAACAGTGTGCAGGAGTAAAACGTGGCGGGAGTTTTTGGCCGGATCGTCTCACAAGGTGTCTCCAGTATTCGCGTGGCTGCTGGGCGGTCTTGGATGGTTGGTTTTACTGCATAGTCGGTGCAGCGTCCCATAAGCCGCGCTGAGCACTCTCCGAACACTTCAAGACGCGTTCCATAAAGGCACCTTCCGCGAAATTCGCTATTTTGATTTTGAAGCTGGAGGACAGCGAGGATGACATGGCCCAGATCCTGGCCGATGCTTGGGCTGGCCATCCCTGAGAGGAGATAGCGCCCATGAGAACCCTGACAGCCTTCAAGCTCGTTCGCATGGTTCAGGGCGAGCACCGCACCGAAGCCGAGTTCGAGGGAACCGGAGCCGAAGGGGGACAGGAGATCACCCTGATCCTGAACAACATCGATGCCCAGGATGTCGATCTGCAGGTCGGCGAGCGCTACACGCTGGATGTCCAGCGGTTCTACCCTGAGGAGAGGATTAGCGCCGTGCCTGAGAATTAGCGTCATGAAGTCAGCCTGCGACTCCGCCATGGCAGGGCCTGGGGCAATCGGTCGTCCCCTTGAGTCTCAGACCCAGCCCCTCGGGGCCTTTTTATCGCCGGTGCCTAGCCAGGCGCACGATTCCGAACAGATCCCGCTCGATCATCAGTGAATAGAAGCGCCGGATGCCCTGCTCCGGGTCGATCCGGTGCAGCACCAGATGGTGCTTGATCGGGGATCGGAGGTCGTCAGGCACGATAAGCGGGCGGCAGCGGCCGCCAACCGACAATGTGCTGGTCGAAGTAGGCGTGGGTGCCGTAGGGTGCCCCGAAGACGCGCCAGTAGCTCCTGCCTGTCATGTCGTCAGTCTCCCACACCCCGACCGTTACTGGATACGTGGGAGGTGCCTCTGCATCCTCGATCCAGAGGATCATGCGTGTTTCGCGTGATCGTGAGCAGCGATTTCGCGGCACCGTGAGCAACGATTTCAGAGGATCGTGAGCACCTTTTCGGAGGTGCCGGGAGCTTCGGCCGACAACTCAACCGGCTACGGGTGCCTCGTTCAACCCACGAGGAGGCCCGATGCCAACCCAGAGATTGTCGATGCGCCGGATCCGAGAAGTACTTCGTTTAAGACATGTCCAAGGCCTGACCGAGCGCGTCATCGCGCGCACGCTGGGGATCAGCAATGGCGTCGTTCATGGCTACCTGCGCCGCGCCCGTCTGGCAGGGCTGAGCTGGCCGCTGCCGGACGGGCTCGATGACGACGCGCTCGAACTCCTGCTGTTTCCGGCACCATCCTCGGCTCAGACCGATCGGCGCCCGGTCCCCGACTGGGTTTATGTCGAGAAGGAGCTGCGCCGGCGTGGCGTGACGCGCGTGCTGCTCTGGGAGGAATATCGCGCCGCCCATCCCGATGGCTTCGGCTACACCTGGTTCTGCACCACCTACGAGGCCTGGAAGGGGCGCGTTCGCCCAACAATGCGCCAGACCCACAGGGGCGGCGAGAAGGTGTTTGTCGATTTTGCCGGCGACACCATCGACGTCTTCGATCCGCTGACCGGCCAAGCCCATCCCATGAAGCTGTTCGTCGCCGCCATGGGCGCCTCCAACTACACCTATGCCGAGGCCTGCGCGAGCGAGAGCCTGCCGGACTGGATTGCCGTGCACGCCAACCTGTTTGCCTTCCTGGGCGGGGTTCCGAAGTTCGTGATCTGCGACAACCTCAAGGCGGCGGTGACCAATCCCGACCGCTACGATCCCGGCCTCAACCGCACCTATGCCGAGATGGCCGGCCATTACGGCACCGCCATTCTCGCGGCGCGGCCGAGACGCCCGAAGGATAAGGCCAAAGTTGAGGTCGCGGTCCAAATCGCCCAGCGCTGGATCCTGGCCCGGCTGCGCAACCATCGCTTCTTCGCGCTCGCCGAGCTCAATCGCGCCATTCGCAGCCTGGTCGTCGAACTCAACGCCCGCCAGATGCGCGGCTTCGGCTCCAGCCGGGCCGAACTCTTTGCCGAGATCGACCGGCCCCGGCTGGGAGCGCTGCCAGACGAGCCCTACGTCTTCGCCCGCTGGAAGCGCTGCCGCGTCGCGCCGGACTACCATGTCGAGGTCGACGGCCACTGGTACTCCGTGCCCTACCGCCTGATCCGGGAACTCGTCGACGTGCGCCTTGCCGGTGCGACGGTCGAGATCTTCCACAAGGGCCAGCGGGTCGCCAGCCATGCCCGGGCGCCGAACCGGCGCGGCCACACCACCGTTGCCGAGCATATGCCGAGCGCCCATCGCCGCCACGGCCAGTGGACCCCACGAGGCCTGATCGCCGCCGGTGAACGGATTGGGCCCTCCGTCGCGGCTTTCTTCGAGGCGGTGATCGCCGACCGTCCACATCCCGAGCAGGGCTTCCGCACCTGCCTCGGCATCCTGTCGCTGGCCAGGAGCTATGGCGACACCCGCGTCGAGGCCGCCTGCCGGCGCGGCCTCCTCATCAAGGCACGCTCCGTCGCCTCGATCCGGTCGATTCTCAAGAATGGCCTCGACCGCGCCGTCGTTGACGAGACGCCCGACCACGAACCCCTGCGCCACGGCAACATCCGCGGCCAGGGTTACTTCCACTGAACCCAGGAGACCCAACCGATGCTGACCCATCCCACCCATGAGCGCCTGATCGCGCTTGGCCTGACCGGCATGGCCAAAGCCTTCGAGGAGCAGCGACGATTGCCCGATCTCGACGCTCTGTCCTTTGAGGAGCGCATCGGGCTGTTGGTCGACCGCGAAGCGGCCGAGCGCGACACCAAGCGTCTCACCGCGCGGCTCAAGTTCGCGGCGCTGCGCCAGAACGCCTGCGTCGAGGACGTCGATTGGCGAACCCCGCGCGGCATCGATCGCGCGGTCTTTGCCCGGCTGGTTGTTGGCGACTGGATCGACCGGCATGAGAATGTGCTGATTACAGGGGCGGCCGGCCTCGGCAAGAGCTGGATCGCCTGCGCGCTCGGCCACAAGGCCTGCCGGGATAACCGCTCGGTGCTCTACCACCGCGTGCCGCGCCTGTTCGAGGCATTGGCGCTCGCGCGCGGCGACGGGCGCTATGGCCGCCTGCTCAAGGCCCTCGGTCGCGTACAGGTGCTGATCCTCGATGATTGGGGCTTGTCAGTGCTCACCGGGTCCGAGCGGCGCGATCTCCTGGAAATCCTCGACGATCGTCACGGCCGCTCATCGACCATCGTCACGAGCCAGGTTCCCGTGGACGCATGGCATGACCTGATTGGGGATCCCACTCTTGGAGACGCAATCTTGGATCGTCTTGTTCACAATGCCCACCGCCTTCAACTCGCCGGAGAAAGCATGAGAAAGCAGAACGCCAGAGCCCGCCCTCTTGACGGCGACCAAATCTCCTGACTCCATCACCCCATCGGTCGACGCGACCGCTCATGATCGCGTGAAATGCCTGCTCACGATCCCACGAAATGAGCGCTCACGATCCGCGAGATGCGCAGATCACGGGCCTACCATTCCGCGGTGCCAGTCTGACCGGATACCAGTCCTGCATGGCGGCTCTTTCCCGATTCAAGGCTTTGGCTCTGCCCTGCTCTTGCCCGTCTCGGCCTTGCCGACTGCCTCTGTTTCCAGCGCGTGAACCCGGGCCTCAATCCACCCGCTCATCTTGTCAACGAACTCCATGGCGCAAGCCCTTAGCCCCTCATCAGCCTCATAGGTCTCCAGGAAGGCTTGCCGCACCTTCTCAACTTCAGCCTGGATGTAGGCGGGGCGGTGATCAGGGGGCACGGTGACCGCCCGCTCGGCGATCTTGGTAACGATCTTCTCGATCCGCGCTGCTTGCTGCTCCCGATTCATCTTCGCCTCCCGTCCTGGCGCTGCCGATCCTGCTAAGCGCCCCCGGCTTTGCCGATAGCCCTTCTCAGGTTCTCCAATGCTGCTTCAAGTTTTGGGTCTGGCACATAGGTCTTTGGCGGAAGGCCGCTTATCTTTCTGATCTCCTCCATAGGCACAGTGGATGTGGCCCGAAGCTTAGGTGCCATTGATTGGCTTGCATAGGAACATGCCATTCCGGGAGGCGTTCCCTAACGGGCCCAACTTAGCAATTCAGTAGGCCGTATGCCCTGGGCCACCTCAACCGGAGACAAATCCATGAGCAAACTCACGGCAGTGATGGCCTCTACCTTCCTGGCTGCTTCGTCTGCATGGGCGCAGACCCCAGCCCCCACCACCCCGGCACCTGGCACTACTCCTGCCTCCCCACCCGCAGCAGGTGGCGGTATTGCGGATTACTGGTGGCTCATTGTGCTCGCCATCATCGTCGCCGCTGCTGTCTGGTACTTCTCGCGGAGTCGCAACCGCAATCAATTGTAGGAAGCCCATCCGGTAGCCCGACAGTCGTGGAACGGCTTCATGGGCGCCAGCGTTGATGAGCAGACGTGTTGTTGCTCATGACCGTCCCCGAGACAGGAACCCGGCCTCGTGCCGGGTTCTTTTTTGGCTGCTGATCGCGCAACTAGCGCAGCTTTCTCACTCCCTATTGGGACTTCATAGGTCCTTGTACCCGCGATGACGCATTACTTGGGCGATGTCCTCGAGGGCTGCTCCGGCTTGGAGCTCGTCAGGGGTTGCGCTGCTGTATCAAGCTTCGAGGATAAGCGGGCGGCCATCGCCTGTACAGGAGGCGCAATCTAACCCCACACGCTCCAATTCCCTAAACGGCCTTATCGGAAAGCGCATTCCATATACGACCTTCCGCGAAATTCGGCCCTACAGCTGAAAAGGCGACGCCGGCGCGATAGGGGTTGGAGAACCTCCCAATCGGCCGGCGTCGGGGCCTCGCGATCAGAGCAGTCTCACAGACCAAGCCATGAGTGGCCGCAGACCTCAGATTAGCCGTTCAGGCGGCCGCTCCAAAGCTATCCTTTGGCTTATACCACCTCTACCACCTCCCCGATTTTCTGCGCGGTATGGGCGTTATGGAATGCGGCCCCGCTTCCGAGGCCTCGCGTGCGCGAGTCCAGCCCAATCAAGCTGACGCAGGCTCCGGCGGAGGCTCAGGGATTTTCGGCTTCTTTGCACGGGATGGCTTGGGCGGCACTGCCTCCCTCAGCTTCTGCGCCTGATCGCGGAGGATGAACGTCCTGTAGATGAAGCCCTCGATGCTCGCCATCATGACATCAAGCTGTTCCGGCGTCGGCGCCCAGCCTCGATGCGCAGCAGCACTTCCTGCATCCGTAAGTGCATCAAGCATCCTAGATTCGTCTCTTCCGATCCTGCCCTGATCCAAGAGGTCAAAGAGCTTCTCGTCGAACCTCTTGGCAGAGTCGATTCCAAGGAACTCAGACGCACGATCAAAGGTGGTCCTGATACCTATGGCTGCGAAGATGCGGAGGTCGTTATCGAGCGCCTTATAGGTATCGATCAGCAACGTATGTAGCTGATTGTCATACACCCATATCTCTTCAAGCCATTTGGGTCGGTCACGCTGGGACGGCGATGGCCATTGCTCGATCTTATGCTCGTACTCCTCCTCCTCTTCTCCAGTATGAGGGCTGTATCCTACGGATGTGTCCTCGGAGAATACGGAGTCACTAAGGAAATATACTGTCTCACATGCTGGACATTGGACGATGTAATACGTCGTATCCGTCCACAGGCCGCTGTCACCGTGATCATCGTGAACATGGTAGCGGGCTTTGATGGCAGCCCATCGGTCGGGTCCGCATTGCGGGCAATGGGCCTTGATGCGCTTCGGACCTTTCGTCGCCATATCCATCTCGCAGTGCGTTTGCCTGTTCGTTTCGCATTGCCGATGGAGAGGTGCAACCAAGACCTATGGCGGCACCAAGGTGTGCTGCATCAACGGCGCGGTCTGCTCGACGTATCGATGGTGACGAGGTTCCCGGTGATCGGATCGAGAATGGTCATAGGCGGGCCCCCTGGGTTCAGGCATACAGCAAACGCCGCATACCCGATTCAGTCAGTTTCTATTGAAGATGTGGTTACAGGACAGTTACCGCGGTGGATGGAGCCTTCTAAGCAGAGCCCCTTGCGGCGACCGCTGCGCGGCCCTTCTGAGTAATCACGGCCACGTCGCTGTTATCACTGCTCACTGTCGCGTATCCGCTGCTGAATAGCCGATGCAGCGTTGGGGTGAGCGCGATGCGGGAATCCTCATGCGTCCAGGTATAGTCACCGGCTCGCTGTGAACGGTAAACGCGGTGAGCGGCTTGTTGGTTGAGAAGCCTAAGCGTGCGCAGTTGCGCCTCACTGATGGTCATTCGTACTGCCCCTGGCCTAGTATTGTTTGTGTTGAATGCTCTTAAAACGATACACGCAATGTACTAGGAGGGTCCTGGGAGGAAAGAAAAAGCCGCGCTCAGGGTCTATCCCCCGAGTTCACGGCCTTGATCCCACATCTGCCCCCGCTCAATAGGAAGTTTATCTTTTAATATATTTGTTTTCTTACCGCAATTGCTTGATCAATGCTTGTGATCGTATGGCGATTCGGAGTTAATCACAAGGTAGTAATTGTGCTTAAGCCTTTTGGCCTAGACCAGCGCGTTCAGGCGCAAAATCCCTCATCGCAACAAGTTCATCCTTGATAGCACCAAGGTGGCACGAGCGCGTCGCTGCCTATCACAGGCCCAATTCTGCCCCATGGGTCGGCACCTTCGAAGCGCCCCCTGTGGGACGCTTTTTCTTTGGCCGCCTCACTCGAACAATGCTTCTCGAGCTAATAGTTCACCCTGGAATGGGCGCCGCAGGGCATCAATCAGCGGCCGCGAGACAGCCGTTATTGGAGAAGCAAATAGGCGCCCCGAGAAGGACAGCAGAACGGCCAACTTTCACGCCCGGGCTCGGTTCACAAGCACGGGCCCTATGAAAAAGGACCCGTGCTTGTGAGCATGTTCGCGACCCTCGGCCCGCAATTGCCCCTAAGCGCCGGGACGGGTATTAGCGGGAAAAGCGTCCATCCGCCTTGCTGTCATGGGCCAATGACTTGTTGGATTGTTCCAAACCTGCTGCGCCGGCGCTCTCGTGGGATCCACCCTGTTCCATACTGCGGTTTATGCAAAATTCGCGGAGATTATCTCAACCGTGTAGAAGCGGTTTCCAGCCACCAATGTGTTGGCCAGAGCAGACGCGTGGAGGATCGCTAAAGAGCCGCCACTCATGGTCGTTCTCGACATGGTGGACAAACCTCACCGAGCCTATCAACGACAGGCAGAGGCCTTTGTTCGCGGTTCCATACAGGGCTTTATCGGAATTACGCGCACCGCAGGAGCCAGTTGCGGATAAAAGAGATAGCGGCGAGCAGTAATGCTCCAGCCAATATAAAGATGACCATCACGGACAGAGCATGCATGGCCTGATCATCGTCGGACACCTGCCCCCAGAAGGCATCAAAGAAATTGAGCATCATGCCCCCGACCAAGCCGAGCAGAGCCCCGTAAAGCGCAAAGCCTTTGGTGTCCCAGCGATTGTTTAGGACAAGCATATTGTCCTCCAGATTTCAATATAGACCTAGTCAATAAATGCCGGATACTGGACTCGACTCGTATATAGTCGTGCTAAACATTCTGACCTTCGGATGAACCAGCGGATAAGCAAAGCTCCCAAAGGTATAGGTGAGGCAAAAAACCGCAAAAGGTCGGCATTTTGCCCTGCATCGGCCTCGATTGTTCATTGGCTTTGCCCAGACATCCTGAGCCTGGAGGATGCCACATGCCGCTGGATGAGCCGTTTCCTTTCGAAGCCATTACGCCACGGGTGAGACGAGTGATTTTGAATGAGGCCCAGGGGCGCTGGCTCACTGTGCACGAGATTGCTCAGATCTCCGATCGGCACTGGTTAGCAACCCCTGGAGTCGGCCCAGGCACGCTTGAGACAATGCGCAGTATCACCCATCCGCCACGACAGCAGGATGATCCCGATAAACCCCGGTTGAGCGATGCTGAGTTGTTGGACGGGCTTGGTTCCTGCAGGAGGAGTTCCGGCGGATCCCGCGCATCCTGAAGGCGAAAATGCGCGGAACGGCAAGAACCGACGATCACTGCTAGAGCCAAGACCGTGTGGGTTCCGGCCCTTAAGATTGGCCTTTAGCGTCACCAGGGAGGGCCACCAGCATGGAACGCTTCGTGGTCACATGCACAAGGCAAGGTCTGTGGTCGGTCTCGCATGATGGAGAGACCTTTGCGACCTACCCGACCAAAGAGGAGGCGCTTTCGATCACGTTCACACGTGCCGAGGAACGGAGACAAGCGGGGTTTGAAGTGGTTGTCGTGGTCACGCAAGCCCGGAACGAGCAAGGAGGCTGAAGCTTGGTTCAGGCGTGCAGCTACATCCAACTGCAAAAGGGGCACGCAGGAGTAAGCTGCCTCTAGGTCCAGGGCCTTGAGAACCCATAGGAGCGCATCAACACGCAAGGACATGGCCCATTTGATCTGCTTCTCGGACCCCTCCAGGGCCGGCAAGCCGCCGCTCAACGTCAGAACGTGTTCATCATGTTCATCCCGCCGACACGCGGGGCAATTCTCCCCTGCTTACCTTGCGGTTCTTTCCAGGTGCCTCTTTGGCTTTCCCTTTAGGTCGATGTCTCGTGTGGGTCCGCAGGCGTGAAGGATCGTGTGAATGGGCATTTGCGTGGGCTATTCTGGAGGCAAGTAGCCGTCTGTATGCGCCATCAGAACCGCGAAGGAGCAGGGAGAGCGGATGATGCGGCTCAGTGCCGAGGTGGCTGAGCAGGTCAAGGATGCACAAGAGAACCTCCGCCGCTTACAGGAATTGCTAAGAGCCCTCGGCAAGGACAGCGTCAGCTGAGAATGCTTGTTCTCAGATTGTCAAAAACAGCCTTATCGGAAATTACGCCATCCACTTACGCATGAGCATCTTCCTGGCCTTCGCAACTGTGAGAGGGCGTGGAGGGTGGACAAGCGGCAACTTGGGAAGCCTCAGTGTCATAATCCCGGCCGCATTGAGCGATTGCTCCACCCTCGACTGTAGGTCTCGGGCAGCCTCGTGAAGTTTGTAGGTAAGCAATGCTCGCCTCCTACCAGTCTTGATGTATCGCGCATCTAGAGGGTCATCGAAATCATCGGTCGCATCGCAAACAAGCCTCACGCGTTTTCCAATAAACAGCCCTAGCTTTTCCGCTTCATTCGCAAGGCTATTCAGGTTGTGACCATAAGGGCTATATTTGAGTTTCTTCTCCTCGATGCCTTTGAGCCTCAGATATGCTTTGAGAAAGAGCTCGATTGCATGGAAGTAGAGGTAACGCACCGGGGCCTCATAGTGCCCGCCCGCAGGCTTTGGCGCCGCACTGAGGGTGGCGGCATCGTACAGATAGGCATGGGCAAGGTAAAACCATGCAGATGGCGTTTCGCCGGGTGCCTCTTCCGGTGCTTCACTCAAAACCTTACCCCGCTCCTTGGTTCTCACAGATCACTATAGCCTCGGCGCCGCTTGCGTTGCGCAAGGGCGCATTCACTTCTTACAGGGGAACGCAGACCTCAAGCCCACGAGCAGGATAAGACCTAACGGGTCGTCCTTGTCTGGGTCTGGAGCGGTGGCTAGGTAGCGCTTTATCAATTCAATGTTCTGATCAATGGTGATGGAGATACTCTCAGGAGGGCAGAAGATTTTGGTGTTGCCGCTGGCTCCGATCCAACCATAGGCAACAGAAAGTCCTGCGAGGAATGCCCGTCCATTTTGTGAGTTACTATGCTGGGTCAGGAACTCCCTCGCGGTCATCTCTGCTTGTGAAGGAGCGGCGCTCGCTGCAAATACGCATGCCGCCAAGACGAACGTCCTGAACATCATCACGGTACAGCCCTATTCCGCCACTTTCATCTTCTTCGGTGGTACAGTTCGGTAAACACCGAAGGCCCCGAACCCAAACAAAACGGCGACAAATGCCGCGAACTCAGGGTTAGCAGAGTAGCCTCGCGCCGTGGCTGCGTGAACGGCCGCAGATGCGGAAATTGCCGCAAGGAAAGCTATTACAGTCCACCGCATAAACTCTTTCATTCTAAGCCCCCACGATCTTTATGCTTCAACCTAGCGCAAAGCTTTGACTTTTCACAAATCTAGATACCCCCGTCGCCGCTTGAGCCGGGCGAGATCCTCAAGGGCTTGGCCGGCTTCGATCTCGCTCGGGTATTCCGGCGCTATTTCGCGGCCGTTGGTGCCGATCCGGCCCCAGTTGCGCATCAGGCGCACGATCCCGAATAGATCTCGCTCGATCATAAGGGAGAAAAAGCCTTGCCCGCTATAGTCGTCATGGCGCCTTTGGGGATGGGCAAGCATGTGCTAGCTCTTCTCGAGCAAGGTGCATTACAGTCGGGACACTGCCAACAATGACGGCTCGAATGCTGATCGTCATCCATGTTCTGGTCGCTATAATTGGAACGGCTGCATTCTGGTGACTTGTGATGCCTGCCGCCCCTTTAGAAGCGATTGCGGACGGAATTACTGCAGCAGCCGTTGCGGGCTATGCTGAAATCATGGCCACGCGGTTCGGCTGGTAACCCCGTTCAGCTATCTAAAGGGCGTTGGACCCGCCCCGACCTAATAGCGTGGTTCGGTGAATGGCTGTCAGACAGGCGGTTTGCCGATGCCGAATGGAACTGATCCCTGGCGTAAATACGCAAAGAAAACGCCGGCAGGCAGTTACCTCATTACGGCACAACGTCTCTCCAAATGGGATTTATCTTCGATTGCAATGTCTTAATCAGAACGGGTCATTGCAATACAGTCGCTGGTTACAAGAGTTACAAAAGCTTGTAACTGCTAAATGATTGAAATTATTGCGGTTACAGCGGTTACAACGGTTACATGCCCGAAACACATGATCCGGGTTACGAGGGTCGTACTTTAGCACTGTCCAGCCCTCACGCTCGGCCCTGCCGAATGGCCTGCAGGAGCCGTCTCAGCGCTTCGACGTTACTGGATCGTATGCTGAAGAACGTCACTGAGACCTTAGGGATCTGAACCAGTGGTCGTGGCCACCCAGGTAGACGCAAGGGACTTAAAATCCCTCGGGGAAGCCACTGTTAATGAACGCGATTTAAGGTGCGTTCGCCATAATTCAGAGGCCACACGGCTCGCGGGTCGATGTCGCTCAACGATTGTTAAAGAGGGGGCTTACATGGGACACAGATACTCCGTGGGCGAACAGGTCCACGTGACCGGTCATACTTCCAATCCTGTCGTCTATGAGATCATCCGCCTCTTGCCGGAGGACGATGGAGAGTTCGGCTACAGGCTCCGGAGCGTGTTAAGCGATAATCAGCGCTCCGCCAGAGAGTCGGAAATCAGGCCTTTAAAGGCGGAGCAGGATGTCTCCAAAGCGGCAACGGCGGAGCATAGTTTCCCCAAAGCAAAGGCCGAGCATAAGCTCCCCAAAGCGGCGGCGGGCACAACGCAGCGGAAACTTTTTGGATGGTGGGTGCTGACGATCGTCCTCGCGGCTGGGGCAGGGGCGCTCCTGATGGTCGCCTTTCGAGGCTCACAAAACGACGCCGGCCCTGGTGCTTTCTTCGGGTTGCTCCTCGGTTTGACGGCCCTTGCGCTCTATCTTCACAAGCTCCGCCCGCGGCAAGTTTATCTCAGTAATCGTGCGCGCGCCGAGGCGCTTGCGGGAGCCACTTTTACTGAATAGGCGCGGCAGGGTTCCATAAAGCGCCGGGAATACGCTCCGAAACCTTCCAATCGCGTTCCATACTGGGCGTTATGCGAAATTACGTACTCCCACATGCGCAGGAGAAAGCCCGCTTGGCAGTGCCAAGCGGGCTTCGGAAGTGATCTATAAGTAGTCGCTGGAGAGGCTACCTGTCTGGATGCGAGACCTCCTTGGCGCGAGCGACGACCCTGAGGGCTGGCGACAAAGCGTCTGAATCGGGCGGCTTGTAGCGCCGGTTGGCCCGCTTCGGCTCGGCGGCCAAGCGGCTGTGCACCACCTGCTCGGGGGATCGTCCCTTCAACACGCGTTGGCGTCTCTGGTTATAGGCTTGGTTGAAGCCCTTGAGCAGCGTCTCCAGATCCCGGTGGCTGTAGATCGTAATGCCCAGCACCTCGCGCTGCACCCGCCCGTTGAAGCGCTCCACAAGGCCATTGGTTTGCGGCGTGTACGGCTTGGTCCTGCGGTGCTCCACCTTCAGTTTGCGGCAGGCGTCCTCGAAGCCGTCGGCGGTGAAGCAGGAGCCGCGGTCGGTGAGCACGTGCGTGATCTTGAACGGGAAGGCACGCACCGCCTCATTCAGGAAGGCGATCGCGCTGGTGGCCAGTTCGTCGTCCTTGACGGCGAGATGCACCCAGCGTGAGCAACGGTCGATGGCGACATACAGGAAGCGCTTGCGGCGCTCGCCATTTGCGGTCTGCAGCTTGGGCAGGTGCTTGATGTCCATATGCACGAAGCCGAGATCGTAGTCCTTGAAGGTGCCGCTCTTCCGCTTGTGCTGCTGCGCCGGCAGGCGTCCCAAGCCCTCAGCCTTGAGGATGCGGTAGACGGCATCGCGGTTGAGATGTGGCAGGAAGTGCGTGACGATGAAGGTGATGTCGTCGAGCGGAAAGCCGGTGGCCTGGCGCAGGGCGCAGACGATGGCGCGCTCTTCCTCCGTGGCTTTCCAGGGCAGCTTGTGCGGCCGGCTGCTATGGTCCTGGCAGTCCTGCGCCCCACGTTTGCGCCACTTGCGGACGGTCTCGGTGCTGACGCTGAAGCGCTGGGCCAGCACGCCGGTGGGCTCGCGCGAGCGGGCGATCTCCTGGCGAACGGCTGGGGTGGTGCGGGCTTGCGGATGAAGGGAGTGCATCACGTCCTCCTTCGACGAGGGGCTCGGCGTCGCAGGCCATCGAAGCGCCAAGTGTACTCCTCAATTGCGTAACGCACCCGATCCCAACAACGTTCCGCTACCAAACAGCTACCCGTTGGGTTAGTTCGGGTTGCAGGCGTCACCTGGACTCGGGAAGACGTTTTTGAGGCCCTGCCGTACGAGCTGGCCAAAGGACTGCACTCGCGGGGCTTCTGGATCATATTCCGGCCCACCCACGTCGTAAAATTCATCGTTCAAGCCGGAGTATTTGCAATCCGACCTGCCTGCCTCTTCGCGTTGCATAATATACTCGCCGGTCCCCTTGATTTCGCCGGCAATGACTGGCGTTGAGGCGGCTAGGCAAACAACAAGTGCGGCTAAAATCCTTGTGCACATATCCGTGGCTCCCCTGTAGGGATAAGCGGCGCACCTTTACGCCACGGCGCAAGCTAGGCGGATTTCTAGGCGGATTTCAGGCCAATTCCATATAGTAAATCATTCGAACTACTCGGAATTTCCACCTCGAGTCGGTAAGTTGCACTGTTCTCTCTTCGAAGCCGCGTTCGTTAATCCGCTCCAAGCACGTTCCATACTGCGGCTTATGCGAAATTCGCACCCAGCTTAGGAATCCGTGAAGCGGTAGGCTTGCCAAGCCGCGAGGCCCTTGGGGGTGATCGTGTATACGTCGAATTGCCCCCTCTTCAGATATCCTCGCTGGATAAGCCTCTCCGCCTCGGCAGTATATTTATGCAAGTCCCTGTTTCGAGAAGGCGGCTCCGCAAGGCTGCCGAGAAGATAGTATTCCCTTTCAGTCAACTCTTGTTCGTTCTGAGGCACCCAAAATCCTTTGGAACCATTGATACGCTACGGTCGATGAAAGGATCATACTCAAAGAAAGTGATAACATCCCAGATGTTAGACTTATGATCTTAGGAAAAGAAAGGGGTAACACTAGCGATTTAGTCTAGTGAGTGAGAACGGCGGTGCAAAATTTGACCACGGTAGCGGCGGGATAGACCCGCTGCGGGCGGCGCAAAAGTCGTCCACCTATTCCCTTTCTGCCGGTTGCAGGGAGGGCTGGGGGATTTTCACCGTGGAACTTTACCGGAAGGTTCGGCTGGCGTGCTCTGAAGGCATGAGCCAGCGCGAGGCGGCGAAGCATTTCAACATATCGCGCGACAGCGTTCGCAAGATGATGGCCTATGCGGAGCCGCCCGGCTATCGGCGTCATGCTCCTGTCCGGCGCCCGAAGCTGGAAACGTTCGTCCCGATCATCGATGCCTGGCTGGAGGGCGATCGGTCGGTTCACCGCAAGCAACGCCATACGGCGAAGCGGGTGTTTGACCGGCTCCGGGAGGAGCATGGGTTCACCGGCGGCTATACGACGATCAAAGACTACATCCGCGAGCGCGAGCGGCGATGCCAGGAGATGTTTGTGCCGCTGTCGCACCCACCCGGCCATGCGCAGGCCGACTTCGGGGAGGCGGTGGTCGTGATCGGCGGGGTGGAGCAGAAAGCGCATTTCTTCGTGCTTGATCTTCCGCACAGCGATGCGTGTTTCGTCCGGGCCTATCCCGCGGCTGTGTCTGAGGCCTGGGTGGACGGCCACATCCAGGCCTTTGCCTTCTTCGGTGCGGTGCCGCAGTCGGTGCTCTATGACAATGACCGCTGCCTGGTGGCAAAGATCCTGCCGGACGGGACGCGCAAGCGGGCGGCGTTGTTCAGTGGTTTCCTGTCGCACTACGTGATCCGGGATCGCTACGGTCGTCCGGGCAAGGGGAACGACAAAGGGAATGTGGAGGGCCTCGTCGGTTATTCCCGTCGCAACTTCATGGTGCCAATCCCGAACTTCCCGAGCTGGGAGACCTTCAACACCTGGCTGGAGGGGCAATGCCGCAAGCGGCAGGATGACAAGCTGCGGGGGCCGGCCGAGACGATCGGCCAGCGCCTGCAGCGGGATACCGCGGCCATGCGTCCCCTGCCGGCCTCGCCATTTGAGGCCTGCGATCAGGCCAGCGGGCGCGTCTCATCGCAGTCGCTCGTGCGCTACAAGACCAACGACTACTCGGTGCCCGTGGCCTGGGGCCATCAGGATGTCTGGATCCGGGGCTATGTCGACGAGGTGGTGATCGGCTGCCGCAGCGAGGTCATTGCGCGCCATCCCCGCAGCTACGAGCGGGAAGAGGTGATCTTTAATCCGCTACATTACCTCCCGTTGATCGAGAACAAGATCAACGCACTCGATCAGGCCGCTCCTTTGCAGGGATGGGACCTGCCCGAGGAGTTCGCGACCTTGCGCGGCTTGATGGAAGTCCGCATGAACAAGCAGGGCCGGCGCGAATATGTGCAGGTGCTGCGGCTGCTGGAACTCTTCAATCTCCCGGATCTCCATGCTGCGGTGAAGCAGGCCCTGCAGATGGGGGCGATCGGCTTCGATGCGGTCAAGCATCTGGTCCTGTGCCGGGTGGAGCGCAGACCGCCGCGGCTGGACCTCGATGTTTACCCCTATCTGCCGAAAGCCAGGGTCGAGAAGACATCGGCGGCGGCCTATATGTGCCTGATCTCGGAGGATGCCGCATGAGCGCTGAAGCTCCCGAGATTTTGCTCGCCCACCACCTCAAGGCGCTCAAACTGCCCACATTCCTGCGCGAGCACCAGAAGCTGGCCCGCCAATGCGCCACCGAGGGGCTTGACCATGTCCGCTTCTTGGCCCGGCTCGTGGAGATGGAGCTGATCGACCGCGAGCGGCGGATGGTCGAGCGGCGCATCAAGACCGCGAAGTTCCCGGCCGTCAAAAGCCTCGACAGCTTCGACTTCGCCGCCATCCCGAGACTGAACAAGATGCAGGTCCTAGAGCTGGCGCGTGGCGAGTGGATCGAGCGGCGCGAGAATGTCATTGCCCTCGGCCCCTCCGGCACCGGCAAGACCCATATCGCCCTGGGGCTCGGGCTGGCCGCCTGCCAAAGGGGACTGTCCGTCGGCTTCACCACAGCCTCTGCCCTGGTCAGCGAGATGATGGAGGCCCGTGACGAGCGCCGCCTGCTTCGTCTCCAGAGGCAGATGGCCGGATACAAGCTGCTGATCATCGACGAACTGGGCTTCGTGCCCCTCTCGAAGACCGGGGCGGAGCTGCTGTTCGAGCTGATCTCGCGACGCTACGAACGCGGCGCCACCCTCATAACCAGCAATCTGCCCTTTGACGAATGGACCGAGACCCTTGGCTCAGAACGCCTTACGGGCGCACTTCTCGACCGACTGACCCACCATGTCAGCATCCTCGAGATGAACGGCGAGAGCTACCGTCTTGCTCATAGCCGATCGCGCAAACGGCAAACATCGTCCTGAAATCAACCCGATGACAATTGGCCCAGGGGGCCAATGCGCCATGGCACGCGCCAGCTATGTGGTCAGCGCGCCCGCCACTGGCCCAGTTTTGCGCCGCCCCGTGGTCGACTTTTGAACCGCCGTTGACACTAGTGAGAGAATAACGATGGCGATTTAGTCTAGTGGAGTGCGGTTCCATACTGTGTTTTACCCGAAATTGGGCAGCCGCTTTCACGCGAGCGTACGGATCGTCCGGAGCACCGTTAAAGAGGTGGTCGCGGCGATCAGCCCGAGGCCGTTTTCATCGTTGACCTCGACCGTGATCTCACGAACCTTGCCGTGCGGAAGCTGGCTCCGCCCGATGTCAACCGCGCTTACAGCCGCCTCCCGCTCGGCGGCGTCCAAGCTCTCAAGCTCAAGGCCTTCCTCATCAGGGATGAAGCGCGCTCCTTCCCGCACGTCGAAATAGAACCGAGGCACTGCTCTCTCCCGCGTCTGGTGCCTACAAACTCGGGCGAGGGTTGATTGTTCGGCCCTTGCCAAGGAAATATAAGGCTGTCGCTCTGCTAGCGTGGCTCGCTTTTCAGGCACAGGAAGGTTGGGTCAAACTCAGCCGTCTCTTGCAGACGTGGCCAATCCTCAATGACCACCGTTTCTCCTTGCCAGGTGATCAGACCTTCCTTCCGTAATCCCTGGAGGATTCGATTGACGTGAACAGTGGAGAGCCCAAGAGTATCGCCCAGCTCAGCCTGGGTGAGGGGAAGCTTGAATCCGGAGCCTTCGGTGAGCCCAACCGCCTGAAGGCGGAGAAACAACTCGCAGAGCAGTTGGGCGGCGTGCTCCCGGGCGGACTGGCGCCCAATGGAGACGAGCCATTGACGGTGGATGGCCGCATCGACGGCAATGTGCAATGCAAGCAAACGGGTCAGGTGAGGCTGGGTTTCTGTGATGGCGCGCAAGGTCTCGTGGGGCACCACGCCGAGCGTGCAGGGTGTGATGGCCATGACGCCGTGGTCCATCGTCTTGATCAGGAAGCTGTGTAGGTCAACGAAGTCACCAGGCACATGCAGGGCTGTGATCTGGCGCTTGCCATTCCGCAGGATGTTGTGGCGAGCGGCAAAGCCGGTGATGAGGAGGAGGCTCTCCGACGGACGATCCCCCTCGCGTACCAAGTCCTCTCCCTTGGCCACAGCCCTTTGCCGGACGACGGCTTGCTCCAACACCTGTCGCTCGGCATCTGAGATGCGGTCGTATTGCTCAAGCTTCCGGATCAAAGCGGCGGCTGCCATGTGCTTTCCCGAGGAAGAGTTGGAGACGATGATCAGCTTAGTCCAAATGCCACGGGTTGACGAACAGGGCTAAGCTTGGCCCTATCCCAGTTTCATAAACGTTATCGGAAGTTGCGCGGCTGCAATCTTTCCGTTCGCCTCGACCTCCGGCTAAGGTCCTGCAAACAGCGGGGCACCCATGGCCGAGTTTTCTGCGTTCTGGCACGGAATGGCTGAGGTGATCGGCATCCTGCCTTGGTGGGCTTGGGTGGTGTTCGCTGTGGGCTTCCTGGCCTTGCTGGCTTGGTCATGGAAGAGCTAGCCTCATAGGTCACCATACCCGCGCCGGCGCTTGGTCCTAGCGATTGCTTCAAGCGATTGGCCGGCTTCATCCACGGTGGCGAACTCCTCGGCCTGTTCCGCGCGAAGCGATGCTCTTGCCACTTTAGTGGGCGGCTCGCCACGCGCTTGGCGCCTGGCCGGACCAGCCCCGGAAAGCGCGGGTGAAGGCGCTGGCCTCGGAATAGCCAAGAGCCGCCGCAATCTGGATGAGCGACATCTCGGTATCCTTGAGCAGACGACAGGCAACCTCGAACCGGATCTCGTTTGCAAGTGCCCTGTAGCTGGTGCCGCGGCTCTTCAGGCGGCGGTCGAAGGTGCGGCGGCTCATCGCCAGCAGATCGGCCATGGCGTCCGCCGAACAGCGATGGCTCGTCAACCACGTACAGAGCAACCGCCGGATGTCGCCCGCCCATTCGGATCCCGGGCCGCCCTTCATTTGCTTGATCTGCTCCTCCAGCAGGGGATCTGCCCCAGGCTCTGGCTCAGCGGCCAGCGCAGGCATGGACACAAGCAAGTGGGTCGTCATGATCCCTCCTGGGACGAGCGTCCCTGGCCGGATGATGGTCGGCCGAGATTGTGGTACTTGCAAGGGGAGCGCATTGCGCTCAATCGGTACCATTTCAGGTCAGCCGCGCGGCCTCAAGGCTGTTTTCATAAACGGGCATTCTGCAAATGACGTCGCGGGAATGGAGGGCCAGCCGCGGCGTCCCAAACGGTCACAAGGCTGTCCCAAGCGATCAAGCACGACCCTCCAGCCGCGCTAGACTGATGCGATGGAAATGCTGTCCCCCGGCAGGGCAGGCCTGCCCCAATCACGTCGTGGCCGACGCCCGCTCACCGAGGAGGTGCAGCGCTCGCTTCGGGTCAAACTCATCCGGAATACTTTTACGTCTGACATGGCCGCCAGCCTCTACGCGGTGTCCCGCCGGACCCTGTACCGGTACCTGAAAGCCGAAGGCCGCACATTTCGGCAGGTGACCAACGAGGTCCGCTGCGTGATTGCCTGCACGCTGCTCGCCGAGACGGACCTGACGCTCAGCCAGATTGCTGAAATCCTGAACTACTCCGAGGCCAGCGCCTTTACCCGCGCCTTCCGGCGCTGGGCGGGTCAGCCCCCGTCGGTCTGGCGCAGCAGTCATCGCGCGCGCAAAGGACGGTCACGGCGTCGCCGACCTTAAAGCTGGCTTCGTCGAGGCGATCGACCATTCCATACTGCGGTTTATGCGAAATCGCGCGGCCAGTTTTCACGCGCGAGGCAATAAAAAGGGCCGCGCCCGGTCTTATGGCCATGTTCGCGACCCTCGGCCCGCAATTGCCCCTACGCGCCGGGACGGGTATTAGCGGGAAAAGCTTCCATCCGCCTTGCTGTCATGCGCCAATGACTTGTTTGGGCGAGCCATGCCTACTGCGCCAGCGCCTGTTCCATACTGCGCGTTATGCGACATGCTTGGCCCTGTGCGTGACGGGCTCACAGAGGTAGATCCAAAGATCAATGGCTGCTCACGCCCGATAGGTTATGAGGGACAAAGATTATCATCTTGTCGGAGATTTACCGTTGAGCCGGATTTGCCTTGTTGCCACTTTTTCGCTCCTCTGTGCTGGAGCCTTGGCTGCGGACAGGCCCCTCGGTCAGAAGAGATTGGGCGGAAAGTTTGTCTGGTTGAGGTGGCAAAGCGCCTACCTCCCGTGCCTGGTCTCACCATCGAGGAGGCCCGCACTACGAAGAGGGCGAGCGGTAAGATGATGCGGACTAATGCCTCCTACGAGTGGGATGTGGAGATCGATGTTGTCGCCGCGGGCACAGAGATAACCTTTTCGACCAAGTGCGATCCGAACATTCCAGATCCGGACTCTTCTGACGATTGGAAATTTCTACTCGACGACAACCCGAGGATCGTGAAGTAAGAGCCTAACCCGGCACTCTTGCCACCGCTGCGAGAGCGCCGGGCTGGCCGGACCATGCGCAAAGCTGTAAGCGGGGTGCATGATCGAACCTGACCTCGCCCCGGATCTTCGCGCCCGCCGCCGCACCGCCTTCCACGAGGCGGGCCATGCCGTTGTCGGCTGGGCCCTCGGCCTTGAGGTCGGGTGGGTGCGCATCATCGACGACAGCAACGGAAAGGCTGACGTTGCGATCCCCGACGATCTCTCCTTGGTCGATCAGATCGCCGTCGCCATGGGTGGCGAGTACGGAGCCGAGTGCAGCGGTGTTGAGGTCATTCACGACGTGGAAACCCTTGGCGACGAGATACGCGTTTTCAACCTCACGCAGCGCGCTTTTCCCGAGGACGAGGCCTTCGGCGACACGCTCCGCCGCGCAGGTCGTAACCGTGCGGAAAAGCTGATCGCCGGCCACGTAGACATGGTCGGCAAGGTCGCGGACGAACTCCTCTGCCGAAGCGAGATCCTTGAGGGCGAGTTCGCTCGGTTATTCCCTCAGCTGTCGAGCAAGGAGCCGGCCTAAGTTCAGACACGAGAGACTTAAAATACCTCGGTTTAATTAATATCTACAGTTAGTATAGAAACCCGTACTTATGCATTTAACAGTTCCACCCCCAAGCGGAGTTATCGGCATAACTTGTGGCGGAGTGTATTGATAAGTTGGTTGATAGGGCTGATATGACTGAGCTTGCTGCAGGAATTGTTGAGAAGCCTGAAGCTCGTACATCTTTTGCATTTGATATATCTGTATGTCTTGGGCTGTCATAGGATTTCTGTAGCCAGTTGGTTTATTCTCTGCGTCTAGGCAGGTAATTCTACTATCATTGCCGGTCCAATTGGCTCTAACGCAGCTTGGATCTCCTGCCATGTAGTAGTTTCCATTGATCAAATTCGGAGCGGCTGTAGTTGCGCATCCTGATAGAGCAATACTTACGACTGGTATAAGAACCTTCTTCATGGGGGGCGCTCGCCTCAATGTCTCAGATTTTGTTAGCTTGCTTCGTAAACTCGTCTTCGAATTCGAAGACGAGCCCCGTCTTCCCACACCGATCTTGCGGGTAGCTGTCATAAATCCCTGTACCCGCGTCGCCGCTTGGCCCGGGCGACCGCCTCGAGCGCCTCCCCGGCCCTGAGCTCGTCGTCGAAAACCTCGACCAGCTCCTGCCCGGTCGTGCCGATCCGGCCCCAATTGCGCACCAGGCGCACGATCCCGAACAGATCCCGCTCGATCATGAGGGCGTAAAAGCGCCGGATCCCCTGCTCCGGGTCGATCCGGTGCAGCACCAGGTGGTGCTTGATGGGGGAGCGGAGGTCGTCAGGCACGGCGCGGATATTGCTGCGGTCGCGTCGAGAGATAGTGCCGGTATGTCTCGATCATGCGCGTGGTTGCCGTGCTCCTGTCCGCCTCGGTGCCCCTGGTCGGCAGACGATAGGCCGAGCCGGGCAGCGATACCGTCATGGACCATCGCCAAAGACCGGCATCGGGGCCGCGCTCGACCAGGGCGACGGTGCCGATGATCTCGTCGCCGTCAGTCGGATTGAACCGGGGGAAACGCATGTCAGGATCGAAGGCAATGAAGGCCTGATCGTGCCATCTGCCAATTCTCTCAACCAGATCAAGTGCGAACCATCCTGAGCCTGCCACTGCTCCGCACTCGGGAAGCGCTCGACCGCTTTTTGGACAGAGAGGCATAACGCGGCGTGCACGCAGCGGCACCCTCTACAGGCCATGCAGGGTCAGGAGCATACACTTGCCAAGCGGATTTTAGGGCAAAAGCCTGCCTCAAGTGTGTGACCTCCCCACCCTGCTAAGGAGGTTGTGTTATGTCGAAACGAAAGGATAAGAGGCCAAACACTCCGAGAAAGAGACCTGAGACTAGGTCAAAGCCCAAAGCCACTGAGTTACGCTGGTGGGAAATTCTTATCAAGCTTGCCCCCATCGCCGCCGCGCTCTTGAATCATTTCCCTGAGCAAGGCGCCAATCGGGACCCTCCACCATCGCCCCCGCCAGCGATCCATCGTGAGTGGCGAGCCTGAGACGGCATTTTCTTTCGATAAAGAATTCTCCGTTCATAACTGCTTAGGACACTTTGCAGGCTGATCGTCGGATCGGTCCTGAGCGAGCCTCATCTGGATTGCCCCAGGCGGGGCTTTTCTTTTTAATGAGGGGGGTGGTTTGATCGAAAGAAGATGGCCTACCGTGAAAGGGAGCCACAGTGAGGTCACCCTCAGATCTGAAGGCGCTTTCCAACCGGTCGAATTTTCGACCCGTTCATAATCAGGGAAATTCCCAGGCTACGCTCACTGTCGGAAACGACAGTGATATACGCGGGGACCCCCAGAGCCCTCACTGCGAATATTCGCAGTGAGATGCTGCCGCAATGGCGCAAATTCCAACCGAGCGAAACTCGTATGCTTGGGTTCTCGGTTCTTACGCTTCCATCTGCGAACGGCATTTGGACAGGGCATAAATTGTCAGGGCCAGTCGCTTGACATCGGAGATGTCTGGCGCCTTTTCAACGAGCACATCTAGATATTGAGATACTGTGATGCCGCCTAGATCCCGGTTTCCCAAGAAATGCCCAAGAAGTGAAGTTGTCACTATCTTTCCTGCGTTAAACAACGCTTCCATCACTGCAAACAGCCTCTTGTGGAGGTCTTCTATAAAATGTTCTGGCTTAAGGAAGAACACGGCATCGCATACATCATTGTTTACGAGCATTGCTCCAAGAATGCCTTGTTCAGCTTCGATATTGAAGAACTCCGTTCCGACTTCCTGATACTGCCTTACGAGGATTTCAGCCTCACTCTCGATGTGGCCTTCAGCTATGAACCGATAGTATGGCTCTCTGCCTGAATGATAGCGCCATGCCTGATCGACGAATGAGGCGTGTCGATTGCGGATCCACCTGCTCGCCGAGCATTCCTTGATGGCTTCCTGGTGGAAGTCCTCCAAGACCAGGGATCTAATTTCATCATGGCGATACTCTGATTTTGCTTTCAAGAGTTCGATCACCGCATCAGCCCGGATTTGCAAGGCCCACGCTACCTGCTTCTCAGTGCCCTGGAGAGGCGGCAGTGAACTGTTGACTTCCTTATGAGCTTGGTCCCGCTCTACCTTCCAGCATGCTGGGCAAAGCCTCTCCTCATACAGCCGGAGCTTCGCGAGGACCCTGCCATCAAGGGAGCCATTGACGTCCAACTCACGCGAATGCCCACAGACATGATGGAGCGTGTGTAACGGCATGATCAGAGCCTGCGTCTTTCGTTTTGTGCAATTCGTCCTCCGGGCTGCACATGCTACCCGGATGGAAGTAGTACCGCAAAACGGCAGCCGCAGCTCTTGCGCCTTACGATCCATTTTCGCTCGCGTGCCGACATGGTGCCGACATGGAATCGCAGATATGAAAAAGGCTCCACACAATGGAGCCAAATTCATCAACGAAATCAATATGGTGCCCCTGGCCGGGATCGAACCAGCACTCCTTGCGGAACTCGATTTTGAGTCGAGCGCGTCTACCAATTCCGCCACAGGGGCAAGGAGGTGCGACCTACCATGCCGGGTAAAGGCCGGTCAATGAGGGAGATGCGATGCTTCTTCTCTTGCCTGGCGCATCGTTAGGTGCGGAAAACCGGATCCACTTTTCACTGACGTGGCCCTTCAGGTCGCTGACGCGGCCCTCTGGGTCCGCACGATGCGCTAGGCCGCAAGGCGGGCCTCTCGCCTTTCGGGACGCCTTGTGCTCAAAGGAGCCGGGGCGCGGCCCCATCCGGACCCGAACCTGCGGACTTCCATGCTCAGACGCCTTTACGACTGGACCCTCTCCCTCGCGGCGCGACCCTCGGCCCCCTATGCGCTGGCGCTGGTGTCGTTTTCGGAAAGCTCGTTCTTTCCGGTGCCGCCGGATGTGATGCTCGTCCCGATGATGCTGGCGCGGCCCGACAAGGCCTGGTCGTATGCCCTGATCTGCACGATCGCCTCGGTGATCGGAGGCATCCTGGGTTATTTCATCGGCTTGGGACTCTACGATTCCATCGGCGCCTGGCTGTTCCAGCTCTACGGACTGTCTGAGGGCGCGGAGACGTTCCGGCACGCTTATGCGGAATACGGCCATTGGGTGATCCTGCTCAAAGGCCTGACCCCGATCCCCTACAAGCTCGTGACCATCACGTCGGGCTTTGCCGGCTATCACCTGGGCTGGTTCATAATCCTCTCGATCCTGACGCGCGGCGCGCGCTTCTTCATCATCGCCCTGCTGATGAGCAAGTTCGGCCCGCGCATCAAGTCGATCATCGACAACAACTTCAACCTGGTGGCAGGTTTGGCCATCGCCGCCTTCATCGGCGGGTTCGTGGCGTTCCGCTACCTTTTCTGAGGAGAGAGCGATGCGTCTCGCACTGACCATGCGCCAAGCGGCTCTCGCCGTCGCCCTCGGGGCTGCGGCTACCATCGGCGGCGCGCTCGTCTTCGAGCATGTCTTCGGCTACGTGCCCTGCAAGCTCTGCCTCATGCAGCGCAATCCCTATTACCTCGCCATTCCCCTCGGCCTTGCCGCCGCTCTCCTGCCGCCGCGCTGGGCCAGGATCTGGCTCTGGCTCCTGCCGCTCACCTTCATCGTGAGCGCGGGGCTCGGCGCCTATCATTCCGGCGTCGAATGGGGCTTCTTCGCAGGCCCGAGCGATTGCGGCGGCGGGTCGGGTGCCGCGGCAGGCAGCGTGGGCGATTTCATGAACCAGCTGCAGACCACCCGCGTCGTCAGCTGCACGGAAGCGGCCTGGCGCTTCCTCGGCCTGTCGCTGGCGGGCTGGAACGTGCTGATCTCGCTCGGGCTCGCGGCTTTTGCTGCCCTAGCGGCATCCCGGAAGGGCTTTTACGTCGGCCGCTGAGGTATTTGCAGGGCTTCCGGATCGTCGGCAGGACTTGCGTCGGCCGAGGCGGCTTCATTAGCTTCAATCTGAACAGGAACGGGGGATCATCATGAGCATCGAGGCTCTCAAAAACGAGGTCGCGCGGCAATTCGGGACGCCGGCGGTCGTGATCGATCTCGACGTGGTCGAGCGCAACATCGCGCGGGTGCAGGCCCTGTGCGATGCAGCCGGCATCGCCAACAGGCCGCATATCAAGACGCACAAGAGCCCGGTCATCGCCGCCATGCAGCGCGATGCGGGCGCCCGCGGCATCACCTGCCAGAAGCTGGGCGAAGCCGAGATCATGGCCGAGGGCGGCCAAGACGACATCCTCATCGCCTACAACCTCCTCGGCGAGGAGAAGATGGCCCGCCTCGGCCGGTTGCTGTCCCAGGTGAAAGTCACCGTGGCGGCCGACAACCCCGTCGTGGTCGCGGGGCTGCCCGAGGCAGCCGCCATCGCCGGACGCGATCTCGATGTGGTCGTCGAGTGCGATACCGGGCGCAAGCGAGCCGGGGTCGAGACGGTCGCGGAGGCCGTTGCGCTCGCGAGGGACATTGCCTCCCGTCCCGGGCTCTCCTTTGCCGGCTTCATGCTGTATCCGCCGGAGGACGCCACGGCCGAGACGCAGGCCTTCCTCGACAAGGCCACCGCCGGAATCAGGGAGTTCGGGCTCGAGCCGCGCATCGTCTCGACGGGCGGCACGCCCAACCTGCGCAATCTCGGCAAAATCAAAGGCGCAACCGAGCATCGGGCCGGCACTTCGGTGTTCAACGATCGCATGATGCTGGCAGCCGGCGTCGCCGGGCTGGAGGATTGCGCGCTTACGGTCTATGCGACTGTGGTCAGCCGGGCCGGCCCAGAGCGGGGCATTCTCGATTCCGGCTCCAAGACCCTGACCAGCGACACGGGAGGCGGCCTCGACGGGCATGGCCTCATTCTCGAGCATCCCCAGGCCAGGATCGCCCGTTTCGCGGAAGAGCACGGCTTTCTCGATCTCTCCGCCTGCAACGACCGGCCCAGCATCGGCGACGTGGTGCGCATCGTGCCGAACCATGTCTGCGTGGTGGTCAACATGGTGGATCGTCTGGTCACCGTGCGGGGAGACAGGATCGTCGGCGAATTGCCGGTCGCGGCAAGGGGCAGGCTGACCTGATCAAGGCGGCGTACGCTGCGGGGGCTTTTATGGCTCGAGCTCGCTGTCCCAGTAGAGATAGTCCATCCAGCTGTCGTGGAGGTAATTGGGCGGAAAGAGGCGGCCGTTGGAATGGAGATCGTGGACGGTGGGGGCGAAGGGGCTCTGCCGAGGCCACATTTCCACCTCGCGGGGCAGCTTGTCCCCCTTCCTGAGGTTGCACGGCGCACAGGCGGCGACGACGTTTTCCCAGGTGGTCTGCCCGCCCTTGGAGCGGGGAACGACGTGATCGAAGGTGAGGTCTTCGCGGTCTCCGCAATATTGGCAGCTGAAGCGGTCGCGCAGGAAGACGTTGAAGCGGGTGAAGGCGGGATGCCGAGACGGTTTGACGTAGGTTTTTAAGGAGATGACCGAGGGGAGGCGGATCTCGAAGGTCGGACTTCGCACGACCTTGTCGTATTCGGAGACGATGTTGACCCGGTCGAGGAAGACCGCCTTGATCGCATCCTGCCAGCACCAGATGGACAAGGGGTAGTAGCTCAACGGCCGGTAATCGGCATTGAGCACGAGAGCCGGACAGGCCTCGGGTCGCACAACAGGCTGGACGTGTATCGTCACCTCACCTCCTCAGAGCATCGGACCCGAAAGCGAACACCGCTCCTGGGTTTCATTCGATGCTTTTCTTCCTGGCCGGCGCAGCCAAAGCAGTGGCGCGCAGGACAAGAGAAGGGTCGTATCCCGTCCGAGTAGACTATAGGCAGTGTGACGCTGTTGTGAAGATCGCCGGGGGAACGTTTGTGACGCACCCACAGGGATGTGGATGCAACCGCAGCGCTGTCCTTTGGGAAGATCTAGCGGGTCGGAACCGGCTTCTCGCCGCGATAATCGTAGAAGCCGCGCTTGGTCTTCCGTCCAAGCCAGCCGGCCTCCACGTATTTCACCAGCAGAGGGCAGGGGCGGTACTTCGAATCGGCCAGACCCTCGTGCAGCACCTGCATGATCGACAGGCAGGTGTCGAGGCCGATGAAATCCGCCAGCTGGAGGGGACCCATGGGATGGTTGGCGCCGAGCCGCATGGCGGTGTCGATGGCCTCGACCGAGCCAACCCCCTCATAGAGGGTGTAGATCGCCTCGTTGATCATCGGCAGCAGGATGCGGTTGACGATGAAGGCCGGGAAATCCTCGGAGACGGTGGAGGTCTTGCCGAGCTTGGCGATGAATTCCTTGGAAGATTCGTAGGTCGGGTCGTCGGTGGCGATGCCGCGGATCAGCTCGACGAGCTGCATCACCGGCACCGGGTTCATGAAATGGATACCGATGAACTTCTCGGGCCGGTCGGTGGCCGCGGCGAGCCGCGTGATCGAGATCGAGGACGTGTTGGTGGCGACCATCGCATCCGGGCGCAGGGACGGGCAGAGATTAGTGAAGATCCTGCGCTTGACCTCCTCGTTCTCGGTCGCCGCCTCGATGACGAGGTCACAGGTCGAGAGATCGTCGTAGGTCAGGGCCGGCTTGATCAGCGCGAGCGCCGCCTGCCGGTCGCCATCGGTGATGGCCCCTTTCGAGACCTGCCGGGCCATGTTGCCGTTGATCGTGGCAAGGCCGGCATTGATGCGATCTTCGGAGAGATCGTTGAGCCGGACGTTGAATCCTGCGAGCGAACAGACATGGGCAATGCCGCTGCCCATCTGTCCCGAGCCGACGACGCCAACCGTTTTGATCTCTATGCCCATCGATCTGCTGCCTGCATCCTCTACGAGAACGGCCGGGCGGAAGATGCCCGGCTCGTTACTATTCCTGACCTTATTGACCGGCTTTGGTCAACTCCTCCTTCAGTTCCGGGAGGATTGTGAAGAGGTCGCCGACGAGGCCGTAATCGGCCACCTGGAAGATCGGGGCCTCCTCATCCTTGTTGATGGCCACGATCACCTTGGAATCCTTCATGCCGGCCAGATGCTGAATGGCCCCTGAAATCCCGACCGCGATGTAGAGATCGGGCGCCACCACCTTGCCGGTCTGGCCGACCTGCCAGTCGTTCGGCGCATAGCCGGCATCCACCGCCGCGCGGGAAGCGCCCATCGCCGCCCCGAGCTTGTCGGCGATCGGCTCGATGTACTTGGTGAAGTTCTCGGAGCTTCCGAGCGAGCGTCCGCCCGAAATGATGATCCGGGCCGAGGTCAGCTCGGGCCGGTCGGATTGCGCGATCTCCTCGCCCTTGAAGGACGATGTGCCCGGATCGTCGGCCGCATTCACCGTCTCGATGGCAGCCGAGCCGCCCTCGGCCGCTGCCGGGAAGGCGGCGGTGCGCACGGTGATCACCTTCTTGGCGTCGGTTGCCTGCACCGTCTGGATGGCGTTGCCGGCATAGATCGGCCGCTCGAAGGTGTCGGGCGAGACCACCTTGGTGATGTCGGAGACCTGCATCACGTCGAGCAGCGCGGCGACGCGCGGCATCACGTTCTTGCCGGTGGTGGTCGCCGGCGCCACCAGGGCGTCGTAGGAGCCCGCCAGCGACACGATCAGCGCCGCAACCGGCTCGGCGAGCTGGTGCTCGTAAGGAGCGCTGTCGGCGAGGAGCACCTTCTCCACGCCCGCGAGCTTCGATGCGGCTTCCGCGGCCGCCTTGGCGTTGGCGCCGGCGACCAGCACATGCACCGGCGCACCGAGCGCCGTGGCGGCGGAGAGCGCCTTGTGGGTGGCATCCTTCAGGTGAGCGTTGTCGTGCTCGGCGATCAGCAGGGTGGTCATCGTTGGATCTCCTTAGAGCACGCCGGCTTCGACTTTGAGCTTCTGGACCAGTTCGGCCACCGACGCCACCTTGACGCCGGCCTTGCGCCCGCCGGGCTCGGCGGTCTTGAGCACCTTCAGGCGCGGGGCCACGTCGACGCCGAGCGTCTCCGGGCTCGTCTCGTCGAGCGGCTTCTTCTTGGCCTTCATGATGTTGGGCAAGCTGGCATAGCGCGGCTCGTTGAGGCGCAGGTCCGTGGTGACGATGGCCGGCAGCTTCAAGGCCACCGTCTGCAGCCCACCATCGACCTCGCGGGTGACGTCGATGGAGCCCTCGCCGACAGCGACCTTGAAGGCGAACGTGCCCTGCGGCCAGCCGAGCAGGGCGGCCAGCATCTGGCCGGTCTGGTTGGCATCGTCGTCGATGGCCTGCTTGCCCATGATGACGAGGTCGGGCTTCTCCTGCGCGACCACCTGGGCCAGGATCTTGGCCACCGCCAGCGGCTCGACGACAGCGTCGGTCTTGACCAGGATGCCGCGGTCGGCCCCCATGGCGAGCGCCGTGCGAAGGGTCTCGCCCGCCTGTTGCGGGCCGATGGAGACGGCGACGATCTCGGTGGCCTTGCCCTGTTCCTTCAGGCGCACCGCCTCCTCGACGGCGATCTCGTCGAACGGGTTCATCGACATCTTGACGTTGGCCAGTTCGACCCCGCTCCCGTCGCCCTTCACACGGATCTTCACGTTGTAGTCCACAACACGCTTCACACAGACCAGAAGCTTCATTCGTCTGTCCTCACCAAAGGTCGGATCCGGATATGGCCCAAAATCAGCCCTCCGGACATATAGGAAAAAGGTGGACGGGACCCTAGAGCATCGAGCCGCAAAGGGGAATCTACTTTTGGGGCACGATGGTCGAACCCTGATCGTCAGCGCGGCGCCTGCAACTCCTGCGCCTGGGCGCGCGCGAGCACGGGATCGTAGCGCCGCCGCATGAGGGGTGTGAGAATAGCGCCCACGACGAAGCCGCCAAGATGCGCGAACCAGCCGACGCTGTCGTCCCCGCCGAGGAAAGCGGAGATGAATTGGAGCGCGAACCAGAACCCGATCGTCCAATAGGCGGGAAGATGCAGCGGGATGCCTTTCAGGAAGAGGCCCCAGATCTTCACGCGCGGATAGAGAATGAGATAGGCCGCCACCACGCCCGACACGCCGCCTGACGCCCCGATGAGGGGGCGATGGGGTTCGGGCGTGATGAAGGCATGGGCGAGGCTCGCGGCGATGCCGCAAAGCAGGAAGAAAGCGACGAAACGGAGATGCCCCATGGCATCCTCCACATTGTCGCCGAACACCCAGAGAAACAGCATGTTGCCGATGAGGTGGAACAGGGAGCTGTGCAGGAAGATGTTGGTCGCGAGCGTCAGCTCCACCGGCACGAAGGGATAACCGTCCGGCAGCACCTCGGTGCCGAACAGGACCGATGGGATGAAGGCGAGACCGCCCACCATCTCATCCTCGCCGAGGGGACCGTAGAAGGTGAGGCCATAGACGACGATGCACAGGGCGATCAGACATCGCGTCGCGAGCGGCGTCTTCATGTTCTTGAGGGGAACACCGTCGTGAAGCGGCAGAAACATCGTCCCCTCCTAAGGCATCGGACCCAAAAGTGAAATCCGCTTTTGGGAGCATCCGATGCTCCTCACCTTGGCTGACGCAATACTCCGGTTTCGCGCGATGCCCTAGCGGTTCTGCCCAGGCACCCAGAGAACGTCGAGCGCACCCTTATCATTGACGTAACGTGATGCGACGAAGAGAAAATCGGACAGGCGGTTCAGATATTTTACGGTCTCAGGAGAAACCTTCTCCTCCGGCTTCTCCATGAGTTCGACCACATGGCGCTCCGCACGACGGCAGATCGTGCGGGCAAGATGAAGCGCGGCGGCGGCGGGCGTTCCGCCGGGGAGCACGAAGGAACGCAGCACCGACAGCTCTGCGTTCAGCCGGTCGATTTCCTGCTCGAGGCGATCCACCTGTCCTTGCGTGATGCGCAAGGGCTCGTAGGGCAGGGGCTTGCCCGTCTCGACGGTGGAGAGGTCGGCGCCGAGATCGAACAGATCGTTCTGGATGCGGCCGAGCATCGCATCGATCTCGTGGCCGTTCGTGTGAAGCCGGACCAGCCCGATGCAGGCATTGGTCTCATCGACCGTGCCATAGGCCTCGACGCGAAGATCGTATTTCGGACGGCGCCCGCCGGCGGCGAGGGCGGTGGTGCCTGTATCGCCGGTGCGGGTATAGATGCGGTTCAGAACGACCATGACGCGCCCGGATTTTGGGGTTCAGTTAGAGCATCGGACCCAAAAGTGGACACCACTTTTGGGATCGATTCGATGCTCAATCCCTTAAGTAGCGCATCGTTTGGCGCGGAAAACCGGGTCCACTTTTCCGCACGATGCGCTAGAACGAATACCCAACCCGCGCACCGACATTCGTCAAGCCTCTATTCTCGTCCGAGCAGGTTCCGGCATCCGACAGGTGCTCGATAGTGGCCAGCAGGCTCCAATTGGCCGACAGCCGCACGCCCACCGAGCCCGATTCGCGAAACAGCGGCGAGCAGCCGAGCTGCTGTCGATCGGCCAGGAGATGGTCCTTGCCGTTATGCACGGCACCGCCGAGGCTGCCCTCGACGAAAACATCAGGCGTCACGTCGATGGTCCAGGACAGGCCAGCATAGGCAAAGCTCGTCTGTCCGTCGAAATTCAGGCTGCCGCCCACATGGGGGCGAGGAATGAAGTAGCTTGTGAAAAGGTCCGACGCGGTAAACGGCTTCGCAAAAAGGATTTCGCCGGTAAGATTGGCGGAGCCGTCACGCCCTCCCGCGCCCCAGGGATCCTGAGCGGACAATCCAAAACGGAATTCCGACAGGAAGCTCGGTGAGGTTGACGTTGGGGAGGAATTCGTTTGCCGCTTGAAGTCGGAGCCCAGGACACCCGATGATCCCATCAAAAGGATCATAAGGCTCATGCCTATGGCTGGACTGACACGCATTAAGAGATCCGTAACTCAATAAAAAATTCACGCCGCCAGGCTAGGCCTTTATGGCTAACGTTCTCTTAATACAGACCGTGGCGAAAAAGTGTCAATACGGGGGTGCCTAAACCGCTCTCCACCAGATAACGCCCATGATCACGATGATGGCGATAAACTGAAGCAGGACACGCAGTCTCATCAGGTGCTGCGACCGATTGGCATTACCGCCGCGCAGCATGTTGACCAGGCCCAGAAGCAGCACGAACGCGACCGCAACGACCGCAATCGGGACAAGCAAATCAACGAAACGATTCATCTCGAATCCACTAGAGCATCGGACTCAAAAGTGGAATCCACTTTTGGGATCAATTCGATGCTTCCCATTAAATGGGCGCATCGTCGAGGGCGGAAAACCGGATCCACTTTTCACTGACGTGGCCCTTCGGGTCGCTGACGCGCCCTCTGGGTCCGCACGATGCACCAAACATCCGGGCGACCGTGGCCCGAACCCATCGCGGAGGCAAGAGGTTCGCTGACGTTACGGTATCAGCTACCGCTGCGTTCAGTTCCGGCGCAGGAGACGTTCGAAGTAGTCGAGCTCTTCCTGTGGACGGCTGAGATCGCCCAGCTTGCGCCGCAATTCTTCAAGGATCCGCTGGGCTCTCTGCGCAGGTGACGCATTGGCGCCCGGCACTTCCACGCGACCGTCGGAATAATCCCTGTTGCGCACGGGGCGTCCCAGGGGATCGTTGTCGCGCTGGCCGGCCTGCTGGTTGCCCTGGGGGTTGCCCTGGCCGGGCTGATCGCCGGCCTGCTCGTTCCCCTGGCCGTCGCCCTGCTGCATTTGCTGCATCTGCTGGGCCATGCCCTGCATGCCGCGGCGCAGACTTTCGAGCGCCCTCCCTTGCGCATCGACAGCCGGGCCGTCCTGGCCCTGGCCCAGGGCGCCTTCGGCCTCGCGCATGGCCTGTTCGGCATCGCCCAGGCCCTGCTCGCCCTGCATGCCCATGCCTTCCATCCGCCGCTGCAGCTCTTGCAGCCGTTCGCGGAGGGCCTGCTGCCGCTGCTTTAGGCCGAGCGGATCCTGCTCCTGGCCGCCCTGGCCGTTCTCGGCCTGCTCCTGGCCGTCGCCCTGCTGCCCTTGCTGGCCCTGCTGGCGCTGACCCTGCTGCCTCTGGCCCTGGCGCTGGCCCTGCTGGCGCTGCCCGTTGCGGTCGCCCTGCTGCATGCGCCGGTTCTGGCCGTCGCGGAAAGTCTCGTCGCGCAGATTCTGCTGCTCGCGCGCCATGTCCTCCATGTCCTGCATGGCCTGATTCATCTCGCGCCCGAGCGGATCGGTCATGCGGTTGTTCGGCTGCGCGGTCTGCAGGTTCTCGAGGATGTTGCGCAGCTGCTCGAGCAGGCGCTGGGCCTCAGCCAAGTCGCCGCGGCGCATGGCGTCTTCCATCTGGCGCAGCATGCGGTTGAGATCGTCCTGCGAGATGGTTCGGTCCGGCGTGCGCTGGTTCTGGTTCTGCGATTGCTGGTTCTGCTGCATGCGCTGGGCGAATTCGCGCAGGAACTTGTCCATCGCCATCCGCAGTTCTTCCATGAGACGCCGGATCTCGTCATCCGTAGCGCCCCTGTCGATGGCCTCCTTCAGCCGGTCCTGGGCCGCGCGCAGTTCGCGTTCCGCGTCGGAGAGGCCGCCGTCCTCGATCTGCAATGCCATGGCCCAGAGCCAGTCGGCCACATCGAGCAGGTCCTGGTCCGTCCTGGCGACGCGCAGGCGCTCCGTGCCGGCGCGCAGACCCATGAACACGCCCCATTGCGGCGTGTAGGTTTCCGGCGCGATCAGCAGCGCGTCGAGCGCGACCTGCACGCGCTTGCGGTCGTCTGGGGCAAGCACGAGCTTGCGCCGCTGCTCCACCAGCGCCTTGGCAAGGGGATTGGTGAAGGGGCGCTGCGGCAGGGTGAAGTTGATCGCTTCGCTCGTCGCCTCCTGGCCGGCCTCGTCCTTGGCCTTGAGCCGGATCGTCACCGGCGCCCCGGCCCAGGCGTGGTTCGTGAGATCGACCGGAGACTTGGTGTCCGGCGCGTTCTCCTCGTGGCTCGGGAGAGCGAGCGTGAGCTGGGGTGCGGGAACGAGGGAGCGGCCCTTGCTGTTGTCGGCCTTCTCGACGATGCCGTCGAGGGAAGCGATGCCGTAATCGTCCTTGCCCTTGTAGCTCAAGGTGAAGGTGCCGCGCGCATTGACCTCGGGCGGCAGGGTGAAGGCGATCTCCGGCAGCCGGTCGGGAATGGCGTCGATGGTGAGCGTGACGCTGTTGGCGAAGCCGGTGCTGACGGTGAGCTCGCTCGAGCCGTCGAGCTGGTAGCGCTCCTCGCGCATGTCGGCGCGCTGGTTGGCCTTGGGCGGCAGCGGCGTCAGCCCCTTGCCCGGCTTGATCTCCGCGCTGCCTTCGCCCGCGATGCGGATGACCACGGTCGAATGGATCGGGGCCCGCAGGTTCTGGCCGCGGGCGAGGTCGATCATGAGCGGCGGCGTGCGGGTATAGAGCGGCGGGTCGATCCAGCCGTCGATGCGGAAGGACGGGGAGGCGGTTTCGACATGGCGCCAGTCGAAGGCCGCAGCGAGGCGCGAGCCGATTTCGGGTCCGGCCACGAAGGCGCTGGTCACCAGGGCGAGGATACCTGCCGCGCGCAGGGCATAGCGGTCGCGCCTGGGCATGTTCGGCTGCGGCAGGCCGACGCGCATGCGGCCGATTGCGTCCTCGGCCCGCTTGCGGTGGAGGGCCCAGAGCGCCCGGGTGCCGGGATCGGCCGAGCCGAGGGCGAGGGTATCGTCGAGGACGCGGGCAGGCCCGGTGGTGAGGCCGGTCTCCCGGTCGAGCCGATCGAGGGCCCGTGTCCGGCTCGGCAGGCGCAGGCACGCGAGCGGCCAGAGCGAAAGCAGCAGGGCGGTGGTGAAAAGCCCCAGGCCGATGGTGCGCCACAGGGGCGAGGCGTCGAGCCAGAGGCCGAGCCAGGACAGGGTGAAGAACGCGAGGACGATGGCGAGCGGCAGCCAGAGGCGGGGCCACGCCTCCTCCCACCAGAGGGACCAGCGGGCATGGGACACCAGACGCCCGAACCGCTGGTTCGGGTGGCTGCGTCCAGGCGTCGGGTTCTGGCCTTCGCTCATGCCAAACATCTCCCGCTGCACGAAATGTGCAGTCCCCCTTTTGAAAAGCTAGCACGCGAGCCCCGGATGACCAGCCGTCAAATGGGCACAGCGCATCAACAAGCGGTGACCGGACGGCCGGAGCCGGGATCGAGTCTCAGGCTTGCCGTTAAGGGAGGGAAACCGCTTGACCTCATGAAGTCAGTATCGATACATGGTTCGGTTATCTAACGTTATAACTATCACGCAGGCTGTTTGATGGCTGCCATTGTTTTCATGTCCGCGACCACCCCTCTCAATACCCTGCCGGAGGATGCGGACGCGGGCACCGTTCTCGGCACGCTCGGCGTTAGCGGAGGCGAAGCCGGCGAGACCTTTGCCTTTACGCTGGACGATCCGAACTTCGCCATTGCCGACACGAACCGAGACGGGATCTTCGAACTCGTCGTGAAGGCGGGAGCCGAGTTCGATTATGAGGATGGACCCCGGTTTTTTGGTCTTCCCATCAAGGCGACGGGCAACAGCGGCACCACGGTCGACGGGCCCCCGCTCGCGATCCAAATTGCCGACGTGAACGAGCGGCCTTACATTCCGCCCGACGAGAGGGACGTGCATGAGGGTGCCTTGCCCGGCACGGAAGTCTACCGGCTCGTCGCCGAGGATCCTGAGGGCGATATCGTGACTTATGAGCTGTCGGAGGACAGCGAAAAGGTCTTCGATCTCGTCGACAACAAGGATGGAAGCTGGAGCGTGGTCGTCGACCCGTCGGTCACGGGTGGGCTTAGGCTCGGGAACGACGCCCACGAGCGTTTCGTCCTGACAATCACGCATGGCGGCGACACGTATGAAGACACTTTCGATCTCAGCCTTTCGGAGAACCTGGAGCCGGAGATCGATTTTACGGCGATCCCCGTCAGCCAAGTCACACCGAGCGGTACGCGTGTCGGCACGCTCCTCGCCACGGATCCGGACGGTCACGCCATCACCTACAAGCTGATCGAAGGCCAGGATCTTTTCGATCTCGTCAAGAACGCCGACGGCACCTGGGGCGTCTTCGTCAAGGCCGGCGTAACGCTCGACTACACGAGAGCGGAGCACAGGGTCTTTGCCGTCATTGCGGGGGATGGGTTCAACGAGGTCGAGAAGACCTTCTTCCTCACCTTCGTCAACAAGGAGCCTGCTCTGACCTTCACCTCCGCCCAGGTTGCCGAAGGCGCGCAGGGCGATACCGTCGTCGGCAAGCTGCTCGCGATCGATCCCGAGAACGACGAGATGACCTACACCCTGTCCCCGGAAAGCGCGAAGCTGTTCGCGCTTTTGGAGAACGAGCAGGGTGGCTACGACATCGTCGTCCGCGACGGGGTCGTGCTCGATTACGAGGATCCGACCCACCACCGGGTGAGCGTGACGGTTTCCGACGGCACCCATACGATCGGCGGCACCTTCGAGATCGCCCTGACCGACCGGATCGACACGGTCACCGGGACGAGCCGCAACGACATTCTGAAAGGCGGCAAAGGCAGCGACATCGTGAAGGGGCTCGCCGGCAAGGACCGGCTTTACGGCGGCAGGAAAACCTTCGTGTTCGACACCAAACCGAACAAGAAGACCAATGTCGACAGCATTTGGGACTACGACGTGCCGAACGACTCGCTCTGGCTCGACAACAAGGTCTTCGCCAAGCTCGGCAAATCCGGCTCCCTCACCAAGCCCGCGGCCCTGAACAAGGCTTTCTTCAAGGTCGGCGACAAGGCCAAGGACAAGAACGACTACCTGACCTACGACAAGAAGACCGGCATCTTTTCCTACGATGTCGATGGCTCCGGCGCCAAGGAAGCCATCGACATCGCCCGCCTGAAGAAGGGTCTGGCGCTGACGGCGAAGGAGTTTTTCGTGATTTGAGGAGAGGGAGGAGGGGCCTCCTTAGGATGGGGTGACGTGAGCGTTCCGGCGGTTGGTCTGACCCTCAGTGCCTGTCCTAGCTTCGAACCTGCTTAGGCCGCTCCATCCGATACTACCACCCATCCGGCTCGTTACCCTATTGAAGCAACCCAGCCAAAGTCGGTGGCAGTTGTGTGAGGCAACGGAGGCTTCGAGCATCTGGGCGCCAAAACCTTAGTGCATATTGAAACGATATAATAAGTTGTTAAGGTGGTGGGAAGTCTTTCTCACCTGAGGTCATTGCTTTTGGAATGCCGCGGGTGCGAGGCGTCAGACATGGGGAGCAAGCCGATGGCTTTTACGGTAGTCCGACAGGGGAACGAGATCCGCGTCAACACGACCGGGCAGGGCTATCAGGAACAGCCCTCGATCGCCTCCTTGGGCAATGGACGCTGGGTCGTCACGTGGGACGGGCCCGGGCCGAACGGGCCGGGCGTCTACCAGCAGGTCTATACCGGCGACGGCGTGCCGGTCTTCGCCGCTGAGCAACGGGTCGATCTTGCCATGGCCGGAAGCGCCGTCGGTCAAAACGCGTCCGTCCAGGTCCTTCCCGACGGCGGCTGGATCGTGACATGGACGCGAGCCTCGTCAGGCGACGCTGATGTCTTCATGCAGCGGTTCGATGCGAATGGCAGCCCGCTCCTTCCCATTGGCGGACCGGCGGCGAACATACAGGTCAACACGCTGACCGTCGGCCGGCAGAGCGACTCGAAAGTGACGATTCTCGACGATGGATGGCTGATTACCTGGAAGGATAGCGGGGGACGGGTCTTTCAGCAGCGATATAATGCCGATGGAGAGCCCCAATATCGCAATGGCGGCGGCAACCCCGAGGAGCGGCGCGTCTCCCCTGACACCAGCTTCGCGATCGGCGGGACAGATGTCGCTGCGCTTGACGATGGTGCCGCGGTGGTGTGGACCCGCAAGGCGAATTCCTCTGCGGCCTACGAAGTCGTTCTGCAGATGCTGGACGACGACGGCGATCCGGTCTTGGCCGACGAGCACGTCATCGCGGTCGCGACCACGACCTTTACGGCGCCGAGCATCAAGGCTCTTCCGAATGGGACCGGCTTCCTCGTGGTCTGGTCCGGACCGGACGCGGACGGACAGGGCGTCTTCCTGCAGAAATTCGATGCTCAGGGCCGAGCCGCGTTCGCGCAGCCGCTCCGGATCAACGCCTTGGAAGCGGGTGTCCAGACCGAAGCTTCCGTCGAGGTGCTCGATGACGGAGGCTTCGTCGTCACCTTCTCCTCCGCCTTCGATGTGTTTCAGCGTCGCTTCGACAGCGACGGCAATCCGCAAGGTGTCGAAACTCCGATCGCGGCCTGGCTGGGCAGCGAATGGAACCGGCAGGGCGTCACTGCCTATCTCGGCGAGGGACGCTGGGTGTCGGCTTGGTCGAACTTCAACCAGGGCGGCGACGAGAATGCTGGCGTTGCGCAACGCGTCTTCACGCTCGCCGACACCGCCGTGCTGACGTCGGCGGCCGAGATCGCGAGCGGGACGGTAGACGGTGAAACGCTCCAGGTCCGGGCGGGCGGATTGTCCGACGGCGACCGCGTCGACGGCGGCGGCGGCAACGATACACTGGAGATGATCGAGGCGGGGACGCTCGATCTGCGTCTGCCTCTGGCATTCGCCGGCTTCGAGATCATTGCGGGATCGGGCGGGGCGGACACCATCATCACCGATCTCGCCCGCCTCAGCGGAATCGCGACGATCAATGGCGGTGATGGCAACGACGTGCTGCAACTGTCGGGCGCGGACGCCTTCGATCTGAGCGGCATCGCGATCAACGGTATCGAGCGCATCGAGCTGACCGACCCGGCGAGGGTGACGGTCGACGAAACCCAGATTGCGCTGCGGATGTTCGGCGATGTCAGCGAGGACGAGGTGATCCTGACCACGGGCGCGCTCACCCTCGATGAGCGTATCCAGGTCTTCCGTCAGGGATTCGACAAGATCACCTTCGGCGGCGTCACCTATACCAACGCGCCGCCCGTCATCTCTCATCTTGACGGCGATGGCGTGGTTGCCGCTGTCGGAACCTCGGTGAGGCTCGACTTCGCCGGCAATGCGACGGTGACCGAGGATACCGAACGCTTCTCCTCGCTCTCGGTGAAGATCACCAACCGCGTCGTCGGCGAAGACCGCCTCCTGATCGTCGCCACCGGCGGCATCACCCTGGACGGCACTACGGTGCGCGTGGACGGCACCGCGATCGGGACCATCGTCGAGAATGGAGGCGGCGCGGAGGGGCTCAAGATCGATTTCCTGGCCAGCGCCACAGCCGATCAGGTTCGAACGCTGATTTGGGCGCCCACCTATCAGAACACGTTGTCGAGCGACCCCGACATGCGCGACCGCAAGGTCGAGGTCACGCTTACCGACGGCATCGGCGCGACTGCCACGGCGCAGGTGACGGTTGATATTGTTCCGCTGGGACAGGGTGAGAATGCACAGCCGTCGATCACGAACAGGGGTCCCGCGCCGACCGGGGCCGACACGGCTCTGCTATCGCCCTTCGCCAACCTGCGCGTAAGCGATGACGACGATTTTCTGACGGTGGTCGTCACCTTCGACGCGGCGAAGGGGCGACTGGTGCTAGGCGCGAAGAATTTCGGAACGTATGACGCGGCCGCGGGCCGCTACACGATCACCGCTCATAAAGATGACATCACGGACGATTTGCGCGCACTCCAATTCAATCCGACCGATCGCTCCGACGCGATCGGCACGGTGCATACGACCGTGTTCACCCTCACCGCCACTGATCCCTCCAATCCTGCCGTGACCGCCGAGGTGACCGTCAATGCCGTTACCGCCAACCGCGCGCCGGCCTCGCCCGTGCTCACGCTCTCCGCGAGCAGCGTGGCGGAACTTTCGGCGACTGGAACGCTTGTCGGCACGCTCGCGGCGACGGATCCGAACCAGGGAGACACCGTCAGCTATGCGCTCATCGGAGCGAGCGATGCCTTCCGACTCAACGGCAACAAGCTCGAAGTGGCGAACGGCGTCGGGCTCGACTTCGAGCAGGCGCGGTCCCACACCTTCACCATCCGCGCCACCGACGCTCGTGGCTTGTCGAATGACAGCATCGTGACGGTCGCCGTCGGCGACATCAATCCGGAGCGCACCGCAGGCACCGCCGCGGGCGATCGCATCGCCGGCGGTGCGGCGAAGGACAGCCTGTCGGGCGGCCTCGGCAACGACACGATCTTCGGCGGCCTCGGTAACGATGTACTCACGGGCAACGGCGGCCGCGACTTCTTCGTCTTCAATACCAAGCCGAACAAGTCAAGCAACGTGGATCGCGTCAGCGACTTCTCGGCGAAGGACGATACGATCTGGCTCGATAACGCGGTGTTCACGAAGATAGGCGAGACGGGAACCGAGGCGCGGCCCGCCAAGCTGAAGGCGGACATGTTCTGGACCGGTAAGGCCGCGCACGATTCCTCGGATCGGATCATTTACGACAAGGCTACCGGCGCGCTCTATTACGACGCCGACGGCACAGGACGCAGCGCGCAGGTCAAGATCGCCACTCTGACCAAGAACCAGAAGGTCAGCGTGTCGGACTTCTTCGCAATTTAAGTCGGGCAGTGACCCAAACACAAAACCCGGCGATCCTCTCGCCGGGTTTTTCATGCGTGGGCGCTGGTGTCGTTAGCCGGCTTCAGCCCAGCCAGCCCGGAATCCGGTCGAGGCCGATCTGCTCGTCGTAGCTGGGACGTGGGCGCACGACCGCGTGGTCGTCGCCGTTGACCAGCACCTCGGGCACGAGCAGGCGCGTGTTGTAGGTGTTGGCCTGCACCGCGCCATAGGCGCCGGCAGTCATGATGGCGATGAGATCGCCGGCCTTGACTGCGGGCATGTCGCGGGAGAGGGCGAGATAATCGCCGGTCTCGCAGACCGGGCCGACCACGTCGGCGACGATGCGCGGCGTGTCGGGCGAGGCCTCGACAACCGTCCTGATGTCGTGATGGGCGTCATAGAGCGTCGGGCGGATGAGGTCGTTCATCGCCGCGTCCACGATCACGAAGGGCTTGTCGGCGCCTTGCTTCACATAGATGACACGCGCGACGAGCACGCCCGCATTGCCGGCGATCATGCGGCCCATCTCGAAGACGAGTTTTAAGCCGAGATCCTTGGTGTGGCGCATGATGATCGCCGCATAGGCCTGCGGATCGGGCGGGGGCTCGTTGTCCTCGCGATAGGGCACGCCGAGGCCGCCGCCGAGATCGATGTGATGCAGCTTGTGGCCGTCGGCCATGAGGTCGCGGGCGAGCTCGGCCAAAAGGGCGGTGGCGTTGTCGTAAGGGGTGAGATCGGTGATCTGGCTGCCGATATGCATGTCGACACCGGTGACCTCGATCCCCTTGAGAGCGGCCGCCCGCGCATAGACGTCGCGGGCGCGGGCAATGGGAATGCCGAACTTGTTCTCCGACTTGCCGGTCGAGATCTTCTTGTGGGTCTTGGCGTCCACGTCCGGGTTGATGCGGATCGAGATCGGCGCACGCGTTCCCTTGGAGATTGCGACCTCGGAGAGCGCTTCGAGCTCGGGCTCGGATTCCACGTTGAAGCAGAGGATGCCGCTCTCCAGCGCGAAGGCCATCTCGGGCCTCGTCTTGCCGACGCCCGAGAACACGATGCGCTTAGCCTGTACGCCGGCGGCAAGTGCGCGGCGCAATTCGCCCTCGGAGACGATGTCCATGCCGGCGCCCAGGCGGCCCAGCGTCTTGAGAACGGCCTGGTTGGAATTCGCCTTCATGGCGTAGCAGACGAGGGCGTCCGTATCGGCGAAGGCCTCGGCGAAGACCTTGTAGTGCCGCTCGAGCGTCGCGGTGGAATAGCAATAGAACGGGGTTCCGACCTCATCCGCGAGGCGGCGCAGGTCGACGCCCTCCGCGTGGAGGACGCCCTTACGATAGGCGAAATGGTGCATCGAAAAGGCCTAGAGCAACGGGTCGAGGATAAAGGGCTTGTTCGGAATCGTGTAGCCCTGCCGCGCCGAGGAGCGAGGCGTGCCGACCGGGGAGGGCAGGGTGGAATCGCTCATCGGGGTCTGCATCTGGGTGTCGGCCTGGGCCGAGGCGTCCGGCGGCGGCTCAAGCGCGCCGCGGCGGCCGCACGCGGCGAGAGCGAGAACGAGAAGGCCCGCAACCAGAACCGCGCGGGGAAAAGTCAGGCTGGACGACATCAGACACTCCGAAACGTGGCCGCACCATAACGCATCGTGCGGAAAAGTGGACCCGGCTTTTTTGCACCCGACGAAGCGCGCGGCTGGAGGCAAAACCGGGTCTTGGGCGGGGGCCGGATCAACGCTTTCGTGAAGGCTTCCGGCGGGGCGTTCCGGCGGCCGGGGCTTGAGGCTTTGCCGAAAACGCGCCACATGACGGGCGATGTCGAACGCTGCCAAATCCCGAAAAACCTGGCTGGCCGGCTTGGCCGCCGTTGCCCTCCTCAGTGCCGGCGCTGCCTGGTACGGCCTTGCACCTCATGATCCCATGGCCTCCGTAACGGCCGAGTGCCGCGCCTCGAAGGCGACGGCCGAGCGGCTGAAGCCGCTGGCCAAGGGCGAGGTGGCGGCCGTCGGCGTGAGCGGCGCTCCCAAGCCGCCGCCGGTCATCGCCTTCGCCGGCCCGGAGGGGCAGCCGATGAGCCTTGCCGATTTCAAGGGCAAGACCATCCTGGTCAATCTCTGGGCGACCTGGTGCGTGCCCTGCCGGGAGGAGATGCCGGCCCTCGACAAGCTCCAGGCGGAGTTGGGCGGTCCCGACTTCCAGGTGGTCGCCATCAACGTGGACACCCGCAACCGCGACAAGCCGAAGGCCTGGCTGCGGGAGAATGGGATCGGGAACCTGGCCTATCACGCCGATCCCGAAGGCAAGCTGCTGCAGGTGCTGCAGAAATCCGGCCATGTGGTCGGCCTGCCGACCACCTTCGTGGTCGACGGCTCGGGCTGCGAGATCGCGCTGCTGAAAGGGCCGGCCGAATGGTCCTCGCCGGACGCGGTCGCCTTCATGAAGGCGGCCTTGGGACGGTCTTAAGCTGTCTCGCCGCCGCTTCTTAAAGGCTTGCTCATAAAAGCGCGGGCGACCCTCCTCCCCCTTGTGGGGAGGAGTTGGAGGTGGAAGTGTGAGCGATAGCCATCAATGTGTGGCGGAAACACCCCCGCCCCGGCCCTCCCCACAAGGGGGAGGGAGAAGGCTCCTGCGCCTCATGATGATGATAAGCCAGCCCCTTAGGCTGAGGGCTCTCAGACTGGCAGGGCCCCGCCGTCCGGAACCCCGATCTTGCCGGAGAAGGCCGGCTTGGAGAGGCGCCAGGGGCGGTCCATGGCCTGTCTGGCCTCGCCACGCTGGAGGCGGCGCGGGGTGCCGTCGGCCAGGATCTCCTCGATCACCAGGAACCCCAAGGCCTGCAGCATCGTGGCGGCCATCTTGGTGGCGCGGTCATCGGCCCGGATGGAGAGCGAGCCTGCGGCGTAGATCCGCTCCATGAGGCTCTTCGGATGATGCGCCACGCTCGTCCGCGGCTTGAAGGCGATGATGTTGGTCTCGGGTTCGATCATGAAAGAGCCCCTTCTCACCGCTCCTTCTTATTCTGTGTCGAGCGGCTTTTCTGTTGCGTCCAGCACAGATCATTGTGCCGGAAACTAAGCCGTTTAAGGAATGCGACATAAGACGCCCTCCTTCTGGCGAGGGCTCAAACGAAAAAGGCGGGGCCAAGCCCCGCCTCGATCTCGTCGGCTGGAATGCCTTCAGGCGCTCTGCTGCACCTGGATGCCCTTGTCGGTAAAGAGCTGCTGCAGCTCGCCGGCCTGGAACATCTCGCGGGTGATGTCGCAGCCGCCGACGAATTCGCCCTTCACGTAGAGCTGGGGAATGGTCGGCCAGTTGGAATAATCCTTGATTCCCTGACGGATGCCCTCGTTCTCGAGCACGTTGACGCCCTTATACGGCACGCCGAGATAGTTGAGGATCTGGACCACCTGGCCCGAGAACCCGCACATGGGGAATTGCGGCGTGCCCTTCATGAACAGCACGACGTCGTTGGACTTCACTTCGGTGTCGATCACCTGATGGGCGTCGGTCATGGAATGCTCCTTGGTCCCGGCGGTCAAGGCGCCGGGTTCGTTCTCAATTGTCGGGTGCCACGGTCGTCAATGCAAGGGCGTGCAGCACGCCACCCATGCGTCCTTGCAGCGCTGCATAGACCATCTGGTGCTGCTGAACCCGCGACTTCCCCTTGAAGGCGGAGGAGGTGACGGTGGCGGCATAATGATCGCCGTCGCCGGCCAGGTCCTTGATCTCGACCACCGCATCGGGAAGGGCGGCCCTGATCAGGCTTTCGATGTCTCGCGAATCCATCGGCATGGATCAAACTCCTCAAGGCTTTCCGATCAAGACTTGCCGGTCATGTAGTTCGGCAGCCAGGCTTCGTGCGTCGCCTTCAATTGCTTCACGGATATGGCCTGCCGGCCCGGCAGAATCAACGCATCGCCGCCGGTGACGCCGAGCATGGCGGCCGGAATGCCGATGGCCCCGGCCTCGTAGAGGATGTCCGCGGCGATATCCTGATCGGCCGCGAGCAGATAGCGGGCCTGATCCTCGCCGAAGAGGAAGGCATGGAGCGGCAGGTTCTCGGGCGCGGCCGCAATGTCTGCGCCCATGCTGCCGGCCATCGCCATCTCCGCCAGGGCCAGAGCAACGCCGCCGTCCGAGACGTCATGGACCGTCGTGACCTGGCCGGAGCGGATGAGCTGGCGCACGAACTCGCCGTTGCGCTTTTCCTGGACCAGGTCGACCGGCGGCGGAGCGCCTTCCTCACGGCCGCAGACGTCGCGCAGGTAGATCGACTGGCCGAGCCACCCTTGCGTTTCGCCGATGAGGATGACGACCTCGCCCTCGTTCTTGAAGGCGATGGACGCATTGACCGTCACGTCGTCGACAAGGCCGACGCCGCCGATGGCGGGGGTCGGCAGGATGCCCTGGCCGTTGGTCTCGTTGTAGAGGGAGACATTTCCGGAGACGACCGGGAAGTCGAGCGCCTTGCAGGCCTCGCCGATGCCTTTCACGCAGCCGACGAACTGACCCATGGATTCCGGCCGCTCGGGGCTGGCGAAGTTGAGGTTGTCGGTGATGGCGAGAGGCAGGCCGCCGACGGCGGTGATGTTGCGCCAGGCCTCCGCCACCGCCTGCTTGCCGCCCTCGAAGGGATCGGCCTCGCAATAGCGCGGCGTCACGTCGGTGGTGAGCACCAGGCCCTTCGGGCCGTCCTCCACGCGCACGACGGCGGCATCGCCGCCGGGCGTCTGGACCGTGTTGCCGAGGATCAGGTGGTCGTATTGCTCCCAGACCCAGCGCTTGGAGCACTGGTCCGGGGAGCCCACGAGCTTCAGGAGCGCCTCGGCCTCGGAGATCGGGGCCTTCACGCTGTCGGGCGCGATCACCGGCTGTTTCGGGCTTGCCACATGGGGACGGTCGTAGAGAGGAGCCTCGTCGCCCAGTTCCTTGATCGGCAGATCCGCCTTCACCTCGCCCTGGTGCTTGATCACGAACCGAAGCGTATCGGTGGTCTTGCCGATGATGGCGAAGTCCAGGCCCCATTTGTGGAAGATCGCCTCGGCCTGTTTCTCCATGCCGGGCTTGAGCACCATGAGCATGCGCTCCTGGCTTTCCGAGAGCATCATCTCGTAGGCGCTCATGCCCTCCTCGCGGCAGGGCACCTTGTCGAGGTCGAGCTCGACGCCGAGATTGCCCTTGGCGCCCATCTCGACCGCGGAGCTGGTCAGCCCCGCCGCGCCCATGTCCTGGATCGCGATCACCGAGCCCGATTTCATGAGCTCGAGGCAGGCCTCCAACAGGAGCTTCTCGGCGAAGGGATCGCCGACCTGCACGGTCGGGCGCTTCTCCTCGGACGCGTCGTCGAATTCGGCCGAGGCCATGGTCGCGCCATGGATGCCGTCGCGGCCGGTCTTCGAGCCGAGATAGACGATCGGGTTTCCGACGCCCGTGGCCTTGGCGTAGAAGATCTCGTCGGTGCGCGCGAGGCCGACCGCCATGGCGTTGACGAGGATGTTGCCGTTGTAGCGCTTGTCGAAGCCCACACTTCCGCCGACGGTGGGCACGCCGAAGGAATTGCCGTAGCCGCCGATGCCGGCGACCACGCCCGAGACCAGATGCGCGGTCTTGGGATGATCCGGCTCGCCGAAGCGCAGGAAGTTGAGCGATGCGATGGGCCGCGCGCCCATGGTGAACACGTCGCGCAGGATCCCGCCGACGCCCGTCGCCGCCCCCTGATAGGGCTCGATGAAGGACGGGTGGTTGTGGCTCTCCATCTTGAAGATGCAGGCCAAGCCATCGCCGATATCGATCACGCCGGCGTTCTCGCCGGGGCCCTGGATGACCCACGGCGCTTTCGTCGGCAGGCCGCGCAGATGGATGCGCGAGGACTTGTACGAGCAATGCTCGTTCCACATGGCGGAGACGATGCCGAGCTCCGTGATGGTCGGCTCGCGGCCGATCAGGTTCACGAAGCGCTCGTATTCATCGGCTTTAAGCCCGTGCTCCTTGACCAGCTCCGGGGTGATGGCGACGTCGTTGCGGATCATCGTTATCTCGTGCTTTCGAAATCAGGCGGCGCGGGGGAAGGACGACACGAGGCTCTCGAACAGGCCGCGCCCGTCGGTGCCGCCCACAAGGTCCTCGATCAGATTTTCCGGGTGGGGCATCATGCCGAGCACGTTGAGCTTGTCCGAATAGATTCCCGCGATCGAATTCATCGAGCCGTTGCGGTTGGCATCCTGCGTGATGTGGCCCTGGGCATCGGAATAGCGGAAGGCCACCAGCCCTTCGCCTTCGAGCCGCTTCAGGGTCTCTTCGTCGGCCGTGTAGTTGCCCTCGCCATGCGCGACGCAGACATCGATGGCCTGGCCCTTGGCATAGGCTCGGGTGAAGGCGGTGTCGTTGCGCTCGACGCGCAGGAACTGGCGATGGCAGATGAACTTGAGGTTGGCGTTGCGCATCAGGATGCCGGGAAGAAGCCCGGATTCGCACAGGATCTGGAAGCCGTTGCAGATGCCGAGCACAAGCCCGCCGCGCGCCGCATGCGCGCGGACCGCATCCATCACGGTCGCGCGGCCGGCAATCGCCCCGCAGCGCAGATAATCGCCGTAGGAGAAGCCGCCGGGCAGGACCACGAGGTCGGTACCTTTCGGCAATTCGGTCTCGGCATGCCAGACCTTCTCCACGTTGGAGCCGGCCGATTGGAGCGCCCGCAGCACATCGCCTTCGCGATTGGAGCCGGGGAAGACGATGACAGCGGATTTCATGGAAGCCTCACGCGATCTCGACGCGGTAATTCTCGATCACCGTATTGGCGAGCAGCTTTTCGCAGGCAGCCTTGAGTTGGGCCTCGGCCTGGGACTTGTCGGCGGTTCCGAGCTCTATGTCGAAGACCTTGCCCTGGCGCACGCCGTCGATGCCCTCGACGCCGAGGGATTTGAGCGCGCCTTCGATGGCCTTGCCCTGGGGGTCGAGAACGCCGTTCTTGAGGGTCACGGTGACACGCGCTTTCATGGAGGCCTCGGGCTGTTTGGAATGTGCCCAACGCCATAAAGCCATTAGGCGCAAGAGACAACGCCTTCAGGAGCCCAATTCACGGGCAGCCACGTCTCGGGCCGTTGCGAGCACGGCATCCTGGGCTTCGCCGATCACCAGAACGACGGCCAGGGCCTCGCCCTCCCGTCGGCCGAAGGCGGCGCCATAGGCCGGCCGCTTGCTGCCGTCGGCCGGGGCGAGATCGATGGCAAAGCCCGGATAGGGGTCATTCAGGCGCTCGACCGTGATCCGGGTCTTCACCGGCCTCTCGCGGCCGGCGGGCGAGCGCAGGGCGCGGGCCAGCCGCTCCGGGTCCTTCAGAAGCGCGTCCGTGATGTCCGCGTCCTTGCCCGTCAGGCGAATGACGCTGACCGCGAGGCCGGGACCGCATTCCGGAGGAGCGCAGAAGGACAGCGCAACCGGCTCGGCCCGGTCTTCCGCCAGCCATTTCCGCAAGGGCAGGGCATCCCAAGACGTATCCGCCGAGAGGCCGGCGACCTGCCGGGGAATGTAGCCGCAGCTGGCAAGGGTCAGGGCAAGGACCAGGATCAGGGCGCAGGAACGCAACAGGCGGACGGGCATGAGGCCAATCTATGCAGGAAACCGGGGGAAGGGGAATAGCCGCCTGCGCCAAAGAAAAGCCCGGCAACGGAGCCGGGCTTTCGCATCGCTAATGGCAAGGCAGGCTTACTGCACGAGGCGGGGCCCGCCCGTGACCGGGTTCTCGTTCTCGGCCAGGATGCCGAGGCGGCGGGCCACTTCGGAATAGGCTTCGACCAGCCCGCCCATGTCCCGGCGGAACCGGTCCTTGTCGAGCTTGTCCTTGGACTTGATGTCCCAGAGGCGGCAGGAATCCGGGGAGATCTCGTCGGCGACGACGATGCGCATCAACTCGCCCTCCCAGAGACGACCCGTCTCCAGCTTGAAGTCGACGAGGCGGATGCCGACGCCGAGGAAGAGGCCGGAGAGGAAGTCGTTGACCCGGATGGCGAGCGCCATGATGTCGTCGATCTCCTGGGGCGAGGCCCAGCCGAAGGCCGTGATGTGCTCCTCCGACACCATCGGGTCGTTCAGGGCATCGTTCTTGTAATAGAATTCGATGATCGAGCGAGGGAGCTGGGTGCCCTCCTCGATCCCGAGACGGGTGGCGAGCGAGCCCGCCGCCACGTTCCGGACCACCACTTCAAGTGGAATGATCTCCACCTCGCGAATCAACTGCTCGCGCATGTTCAGGCGGCGGATGAAGTGGGTCGGGATGCCGATCTCGTTCAGATGCTGGAATAGGTATTCCGAGATCCGGTTGTTGAGCACACCCTTGCCGTCGATCACTTCATGCTTCTTGGCATTGAAGGCGGTCGCGTCGTCCTTGAAGTGCTGGATCAGCGTACCGGGTTCAGGGCCCTCATATAGGACCTTCGCCTTGCCCTCATAGATGCGGCGGCGACGATTCATAGGCGTGTACCGTGGTTTGAGAAAATCCATGTGCCGTGGCTCCTGGGGATGGTCATTTTTAAGATCCGCGGCTGGCGTATGCGCGGCTTTTCACCGGCGTTCGCTCCATGGGCAACCTATCCGATCCCTTGGGCAAGCACAACGCGGGCAGAGGGCCGCCGGGGGCAACCCGGTAAAAGCACCTTCTTCCAGATGGGGAGCGTCTGGCATCTGCGCGAGTGCGCCCTTATATCGCATGAAGGCCCCATGGTTCAGGAGAACGACAAGATGACCGCTTTCGACGACCGCAGGAATGCCTTCGAGAAGCAGTTCGCCCATGACGAGGATCTGCGCTTCAAGGCTACCGCGCGCCGCAACAAGCTGTTCGGTCTCTGGGTCGCCGACCGTCTGGGCAAGACGGGAGATGAGGCCGAGACCTATGCCAAGAGCGTCGTTCTCGCCGATTTCGAGGAGGCCGGCGATGCGGATGTCCTGCGCAAGGCCTACAAGGATCTGGAGGGGGCTGGCAAAACGGCGGACGAGGCCGAGCTCAAGGCCAAGCTGGTCCAGCTGACCGAACGTGCGATCGAGGAGGTCAAGGTAGGCCGGTAAACGGCCTATCTTCACCTTCGTGACGTCCAGAACTCACCGATAAGGGCATCATGCTGACCGATCCGTCCTTCCCCGAGCGCCTGAAAAGCGGCGCACCGCTTCTGACAGCCTGGTGCGGTCTCCCCGACCCGGCGACGGCCGGGATCCTGGCCCGCGAGCCGTTCGATGCGGTGGTCCTGGACGTGCAGCATGGTTCCATCGACTTCGCCGCCGTGCTCCAGGCCATTCCGCTGGTCGTGGCGGTGGGAAAGCCCGCCCTCGTCCGCATCCCGGTCGGGGATTTCGCATCCGCCTCGCGCTACCTCGATGCCGGCGTCTCCGGCGTGATCGCCCCAATGATCAACACCGTCGAGGATGCCGGGCGACTGGCAGGCTTCACCAAATTCCCGCCCACGGGCGAGCGCAGCTGGGGCGCCTATGGGGCGCTCTCCCTCTCCGGACTCGAGGCCGGCGAATATCTGAGCAAGGCCAACGGCCTCACGGTCACCTTTGCCATGATCGAGACCCGCGAGGCGCTCGCCATCGTGGACGACATCCTGGCCGTGCCCGGGATCGACGGGATCTTCATCGGCCCCTCCGACCTGTCCATCGCGCTCTCCGGCGGCAAGGGCCTCGATCCCACCGGCGCCGAAGTCGAGAAGGCCCTGGACCATGCCCTGTCACGGGCGAAGGCCGCGAACAAGCTCGCGGCGATCTACGCTGTGTCGGGTGCGCGGGCGGCGGAGCTCGCCCGCAAAGGCTTCCATATGGTCTCCATCGGCAGCGATATCTCCATGCTCAAAGCCGGAGCTCACGCCGCACTCGCCGCCGCGCGGGCCTAGAGCATTTTTGGCGAAGTGGATCCGGTTCGCCGTCAAAAAATGCGGCAAATCAAAGAAGAGAGATGATTCCACGCAAGTGGAAACAGCTCTAGCCCTGCACAGGGGAGGGAAGGCCGAAGGCCTGCGCCAGAAAGAGGCCGCCCTGCCTCAGACCCTCCTCATCGATGCCGTGGCCGAGGCCGGCCGAAAGGTGCCATTGGCAGGGGATCTCGGCGGCGCCGAGAGCAGCCTTTGAGAAGAAGAACATCTCAACCGGCACCACGTCGTCCCGGTCGCCATGGATCAGCAGGATCGGCGGCGTCGACCCCGCCATCGGCTTGAGGCTGTCCGGCCCCGCTCTGTCTTCCAGCACCAGCAGGCCCGAATAGCCGACGATGGCGGCCGGAGCATTCCGCCCGCGCAAGCCCAGATGCAGCGCCATCATCGCGCCCTGGCTGAAGCCGACGAGGGCGAGCTGCGAGGGCGGCAGGGAATATCGGGCCAGTTCCCGGTCCAGGAAGGCGTCGAGGCCTGGCGCCGCATAGGTCACGCCACGCCAGAACTCCCGCGGATCGGTCAGGGTGAGCGGAAACCACTCCCGCCCCATCGGCACATTGCTGCAGGGATCGGGCGCATGCGGCGCGGCGAAGGCCGCATCCGGCAGCCAGCCCTGCCATTGCTGCCCGAGCGCGATCAGATCGTTCCCATCCGCGCCGAGTCCGTGCAGGAGGACGACGAGCTGCCTCGCCGTCCCGGATTTCGGCGCAAGGCGGGGTCCATCGATCATGGCCATGAAGCGTCTCCCGATCGTTCCTGTCAGGTCGGGGCGCCTTCCCGCGCCTTGACCGTCCGGTAATAGGCCCAGAGCACCTTGGCGGCAACGCCGCGCCAGGGACGCCAGCTTTCGGCCAGAGCCGTCAGGGTCCTGGCGTCCGGCCGCCGCTCGAGGCCATAGGCAAGGCGGGCGGCCTCCTGAACGGCGAGATCCCCGCTCGGGAAGGCATCCGGGTGGCCGAGGCAGAACAGCAGGTAGACGTCGGCCGTCCAGGGGCCGATCCCCTTCACCCGCGTGAGCAGATCGTGGGCTTCGTCCGCAGGAAGATCGGGAAGCCGGTCGAGCGGGAGCCGCCCTTCGACGATGTCCGTCGCGACGGCACGCAGCGTCCTGACCTTTCCGGCGGAGAGCCCGGCCGCGCGCAGATCCTCGTCGGACAGCCGGAGAAACACCTCCGGGGTCGCGGGTTCGAGACGCTGCCGAAGCCGGTTCCAGATCGCCGTCGCGCTGGCAGTCGAGACCTGCTGCCCGACCACGATACAGGCGAGGCCCTCGAAACCCGGCGGACGCTTGCGCAACTGGGGCACGACTCCCTGCGCCGCGAGATCGGCCATCACGGGATCGGCTTCGGTCAGCGCATCGAGCCCCCTCTTGAGAACCGCATCCGTTTCGAGGAGGGTGGCCATGTCGTCGTCCCTTTCAACTGCAGGCTCCCGTGACGAAGCCGGTTTTTCGATTCGCTCCCAGCCCGAACGGGCGGCTTCATCTGGGCCACGCCTATTCCGCCCTGCTCAACGCCGATTTCGCCAAGCGTTTCGGCGGCCGGTTTCTCCTGCGCATCGAAGATATCGATATCGCACGCTGTCGTCCCGAATTCGAGGCCGCGATCTATGAGGACCTGGCCTGGCTCGGTCTCGTCTGGGAGAGCCCCGTCCGCCGGCAGTCTGAGCATTTTTCCGACTACCGTGCCGCTTTCCTGAGGCTGAAGGAGAGGGGAGCGGTCTATCCCTGCTTCTGCTCCCGCAAGGAGATCACGGCTGCGATCGCCTGCCAGGAGACAGAGACCGATCGTCCCTGGCCGCGCGATCCCGATGGGACGCCGCTCTATCCGGGCACCTGCCGAAACCTGTCCGATGAGGAGGCGGAGCGGCGCATCGCGAGCGGTGAGCCTCACGCCTGGCGCCTCGACAGTGCGCAGCTGCAGCGGATGCTGCCTGGACCTTATCGCTACCGGCGCTTCGATCGCGAGGGCAGGGAAGAGATCGTCGCCGCGGATCCCTGGCGCTGGGGCGATACGGTGGTCGTGCGCAAGGAGACGCCGACGAGCTATCACTTCTCCGTGGTGTTGGACGACGCCCTCCAGGGGATCACCCATGTGGTCCGCGGCCAGGATCTCGAAGCGGCGACCGATCTCCACGTGCTGCTCCAGACCCTGCTCGGCCTGCCGACGCCGCTCTATCATCACCATGGGCTTGTGCTCGATCAGACCGGCGACAAGCTGGCGAAAAGCCGCCAGTCGACCTCCCTGGCGGAGGCCCGCGCCGCGGGTCTCGACCCGCAGGCGATCCGGCAGCGCCTCGGATTTTAGAGCATTTTTCGGCGAAGTGGCTCCGGTTCGCCGTCAAAAATGCGGCAAACCAAACAAGAGAGGTGATTCCACATCAGTGGAAACAGCTCTAGGTCTTACCCGATGCCGAGCACGCGCAGCCAGATCAGGGTCGTGCCCAGGGCAAGCGCCGTCGACAGGGTGATGGCGCTCGAAGCAAGGGCGACACCCTCCCCGTAGCGCTCTGCGAAGAGATAGGCGTTGATGCCCGATGGACAGGACGCGAAGAGCACGGCGACCCCCGCCCAGACCGGCGGCATGGGGAAGACGTAAGTGGCGAGCAGCAGCACAATGAGCGGATGTACGATGAGCTTGAGGAAGGAGATCACCGTCGGCAGCTTCCAGCCCATCTGCAGGCCGTAGCGGCGCAGTGCGATGCCCATGGAGATCAGGGCGCAGGGAACGGCGGCGCTCGCCAGCAGGTCCATCACCTGCCAGGCCGGTGCCGGCACATAGGCCGCAACCGGTCGGCAGATCGACCCCGCCAGGATCCCGACGACGATGGGATGGGTGAGAAGACGGCGGACGATCAGCAGGGGCGAGGCCCGGCGCCCCTCGGCCAGGATCGTCGCCAGCGTCATCGTGACCGGCAGGTGGACGGCGATCAGCAGGAAGAGCGGCACGGCCCCTTCATCGCCATAGGCCTTGAGGATCATCGGCACGCCGACGAAGACGGTATTCGCCTGGCCGGTCGCGAATCCGGCCACGACGGCGGGGATGCCCTTGAGGCCGAAGAAGCGCCTGCCGATCCCGGTCGCCAGGAACCAGACTGCGGCGACGCCGACGAAATAGGCGATCCAGTAGCCCCAGGGCTGGACGGCTGGGATTTCGGCGCGGACGAGGGTGCGGAAGATCAGACAGGGCAGGGACAGGGTGAACACGAATTCGGACAGGCCTTCGCCCACCCGTTCGGAGATGAAGCCCGTCTGTCGCGCGACATAGCCAATGCCGATCAGACCGAAGACCGGCAGCACGATCGCGAGAAGGTCAAGCATCGAGGCCTATCGCAGCTCTGCCCGTTGGGAGAGGCTGGCCGAGGCCATGCTATGCGCCATCAGCTCGTTGACCTGCTCGCGCTGGCGCTTGAACTCAACCAGCCCGCGGCCCTCGAGCTCGCGTCCGCGCGGCAGGCGGATCTTCAGCGGGTCGACGAAGCTGCCGTTGATGATCACCTCGTAATGGAGGTGGGGGCCGGTCGAGAGGCCGGAATTGCCGACATAGCCGATCACCTGGCCCTGCTGGATCCGCTTGCCGGGCGCGATGCCCTTGGCGAAGCTGGACATGTGGGAATAGGCGGTCACGTAGCCGTTGGTGTGCTGCAGCTCGACCCGGCGGCCATAGCCCGAATCCCATTCGGACTTGAGCACCGTGCCGTTGCCGGCGGCGATGATCGGGGTGCCGACCCGGTTGGCCCAGTCGACGCCGGTATGGGGCCGCGAATAGCCGAGGATCGGGTGGAAGCGCGATCCGAAGCCCGAGCGCAGGATGCCGTCGGCGATCGGCTTGCGGATCAGGAATTTCTTGAGCGAGCGGCCGGATTCGTCGAAGAAGTCGATCGAGCCGTCCTCGCCTTGGTAGCGGTAGACCCGGCGCGCCTCGCCGCCCACGGTCAGGGAGGCGTAGAGGACTTCGGGCGCTCCGTTTTCGTCGTCTGAGCCGAAGAAGACCTCGAAGGAATCGCCCTGGCTGACGCGGCGCTGGAAATCGACGTCGTAGCCGAAGATGCGCACGAGCTCGTTCACGGTCTGGCGCGGCAGGTCATTCTTGAGCGCCGTCTCGTAGAGGCTCTCGTAGAGGCGCACGCCGCCGCGCCGGTCGTCCTCGCCCTCTTCCTCGGAAACTTCGGCCACCTGGCGGTTCGATTCGTCCATGGGAGGCATGACGGACACGAAGACGCCGCGGTCGTTCGTGGCCGCGATGCCCTCGATCCCGCGCTCGCCGAAGGTGATGACGCGCACGATCTGCCTGGGATCGCCGAGGCGCGGTCCGGGCGCGATCAGGATGCGCAGCCGCTGGCCCTCGGTCAGGCTCTCGACCTTGATCCGGGCCGCCAGAGCTGCGGTGATGGCTGCGATCTGCTCAGGGGTGGCACCATAGCTGCGCAGGGCGGTCTCGAGCGTTTCGCCCTTGCGGAGGATGAGGTCGCGCTCCTCGACGAGGGGAGTGGCGGTCTTCTGGTCGATCTTCGGCAGCTCGGTCACGTTCTCGGGCACGACCCGCACCTCGATCGTGCTGAAGGGCGCATCGACGACGCGGGCATAGCCCAGGGCATCGCCGAGCCCATCGGGCTGCCGCAAGGTCCGTGACAGCATCTGCTGGGCAGGGATCGGCACGGAAGTCCGGCGTCCCGCCTCGTTGAAGACCCGGCGCTCCTCCTCGAGGATGGCGAGCACGTCGCCGTCCGTCAGGGAAGGCGCGCTCGCCTCGATGGCGACGAGGGCAAGATCCCGCCGCAGGACAGAGACATCGGCGTCGGCCACTTCAGGCGCCGGCTCGACCCGCTGCTCGTCCATGCCCTCGGCGAAGAGCCGGAGGGGGTTGAAGGGCGGGATATCGGCGGCATAGGTGCCGGCGCTTAAGGAGAGATTCGTGGCCACGCGCACGAAGTGCCGGACCTTGATCGCCTCGCGCTCGCCGTTGCGGATCGTCATCGGAGCCTTGAAGCTCTGACGGGCGGAGGCGGTGTGATCCGACATATTGAGCCGGTCGGCCTTGCGGGCGACGTTCGAGGCCCGCTCCTCATCCCCGTCGGAGGCAAAGCGGGTGCCGAGAGCGGCGCGCTCCGGCGGGATGGCGGAGGTCGTCGCGCCCTCGAGGGCAATATAGATGGAGGCTCCGATTAGGGCGGCCCCGGTGAAGCCGGTGAGAATGCTGGCGCCGAGCCAGCGCAGGTTCACCTCCCATTTGTCGACCTCGGAAGCTGCGCCGCCACTGGCGTTCAGGGGCGGCTCGTGTCCGAGATCGATGCCGGACGACAGATGCGAAGCTTCCCTTCGGGAGGCTCTGCCACGTCTGTCATCGCGGGGAGGTTGGCTCATTGATCTCTGTCTGGTGTCGATGCGGGGTTGCCGTCGCAGACACTAGACGCCATCTAGCACAAGAGACGACAACCGCACAGGTCATAGATAAGCTTGGACAGGATGCCAACTCCTTAACAAGAGAGGCACCCGAGGCTGCTCTGCTTCGTGCCGCACTGTGTCCGCAGTGAGGCAGAGGCCGGAAAATCCTGTGCGGCACAGCTGCCGACGCCGACTGACAAGCACTGTCAAAAAACTTTCACAAGCACGTTGACAGGCCAAAGGGGTTCGGCCTATATACCGCCCATCGACGCCGCCGCTAACGCGAACGGCGTCAAGAACTTCCACAGAGCCCGGGCTTTTCGCCCGACTTCGGTCGGGAATAAAGTCTGTTCTGCGGAAGTGCTCTTTTGTCTCCGGGTGAGACATTTGCTCTTTGACATTGTTGAGAGGGGAAGAGAAGCGTAGGCGGCGGTGTCCTTGCGGATCGTTCGATGAACGATCGTTAAGAATATCGACCATGTCTATGCTTTGGTGAGTACACCGTTTCCGGGGAAACCTGGAGATTGGGTGCACTCTGTCAATTTGCGTAGAGATTTAGTCGAGATCAAATTCTTCAACTTGAGAGTTTGATCCTGGCTCAGAACGAACGCTGGCGGCAGGCTTAACACATGCAAGTCGAACGCATCCTTCGGGGTGAGTGGCAGACGGGTGAGTAACGCGTGGGAACGTGCCCTTCAGTTCGGGATAACCCAGGGAAACTTGGGCTAATACCGGATACGTGCGAGAGCAGAAAGATTGATCGCTGAAGGATCGGCCCGCGTCTGATTAGCTAGTTGGTGGGGTAATGGCCCACCAAGGCGACGATCAGTAGCTGGTCTGAGAGGATGATCAGCCACATTGGGACTGAGACACGGCCCAAACTCCTACGGGAGGCAGCAGTGGGGAATATTGGACAATGGGCGCAAGCCTGATCCAGCCATGCCGCGTGAGTGATGAAGGCCTTAGGGTTGTAAAGCTCTTTCGTCCGGGACGATAATGACGGTACCGGAAGAAGAAGCCCCGGCTAACTTCGTGCCAGCAGCCGCGGTAATACGAAGGGGGCTAGCGTTGTTCGGAATCACTGGGCGTAAAGGGCGCGTAGGCGGCTTTATAAGTCGGGGGTGAAAGCCTGTGGCTCAACCACAGAATTGCCTTCGATACTGTAGAGCTTGAGACCGGAAGAGGTAAGTGGAACTGCGAGTGTAGAGGTGAAATTCGTAGATATTCGCAAGAACACCAGTGGCGAAGGCGGCTTACTGGTCCGGTTCTGACGCTGAGGCGCGAAAGCGTGGGGAGCAAACAGGATTAGATACCCTGGTAGTCCACGCCGTAAACGATGAATGCCAGCCGTTGGCGAGCTTGCTCGTCAGTGGCGCAGCTAACGCTTTAAGCATTCCGCCTGGGGAGTACGGTCGCAAGATTAAAACTCAAAGGAATTGACGGGGGCCCGCACAAGCGGTGGAGCATGTGGTTTAATTCGAAGCAACGCGCAGAACCTTACCAGCCTTTGACATGTCCCGTATGGGTGCCGGAGACGGCATCCTTCAGTTCGGCTGGCGGGAACACAGGTGCTGCATGGCTGTCGTCAGCTCGTGTCGTGAGATGTTGGGTTAAGTCCCGCAACGAGCGCAACCCTCGCCCCTAGTTGCCATCATTTGGTTGGGCACTCTAGGGGGACTGCCGGTGATAAGCCGAGAGGAAGGTGGGGATGACGTCAAGTCCTCATGGCCCTTACGGGCTGGGCTACACACGTGCTACAATGGCGGTGACAAAGGGCAGCGAACCCGCGAGGGGGAGCTAATCCTAAAAAGCCGTCTCAGTTCGGATTGCACTCTGCAACTCGAGTGCATGAAGGCGGAATCGCTAGTAATCGTGGATCAGAACGCCACGGTGAATACGTTCCCGGGCCTTGTACACACCGCCCGTCACACCATGGGAGTTGGTCTTACCCGACGGCGCTGCGCCAACCGCAAGGGGGCAGGCGACCACGGTAGGGTCAGCGACTGGGGTGAAGTCGTAACAAGGTAGCCGTAGGGGAACCTGCGGCTGGATCACCTCCTTTCTAAGGATGTTCTCTTACGAAGCGGCGTCATGCCGGTTCTATCGGAACTCTTTTGAACACAAGGGATCAGTCAGATCCCACTATGCGGGACGCTGCCGTCTTCGTTTCTCTTCTCTCACATCCAAACATCGGTTGGTCTGGGATGGTCCCGTCAGGGATTGTTCGTCATGGCCGACTGGGCCTGTAGCTCAGGTGGTTAGAGCGCACCCCTGATAAGGGTGAGGTCGGACGTTCGAGTCGTCCCAGGCCCACCATTATCGTGCTGCTCGTTTGAGCAAGGGGCCTTAGCTCAGCTGGGAGAGCGGTAGCTTTGCAAGCTTCAGGTCGTCGGTTCGATCCCGACAGGCTCCACCACGATGCCTGATGTTTGGTGTGTCCATGGACCATGATCCGTCATGGTCGTGGATCATGTCATGAGGTTCGTGCCCTGCCCTTCTCGGGTTTGGCGGCGCGGATGTTTGAAATCGTAAAGAGGCAGCATA